>CAZLJX010000031.1:0-43208 GCA_964559985.1 uncultured Bacteroidales bacterium
TTTTACGTTAATTTTTTAACTTATGTTGCTGTCCTAATTTTTTAGACCACCATAGTTTTAAACCTTTATCAGATTTATTTGAAGATGGAGTATCCGGGTTGTCGAATTTATAAAAGTTTTGAGTATAATCTTTTGAACCATACCCTTTTTCTTCACCAACTACAACATGTGAAGTTGTAACAAAACCACCTCCTTTACCATTTCTCCATGGCATTTCGGAATGTAAAATATCATATTGGGTAACATTACCATTTTCCTTCACCACATTAATTACAAAACCAACATGCCAGTTTTCTTCGCAATTTTTACCAAGTACAATTAGATTTCCATCTACGATTTCATTTATTGATATTGGATTAGAGCCTTTAACAACACAATCAACTCCACCATCACCTTTTTCCCAATTGTCATAAGGATTTCCTATGGTTTCATTTTGAGTAATACAATAACTTACAAATCCTGAACAATCTAATTTAATTTTTTGGTCAATTCTATTGTAATCTGGCAAATCAGATTTGTAAGCAGTACCGATAACTCCTCTTGCCACATTAATGGCACGATTCCTTTCCTCTTCGGTCCTCCCGTTAGGGTCATTGTATCGTAAAGGGTTATTAAGGCCAAAGCGGAACGGGGTAATATCGTAGAACTTTTCGGCGCTGGGGTCCACGCTCCACCACCTGCCAATTTGCGGGTCGTACATACGGGCGCCAAAATCGAGCATAGAAAGGTTGTTTTCGTCCTGCAGTTCTTTGCCGTTGAAACGGTATTTGCTTTCAGGTGCTTGTTTCACATAACCCAAACCCGGCATTTCCAAACCAAACGGATAATAATGGTTTTCCTGCAAAAGTTCAGCGGTACCATCACTCTTTGGGTGAAATACTTCCCTGACATTTCCCAGATGGTCAGTCAGGTTGTACTGGTAATCGTAACCCCCTGTAACCGGAACGATACGCCCTTCGGGCATACCAATGTATTCCAGCGCACCGTTGGTGTACACAAAACCATTGCTGTAACCAGTGGTAATGGTAGCAGTACCGTTATAATATGCTTTGCGCAGCCTCAGTCCGGTGGCATCGTAGGTGTAGGTTATGGTTTTGGTGGTTCCCGTAAAGCTTACAGTTTGCACCAAATTTAGGTAATTACACCAAAAAACAAATAAAATAAAAAATACATCTGTCGTATGTATTTTTTAATTTTTTTTATATCTTTGCACCCTGAAAAACACTGCGGGGTGGAGCAGTTGGTAGCTCGTTGGGCTCATAACCCAAAGGTCACAGGTTCGAGTCCTGTCCCCGCTACTACAGCCTTGTAAGCAATTACAAGGCTATATTTTTTTAGTCAGTATGATACAAAAAATCAGAAATATCGCCATCATAGCCCATGTCGATCACGGCAAAACCACCCTGGTTGACAAAATGATGATTCAGACCCGTTTGTTTAAAGACCACGAATCGCCGGGCGAATTGATACTCGACAGTAATGAGCTGGAAAGAGAAAGAGGAATTACCATCCTGGCAAAAAATATTTCAATTCTTTATAAAAGCCATAAAATCAATATTATCGACACCCCTGGTCACGCCGATTTTGGCGGCGAGGTAGAACGCGTTTTAAATATGGCCGACGGGGTTCTGCTGCTGGTCGATGCTTTTGAAGGCTGTATGCCCCAAACCCGCTTTGTGCTGCAAAAAGCCATCAGCATGGGGCATAAAGTAATTGTGGTGATCAATAAAGTGGATAAACCCAACTGCCGTCCCGAAGAAGTGAACGAACAGGTTTTTGAACTGATGTTTAACCTGGGCGCCAGCGACGAACAGCTTAATTTTCCTACCCTTTACGGTTCGGGCCGTAACGGATGGATGTCGAAAAATCCAAAAACCACCACCAGCGATATCACTCCTTTGCTCGATACCATTATTGAATATATTCCTGCACCCAAAGTCAGTCCCGGAAATTTGCAGATGCTCATCAGCTCGCTCGATTATTCTTCGTATGTGGGACGGATTGCTATTGGCAGGGTACACCGCGGCGAAATTACCGAGGGTTTAATGGTTTCGCTGGTAAAACGTGATAAAAGTGTTGTCCGGACGCGGGTAAAGGAATTGTTCACCTTTGAGGGAATGGGACGAACGAAAACCAAAAAAGTAGCTGCAGGTGATATATGCGCCATTGTTGGCATTGAAAATTTTGATATCGGCGATACCATTGCCGATGCTGAAAACCCTGAAGCACTCGACCCTATTTCGGTGGACGAGCCAACCATGAGCATGTTGTTTACCATCAACAACAGCCCGTTTTATGGACGCGACGGAAAATTTGTAACATCAAGGCACCTGAAAGAACGCCTTGAAAGGGAACTGGAAAAAAACCTGGCACTCAGGCTTGAACCCACCTCATCGGCCGATTCATTTACAGTATTTGGCAGAGGTGTGCTGCATCTTTCAATTTTGATTGAAACCATGCGGCGTGAGGGTTACGAACTGCAGGTAGGTCAGCCTAAAGTAATCATCAGAAATATCGCTGGCATTGAATGCGAGCCAATGGAATCGCTTTTTATCGATCTTCCCGAAGAGTTTTCGGGCAAAGCCATTGAACTGGCTACCCGCCGCAAAGGGCAGCTTACCATTATGGAACGCAAAGGCGACCGCATTCACCTCGAATTCGACATCCCCTCGCGCGGGCTTATTGGTATGCGTTCGGTATTGCTTACCCTTACCCAGGGCGAAGCCGTGATGTCGCACCGTTTTAAAGCTTATGAACCTTACAAGGGCAATATTGAAGGCCGTATCAACGGTTCGCTCATCAGCCTCGAAACCGGCACCGCCATTGCCTATGCCCTCGATAAACTGCAGGACAGAGGCACTTTCTTCGTTTCACCTTTTGAAGAAATTTACGAAGGTATGGTAGTAGGAGAAAATACACGTAGCGGCGATATCACTGTTAACCTGACCAAAACCAAAAAACTCACCAATATGAGGGCTTCGGGGTCGGATGAGAAAATGCATATTGCACCGGCAAAAAAATTTACCCTCGAAGAAGCGCTTGAATATATCCAGGAAGATGAATATGTTGAAGTTACGCCTATGGCCATACGGATGCGTAAAATCCTGCTCAACGAAACTGACCGTAAAAGAGCAATGAAAACCAGTGGCTAATGGGCTTCGAGCCAGTTATTGCCATAACCGGTATCGGCTATCAGTGGTACTTTGAGGTTTGCAGCTTTCTCCATTTTATCTTTTACCAGGGAGATTAATTCATCCAGCTCTGACTTTTCGGCTTCAAAAACCAGTTCGTCGTGCACCTGAAGCAGCATCCGTGATTTCATCCGCCGTTTTTTCATTTCGTTAAAAATACTCACCATGGCAATTTTAATGATATCGGCAGCCGAACCTTGTATAGGGGCATTGATGGCATTCCGCTCGGCAAGCCCGCGCACGTTAGCGTTTTTCGAATTGATATCAGGCAGGTAACGGCGGCGGCCAAACAAAGTTTCGACAAATCCCTGCTGCCTGGCCTTCAAAATACTGGCATCCATATATGCTTTTACCGCCGGAAAATTAAGAAAATAACCGTCAATCAGCTCTTTGGCTTCTGTGCGCGAAATTTTCAGGCGCTGCGAAAGTCCGAACGACGAAATACCGTAAATAATTCCAAAATTGGCGGTTTTTGCCTTTCGCCTCATATCTTTGCTTACCTCTTCCGGGGCAACCTTAAAAATTTTCGATGCTGTTTCGGCATGAATATCCCTTCCATTGTTAAAAGCCTCTATCATCGATGTGTCGCTACTCATGTGAGCCATCAGGCGAAGCTCAATCTGCGAATAATCGGCCGATAAAAGGTAAAACCCATCTTCAGGAATAAAGGCTTTTCGCATCTCACGGCCTTTTTCGTCGCGGATTGGAATATTCTGCAAATTCGGATTGGTAGAACTTAACCTCCCTGTAGATGTTTTGGTTTGATTAAACGAGGTATGCAAACGGCCTGTTTTTGGCTTTATCAGTTTAGGCAATGCTTCAACATAAGTATTCAGCAGCTTTTTCAAGCCCCTGTATTCAAGAATCAATTCTATCACCGGATGTTTTCCCGACAATTTTTCGAGCGTTTCTTCCGACGTGCTGTATTGTTTGGTCTTCGTCAGCTCGGCTGGTTTGTCAATTTTCAGATGGTCAAACAGTACTTCACCCAATTGTTTTGGCGAAGAAACATTGAAGCTGAAGCCTGCCATTTGATATATTTTTTCCTCAATTTCAATAATTTCTTTCCGCAAAACAACGGCATATTCATGAAGTGCAATGCTGTCAATCATTACGCCGTTCAGTTCCATACCGGCAAGCACTTCAATGAGTGGCATTTCGACCTGGTATAAGAGGTAAGCTGGCTTTTTATCTTTGAACTCATCCCTGAAATAATGGTACAACTGCAAGGTAATGTCAGCATCTTCGCAGGCATAGTCTTTTATCAGGCTGACAGGCACGGTATCCATGCTTGATTGCAGTTTTCCTTTGGGGCCAATCAGGCTTTCGGTGGTAATTTTCCGGTATTGAAGGCAGGTTTCGGCCAGAAAATCGAGGTTGTGTTTCAATTCGGGTTGAAGCAGGTAATGGGCAATCATGGTGTCGAACTCAAATCCCTGCATGTCAATACCATGCTGTTTAAGCACCTGGTAATCAAATTTAATGTTTTGCCCTATTTTGCGTATTTGCTTGTCTTCCAGCACAGGCCTTATTTTATCGATCACAGGATCAATTTTTCCATGCATCACGGGGATAAAAAATGCTTCGTGAGGCTGCACTGCAATTGAAATTCCAACCAGCGAAGCATTAAAAATATCGAGGCTGGTTGTTTCGGTATCAACGCAGCAGTAACCGGTGTTTTTAATATCCACGATGAGCTGCTGAAGCATTTTTTCGTCTTCAACCAGTTGATAATGATGTGGTACCGATTGAATATCATCAAATGTTGTTTCGGTGGGCTGGCTCCCGTTCTCGGGAGTATCAAAAAGCGAAGTCTGGTAAGGCTGGGCAGCAACCTGGTTTTCGTCGAATAGTCGTTTTATTATGCTTTTAAATTCAAGCTCTTCAAAAAGAGGTAACAGTTGTTGTTTTACCGGGTTTCTGGTCTTCAGCAATTCCCAGTTCACTTCAAGCGGGATATCTGTTTTGATGGCTGCCAGTTTTTTCGATAAATACACCTGCTCTTTATATGCAGAAAGTGTTTCTTTCACTTTTCCTTTTAAATGGTCAAGGTGCTGATAAATATTGTCAAGCGAATGAAATTCGCCAATCAGTTTGATGGCTGTTTTTTCACCAACACCGGGAGCACCGGGAATATTGTCAGAACTGTCGCCCATTAAGGCAAGTATATCGATAAACTGTTCAGGAGATTGAATTTCAAAGCGTTTCTGAATTTCTTCCTTACCCAAAACTTCATATTCGCCTCCTGAACTTTTGGGTTTGAATATTTTCACCGCATCGGTCACCAGTTGGCAGTAATCTTTGTCGGGTGTTACCATAAACACTTCAAAACCTTCATTTTCAGCCATTTTTGATAAAGTCCCGATAATATCGTCGGCTTCGAAACCTTGCTTCTCGAATACCCTGATCTGAAACTTTTCTAACATTTCCCTGATATAAGGTATTGATTTCCTGATATCTTCAGGAGTCTCCTGCCGGTTTGCCTTGTAATCGCTGTATAACTGGTGCCTGAAAGTGAGCCCTCCTAGGTCAAATGCTACGGCAAGGTAATCGGGTTGACCGTTTTTTACGATATCGATGATTACATTGACAAAACCATAAATTGATGAGGTATTCAGCCCTTTTGAATTATATCTTGGATTTCGGATAAAGGCAAAATATGACCGGTATATGATGGAATAGGCATCGATAAGAAATAGTTTCTTTTTGTTTTCCATAAAAAGTCTATTGATTGTCAGATAAATACCATTCGGCGTATGAAGTAGCTGTTTCGTAAAGTTTTAAATGATGCAGGTAAACACCCTGGGGTAACCGTTCCATTATTGCCTGGGCAAAATATATGACAAGATTTTCGCAGGTAGGCTGAAACGGTACAATTTCTGTTTTTTTAAACAGCAGGTTAATTGGCTCCTCGTTCATGATGTATGCTTTCTGGCTGAAAAGGGTGCAATGGTCAAACCTGGAAATGATATGTTGATGAATCAGAGCTTTCAGATCGCCGAAATCCATCAGCATTCCGTTTTTAACATCATTGTCATTTTCAACAGGAATCCCCTTTACTGTGACAAACAATTTGTATGAATGTCCGTGTATATTGCGGCAGGGCCCATCGTAACCAGGCAGCGAATGTGCCATTTCAAAATTAAATTCCCTGGTAATTCTTACAACAGCCATAAAAATCAATTTTTTTTAAATATACTTTTTTTTTGCGTACAGAATCATTATTTTTATCATTAACAATTCAAATATATTCTGTAAGTTTATATCTGAAAAAAAGTACACAAAAACCGATGAAACAAGGTAAAGTATTGAGAAATATTGTTTTCGTGCTGATCATTTTATGCAGCTGCACCACCAACGAATCTAAAAAAGCTGCCGAAGTGGATGCCCGTCTGAATGACACCATGATAAGAGATACAGGTTATTTTCAAAAAGCCCGTTATATTTTTTACAATTTGTATTCACCCATCGAGATGTCGCAGCTTTTTACCAGTATCGGGGCAAACTATAAATCCGATCTTATCAACCCGGTTTCCAACCGCGAGAAATACAATACCAGCATCCAGGTAGCGCTGAACCTGGGAATATATGGCGTCGATTTTTCATACCTGCGCATGTTTAAACAAGACCAGGTTTCGCTCGAATATCTTTTTTGTATTCAACAGCTTTCGCAACAGCTCGGCATTCCGCGCGATGTGGTTTCATTCACTACAGCCAATATCGAAAAAAATATAACCGACAAGGATTCAGTCCTTTCTGTTGCCAACGATGCTTTCCGATCAGCCGATATTTATCTGAAAGGCAACGAACGTCAGAATATTGCCGCCTATATCATGCTGGGTGGATGGATCGAATCGCTCTATATTACCCTCAATATGTATAAAAATCCTGAAATTGAAATTATTAACCGTGTTGCCGAACAAAAATATTCCCTTAAAAGCCTTATTCAGTTGTTATCAAATATTCAGCAGGAAAATGAGCTTGACAATTACATAGCTATGCTTAAAAAACTTTATAATGCCCTTAACCAGCTAAGCATGGGTTATGATATAGCCGGTGAACCGGAAATAGATACCATTGCTAAAAAAATCAGTCTTTCAGGAAAACGTCTCGATGTCATCAACGAACAGGTGCGCGAAGTCCGGTATATTCTCGGGCGGATAAGGGCTCAAATGACGAGCTGAAAAGATTTTTTTCTATTACCAGATTTATTTTAAAACGATTTCAGGCTTTTTTTAAGCAGATTGATTTTTTGCTTATAATCGGGTTTTTCAGTATTGCGGTAAATATAACGCTCCCAGTCACCATACATCGGGTTAGGCAGAATAATAAATTCCGGGCCGAATTTTTCCTGATTTTTATCAACCAACAGAAAACCAGCGTCATCGCCCCGTTTATCAAAAATGGCATCAAAATCGGAAAGCTGATCGCCAACAAGCAATAAAATTCTGTATTGTGAAGCTATGTATGTCCGTCGGTCCGTCTTATCCGATGTTTCTCTTCGCAGTAAAAGGTGTTTTTCATCGGCAAACGGAAAACCATGCATTTTCAGGTTGTTAATCGTAATTTCTCTTTCATCTTCATAACGGTTTGAAATATAAAATACCTCAACCTGGTTTTCGGCTACATGATTCAGAAATTCGACACTTCCGGGCAATGCTTTGGCTGCACTCTTCGAAGTCCATTCTTTCCAGAATTCCTTGCTGTAACTTTGTCCTTTTTCAATACATTTTGCTTCAAAAGGACTGTTGTCCAGAACAGTTTCGTCAATATCAACAATCACTGCTTTTGGCCCTCTTTCCAGTTCTCTCAATTCAGCCATTTTCTGGTCAAACATCATCCGTGCATAATTGTAACACTGGTAATAAACTGCCCTCATTTCGGCTGATTGCTGGTACCAGACCACCGACATTATTAAATGATCATTACTGCCGGCAACCGGTTTGGTATTTTTTGCCTGCTGTGAATATACCCATACCGATGTAAAAGTATATACCAATAAAAGTGTTAATCTCATCATTATTAATTCTTTTTGGTTCTTTCGTAAATCAGGTTCGTATAATGAAGCATTATACTTTACAAATATACGAAACTGTTGCAGACTTTCCCAATAAGAGGTTCAATAAAACTCTAAGGCATTGCCAAAAAAACATCCATCCTGGATTCTTTTTTTTCGCTGATTGTTAATGTATTAAAACCAAAGTATTTTATTGGGCTTTTGATTGCAAATATCAGCCAATCATTTTTCTGGTTAAAAATCCGGATTATTCAAAAATAATGAAGCAGTGCATAAAATATTAATTTACATTTCGGCTAAATCAGTTATTTTTGGCAAAAATTTTTATATGGCATTTGTCCGGCCGCCAGGAGTTGTAAGGAGTGTTTTTCCCGGGGTTCACTGGAAATTCAGCACCAACAGAAAAGTACTTTACCTGACTTTTGATGATGGACCAACACCAATTGTTACACCCTGGGTATTAGACACTTTATTAAAATTTCATGCCAAAGCTACCTTTTTTTGCCTGGGCAAAAATGCAGAACGATATCCCGAAATTTTTGAGCGTATTAAAAAGCTTGGTCATAAAATCGGCAACCATACCTATAGCCATTTAAACGGATGGAAAACTGCCAATAAGGAATATTTTGATGATATTGAGCTGGGGCAGACCTATCTTAATGCAAAACTTTTCAGGCCACCTTACGGAAAAATAACCCATTTTCAGCTCACAAACCTGCGTAAAAAATTCAAAATCGTGATGTGGGATGTGTTAAGCCGGGATTATGATACTGGTATTTCAAAAACAACCTGTTACAACAATGTGATTGAAAATGTCAAACCCGGATCGGTGGTGGTATTTCACGATTCGGTAAAGGCAAGCCAGAATCTGTACTTTGCACTCCCGGCTATGCTTGAATACTTTACAGCACAGGGTTATAAATTCAGAGCAATAAAAGAATAAACAATTATCTTGATACCAGCCAGTCATTTCCCATTTTAAAATGTATTTTTGAAACAGGATTAAAATACAAATTTTCAAATCACTACTAAACCTGACTATGAAACAAAGCTCCCTGTTTACTCCTCCGTTTCTGAAACCGGGCGACAAAATAGGCCTGGTGGCTCCGGCACGTAAAATTTCTGAAAAGGAAATACTGCCAGTAATAAAAAAAATTGAAAATATTGGTTATAAAGTTATTACAGGTAAAAACCTTTTTGGCGAACACCACCAGTTTTCGGGAACCGACCAGGAACGTGCAGCCGATTTTCAACAAATGCTTGATAATAAAGAAATAAAAGTGATTTTGTGTGCCAGGGGTGGCTATGGCTCTGTCCGGATTGTCAACGCACTGAATTTTACCCGTTTTAAAAGATATCCAAAATGGATTGCCGGATTTAGCGATATTACCGTATTTCATTCATTCATCAATAAATTCATGCGTTGCGAGACATTGCATTGCGCCATGCCGGTAAACTTTACACAGGAAAATTCCGGTAAATCATTTGAAATGATGATACAGACACTTGAAGGAAAAATTCCTGATTATGCTTTTCGATCAAACCCATTGAATAAATCCGGAGAAACGACCGGTCAGCTTACAGGCGGTAATCTTTCAATGATTTATAGCCTCAGGGGAACACCCCTTGATATCGATACCCGTGATAAAATTCTCTTTATTGAAGATATTGATGAATATTTATACCATATTGACCGGATGATGATGAACCTCAAAACCGGAAATCTATTGAAAAATTTATCAGGTTTACTATGTGGAGCAATGACTGATATGAAAGACAATGCCATACCATTTGGCCAACATGCTTTTGAAATTATTCACCATGTGGTGGACACTTATACGTTTCCGTACGGATTTGATTTCCCTGCCGGACATATTGACGACAATTATCCATTGATTATGGGTAGAAAAGCCCGTCTGAAAATCACTCCTGACGCATGCTCGTTAACTTTTATGCAACCGTAAACAACATGCATTATGGCTGAACATAACGAACTTGGGAAAAAGGGGGAGGAAGCCGCCCTGGAATATCTAATCCATGAAGGATACAAAATACTAGAAACCAACTGGCGGAGAGGCCATGCCGAAATTGATATTATTGCTGCTGACGGGCGTTTTATTGTAATTGTCGAAGTAAAAACACGCGTTTCGGAATATATTTCCCCGCAGGAATCGGTTACCCGCAAAAAACAAAAATTACTCATTCAGGCCGCTGATGCCTATATAACCGCAAAACATTTGACATCTGAAGTAAGGTTTGATATTGTAACTGTAATTGTTGAGGGTGAAAAAAAACGAATTTCCCATATGAAAGACGCCTTTTATCCTACACTTTGATTATCCGGATCATGTTTATAAAAGATTTCCTTGAATTATTTTACCCGCCTGTTTGCCAGGTTTGCAGCAGACTTCTTGTTACTGGCGAACATTTAATCTGTTCACACTGTTATTATGAAATTCCCCGCACTTATTTCCACCGGCAGAAAGACAATGCCCTGGAACAGGTTTTCTGGGGACGTGTCAGGGTTGAAAAAGCAGCAGCATTCTTTTATTATACCCATGGCAGCCGTTACCGGAAACTGATTCACCAGCTCAAATATTCGGGCAACATCGATATCGGGGTTTTACTGGGAAAATATTTTGCCGGCGACCTTGAACATGACCATTGGTTTGATGATATTGACCTGCTGATTCCGGTTCCGTTGCATAAAAAACGACTCAGAAAACGTGGCTATAACCAGAGTGAAATCATTTGCCGGGGAATCTCAGAAATAAGTAAAAAACCTGTCAATACAACAGCATTTATCCGTTCAGCAGCCTCAGAAACACAAACAAAAAAATCGCGTTTTGACAGATGGACAAATGTTGAAACATTATTTGCGGTGCAACAATCGGGAGAAATAGAAAACAAACATATTTTACTGATTGACGATGTTATAACCACAGGTGCAACCCTCGAAGCCTGCTTGCAGGTCTTGCTGAATGTGAAAGGGGTTAAAGTGAGTGTGGCTTCACTGGGTTTTGCTCAATAAAAAGCAAAACTGCCAAACATAACAACAAATCCGGTCAAAAATCCTGCACCCACCTGCAAAGGTGTATGATCATCAGAAAATAAGCGGCTTGTGGCTGTTAATCCCGAAATTAAAATAATAACCATCAGCATCAGGTTAACCTGTCCCATATACAACAATGATACTGCCGACAGCATTCCTGAAACGCCTCCCAGCCCTGTCATATGGGCGCTGATTTTCCATTTTAAACTGATTATCAATATAATAAAAACACATATCGCTGCACCCATCATAAAGTTTATCAGCAAAGCCGGAGAATTGAGCCGTGAAAGAAGAAACAGCCCAAAGACATAAAAAGCAGCCGTAATAAAAAATGGTAAAATCCGCTCTTCTATGGTTTTCATGGTAATATTTTTTATCATCCGCTGATGTATTAAAAACGGGATGACACTCATCGGGAAAAGAAAGGTAGTTGAAAAAATAATTAAAAAAACGGCTCTTTTTCCTTCAAACGACATCAGATCGAGATATATACCGGCATTGAGCAACATGATAACACCCGCCGAAGGCATCAGCACCGGGTGAAAAATCCACGAAACGGCTTGAAAAAACTTTTGCATGGTCACAAATAAACTGAAATCAATTAATCCGGTAAAATTGCTAAAACTTTGTGAATTTGAAAAATACCTGCCCTCTAAAAAGCAAAAAATACAATGGCCTTTATGCAGTGAACTTAAAAACTATAAATCATTGAAAGTAAAATTCTTGTATTTACCCTGTCTGAAGTGTTTTTAACTTTACCGTGGTCGTTTTTATCGGGTGTACCAAAAGCAGCAACGGTATATTCCACCTCGGCTGAAAATTTTACATTATTTTCAACAACCGAAAACATTGGGGCAATCCGGTACATGTGATCAATATTTACATCGGTCTGAAACAAAGAATAATAAACTCCTGTATTGTTGCCGGTTGTCCCATAGTTTTTAATATACCCGGCAAAAAATGAAGGAATATATTGCTGGCCATAAGAACAGTTAATCCAAGTAAATAAATGATTATGAGGAGTATAAGTTTCCTTTGCGGTTACAGGGTCACGGTCTTTTACTGCATAACCTCCAAGAAGAAGATGTTCTGACAGGTTTTGCCCGTAAATCATTTTTGTTTTAATGGTCAGTTTTTCATTTTTGTACTTATAATAAGCCATCAGGGCATAAGAAGATAAAATTTCATTGGTCATATAGCCCGAATCCGTTTTCGTCCTTGGTTGTATCCTTTTGTAATCGAAACCTGCCCCGAAAATATGATGCATAAATTTTGCCTGGGTTTGTACATGGAGGTTTGGGAAAGCAGCATTTCTGATATATTCCGGCGATGGGTTGTTTGGCCCCGATGAAGCATTATCTCTTTGGGTAAGTGCAGAAAAAATGATTTTAATATATTCAGCTGGTTTATAGGTTAATGTAATTTGTGGATTGCGGATAAAGGGTTGAAATGGCGATCCGGTATTGAGTGCCAGCACATCGGGGTAAACTTCTGTAACAAACATGGGGTGCCAGAACTGGCCTATCAGCAAATTGGTTTTTGACCAGTCAAAATTTACGCAGGCATGACGAAGCCTGAATTCATTCAGCCCGCTGTTTGATGCACCGGTAAAATCGGCCTCGAGCAATCCGGTGGTTTTTGCTCCGAAAGCTTCCGTTCCGGTAATTTTATACGACAACCTGCTGAAAGCAAGTAAAGCATGAAGGTTTCCCCTGTCGTTCAAATCGATTCCTGTAGCATCGGGGACTATATTTTCGGGATAAAAAAGGACAAGATCCTCCCTGACGCCTTTGACAACACGGGAATCGTACCAGAAATCAGCCCTTATAAAACCAGTTAACTGCGTTTCCCATTTTTTCTGATCTTTGTTTTCCTGCCCATGCAAAAACCTGAACGGGCATATTAATACAGCGACTAATAAAATTAAACACTTGATAATCATATATTTAATAATTGTGTGATTCAATAAAAAAGCCACATACTGCATCTTTTCAACGAATATGTGGCTTAAATTTTATAAGTTTATTTTTTCTGAAGTTTCGTTATGTTGGCTCAGGCTGATAATCTCGGTGGTTGAAAAAATCTTATCAATATCGAGTATCATAATCAACCTGTTTTCGTCTTCTTTCGATGCTTTGGTAATGGTAATGTTGCCGGTCAGAAAATCTTCGTCGGTTTTTGATTTTTCAATGGCAGCATTGCTGTAATTAAATATACCGATTATAAAATCTGTTTTGAATTTATCGCCAATGCTGGGCGAAGGCAAAACCGATTCGGGTAAAATTTCAATAACTGAATGCACTGAATCCACCATCAGTCCTACATTTACCTCTTTATCATCGAGCCAGATGGATAAAACAATGATTGATGTTTGCCTGTCAGGTTCTTTGGGTGGCATACCCATTTTTATCCGCCCGCTTACGACCGGTAAAACTTTTCCCCTCAGATTGATCACCCCTTTCAGGTACGAAGGGGCATTGGGAATTTTAGTGATATGACTCATTTCGAGAATACTAATCACTTTTTCAACATTGATGGCAAACAGTTCTTTGTCGAGTTCAAAGGTGAGGTGTGCCATTAATTTTTCCGTATTCATATCAGAACTGTTTAATATTAAAATCTTTCAAAATCCTTATCACTTAAATCTTCATTTCCCATATTTAAAGTAAAACCCTTGGCAGGTTTTTCAGAATGTTTAGCTATTGGATGAACAACAGTTTTTGCCATGGTATTTTTATCGGGTTTTTGTTTTACAGCAGCAGGTTTTACGGCTTTAACGGGTTTTACCAGATGCTGAGGTCTTTCGGTTTTATGTTCTGCAAATGCAGGCATTGCATGGGTTTTTGTTTTATTATCTATTTTGAAAAAACCAATGATTTCTTTCATCTGATTTGCCCTGTCAGATAATTCGGTTGAGCTGGTTGCCATTTGTTCTGCAGCAGCTGCATTTTGCTGGGTTACATTGTTAAGTTGCTGAATAGCATTATTTACCTGGTTGGCTCCTGTTGCCTGTTCTATGCTGGCAGCAGCTATTTCCTGAACCAGTTTGGCTGTACGTTCAATTTCGGGAACCAGTTTTTCTAATTGTTGTGAAGCATTTTGTGTGGCAATAACACTTCGTTTCGAAAGATTTTCAATTTCGACGGCAGCAATCTGGCTTCTTTCGGCAAGTTTACGTACTTCGGCTGCAACCACTGCAAAACCCTTGCCATGTTCACCGGCACGGGCTGCTTCGACGGCAGCATTCAACGCAAGGATATTGGTTTGCCGTGCTATTTCGTTGATGATGTTAATTTTATTGGCAATTTCCATAACCGCATTGGTACTTTCTGAGGAGGAATTTACAAGCTGTTTTAAAGTTTCTACCGCCGATAAGGAAATTTTATCGGTTTGCTGTGCATTGTCGGTATTTTGCTGTATGTTGCTTGCCATTTCTTCCATAGCCGATGAAACTTCCTCGGCTGCGCTGGCTTGTTCGGTTGCTCCTTCCGATAACTGTTGTGATGCTTTATTCAGTTGTGCACTTGATGAACTGATATTATCGCTGCTTCCAATAATTTCAGTAATAATTTCATTCAGCTTACGGTTCATTTCATTGAGCGATTTAATGAGTTTTCCAATTTCGTCCTGTTGTTGAATTTCAAGGCTGGCAGTCAGATCACCTTTGGTAACTTTTTCAGCAAATTCAACGCTGCGGCTTACAGGTTTGGCTATCAGGTTAATCATAAACATTGTAAATACCAAAGCATTGATTATCACCAATATTAAAACAATAACAGAAACCGTAATGATAGATCCTTTGCGTCGGTCAAAAACACGGTCTGCATCATATTGCTGAATTTCGTGCGACTGAACAATCACATTCATTTCTTTGCTCACATTTTCCACCTCAGACAGGATTGTTTTGATATACCCACCTATGGTTGATTTATCGTTTGATCCTTGTTTTTCGGGTAGTATTTTGTTTTCGAAAGTGGAATAAATATTTTTTAAACTGTTCCTGGCTGATTCATAACTCGTTCGTTCTTCGTCGGTGATTGATATAGTTTCGATGTTGCTGATTTCCTGTTCAATATCTGATTTCATTTTTCCCCAGTTGTTCTTAATTGTCTGAACATCATCATCCATTAATGCTGAAGAAGCCACTGCGAATAATTTATAAATCAAACTTTCACCTTTTGTAGCATTAAGGGCATTGATGGATTGTTCGGCTCCCATGTCCTGAATTTTCCCAAGGTTAACTACCTGATAAATCTGATAAACAGAGGCCAGCAGGAAAGTAATAATAACCGTGGCAAAGCCTAAAGCCAATTTCTGACCAATTGGAAGATTTTTCATAGCAATATTTTTTAATTTTCTGTTAATTCAAATTACATGATCCCAGAATCCAAATATAATAAGTAAAATTAAAAAATCAGCTTTCTTTCAAGGTAAAATGATATGGCAAATGTGGTTTTTAAAAAAAGACAGTATTTCCGGTAAATATTATTGATTTCTGACATCAATAATATTTTTGACCAGGCTTATTAAACGGCTGCTGTTTACAGGTTTGGTCATATAATCCATGGCACCTAATGAAATAGCTTTCTCAATATCGGTGAATTCGGTTTTGGCCGAAACCATAATGACAGGAGTATGCTTTATTTCAGCATGGGTTTTTATTTTATGCAATACTTCAAAACCATCCATTTCGGGCATCATAATATCAAGCAAAACAACATCGGGGTGTTCTTTAATTGCTATTTCAAGGGCTTTCCCTCCATCGCCGGCAGCAACTATGTTATAGTTGGTGCTGCGTAGCAACTGGGCCAGTAAAAAAACATTCACCTGTTCGTCGTCTGCTATAAGAATGACCGGGTTTTTCACCTGCATAATATTTTGGGCAAATGTCATCAAATAAGTATCAATTGCCAACAATTTGATTCATAAACCCATCAGATGATAAAATGATTTTAAATGTTTATTTTAATGTTCAATATCATAAAACCACGTTTTGTCCCGATTCACATTCTTAAAATTCAGGACTTTATATTAAAATGGTTTTCGATAAATATTCTAAGCCGTTCTTTAAAATACTGGTCCTGAACCAAAACCGGGTATCCAAAAACCTGGTTCATTCTTTGTGCAAGGTATTCCTGCTCTGATTGTCCTGGAGTTGGTATTAAAAGGGCTTTTTGATGAAGGATGAACAGATCCATCAGGGTGGAATATCCTGATCGGGCAATAATTAATTTTGTATTAAGTAAATAACTCTTCATTGTTGCTGCAGTAGTATATGGCATTACCATAACATTGGTATTTGAAAAATCAATTTGCTGCTGAAACTTCCCGGTAAAGATGATTGATTTTAACGGCATTTTTGAAAGTACCTGCGTCAACAAACCGATATAAATACTGCGCTGCGGTTCAGTCCCCGAAGCTATTACTATGATATCTACTGCCGGCGATGTCATCACCGAATTTACCGGAATCTCAAACCTGCTTAAAATCCCTGTATATTTTAAATTTTTTATGGTTTTAAAATCAAGCGACAGAATTCCTGATAAATTAACCGACGGATCGTCAGGAATCCAGCATTCATTAAATTTTTTTATAAAATAACGATGCATGGCATTAACAGGTCGCTGAAAAATGAGCAACGATGATGGCATCTGAATGTTAAGTTGGTGGGTTACATATATGCAGGTTGCCCTATGCGAATATAATCCCGGACGGTTATCTGATATAACAAGGTCAAAATGATTGTTTTTTAACAGTTTATTGAGTTTAGCATGTTCCCATAAAATAATGATCAGCCATACAGGCAGTTGAAGTAATGCCATGACAGGTATTAACCATTTCTGGCTTGGTATTACCGGCGAATAACCTTTAAAAATAATTGTTTTTGCATTGGGCAATTCGGCTTTAATAAACCGGATAACATTTTCATTTCCTGCAAATGTAACTGATTTTCCGGCATTTAAGTAACGCCAGCCAATAGATGTCATCCTTGAAGCATGGCCTAAACCCCACCCCAACGGGCAAATTAAAATATTTTCAGATGACATTATTGTATCCTTTCTGTTAAATGTTATATTTTCAAGCAGATACCAGTGTTTTTATACCAGCTTTTTCAACCAGGCCGGCAATGTATAATAACCTGTCATTGTCAATTTTTTCAAGCCCCCGGGCCGCTGTATCACGGGCAAAAGTATAAATCATTACTTTCTGCGGATTGATACTGATAATTAATTTTAACCAGGCTTTTAACTCGTTTTCCGAAGAATTATCAAAAAATTTCCCATGGTACTGGCCTTTGATAAAAAGGGTTTGAATAATTAGATTGTCGAACCTTTTCAAATGCAATATGATATGGTCAAGATTAAAATCTCCCTGGGGACAATTAAGCAATGCAATGGTCTGGGGATTGGCAGAATCAAGTTTCAGGATATTTTCATCAACCCTTGACAGTGCCAGAAAAACATCATTGATATGGATTCGTGTAGCATTACTCAGAACGGCAATTTTAACAGAGGGTGCATAATGATTTCTTAAATCAATGGTGTCGGATATAATGCCTGCAAAATCGGGATGCAGTGTAGGTTCGCCGTTTCCTGCAAATGTAATAACATCAATGGGCTTTTCTTTCTGACTGTTTTTATCGAAATACATGGCAAGCAGCTTTTTTACATCTTCCCGCGTAGGCAATTCGGGTGGTGTATGGGTTTTCTGATTAAAACCACATTCACAGTAAATACAATTGAAACTACATAATTTGCTGTTGATCGGTAACAAATTAATACCCAGCGATATGCCAAGCCTCCGGCTGCTTACCGGCCCAAAAACCACCTTATCGAATAAAAAAGTACCCATAGATCAGTAAAAATATAAAGAATACTTAACCTACAAAAATATTTCTTTATCAATTCAATATCAGTACAAAACCCGAATTAAGCTGATCTGTTTTGGTTATGAGGCATTAAATAATTCTGATAGATTTTTAAGACATAAAATTTTATAAGTATTTATATAAAAATGAAATGATCAAAATGCACTGGTTTTATAATTTTGTCATATTATTGCATAATAAAACATAAACACAAACGGTTACAACAAACATCATGATTATGAGTAATGAAGGATATGTCATTGACCTGATTAAAGAAACAAAAAAAACCTTGTTTTCGATAGAAATAGTTCCCCCGCTTAAAGGGAACTCAATTGATAAAATTTATGATGTGATTGATCCGCTGGTCGACTTTAACCCTTCATTTATTAATATTACCTATCATAAAGATGAGGTTGAATTCAAGCAGCTGCCAACCGGTCAGTTTACAAGGAAAACTATTCGTAAACGGCCGGGAACAGTTGCCCTTGCCGGAGCTATTAAACACCGGTATAACGTATTGGTGGTGCCTCATATCACCTGCGGAGGATTTACTAAAACTGAAACCGAAAATGCACTGATTGATTTCTCTTTTCTGGGAATTCATAATTTGCTTGCTTTACGTGGCGATCCAAACAGGAATGAATTGGTTTTTATGCCCGAACCCGATGGACATCATTATGCTGTTGACCTTGTCAGGCAGATTGTAGATATGAACAAGGGAAAATACCTGGATGAAGATTTAAAAAATCCGGTTCCAACCAGATTTTCAGTTGGTGTGGCCGGATATCCCGAAAAACATTATCAGGCTCCCAATATGGACAGTGACCTGCAGTTTTTAAAAGAAAAAGTGGATGCCGGTGCTGATTATATCGTGACGCAAATGTTTTTTGATAACCGTGTTTATTTCGATTTTATTGAGAAATGCAGGAATAAAGGCATACATGTTCCAATCATTCCTGGTTTAAAACCCATAGCCCTGCTCGATCAGCTTACCATACTGCCCCAGATTTTCAAAGTTGATATCCCTGAAGATCTTGCCAGAGAAATCAGGAAATGCAAAACCAATAAAGAAGTAGCAGATGTAGGCGTTGAATGGTGCATCAACCAGTCAAACGACCTGAAATCAAAAGGGGTGCCGGTTTTACATTTTTACACCCTTGGTGCTGGCGATACGGTACGAAGGGTGGCAAAAGCCGTATTTTAAACTGATACGCCTGAAAACCTTAATTTGCATTACATTTGATACAATTTATTTTTTTAAATGATTAGGTTTTTTAAAACCGGGTTGATTGTTTTATTTTTTTTCTCCTGTTCGGGAGCTGTTGCACAGACTTTTTATACCTTAAAAGGGATTGTCATCCAGTTGCCCGACAGTATTCCGCTTTATGGTGCGACAGTTGTTGAAATGAAAAGCAAGTCGGGATCGGTAACCGATTCTGCAGGTCATTTCAATATCACCCTGGAGGCAGGAAAATATAAAATTGAAGTCAGGCATATCAATATTATTACCAAAAAAGAAAATATCCGTATTCCTGCATCCGGCGATATGGTTATATATGTTGAACAACAGCATCAACAGGTAAGTGAAGTAACCATTGCAGGTCAAAACCGCCAGCAACAGCTCACTGATCCGGTTTCGGGAAAATCAAGACTTACTTCAAAAGAAATTAAGCAGTTGCCACAATTTATGGGCGAAAGTGATATTATTGCAGTTTTACGTACATTACCCGGAGTCCAGGCAGGTGGTGAAGGTGACCATGCATTGCATGTAAGGGGTGGTGGTCCGGGCGAAAACCTTGTTTTTCTTGATTACCTGCCTATATATAATCCATCACACCTGCTTGGAATTTATTCCGTTTTCAATACCGATATCATCAGGGATGCCACGTTGTATAAAGGTGTCTTCCCGGCATCATTGGGTGGCCGAACCTCATCGGTAATACAAATTAATACCTTAAATCAGGTTCCTGATAAAACAGCATGGAAGGGAAGTATTGGATTAATTCATTCAAAATTGTATGCCCATATTCCTTTTTCGGAAAGCCTGAGTTTACAGGCATCGTTCAGAAGGTCATATCTTGAACCCGTATTTTGGTTGAATAACAGATCAAAATCTCAAAATAAAAAATTTCTGAAACAAAGCCGGTATTATTTTTATGATCTTTTTTTTAAGATTAATTACCGTTTGAATGAACATCACCGGTTATTTTTAGATTTTTACACCGGAGAAGATGGTTTTTCTCAAAAACAGGAAGCGGTCAAATTTCAAAGCCTGATTACATGGGGCAATATGGCCGGTTCTCTTCGATGGAATTTTATTGCAAACCAAGCCTCAGTAAATTGTATTGCCGGTTTTTCCCAATATCATTTCGGGCTCGATGCCAGTTTTTTTCCTTACAAAGCCAATATCCAATCAACCGTAGGTGATTATTTTTTCAAGGCAATTGTTGATTTCGAAAAACCGGAACACTATATTAAAACAGGCTTTGAAAGCACTGTACATCAGATTATACCCACCCAAGTCAAAGCAAAAATATTTTCTTCGGGTTACGAAAATACTATCAGTTATCATGCTTTATGTAATACCGTCTTTATAAATGATGAGTTTGCAGCTTCCGACAGATGGAATTTAAACGGGGGATTACGCCTTAATCTTTATTTTCAAACCGGGCCTGCAGATTTGACAACTTTCGATCAAAACGGAAATAATACAGATACGCTTCATTACGGTTATTATCATATTTTTTCCCGTTATTTCACTTATGAGCCCAGGTTTTCAGCATCGTATAAAAGTACTGAAAATAAATCATTGAAATTCTCGTATAGTCAAAACAGCCAGGTTATGCATCTGATCACCATTGGTTCGGTATCGTTTCCTTCAGATATCTGGTTCCCGGCTACCAGCGAGACTCCTCCCGAAAAATGCCATCAGGTTACAGCAGGTTATTTTTACGATGGTTTACAAAAACAGGCATCCTGTTCATTTGAAATATTTTACAAATATTTTCAAAACCAGGTTGAATATACCAACAGCCTGTTGATGCAATATGATAATACCCGATTCGAAAAAAACCTGGTAACCGGCGATGGACATGCTTTTGGTATGGAAATTGGGATGCAGAAAAATGCCGGACCTTTTTCGATACAAAGTTCATATACCCTGTCAAAGTCAATCAGGGTTTTCCCTGATTTAAACAACGGCAAGGCTTACCCGGCAAAATACGACCGTACGCATGATTTTTCCATCAACATTTCCTATCAACCTTCCAAATCATGGGAATTATCTGCCTTTTGGGTCTATTCAACCGGAAATGCCGTAAACCTGCCTGCAGGCCGTTATATGGTGCAAGGAATCATTGTAAATGATTATAATACAATTAACAGCTACCGTATGCCACCTTTTCATCGCTTAAACCTTTCGGCAGAATATAAAGTAAATAAAACAGGACGTTTCGAATCATCATGGAATTTTTCAGTATATAACGTATATAACAGGGCCAATCCATTTTATTTATTTTTCGTTCCACAGGGCGACCTTGATCAGTATGAATTAAAAATTGAGGTGAAAAAAATTGCCTTGTTTCCCGTTATGCCTTCTGTTTCGTGGAATTTTAAATTTTAAAGAAATGCTTAAATATCTGCATTATTTTTTATGGATTCTGATCATACAAGGTTGTGAATACGGATTTGAACCACCGCCCTATCAGAAAAAAATTGTGGTCGACGGTTGGATTGAGCCAAACCAGCCCGCCAGGGTTATCCTGACATTCAGTGCCCCGTTTTTCGAAGAAATTGATTCGGTTGCTATCAGGCAACTCATGTTGACAACTGCAAAAGTTACTGTAAACTGTGATTCGGTTTCCGAAATTCTGATGCTTACCCATGATGAGAATTTTTTCCCTCCTTATATTTATGTGAGCAATCTGATAAGAGGGAAAGAAGGAAAAATTTATGAACTTAAAGTGGAATATGCCGGTCATAAACTTACAGCTACAACAAAAATTCCCGGTGTCACATCTCTCGATAGCATCTGGTTTGAGCCATTGCAACATAACGATACCTTGCTGACTTTATGGATTGCATTCAATGACAAGCCCTCTGAAAAAAACTACTACCGCATATCGGCAAGGCGTAATGGCATTGACAATCATTATGTTCCGGCCTACATTCCTAATCTCTCCGATCAGCTTTTTAACGGACAGTACACTTTGCTGCCTGTTTATAAAGGGAATGAAAATCCATTGTTTCATGAAGACATGATTTATTTTAATGTCAATGACACTGTCAGGCTTAAATTCAGTACGGTTGATTCACTTACTTTCCGTTTCTGGCAAAGTGTTCAGGAAGAAATGACAAAAAACAACAACCCGTTTGCTTCAACCCTTGTTACCATCAAATCAAACATCAAAGGAGGATTGGGTATTTGGGCAGGGTATGGTACAAAAATTTACCAGATATCATATCATCGTTGAATTTTACGCTTTTTTATATAAAAAATATAACTTAAAATATTAATTATAAAACATTTATTATGAATATTTTAGCACATATTTTCATTCAATATATAGGTGTTAAAAACTCCCATCATTAAATATAAATAAACCTGATAACGAAGTTATTAACCAAAAACGGTTGATAAATCTTTTGAAAATGAGCGAAAAAAACACGCCAATTGGTTTGTATTGAAAATAAAAATAGTTGTATTATTGCGTCTTTATTTATGAAAAACCAAGTTAGTTTTTAAAATATTGATTATTAATATTTAAACTTTGTCATTATTTCATGGAAAATAAACAATTTGTTCCTGTCCAGATAGAAATCAGCGAGGATGAAGAGCCTCCTCTGGACCCAAGCAGTGAAAACGAAACGGAGTGTTTTCAGTCTGTTGGTATTTCAAACCCAACAGAAAAAATTTCCATCAATCCCCGTACACAAGCCTTCAGGCAAAGATTTTACCCCAATATACCCGATAAAGACTGGGATAGCTGGCACTGGCAGATAAAAAACAGTTTTACAAGCCTCTCTCAGCTAAGTCAGGTTATTTACTTATCAAACAACGAGGTAAAACCTAACAATGTTACAACTGATGCATTACCGGTTCGCATCACTCCGTATTATGCCAGTCTGATTGATAAATACAATGCTGATCAGGCCATCAGGAAATCGGTTGTACCTGTTTTCGATGAATTTATTGTATCGCCCGGCGAAGCCAGCGACCCACTTTCGGAAGGACATGACAGCCCGGTTCCAAACCTTGTACACAGGTATCCCGACAGGGCTCTTTTTCTTGTTACAGGATTTTGCTCAACCTATTGCCGCTATTGCACCCGTTCACACATGGTTGCAAAAGATAAATGCCATTTTGGTATTGATTCATGGACAGAGGCTATTGATTATATCAGGCAACATTCCGAAATCCGCGATGTATTGATTTCAGGCGGCGACCCGCTTACCATGCCCGATACCCATATCGAATACCTGTTATCAAAACTACGCGCTATTGAACATATTCAGATTATCAGAATCGGCACTAAAGTTCCTGCTGTTTTACCTCAGCGCATAACCAGGCAACTGACATCAATTCTGAAAAAATACCATCCGCTTTATCTCAGTATCCACTTCACACATCCCGATGAAATTACTCCCGAAGTGAAGCAGGCTTGCGAAAGGCTTGCAAATGCAGGGATACCCTTAGGTAGCCAGACTGTACTGCTGAAAGGGATTAACGATAACGTGGAAACGATGAAAACTTTGATGCATAAATTGTTATCTATCAGGGTAAGGCCTTATTATTTGTACCAGTGCGATCCTATTCTCGGTTCGGCTCACTTCAGAACTCCTGTTTCGAAAGGGCTGGAAATTATTGAGGGTTTGAGAGGTCATACCACCGGTTATGCCATTCCAACCTATGTAATTGATGCACCTGGCGGTGGTGGCAAAATTCCAATCCTGCCCGATTATTACAAAGGGGTGGAAGACAATAAGGTTGTTCTGCGTAATTACGAAGGTAAAACTTATTATTATCCCGACTATTAAAATTTGTATTTTATAAGTATCAGCCATAGCCCCAAAAGGTTATGGCTTTTTTTTTGATCGCTGAATCCTTGAAAATATTCCATAATATAATAACGAATCAATAAGCTTTTTATAAATCCGGGTTGATTATCAGCAAAAAATTTGTTCGATACCAAATTTTTTATACCTTACATCAAGGAATTATTTATTGGTTTGTGTTGAATTTTAATACGTTGTATTATGAAAGCTGCCGGATTAATAGTTTTAACCTTTATTTTAATGTTGTATTCAGGCCTTTTTGCCCAGGAAAACGACACAACAAGATTATTTGAGTTTTCACTTGATGAGTTGCTACAGGTAACCATAGCTTCAAACGTTGTTTCAGACATAAAACAGCAACCGGTTTCGGTTTTCACCATCTCAAGGCAACAACTTGAACTCAGTGGAGCCAGAACATTGAATGATGCCATTATGATTTATGTTCCTGGATTTTTTGTAGTTGAAGATCAGGATGATGTAATTGCCGGTTTTCGCGGATTGGCTCCCGACAATAATTCAAAAGTCATGCTACTGATAAATGGCCAGAGTATGAATACTGAATGGTTCTGGGGCCCACCAGCTACTATACTGAGCAGTACAAATTTCAGCTATATCGAAAAAATTGAAATCATCCGTGGACCAGGATCGGTTACTTTAGGACAAGGGGCATTGCTGGGTGTTATCAATATTATCACAAAATCAGGGAAATACAAAGATGAAATACCAGGTACCCAAAACAATGTTCAGTTATTCAAAGGTTTGAATGATTTTAACGGAATCAGTGCTGAAGCTTTTTTCAAAGAACAAAAATTCAATGGTTATTTACAACTTGCTTTCAATGAATATAACGGACAAATAATCAGGAATGAAGGCTGGGCAAAAGATAAAAAAAATGAAGGTTTTGATGGG
Organism: uncultured Bacteroidales bacterium; assembly: GCA_964559985.1. GTDB lineage: Bacteria > Bacteroidota > Bacteroidia > Bacteroidales > CAZLJX01 > CAZLJX01. The sequence continues at coordinate 25,092 of CAZLJX010000031.1, forward strand.
GGATCTATTTTTGATATCGGTACACGGATTAAAAAATCTACCAATAATAATATCATCGGTTCTTTTGATTACGAAAATTTCCAGGTCAACCTTCTTTATGCCGGCCAGAAAAGAGATTTGTATAATTTTTACCGCGATCGTAACCAGGCTTCTCAAAACCTGATGGCTGTAGGGTTACAGCACAAACTGACATTCAATGACAAAATTTCAATAAAAACCTCTATCGATGGAGCTATTGACGATTTTGCACTTTATTCGGTCAAGGGTTATACCATGGGAGGAACCCGGGAAGACAGAATAGGCGGAAAAATAGTCGGCAATTTTGATCAACTGGTCGACGGAAACAGGTTGGCTGCCGGAATTGAATTCAGGCATTTTGAATTCGGAAAACAAAACTTTGAAGGTAACAACTTCATTAACAATGTACTCGATTCTGCTTCCATAAAAAATTATTCAAACTACCTGTTTTCAGCTAACAAAAATAAAATATGGGGTTATGAAGATAATTTAAATGTGATGAGTATTTTTCTGGAAGATTTTCAAACTATTGGCAAAAAAATAGATCTTTTTGGTGCATTACGTTACGACAGACATCCGTTCTGGGGAACTAATATTTCGCCAAGAATAGGTTTGCTGTTGAATGCCTCTGAAAAAATACGGATGAGAATTTCGTACCAATCGGGGTTCAGAGGTGCGGTTGGCGTTCATTATGCCGGTGGTTATAAATCAGATGGATTATTACGCGAGGAAAATTTTACAAAAATTGCCGGTGCCAATATTCATCAGTTCGATAATATAAAAGTGGCAGATATTTCTACTGCTGATGCAACAGATTCTGTTTCCATTTACATTATTAAACCTGATGTTTATAATGATGTTGATAAAACCCTGCCTGAAACCATGCATAGTTTTGAACTTTCTTTAACCTATGAGCCGACCCAAAAAATTACATTTACCTGTGTTGGATTTTATAATATCATTCAAAACGTCATTGATGTTGGAGTAATCTGGACCCCCGGAACTTACTATAATTCTGAAGCTGATTACTATGCCGATCCGGTCACTAACAGGAAAAGCTATATCATTCCCGATGTCGGATCAGATATTCATGGGGACTGGAATGGATACTGGTATTTTAAAAATACCGAAGGGAATATTCATCAGGGCGGTTTTGAAGCGATGCTCCATTTCAAATCAGACAAATTTACTGCCAGCCTTAGCCAATCAATCGTCAGATTGCTTTATGCCGATAAACAGCAACGCGCAAGTATGTATATCACCAGCAATGACAATTTTAAAGCTTTTCCCGAAAATGTAACAAGACTGAACCTGGTTGGCGATATTACAAATCATTTTGCTTTAGGCATTAATTATGTATATTATTATAATTGGATTTCACCTCAGGATCAAAAAGTTAAAGGAAACCACCTGGTAAATTTAAGTTCCCTGTTTAAATTTACTGATCATTTCTCCGGAAATTTATCTGTCATCAATTTATTGGGCCAAAGGAATTTATATCCTATGAACAGCAATGCCGGCGGAGCTGACCTATCGGATGGAACACCAGCCCTTGAAAGCACTACTTTCTGGGTTGGAATTCAATATAAATTTTAAAGCATGTAAAAACCTGATAAGAAAAAAAACCTGAAAACGTCAATATAAATCAGTATTGATTGTTATGTTTTTTTTTGAATTAACATGAGTCCATCGCGAACAGGAAGCAAAACCCGTTCAAAATCAGAATCAGCAGCAACCAATTCATTAAATTTCTGAATGCCCTGGGTAAAAGAATCTTTAGGATCGGCCTTTTCATTTATTTTGCCCCACCACAACACGTTATCGGCAATAATGAAACCACCTGGCCGTAAAAAATTCCGGGCTACTTCATAATATTCAGGATACTCCCTTTTATCACCATCAATAAAAATCAAATCGAATAAAATATTAATGGCAGGAATTATTTTTTGAGCTTTACCTATATGCTGAATTATCTGGTTTTCAACACCGGATTTCTGAAAATATCTGTGGGCTGTTTCAAGAATTTCATCATTTGGCTCTATGGTATGAATGATGGCATTTTTACCACTTCCTATTGCAAGGCAAATGGTGGCATACCCGGTATAAGTTCCTATTTCAAGTACCCTCCCGGGTTGTATCATCCGGCATAGCATTTCAATAATTTTCCCCTGCAAATGACCCGAAACCATATCAGGCCTCAGGGCGGTGAGATAAGTTTCACGGTAAAGCTCATATAATACAGGATTTTCAGGACTGGTAAAACGCAGAATATAATCTTCAAGTGAATCTTCAAAACGTTGCATATCAATAATAAATAAGCCTGGAAATATTTAACGGATCCCATACCAGGTTGGCAATCTCAAGTACATCATCTGCCTTCACTGCCCTGATTCGGGCAACAATTTCTTCAATTGAATCCACTTTATCAAAAGCCAGAAGGCTTTTTCCAAGGGTGAGCATTAAGGCACTGTTATTTTCTGAGGAAATCGCTATCTGCCCTATTAATTGACGTTTAGCCCTTTCAAGCTGTAAAATGCCCATTTTTTGTGTTTGCATAAGATGAAGCTGGCGCCGGATAATTTTTTCGCACCTGCCTATATTTTCAAAATCGGTTCCAAAATAAATTCCAGTAATGCCGGTATCTGAATAAGAAGAATAAAACGATTCGATATTATAGGTAAGACCGTGTTTTTCGCGCAAGGCAATATTTAACCTTGAATTCATCCCGGGACCTCCCAGTATATCATTTAAAAGTGCAAGCGTTGTACGCCTTTCATCCTTGAGTCTGAACCCAATAGTACCCATTATATAATGAGTCTGGTAAGTTTTTTTCTTTATCTCTTTGGTTATTGGCACAAAACTGGTAAATGGCTTTCGCCCGTTGACACGGAATTTTGGTGTTACCAAACCAAAATGTTTCTCAACATAACGGCAAAGTTGTCTGAATTGGATATTTCCGACAGAACAGATCACCATCTGATTGGTATGATATTTCTGTTGTATAAAATGTATAATACTCTGACGCTTAAATCCTGAAACTGACTTTGGTGACCCGAGAATATTACGTCCAAGCGGGTGATTCTGAAAAACCAGGTCTTCAAAATCGTCGAAAATAAGTTCACCCGGACTGTCTTTATATGAATTGATCTCATCAAGAATCACCTCTTTTTCTTTGGCAATTTCCTTCTCAGGAAAAACCGATTGAAAAACAATATCGTAAAGCAATTCCAGTGTCCGGTCATAATATTCTTTTAAAAAAGAGGCATGAACTACCGTTTCTTCTTTAGTGGTATAGGCATCAATTTCACCACCAACATCTTCAATACGGCTGATGATATGGTAAGCTTTACGGTGCCGGGTGCCCTTAAATATAACATGCTCAATAAAATGCGCCATACCATGCTCATTTTCATCTTCATCGCGCGAGCCGGTATTGATAACCATACCAACATGAGCCACCGGAGAGCTGACATGTTTATGAATAACCCTGATGCCATTTTTTAAGGTGAATAATTCGTAGTCCATAAAACTTAAAAAGAATGACAAAGCTATAAAATTTTATTATATTGAAATTGGATTTTAAATAACTCATTAAAAAACATTTATTAATGATCTGATAAAATTTTACACCGATTTCAAGAACTGTTTCAACAGGTAACAACCCGTCAAAAAATGCAACAGTACCCTCGTTATTATTTAAAAAAAATGTAGCTTTGGGGGGTTATTAACTTAAAACCATGAAATTAGCATTTGTATTAACCTTAATTGCTATCGGGTTTTTGCAATATGTTGGTTTCTCTTTTAAAAAACAACACATTTACAAAACCTTTAAAAATTAATGAACCCATGAAAAAAATTGTACTTATGGCAAGTCTGGCTGGCCTTTTTTCGTGCAATATGCATGTAAGGCCCGATTATCCTGTAACGGCAAAAGTTGATACTGTAGATACTTATTTTGGCACCAAGGTCCCTGACCCCTACCGCTGGCTCGAAAACGATACTTCGCCCGAAACCGAAGCGTGGGTAGTCGAACAAAATAAAGTAACTTTCGCATATCTCGAAAAAATTCCGTTCAGGGAAAAACTCAAACAACGAATCACAGAATTATGGAATTATCCCCGTTATTCATCCCCCTTTAAAGAAGGTGAACATTATTTTTACTTCAAAAACAATGGCTTACAGAATCAAAGTGTCTTGTATATCCAGGATTCACTGGGTGGAGAATCACGTATTCTGCTTGATCCGAATACCCTGAGCGAAGATGGCACCGTTGCACTGGCCGATATTTCACCTTCAAAAGATGGTAAATATCTGGCTTACAGTATAGCACGCAGTGGCTCAGACTGGAACGAAATATTTTTCCGCGATATCGCAACCGGAAAAGATCTGCCCGACCACATCGAATGGGTTAAATTCAGCGGACTTTCGTGGTACAATGACGGTATTTATTACAGTGCTTATGATAAACCCAAAAAAGGCGAAGAACTATCGGCAGCCAATAAATTTCATAAAGTTTATTATCACAAAATAGGTACTTTGCAAAAAGATGATAAACTCATCTACAGCGACCCGCAGCATGCATTGAGGAATTATGGAGCTGGCACAACAGAAGACCAGAAATACCTCATCCTGTCTGCATCGGAAGGTACAAGTGGAAATTTATTAATGATTAAATCAACCAGCCAGCCCAACAGTAAATTTATTACCATATATGAAGGTTTTGATTTTGATTATAGCGTGATTGATAATTTTAACGATCAAATTATCATCATCACCAACCACGATGCTCCCCGATATAAACTGATAAAATTTGATCTGAAAACCGGAAAACGGACCGATCTTGTTCCACAAACCGAAAATGTGCTCCGTGGTGCATCGGTTGCTGCCGATAAACTGGTGCTTTCATATATGAAAGATGCACGGTCACTGATCCAGATTCACAATTTCGACGGCACATTCGATTATAATCTTGATTTGCCAGGCATTGGAACCTGCGGCGGACTAAGCGGCAAAAAAAATGATCCGGTTGCTTTTTATACATTTACTTCATATACCATTCCGCCGGTTATTTATAAATACAATCTCGACCAGAAAAAATCAGAAATTTATATCAAAACAGAAGTTCCGTTCAATATTGACGATTATATCACCGAACAGGTATTCTATACCAGCAAAGATGGTACAAAAATTCCCATGTTCCTGTTTTATAAAAAAGGCATGGAACGAAATGGCAAAAATCCAACATTGCTTTATGGTTATGGCGGATTTAATGTTAGCCTAACACCGGCATTTACACCAAGGCGAATGGTTTGGCTCGAAAATGGCGGCATTTTTGCAGTAGCCAACCTAAGGGGTGGTGGCGAATATGGCGAAGACTGGCACCAGGCAGGCACAAAACTCAACAAGCAAAATGTGTTTGACGATTGTATAGCAGCTGCCGAATACCTGATAGAAAATAAATATACCTGTTCAAAATTTCTTGCGCTCAAAGGCGGCTCAAACGGAGGTTTACTGGTTGGAGCAGTGATTAACCAGCGTCCCGATCTTTTCAGGGTAGCTATTCCAATGGTGGGAGTTATGGATATGCTTCGTTATCACAAATTTACGATAGGATGGGCATGGGCTGGCGATTATGGAACAAGCGATGACTCTGTACAGTTTAAAAACCTGTTAAGTTACTCGCCGGTTCATACTATTAAAGAAAATGTTGAATATCCTGCAGTGCTTGTAACCACAGCCGACCATGACGACAGGGTAGTTCCGGCACATTCATTCAAATATATTGCTACACTCCAGGAAAAATATAAAGGCAAAAACCCGGTTATGATACGTATTGAATCAAAAGCCGGACATGGTGGTGGTATGCCCACTTCAAAACAAATTGAAGAATTTGCTGATGTGTGGTCGTTTATTTTTTACAATATGGGTATAAATCCTTATAAATAGAAAAATCAGACCAAAAGTTGTAAATCCCGGGTTTTTACTTAAAAATCCGGGATTTTTATTCTCCTTTTATAATCGTTGCTGGATGGCCACTTCTCCTTCCCTGATGCGGTTAAGATGGCAAAACATCAACTCTCCGGTTTTTTCATTCCGCAGATGAAGTCCATTGCCCAGGCAGTATTTATAAAACCGGCAATTGGCGCAAATCCCTATTTTTGTCCAGCTGCGCTCGCGGAAAAGACGGAATTTGTTTTCCCAGATTTCCGCAAAATCATCATGGTAAATATTTCCCTGAATAAAATTATTCCGCAGGTTGGGACAAGCAGAAATTGATCCGTCAGCCAGCACAGAACCAATATTAATTCCGGCACGGCAAAAGAAAAAGTGATCGCGCACCGCCCCTTCATAATTGCCCAAAAAACCTTCGCATCCGTATGACAGGTTTATTTTACCTGTTTCTCTTGTTTTTACAATAAATTCAAAAAGTTTTGTGAACTGTACAGCATTAAGCTGTAGTATTTTGTTATGTTTTGCTCTACCTGTAGGGAAAATCGTAAAAATACGCCAGTCACTAATTTTTAAACGGATCAGTAATTCGCGTAAAGCTTCAATTTCTTCAAAATTCTTTTGAGAAATACAACTGACAACATCGTAACGTATTCCATCCGTACATGATAACAATTCTAAAGCATGCAGCGCGCTTTTAAAACTCTTGTCATTACCCCTGAGCCAGTTGTGCGATTTTTCAAGGCCATCAAGACTTACAGTAACCGACCTTAAACCACTGTTCATAAGTGACTCCAACCTGCCTTTCTGAAGAAGAAGTCCATTGGTTACCAACCCCCAGGGGAAACCACGTTTATATAGTTCGTAGCCAGCTGTTTCAAGATCGTTGCGCAGTAAAGGTTCTCCTCCGGTAAACACAATCATTGTTTTACCGGGTTCAACAATAGGAGTTATCTGGTCAATAACCTTTAAAAAATCACTGACAGGCATATCGCTGACCGAAGCATCTTTTTTACAATCGCTTCCACAGTGCAGACAGCTTAGATTACAACGCAATGTACATTCCCACATCAGGTAATTAAGACGGTGCAACCTGGTTTCATTATTACGGTAAACATTGAACAACCTGAGTGCAACCTGCTTTTTAAAAGGGATTTTCAGCACCGTCATTTTTTTGAGGAATTAAGTTGATATCCATTTCCTTTTCCACTTCACCCTGATCCCAGTATCCATTTCCTCCATTGAATATGGGGTTGGTAAATTCAGCGACTGTATCGAGCGGCTTGTACAAACCATTTTGCTGTCCGTCAATATCTTCAAACTTCAGTAAAAAATTTTGAATTTCTGCAGGTCTGATTGCTGAAACCTGGTATTTTCCTGACGAATCAGAAACAGTAGTATCATTTTCCATGACTACCCTGATGCCTTGCAATGGATTTCTAACCGAAGAGACAGTGCCTTTAACAATAAACCTGGCATACGGTGTCCCATACTCTGATGGCGGAGGCCCGTATTCATCGGCCACCATCTGGCAGGCTCCGGCAAAACCAAGGAACGATATCAAAGATATAATCAAGGAATTATAAGATGATAAAAATGACCTGAAGTATTTGTTTTTCATAAAATAACCGGGTTTCATGACAACTGTTTATTATAGATGAATCCCAATGCCAATTCGTTGCGTGAGCTGATGATTTTATCACAATAATTTCAACCTGTAGCATTCATACGAAAGAGAAATATTGCCACTGAATTTTTTCATTTTTTGTATTGTAAAGCATTATCTGTAATTTTGGAAGGGCCATTTTCAATTTAAATCATAAAAAAATGGAAAAAATAGCTTTATTTCCGGGTTCGTTCGATCCATTTACCATTGGGCACGAATCAATTGTCAACAGGGCATTACCTTTGTTCGATAAAATTGTTATTGCCATTGGATACAACACTACCAAACCAGGACTTTTTCCACTTCAGAAAAGAATAGAGTGGATTAGCCAGGTATTTGCCGGAAATCCAAAAATTGAAGTTGCTGCATTTGAAACCCTTACCGTTGAATTCTGCCGGGAAAAAAAAGCGCGTTACATTTTACGTGGTTTGCGCACTGCTGCTGATTTTGAATATGAACGAGCCATAGCCCAGATGAATAAATACATGGCCAGAGAAATAGAATCGGTTTTCCTGCTCACTACCCCTGAATTTACACCGGTTAATTCAACCATAGTCCGTGAAATTTATGTCCACGGTGGTGATGTCAGCCAGTTTGTTCCCTCTCAAATGAAAGTCAATGAGTATCGTCTGGAATAAAATTTTCTGCAATATCTTTATTTGTTTTGCTTTTCTGGTTCCATATCTGTCTGATGCAAAACCTGTTACGATTTCAGGCCATGCACCGCAATACGCCGGCAGGGATTTGGCAATAAACACATATGCTGATTATATCACCCATAATGTTATCCAATTGGCTATATTTCAGGTCGATTCAAACGGGTATTTCCGCTGTGTGTTTGATGTAAATGAAATCACCTACATTTATATTGATCTGGATGCTTTTATCACATCGCTTTATGCCGAACCTAATAAAGAATACCAGGTTGTTTTGCCTCCCAAAAAAACGCTGGAGATTGCTGATGAATTAAATCCTTTTTTTGAAAAAGAAGAAATTTTTATGGGCATTGAGCCAAAAGACAGCACTTCGTTAAATTTCAACATCAGAAAATTTGATTTTTTATATGATGATTTCCTTCAGCAGTATTTTCTCAATATCATAATGTTATCGCGAAAAAGTGTGGTTGATACTGCCATTGCCAATATTGAAAAATTGTTTGCCGGTTATCCTGATCCATTTTTTGAAAAATACAGAACCTATAAATATGCCTTATTGCGCTTTATCGCTTATCAGCGCGATAATAAATTTGTTACCTACGAATACCTGTTGAATAAACCCGTTTTATATCAAAATCCTGCTTTTATGGATTTTTTTAACCGTGTTTTTGATAATTATTTCTCGGGTTATGTCGCCACCAACGAAGGATGGCCTTTGATTCAGGATATTAACATGGCAAAATGCCCGACATGCATCGATCGCACTCTTGCCCAAAATCTTTCATTAGCCAATGATACCCTCAGAAGGCTGGTCATGATAAAAGGCCTGCATGATGCTTTTTACAAGGACGAATTTATCCGGGCCAATCTATTTCTAACCCTCGATTCTCTGATCCTGCTGACTAAAAATGATGCTTTGCTTAAAATAGCAAAACAAGTAAAAATAAAAGTTTCAAAATTAAAGCCCGGAAATGCAGCTCCCGAAATTGACCTTATCGATATTGATGGGCATAAACATCAGTTTAATGAATTTAAGAATAAATTTGTATATCTTAATTTTGTCCACTCAAAAAGTTATGCCTGCAATCTCGATTACGATGCTTTGAAAAGAATTTACCGTAATCACTCCGATAAACTCGAAATAATTACGGTTTGCCTTGATAAAAACTATGATAATCTTGCCCGGTTATTCAAGTCTGAACAATATAAATGGACGCTGTTCACATGCTTGAATCCCGATAAAGTTAAAACTGACTACCAGATAAAATCTTACCCAACGTATTACCTTCTTTCTCCTTCCGGTTTAATTGAGTTAAGCCCGGCTCCCGGGCCAAATGAAAATTTTGAATATTATTTTTTTAACGTATTTAAAAAATCAAGGTAACCAGTTATATCAACTTTGCCGATCTTAGTACATCCAAAACCGAGTGAAAGGTATTATCGGTTACAATTTTAAATTCATCACGTTTTAACCATTTTACGGCAGTAATTCCTTCCTGTTCCTGTGGAATCGGTTCATCCATCCCCTGGTAAAGCATTTCATACCAGAAGGTTTTCTTTAAAATATGTTTGCCGTCTTCCCAATACACATGATATGTGGGTGGAAGAATTGAAATAATATCAAGGGGTAACAGACCGGTTTCTTCATAAGTTTCGCGAATAGCAGCATCGTGGCATTGCTCAAATGATTCAATTTTCCCTTTAGGCAGATCCCATTTTCCCCTTCGTTTTATGGCAAGATATTCACCTTTGCTGTTTTTTACAAGCCCCCCGGCCGATTCAACCACTTTAAAATTTTTTTTTACCATTTCAAAGGTTGATTCAGTATTTTCGCCAATAAAATATACTTTTCTTAATGCCTTGCTCTTTTCAATCAATGAACACATGGTTGTAAAACACATTAAATCGGTGCAATAAAGAAGCAGGCCATCTGTGAAATATTCATCCCACTTGGTTTTATCGGTAATTAATACCATATTAGAGCCAAAATATATTTTATACATGCACGATTATGGATGAAAATGTTACAGCAAAAATCATATCTGGTTTATTATTACAAATTAATGCAATAAAATTGTCTCCGTCAAGTCCTTTTACATGGGCATCGGGAATAAAATCACCAATTTATTGCGATAACCGTAAAACATTATCTTTTCCAAATGTAAGAAATTTTATCCGTGATGCATTTGTTGAAGTAATAAAAAAAAATTACCCTTCTGCCCGTCTTATTGCCGGCGTGGCAACAGGAGCTATCGCTCATGGGATTCTCGTTGCACAGGCATTAAATCTTCCGTTTGTTTATGTACGTTCATCACCTAAAGGTCATGGCCTTGAAAATACCATTGAGGGTGAACTTTTACCTGGATTGCCGGTGGTAGTGATTGAAGATTTGATTTCTACCGGTGGTAGCAGTCTGAAAGCGGTTGAGGCTATCTGCAATGCTGGCTCTGAAGTGCTTGGAATGTCAGCCATTTTTACTTACGAACTTAAAACTGCTTCTGAAAACTTCTCCAAAGCCAATGTCAGGCTTCACACACTTGCGGGTTATTCTGTTTTACTCGAAACCGCCATTGAACAAGGATATATCAGTCAAAATGACTTACTTACTTTAAAACAATGGAAAAACAATCCTGACACCTGGGCCAAATAATTTAATAATTTATGGAAATAGAAAAAATATCCGGAATTATCCCGGCACAATGCGATAAAATTTTTCTTCATCTTTCCGATATGAGGAATTTTATCAGATACCTGCCCGAAAATCAAATTTCAAATATTGTCGCCGATGAAAATCATTGCACTTTTACTATTTCACAGATCGGCAAATTCGGAATAAAAATGGTTGAAAAAAATCCTCCTCACCTGGTTAAATTTTCAGGCGATGAGCATGTTCCTTTTCAGTTTCTTCTTTCCTTTTTTATCGAACCGGCTGAAAATGAATCATCGCGGGTTAAATTACAATTGATGGCTATGCTGAATCCATTTTTGGTTTCGCTGGCAAAAGCACCACTGGGCAATTTTGCCGATGAAATAATAAAAAAAATCGAAAAAATTAATTATCAATAGTTTAAAACCGAAAAGCAATTTCCTTAAAATAATAATAATATTTTTTATGTCCTGTTCCGGTAATTTCGATTTTCCCGTCACTAAAAACTTTTGAAATGCAACCTGTTAGCTCTCCTGAATTGGTAACAAACTTCCTGTTTTCGCCAAAAAACAATAAATGCTTTTCATAATCACGGTCAATTTCATCAAAATGCCCGCCAAATAATTGCCTTAACCGGATTTCAATCTTTTGGGATAAATCAACCAAAATTTCATCGCTATTATAATGTTTGCCGGTAATCTGGTACAACGAAACAGGGTTAGGCAGGTTTGTCGGAAAAGATTCCTGATTAATATTTAAGCCAATACCGGCAATTGAATAATCCCACAGACTTCCGGAAAAAAAATTTTCTATCAAAATGCCACCAAGTTTATTTTCCTTGAAATAAATGTCGTTTGGCCATTTTATTTTAAGATCGACATGGTGCATTAAAAAAGCATCGTAAATTGCCAGGCTGATTGTTTTGGAAAGCATAAACTGCTTTTCGGCAGCAAGCGTACCTGATTTAATCATCATACTGAACAGCAAATTTTTATCCCTATCGCTGAACCATGAATTTCCATGCTGACCACGTCCTTGTGTCTGGTAAGCAGCTGTTACAATGTCCCTGTCGGATGCCTTATCTTCGTTTATTAATTTCTTAAGATAATCACTGGTTGATGTTACCTGGTTAAAACGATATATCTTTGCCATGCATTTGTATTATTGAAATATCAGAATAAAAAACGAAAATTTTGACATTATGGCATGTTTTCGTATGTATTAAAATAGAAATTATTCATTATTTTACTAAATATCAACAACTTGATTAGAAAAAATAATTTTAGTCCAAACGGTTTGGCTTATTTTTTGATATCAGTTTGATTTACTTTAAAATGATTACTTTTGCAGCAAAATAAATTTAAACTTTTGAATGGAACAAACAAAAACAGCAGTACAGGAAGCTAAAAAACGTATCAGGAAAGTAAAAGTTAAATCCCAATCAACAATTTCGGTTTCTGACCGTTTGAATATCATTATCGATGCCATAGATGATAAAAAAGGAAAAAATATTGTCAGTATTGACCTTACCGGTATCAATCAAAGCATATTTGATTATTTTGTTATTTGTCATGGCGACTCGACAACCCAAACCGATGCAATTGCCCATCATGTAGAAGAAAAGATGAAAGAAAAAACCGGAGAAACGCCATTTCATTCCGAAGGATTTGAAAATTCGCAATGGATTTTAATTGATTATGCCGATATTATTGTACACGTTTTTCTTGAACCATACAGACAATTATACCGGCTTGAAGATTTATGGGCCGATGGGATTTTAAAAACTTATTCATTTGACTAAAATATCTTTCAAACATATATGGAACAAAAAGAAAACGAAAAAGATATAAAAGACAAGCAACCATCAAATCCTTTTGGCAACAAACCGTTTATAAAAGGTAACAAACCCAGGTTCAGTATATATTGGATATATGCGTTGATTTTGCTGGGGTTTTTTGGAATTCAGTATTTTTATTCAGGTGGAGAACCGCAGGAAACAACCTGGATGAAATTTGAAAAAGAAATGTTGCAACCGGGCGATGTTGAAAAAGTTGTAATCGTAAACCACGAACGTGCCGAAATATATATCAGGGCAGAAAAACTATCGACACAGAAATACAAAGAAATACAAAACAAGACCCAGAAAAAAGGGCCGCATTATTTTTTCACCATTGGTTCAGTGGAAAGATTTGAAGAACAGCTCGAAAAAGCCCAGGCAAACCTGGAAGATAATCACAAAATAACTGTAAAATACGAACGCGAAGACAATACCATCGGAAATATTATCGGGTATTTATTACCCATTGCCCTGTTGGTAATCATCTGGATTTTTATTTTCCGCCGGCTTAATGGTCCAAACGGGCCCGGAAGCCAGATTTTCAGCATCGGAAAATCAAAAGCCAAAATTTTTGATAAAGAATCGTCAGAAACAAAAACAGATTTTAAAGACGTTGCAGGACTTGATGAAGCCAAGGTTGAGATCATGGAAATTGTTGATTTTCTAAAAAATCCACAGAAATACACCGAACTGGGAGGAAAAATTCCGAAAGGTGTATTGCTTGTAGGACCTCCGGGAACAGGTAAAACATTATTGGCCAAAGCGGTAGCAGGCGAAGCCCATGTACCTTTCTTTTCCATGTCGGGATCAGATTTTGTTGAAATGTTTGTTGGAGTTGGTGCTTCAAGGGTACGCGATCTTTTCAGGCAGGCCAAAGAAAAAGCACCTTGCATTATTTTTATCGATGAAATTGATGCCATTGGCCGTGCCCGTGGAAAAAACCCAAATTTCGGAGCCAATGATGAGCGTGAAAACACATTGAATCAATTACTTACCGAAATGGATGGTTTTGAAACCAATTCAGGGGTCATCATCATGGCTGCAACCAACAGGGCCGATATCCTTGACAGGGCTTTACTCAGGGCTGGCCGTTTCGACCGACAGATTCACGTTGAACTTCCTGATATAAATGGCAGGGCCGAAATTTTTAAAGTTCACCTTCGTCCACTTAAAAAACTGGCCGCCGATGTAACTCCGGAATTTCTTGGAAAACAAACACCTGGTTTCAGCGGTGCCGATATTGCAAACGTATGTAACGAGGCAGCATTAATAGCAGCCAGAAAAGGTAAACAACAGGTAGAAAAACAGGATTTTTTAGATGCCATTGACCGGATAGTTGGCGGGCTGGAGAAAAAAAATAAAATCATTTCACTGATCGAAAAGAAAACCATTGCCTATCACGAAGCCGGGCATGCTACCATTTCATGGATGGTTGAACATGCAAATCCACTGATTAAAGTTACCATTATTCCACGTGGTCAGGCATTAGGTGCCGCCTGGTATTTGCCCGATGAAAGACAGATAACCACCACCGAACAATTGTTTGATGAGCTTACTGCCACACTCGGCGGAAGGGCTGCTGAAGAAATTGTTTTTGGAAAAATATCAACCGGTGCACTCAACGATCTTGAAAAAGTAACCAAACAAGCTTATGCACAGGTAGTTTATTTTGGTATGAGCAAAAAAATCGGAAATGTCAGTTTTTATGACTCATCAGGCCAAACAGAATATGCTTTTAATAAACCTTATAGCGAAAACACTGCTGTAATAATTGACCAGGAAGTGAGCCAGCTTATTGAAAAAGCTTATGAAAGGGCCAAACAAATTCTTCGCGAAAACAGGGAAGGACTTGAAAAACTAGCTCAAATTCTGCTTGAACGCGAAGTCATTTTCAGTGAAGATGTAGAAGCAATTTTTGGTAAACGGAAATATCAAACAGGCTTAAAAACCAATGAACCACCTGAAGAGAAAATGGCTGATGCATTACCTCCTCAAAATAATGAATAAAAAAAGTAATACGATATAAGTTTATCATTGGTAATAAACCAATATCATGGAAAAAGACTGGATCTGTATATTTACTACCCAAAAATCATATGTTGCTGAAATAGCAAAATCCATACTCGACCAGCATGATATTGAAGCAGTAATTATCAATAAACAGGATTCATCGTACCTGGTGATTGGCGAACAGGAAATCTTTGTAAAAGCTGAACATGTTATCAGGGCAAAATACTTACTTAATAATCTTGAATCGTGAATAATTTTTTAATCAGAACCATTACAGGTTCCCTTTTTGTTATTCTGGTTGTGGCTTCATTGCTGCTTGGGCAATATACTTACTTATTATTTTCCGGATTGGTTATCTTTCTATCTATGCTCGAGTTTTACCGTCTTGCTAAACTTGAACGGACTTCAGCCCAGGTTTTTTTAGGAATTGCAGGCGGGTTGGCTTTGTTTTTCCTTAGCTGGCTGATAATGATTCAAAAACTGGAAATAAAAAGTTTCATCCTTTTATTACCATTTATATTTTTTATTTTCATTGCCGAACTTTTCCGGAACAGACGAAAACCCTTTGCCAATATTGCTTACACAATAACCGGTATGATTTACATTGCACTTCCTTTTTCTTTTTTTCATGCTTTTGTTTATACTTCCGGAAATCAAATGCATTACAATCCATACCTGTTGCTTGGGATTTTTATATTGATGTGGGTATTTGACTCTTGTGCTTATCTTGTAGGTGTGACAATAGGAAAAAAACGTTTATTTGAACGCATTTCACCCAAAAAATCATGGGAAGGTTTTTTAGGAGGTATTTTGTTAACCTTACCGGTAGCCTGGTTTTATGCATCATGGTCGGGATTATTGCATGCAGTTGACTGGCTGGCCATTGCCCTGATTATTTCGGTATTTGGTACCCTTGGCGATCTGATTGAATCAATGTTTAAAAGAAGCCTCGGAACCAAAGATTCAGGAAAAATTCTGCCAGGACATGGCGGAATTTTAGATAGGTTTGATGGTATTTTTATATCATCTCCCATGATTTATTTATATTTGCAGTTTATTGTTTAAAAATAACTTATAATGAGAGTGATACACAAAGCAGGTTATAAAATTGTCATTGTTTCATTTATTATATTATTGTCAATCTGTACTTTGGCTTATTTTCTTCACCCCTTTCTATTTTGGATATTTTTTATTGCCTCTCTGCCGGCACTGGCTTTTGTAATGGCTTTTTTCCGTATTCCCCGACGGAAAATGATAACAGATGACCATCTGGTGGTTTCCCCCGCTGATGGAAAAATTGTGGTTGTCGAAAAATGTGTTGATACAGAATATTTTAATGATGAGAGAATTCAGGTTTCTGTCTTTATGTCGGTCTGGAATGTTCATATTAATTGGTTCCCGGTAAATGGAGTTATAAAATATTTCAGGTATCATCCGGGAAAATTTCTTGTGGCATGGCTTCCCAAATCATCAGCCGATAATGAAAGAACTACGATCGTGGTCGAGACACCATCAAAAGCGGAAATATTATTACGGCAGATTGCCGGTGCTGTAGCCCGACGCATTGAAACCTATACAACTGAAGGACATGAGGTTAAGCAAGGTTCTGAAATGGGTTTTATTAAATTTGGTTCAAGGGTCGACCTGTTATTGCCGCTGAATGCAAAAATCAACGTCAGTCCGGGTGATAAATCTGTTGGAGGCAAAACCATCATTGCTGAGCTGGTTTGATTTTTGATAAATCAAAAAAAAATGATATGAAGCAATCTGCATGGTCAATCTTACTACTTCCGTTTTTATTATTTTCATGCCAGGACGAAAATATTCCTGAGCTTGAATATCATTTTTATAAAGAATTCAAATCGGTAGGCGAGTTAAAAAACACCTTTGAAAAGATTGCTGCTTTGCCTGGCACTGAACAGCAAAAATCAGAATCAGCAGAGCTTTGGGATAGTTTGAAAAAAAACAGGCAGGTTCCTTTTATCAGCGGCGATTCGGTTCTGTTTTTATATGAAGGCAATGTAACATCGGTAAGTTGGGCTGGCGATTTTAACCGATGGAACCCTGCAACCGATGGCTACTCAGGTGTTCAGTTCGGAAATACCGGTATATGGTATATTACCCATTCTTATCCGTCAGATGCCCGGCTCGATTATAAACTGGTGGTAAACGGTTCATGGATACTCGACCCGGCTAACCCCCTGGTACAATACAGTGGTTTTGGTCCTAATTCCGAACTCCGGATGCCCCTCTGGGAATTTCCTATGGAAACTATCCTTATAAATGGTGTTACCCGTGGGACATTGGGTGAAAATGTCATTATTACCAGCAAACCTGAAAATCTCGGATATAATGTTCAGTTCAGGGTTTATTTACCAACAGGCTATGATCATCTGACACATGTACCAGTAATGTATGTAACTGATGGCCAAGAGTATGCCGATGACAGAATGGGGGCCATGCTTATTGTTTTAGATAATCTGATTTTTTCGGGTAATATATCTCCTGTTATTGTTGTTTTCATCGATCCCCGTGACCCTTCAAATCTGCAAAACAACCGCAGGGCTTTACAATATACCGGAAATATTAAATTTTCCCGCTTTTTGGCCGAAGAGCTAATTCCATTCATTGATAGCACCTATAAAACAGATACTTCTGCTGCACATACAGCCATATTAGGCACTTCCTATGGTGGCTGGAATTCGGCTTTTACCGGTTTTCATTTTTCGGGGCAGTTTGGCCTGATTGGCATCCATTCACCGGCATTCGATCAAGATATTATCAATGCTTACGATCAATCACTAAAATTGCCTTTGAAAATTTATATGAGCACCGGTGTTATTAACGATACACAGGATATGGCAAGACAAATGAAACTGGTATTGGAAAGTAAAGGCTATCTTTTGCAATATACAGAAGTAAACCAGGGACATTCCTGGGGTAACTGGCGTGGGCTTATTGATGAACCACTGCTATTCTTTTTTGGCACAAATCATTAATAAATAAATTGTTACTTCAAATTTGCCCAACTATATCGATTTAAGAATGATCAGAAGGCAAATGATTATAAAAATTAAACCTCCGGCAAAATAATACAATGGTAAAAATCTAGACCATTTTGACTGCCATTCGGGTTTGTTTTTTTCCTGCAACAAGCGGATTAATTCATCCGGTTGGGTATTTGCCTCTGTCATATTGATAAATTAATATACCAACAAAATTATAAAATTATCTGTATTATTATTCGCCCCTCAGCATTGACCAAAAAATAGCTTTTTTCTAATTAATCTAAGTTGCTACTTATAAATATTTTTCATTAATAGTGAAAACAAAA
>CAZLJX010000032.1:0-36136 GCA_964559985.1 uncultured Bacteroidales bacterium
TATAATACAATGAATAATTTAATCATAACACATAACTAGCAACTTAGATTAATTAAATACGTAATTATTTCAAATAAAGAAATTTATGAAGGTATTGAATAGCAGGTATATTTTATATTCAGGTATATTATTGTGGGTCATCAGCATAATTTTTATAATAACAAATTATTATTTAAGTCCTGAATTGATTTCTGCACCTTCAGTACCATATTTTGACAAGCTGTTTCGCTTTTCACCCTTTTTGATGCTTGTTATAATTATTTTAATAGCCCCTGTAGCCGAGGAATATATTTTCAGGTACTGGACTAAACAGAATGATTATTCATACTTTGTTTCTGGTGCGGGAATGACAATTGTGGTTTTCATGACTTATAAAAGCTTTTTGCCAGTATTTTTAATCATGCTTGTGTTGTCGGGCATTTATTTTTTTATAAAAAAAAGCGATTCAAAATTACTGGCAATGGCAATAGTATCAACCATTTTGTTTGCATTGCTGCACATTAGATGGCACAGCATGTTCATTGTTAAAATGGCTGTTTTTTTTCAAATGGCCGGCCTTTCTTTAATTCTGGTTTGGCTTGGCCTGAGATACCGTTTTTTATATTGTATTGCCGGGCATATGGTGCAGAATGTCCTGGCAACGCTTCCGTTTATCGTTATCGGCCATTCGCAACAGGTTGTTTTTGAAAATAATACATACAAGGCAACCTTAGAACAAGTATCCGTTTTTAATACCTCAAAAAAAATTGTGGGACATTTTAACGATTCATTTGAAATATACGGTCATGCAACCTCAATCATCTGCAGATTTTTACCTTTTGATAATGAGATAATTTACAGGGATAACATGAATAGTATTTCTGTTCACCATCTTTATGTTAATGTTTATAGCGAAAAACTTGATTATGCAGCTTTGACCAGAGATTATATGAAATATGCAAATATTAAAGCAGATACAGCTGTTATTGAATGTTATACATTGACGGTAACGGATTCTGCATATTTTGTATCAAATAAAAATGATAAGAGGTTTAAAATATTATTATATCATTTTGTTTCTATGCTTCGCCAACGTGACATACCGATAAAAATGGAAAAATACTATAAAAATGAAGCCTTAATGGTGGATGAACAATTAATTAGCAGCAGGGATATCAGGGATATCAGAACCATTCTGAAAAAATCACCCGGGTTATATATATCAGATGAAAAAAACTCAACCATAAAACAGGTTACTTTTTCAAGTTCTGATTAACCCAAATTTTTAAGTAAGAATTTCTTTGAGATAGATTGACCCTTTGTTATCAGTTATTCCCCCTCCAGTCAACCAGGTGGCGGGTAAGGGCAAACGGGTTGGTTTTTCCGAACAGAAAATCATTATCTCTGCCAGGCTTGTTGAAACACATCATGGGGTGGGCGGTAATGATTTTATGTTGAATTGGTATCTCACGGGTAATTTCTTCGGCATGTTTGCCCCACAACAGCCAGATTAATGCTGCATTGCCGGCAAGGTAACCGAGTAATTCCAGGGTAAACGGCTTCCATATTTCGCTGTGGCTTCCGGGCTGGCCGGTTTTGCATGTAAAACTGGTGTTGAGCAGCAAAACACCTTGTTGTTCCCAGTTGGAGAAAAGCCTGTCGGGTGGCAGCATGTTGAATTTATAGCTTTGTATGAGGTTTTTTATTTCGCTGTAGGTGAGTGTTTTTTTGTTGTATGTTTTATAAATCAGTCTGACAATATTTTTAAGTGAAATGTTTTTAAATGATTGTTCCCAGCTTTTCAGACCGTTCACTTCAAAAGCCCTTCCGGTGGCAATGCCGGGTTGCGGATAGGGGTCCTGCCCCAGGATAATGATTTTAATGCTTCCGGCCGGAACCTGTAAAAACCGAAGTACAAAGCCGGTTTCAGGGGTAATTATACCGGCATCTGAGCCGGTTTGTTTTTCAATTTTTTTTAAAATTTTCAAAACCTCCGGTGTAAGCAAAGGTTTCCATGATACATCCGTATTTTCGGGTAAAAACAGGCACTTATTTGTTGTTTTCCGTGGCATATAATTCTGCAATTTTTACAACAACTTCAACGGCTTTCTGCATCGATTCGGCCACAATATATTCCCATTTTCCATGGGCATTGTGTCCGCCTGTAAAAAGGTTAGGGCAGGGGATACCCATTTCCGAAATCCTGGCACCATCGGTTCCTCCCCTGACCTGTTTTATAACAGGCTCAACGCCTGCCAGTCTCATTGCTTTGCATGCATTTTCAATGGTATGGAAATGGTTTTTGATTATGTTTTCCATATTGTAGTACTGGTCGTGCATTTCATATTCAACGGTATTGCTGCCATATTTCAGGTTTATTTCATCGCAGATTTTGATCACCAGGTTTTTCCGTTCTTCGAATTTTTCATGATTAAAATCGCGTATCAGGTAAGTTGACCGGGTTAATTCAATTGTACCGCTGAGGCTGGAAAGAAAGAAAAAGCCTTCATATCCGTCCGTATTTTCGGGCTTTTCATTGGCAGGCAACTGGTTATCAAAATCGATGGCAACATTCATGGCATTGATCAATTTTCCCTTTGCATAACCCGGGTGAAAATTACGGCCATGAAAAGTGATAACAACTTTGGCAGCATTAAAATTTTCGTATTCAATTTCGCCAATAGCTCCCCCATCAATGGTATAAGCATAATCAGCGCCAAACTTTTTAGTATCAAAATGATCGGTTCCCCTGCCAATTTCTTCATCAGGAGTAAAGGCTATGTAAATAGGTGGTCTTTGTATTCCGGGATGTTGAAGCAGGTATTCAACAGCCGTTACAATGATGGCAATACCGGCTTTATCGTCGGCACCAAGCAATGTATCGCCGCTGGTGGTGATAATGGTCTGGCCTTTATAATGAATTATTTCAGGCGATATTTCGGGCGAAAGGAAAATATTTTTTTCGTGGTTTAAAATCAGTTTACCTCCATCATAATTTTTAAAAATCTGTGGTATAACATTATTCCCGCTTATATCGGGGCTGGTATCGATATGGGCTACAAATCCCAGGGCTGGCACATCTTGTTTAATATTCGAAGGTAAGATGGCATAAACATAACCGTATTCATCAAGGGTTACCTGGTAAAGCCCCAGTTGCTGCAATTCTTCGGTAAGCATTTTGGCAAGCACAAATTGTTTTGCTGTGCTGGGAAACTTCGTCGGATTGACATCTGATTGGGTGTCAATTTTTACATACCTGATAAAGCGGTCGATAAGCTTGTTCATAGTCAATAAATTTCAATGCGGTATTGTTTAAGTTCCCTGGCCAGGTTTCGGGCATTTCCCGTAAGCTTGTCAAGAGCCCGCCAGAAACCGGGTCCGTGATTTTTATGCACCGTATGGCAAAGTTCATGTAAAATGACATAATCACACAGGTGTTCGGGTATCCTCATCAAATGACACGATAATGTAATGTTGTTTCGTCCTGAGCAACTTCCCCACCGGGTTTTAGAATTTCTGAATGATAATTTATTGAAACTGAACCCGTGCTGCTGAGCGAGCTGGCTGACTTTGCCAGGCAGATGGGTTTTGGCTTCAAGCATCAGGGTTTTTTCAATCCCTTGACGTATAAAATGCTGGATAATGGGATCGGAAACTGCTGTTTCTTCGGGGAAAATGATATGAATAAATTGTTTATCAACGCGTATCCTTACCGTTTCGTGCTGAGCATGGCGGTCGAGTTTAAGCGTGTGAAAACGGGTTTTGAATGGCGTTGCGAAATCAAAAACTGTATTTGAATTTTCAATGTTTTTTATTTTTTCAATATTTTTCAGTATCCATGCTTCCTTTCTGAGAATGTAAGATTCGGCATCGGTAAAATTCATCCGGTAGGGAATCGTTACCCTTACGCCTGAAAAAGGTTTGATGCTGATATTAAGATTTTTTATTCCGCGTACTTTTTCAATAAGAATATACCCGGCTTTATCGTGAAAAATGGTTTTACTTCCGGCCATCCGATGATAAAAAAAGTGGGTAAGCCCCCTGTGTCGCACCGCTACAACCGCCTACCCTTGCTTCCTTCCGAACCTGGGGGATTTGGCAGGAGCTGGTCGCACAGGACTTACCCGCTGCAAAAGTAGCAAATTGATCAATCTTTTCAACATCATTCGTTTTTTTTTTATAAAATTCTTCTATTTTTGCATTGTTCAGGCATTATTATTCGTTTTAACCCGTAAGACTATTTAACACCATGACCACCACAAACGCAATTATCTGGCGACAAACTCTTAAATCGGGAATCATTACCAGCGTGGCATTTATCATTGCCCACCTGTTTTTTGTTGCCCGCGGGCTTTCAAATACCCAGCAGGATTATTCAGGCACCATTAACTTTTTTATCCTTGTAGCCGGTATTATCTGGTTCTCTGTAAAATTCCGCAACGAATCAAATAAAGGGATGATGTCTTACAGCCAGGGAATGGGGATAGGAACGCTGATGGGCTTATTCTCAGGAGTTGTTTTTGCCGTATATCTGTATATATTTTATTATTTCAGCCCGGCTGATATCGATAATATTTTATCACTGATTGAAGAAGAACTGATGAAAAACGGCGACCTGACCGACGACCAGATTGAAGCACTGATACAGTTTTATCATCACTTTATGACACCATTATCACTGGCTTTTGCAACAGTTTTTCAATATACATTTATGGGCTTTTTGATTTCACTGGTAACATCGTTGTTTATTAAAAAACAGGCTGGTTCGCCATTCGATAATGCCATGAACGAAATTTCGTAATGGTTACGGACAAAAAATAGAATTTATGGATATTTCAATCGTCATACCGCTTTATAACGAAGAAGAATCGCTCAGGGAATTGCTGGCATGGATCGACAGAACGCTCCTGCCATCGGGCCTGTCATACGAAATTATTATGGTTGACGATGGCAGCTCCGACGATTCATGGCGGATTATTGAAGACCTGGCGCGCTCCGGCAGCCATATTCATGGCATTAAATTCAGGCGTAACTATGGCAAATCGGCAGCCTTACACAATGGTTTTCAAATGGCACAAGGCCGGGTTGTGGTAACCATGGATGCCGACCTTCAGGACAGCCCCGAAGAAATACCAGCCATGTATGATATGATTATCAATAAGGGGTATGACCTTGTTTCGGGCTGGAAAAAGAAACGTTATGATCCGTTGTCGAAAACCCTGCCATCGAAATTTTTTAACTGGACAGCCCGTAAAGTGACCGGTATCAGGTTGCACGACTTTAATTGCGGATTAAAAGCCTACCGCTGCGAAGTAGTAAAAAGCATCGAAGTGTATGGCGAAATGCACCGTTATATACCGGTGCTTGCCAGGCAGGCAGGATTTACGACCATTGGTGAAAAAACAGTGCAGCATCAGGCACGCAAATATGGCACTACAAAATTTGGATTCGAGCGTTTTATCAACGGGTTTCTCGATTTACTGTCCATTGTTTTTATTACACGGTTTGGTAAAAAACCCATGCATTTTTTCGGTCCTGTAGGTGTGCTGATGTTTCTGCTCGGATTTATTGCAGCATTATGGCTGGGAATTCATAAACTTATTTATGTTGCACAGGGAATCAGGGCGCCGCTGGTTACTGACAGCCCGTATTTTTACATCGGACTGACTTCAATGATTCTCGGAACCCAGCTTTTTATGGCAGGTTTCATTGGCGAAATGGTTTCACGCTCCTCGTCCGACCGGAACGTTTATCAGGTTGATAAAACAATTTAACTGCCTTTATTCATGGGTTTTTTACGTCGTTGTTATTATTATATTCCTCCGTCAGGAAGATTGCTCGCACGGCGCTTATACTACCTTCCTTATGATATCGTGCACGCACTTTTTTACCCAAGGCAGCTGATGCCTCCCCGGGGGCTTATTTTTACCGGTGGCGGTGATTTTCTGAAACAGGGAGAAATTTTCACTTCTTATTTTATTCAATACGCAAACCTTCAGCCCGATGCAAAAGTGCTTGATGTAGGGTGCGGAATAGGACGAATGGCCATAGGTCTGACCCGTTATCTGTCACCCGATGGAAGTTACGAAGGTTTTGACGTGATGCCTGCCGGAATTAACTGGTGTAAAAATCACATTACCAGACAATTCTCCAATTTCAGGTTCACCCTTGTTCATGTACAGAACGACCTGTATAAAACCGACGGAACAGCCGCTGATAAATTTCAGTTTCCTTATGCACCCGGAATGTTTGATTTTGTTTTCCTTACTTCGGTTTTTACCCACATGCTGCCCGAAGAAGTGGAGCATTATATGACTGAAATTTACAGAGTTATGAAGCCGGGAGCAAAATGCCTGGCTACCTTTTTTTTACTGAATGAAACTTCTATGGCTTGCATGGCTGAAAAAAAGGAATTCCGTTTTCCACATAATTATGGGCATTACCGCCTGTTTGACCCCAAAGTGAAACATGCCAATGTTGCTTTTGACCAAAATTATGTGATTGAAAACCTGGTTCAGAAAAACGGTTTTAAAATCAATCACCTGCTTTATGGCTGGTGGAGCGGGAGGCAACTGGGCAACGAAGTGGATTTCCAGGATATGGTGGTGTTTGAAAAACTTTAATACAGGTTTTGCGGAAGTTCGTTTTGTGCCCGTTCATAATCTTCAGGAATACCTATATCAATGAAATATCCGTTGGCAATATAACCAGCCATAAACATTTTATTTACATTGGGTTGCAGCAGGTCGCTCTCAAACGAAAATTTTTCAGGCTGTGGAAATTTATATTTTAAACCTTTGCTTATCAGATAGATCCCTCCGTTTATCAACCCGTTTCCGCAGGGTTGCTTTTCGATAAAGCGGCTTATCCGGTGTCCATTCATGGCTACCGTACCATAACGTTCAAAATTTTTCATGGGTTTAAGCGCAATGGTGATTTCCGGATTGAAATCGAGATGAAAACGTTCAAAAGCAATAAGATTTATATTGAAAAAAGTATCTCCGTTCAGCATCAGTACATCTTCACCCGGTAACATATCCAGCGCTTTATATATTCCGCCTCCTGTACCTAATGGCTCATTTTCAACGGCATACAATAAATCGATCTGTTTGTAACGATTCCCAAAGCAGGTAACAATGGCTTCGTGCCTGTAGCCAACCGATAGAACCACTTTCTGAATTCCGGAATTTACAAGATAATCGAGCAGATATGAAAGAAATGGCTTTCCTTTGACCGGGGCCATTGGTTTGGGCAGATCGGGTACAGCCTTTTGAAGGCGTGTTCCGAATCCGCCTGCCAGGATAATGGCAGAAGAAATCATTTCCGCGTAAAAAGAGACGATTCAACCATTTCGCAAATGATATGGCCTATCATGATGTGCGATTCCTGTATGCGGGGTGTATCGTCCGATGGAACGTTAATCAGATGGTTGACAAGGCCTTTCATTTTGCCTCCTTTTGATCCGGTAAGACCAATGGTGGTCATCCCCATAGCATTGGCAGTTTCAATTGCCCTGACGATATTGGCTGAATTCCCCGAAGTTGACAGTCCCATCAGTACATCTCCCTTGCGCCCGGCTCCTTTAACATAGCGGGCATAGATCTCATCGTATGAATAATCGTTGGCTACTGCAGTAAGATACGATGTATTAACATGTAAAGCTTCGGCAGCCAGTGGCTCGCGGTCGAAATAAAAACGCCCCGACAATTCGGCTGCCAGGTGCTGGGCATCGGCTGCACTTCCTCCGTTACCGCAAAGCAGCACTTTGCCATTTTTGCGGTAACAGCGGATAATTTCATCGGCAACAGTCTGAATGGTCTTCAGCAATAATTCATCTTGCAGGATAAGTTGCTTGGTTTCAATCGACTTCTGGATTATCTGAGGTATATTCATGGTTTTTGTAAAAATATTTTTAAAATCATTTCCGTTTGTAAATTGGGCTAAAGGTATATTTTTCAGGTGAATTTTATGCCATGCACGTTTTATAAACAAGCATTTATCTGAAAGAAAAAAAATATCTGTAAACAAGTAATTGACGCTTAATTTTTTATCAGTCTAATCTAAGAATACCCGATTACTGTGAGGCTAATATTACGATGCTCTGTACCTCAATGTTTTTGCTTGTTATTTGCTTTACAACTATGCTGGTGACAAGCCCTTCAATTCTGATACATTTAAGAAGCAGCGCAACGAAATCACTTTTTATTTACCACTTGTTCAAATAGTGCAATGATGAGGCAAAACATTGCCATTGCAAAAAAGAAATCAGGATGAAATTTTCCGAACTAAATCACCCATGTTTTAAGCCCCGAAGGGCAGAATTCGAATCGTTTAACCTGCCCGCCCAACGCTTCCAGGTTTTTAATTACGTTATGCCTCGAATTCTGCGGGCAATAAAAAAACATAAAACCGCCGCCACCGGCTCCTGAAATTTTACCTCCCGAAGCACCGGCCTTCATGGCGGTATCGTATATCTTGTCGATCATAGGATTGGTTATACCTGTTGCCATTCTTTTTTTCTGTTCCCACGAATCGTTCATAATGGTGCCAATTTTATCAAGTTCACCTCTTAAAAGGGCTTCTTTCATTGTAATGGCAAGCTGTTTTATCTGGTGCATGGCTTCAACCGATGCATTGTTTTTTTCCTGCACATTTTTCACCTGTTTTTTTATAATTTCCGACGATAACCGGCTTGTTTGGGTGTAATAGAGAATGAGATTGTAGGATAATTCATCCATTATCTGCTCTTTTATGCGGAGCGGATTGACGATCACTTTGTTATCGGCATAAAATTCCATGAAGTTAAAACCCCCGAATGTTGCAGCATACTGGTCCTGTTTGCCGCCTGCCATATTCAGATCGACTCTTTCAATAAAATAACTCAGTTGTGCCAGGTCGTATTCGCCCAAAGGCAATTTAAGCCACTCGGCAAATGCACCAAGCACAGCAGTTGCCAGGGTTGATGAAGTGCCGAGTCCTGATCCGGGAGGTGCATCAACATAAGTGGAAAGCCTGAACGATAGCGGTTTTTTGGTGTAATCGCGTACCACACGGTTATAAATGCCTTTCAGCAGGTCGAGACTGCCATCCATCGGGAGCATTTCCTGAGTTTTATATTCAACCACTTCGCCCTTATCGATGGCATTGATAATAATCTGGCCGTTATCGAGCGGTTCGATGGTGGCATAGGCATACATGGTAATGGTGGCGTTGAGTATTGCCCCGCCGTAAATATCGCTGTAGGGCGAAACGTCAGATCCGCCGCCGGCCAAACCCAACCTCAAAGGTGCTTTGCTTCTGATTATCATTTTTTCTGTATTTGTTGATATAAACGGTAAATGGTCTGTGTCATTTTATCCCAGCCGAATTTTTGTTTTTCGGTTTTAATTCCTTCGGTAAACTGTTCGCTGCGCTGGTTATCGAAAAAATCAAATAAAGCATCACCAATGCTGCCGGACTCAGGGGCAACCACATAACCACATTTCTGGTGAGGCACAATTTCGGCAAGTCCCCCGGTATTGGTCACCAGCATGGGTTTTTCGAAATGATAGGCGATCTGTGTAACCCCGCTTTGGGTAGCCGACCGGTAGGGCTGTGCCACGATGTCGCAGGCACAGAAATACAGGTTTACACGATTGTCGGGGATAAAAAAATCATGTACGACAAGCCTGTCATAAAGCTGTTTGTTCTCAATCAGGTCGGTATAAGGTTTTTTATCTTCGTAGTATTCGCCGGCCACCATCAGTTTGACGGGCAAGGTTTCAAATCTTTTACCGGCAAATGCTTCGAGCAGCAGGTCAAGCCCTTTGTAATGCCTGATGATGCCAAAAAACAGGATGTACCTGTATTCTGCCGAAAGGCCGAGTTCTTCAAGGGCTTTTTCGCGTGTAAGTATACTGCCGAAGTTGTCGTATAGCGGATGAAAAGCAAAAACCGAAGGCTTACGGGTAAATTGCTTTAAATCGTTCAGCACATTGTCGGACATGGTAATAAATCCATGCACCGAACCGGTAAAATATTTCGATAAAAACCGGTCGCCCGGCCTTTTTTCATGCGGGATAATATTATCAACAATGGAGATGCACCGGGCATTCCTTTTCAGGCAGGTAATCCGTGCAATGGTGCCAAGGCAAGGAGCCATAAAAGGCAGCCAGAATTTAACCAAAACCAGATCGGGATTCATTTTCCTGATTCTCAGGCCGGTGATTACCCAGTTGAACGGATTGATGCTGTTTACCATTGGTCTGATAGAAATACCTTCCGGTGCAGGCTGGTCGGAGTACTGGGTTTTTCCGGGAAAAAGAAATGACGGATACTGAAGGCTGAAGGTAATGATCTGGACCTGATGCCCTTCGTTAGCCAGTTGCCGGGCAAGCCTTTCGTTGTAAGCTGCCAGTCCGCCCCTGAAAGGCCATGCAGTACCGAGTATAATGATTTTCATCCCTGAAAAACAGTTGAGAATGTTTATAAAACGGTTTAATAATTACACCCCGAAATTAATAATTATCTGTATTGGTTTGAACCGGGCTATTGTAATAATTACAAATTTTAACGGTATGCGATCGATGCCGGTTAAATTTTATGGCGTAGAAAAATATTACCGACGGGTTTTTACTTTAAAAATTTAAAATGATAACATTTTCCCTGAGTTGTACAGATTTTTACAATATAAAGCCCTGCCGGCCATTCCTGGCATGGAATTGATAGATGATTGTCCTGTGCCTCTGCCTGTTCCATTTTTATCCCGCTGATATGGAATATCATAATGGTTGCATTTTGTTCAATCTGAAATAATTCAAGGGTTTGAGAACTGCCATTGAAATAAATGGCCATGGAATTTCCGGTATCGGTGCTGATTTTCTGCACAGGTCCGGGAACAATCACGAGGTTGATGGCAAAATTGGTTGGAGTGGTTTCCCAGAAACCACCAATCCTGATCAGGTTGGTTTTCATCACCGGAAACGGAACAGTACAATCCTGGGCAAAGTAAAAATCTTTGTGATACTGGCCATTTTGGGTTGATGTATTAATTTCTGCCACAACATAATACGAACCAGGCGAGATAAAATTACTGCCATCTTCGATAAACGGGATGGATATCCATTGTCCAAGGTCGGTTTGCTGCACTTCATATTCAGAGGTAGATGCTGACGGGCTTTCGTTGATGTTTCCTGTTTCATCGGTTCCGTATAAGCGTGCTGTAATAAAAACATTTCCGCCGGCTACATGGGCACTGTCGTTATGTTCATGTAAAAAAAGCATTACCGATGAGATTCGGTACCGTTTTGAGGGAATCCCCGGTATTTCATACAAAACAGCCATTTCTGCACCTTCTACTCTTCCTCCCGGAAAGCTGGCCGGTCCTATCCTTCCGAAAAGCTGGCTGTCATTTCCTGTGCGGGAATAGACACTATCGGTTACTTTAAAATTTACATACATGGCATTGTCGCAGGTGTCGGCATCGGCCTGTGCTGCTGATACGCTGAATTTTATCTTGTAATTGCCTTTTTCGTTTGGGGTATAGTTATTCTCAACCATCAGGGTGTCGTATTGCAATGATGCCGTTTGTGGTTCAGGTGATGAGGTGAAAGTGGCAGCAGAAGTTTCATTGCGTGTGATCTGAATATGAAGGCTGGTATTATTGACAGACTGAAAACCTGTGTTTTGTACTATTGCCCTGTATTGTACAAAATTGCCGGCCATATCAACCGGAATGGCTGTATAACCACCATGCCAGTATTGATCGTAATTTGCTGGTTCAGCGGTAGTGGGGTGGTACAAGTAATCAGCCCATATTTTATTGATATGCAGGTCAAAATCGTAAGGTGCTATTATTTCAACATCATCAATCAACCAGTAGTAGTGGGTAGCACCGGTCACTTTCCACCTGATGCGCACCGACGAAGCTCCGCCGGCAATGGATGAAATATCGGTAAATACCTTCACCGGATTTTCCGTTGATGAAGCAACAGAGGCCAGGTTATCGGGAATGACAATCCATGTGGCATTTCCGGGGTTTAAGGTATCAAAATTGGTAGAAATGCTCACATCGCGTGACCAGGAAGTACAACACATTTTAAATATATGACTGTAACGCAGCAGCACTTTTGGATAAGCGCTGAGGTCGATCGGGGGAGAAATGATGTATGAATTCATGGCAACAGGCTGATTGACTGCATTTCCATCAGTGGCCGTGTTAAAGAAATCGGATTCGAGCATCATAAAACCATCATGGGCTGTTGATGATTGAATCATATCAGCCGGATCGGCAGATGGTTGCAATGATGTTAAAAGACTGATACCATCATACGAGGTATAGCGCCCGCGCGGTGCCTGCTGCGACCAGTGCCAGTAAAAACTGTTTCCTGTATGATCGCCGGCAATCCAGCCCGGTGGTATTAGTAAAGGACTGATAAGCAGGTTGGTCTGGGCATCAACCGATGAAGCCCATCGTGCAGAATCGAAATTTTCGTGCCAGATCATAACCGGTTGTTTGTTGCCTTTATGAAAAGGCTGGGCATATATGGTTAAAGATGCAATAAATAGAAAACCTGATAAAATAGCTTTAGTGCTCATAATATTATATTTTATGTGTAAATATCAGCATTTTTGAATAAGCAAGATAGAAAATAATTTTCAGGTGAGTTTTGAAAATGACATTTTTCCAATTTATCCATGAATTATAACTTTCCGCATACACAGCTTCTGGCAGAATACTCAAAATGTTGCGTTTAAAACCGGAAACTTTGAGATATTTTTCAGGTAAATAAAATTGTTGTATAATTTGGTACCTTATAAACAAAAATATACTTTTCAGCGAAAACCTTATAAAGTAACGATTCCACTTATGCCGGTCGTAGTTCTTCAGTTTGGTTCGAATACGGGCAACCGCCTACAACTCATTGACATTGCTGTTAAGCAATGTGTTGACAGGATTGGCCCTTGTGAAAAAATTTCTGATTATTACCAGTCGCCACCCTGGGGTTTTTCAAGTAACCATGATTTTATAAACTGTGTAGCCTCGTTTTCGGCCATGCACCGTCCCGAAGAAATTTTAGCCATCATTCAGCGTATCGAAAAAGAAATGGGGAGGGAAAGGCATGGTAAGGGTTATACCGACCGATTGATTGATATTGATATTTTATTTTATGATCAGCTGGTGTTGAAAACGCCGGATCTTACCATTCCCCATCCACTGATGGCAAAAAGAAGATTTGTTTTGCTGCCTTTATCGCAGATTTACCCCGGTTGGCTTCATCCCGGATTGCAGATTACGGTTTCCTCAATGCTTCAGGCATGTGACGATGATGCCGAGGTTGTTGTTTACAGGAAGGCTTAGATGTATTATTCCTTACTGCCATAGGCCAGGTCGCCGGCATCGCCCAGGCCCGGGACAATGAAAGATTTTACGGTAAGTTCATCATCAATAGCTCCTGTCCATAAAGTAATTTCATTCACCGGCAGGTTTCTGCGTACATATTCAACCCCTTCGCGGCTTGCAATGACAGATACGATGTGGGTATGTTTCGGATTCCCGTTACGAAGCAGTGCTTTGTAAGCCAGCACAATAGATGCCCCGGTGGCAAGCATAGGGTCGGTGAGAATGATCACTTTTCCGGTGACAGGCGGTGTGGAAATATGTTCAAACTGAATATGAAAAGTACCGTCGGGTTCATATTTGCGGTAAGCTGAGATAAAAGCATTTTCGGCCTGGTCAAAAACATTGAGCAAACCCTGATGCAGTGGTAGTCCGGCTCTTAAAATAGTGGCCAGCAATGGCTGTTGGCTCAGCACCGGAACATAAGCAATGCCAAGGGGTGTTTCAACTGCTTTTTCGTCGTATTCTAGTTCTTTGCTTATTTCAATGGCAAAAATTTCACCCACCCGCTCGAGGTTTCGCCTGAAACGCAAACGGTCTGTCTGGATATTTTTATCGCGCAGTTCGGCAATATACTGGTTAAAAACCGAATGACTTTCTCCAAGGTTACGGATCATGGTGTTGTTTTTTCAATTATTATTCATCTCAGGCTGTAAATATAGATGGTTAGTTTCAATAAATGAAATATTTATCCAATTAATGTTTTGTTACATTATTATGATTACCGCCCTGGTTACTGAACTGGCTGTTTTTTGCCTGGATAGAAACCCAGGTTTTCAGAGTTTACCTTCATCGGCAAAACTGTAATACCGCTGACCAGCCACGATAAGATGGTCCATCACATGGATATCGAAAAGTCCGGAAGCTTCTTTTATTTTGTTTGTCAGTGAAATGTCCTGATCGCTGGGGTAAAAATTGCCCGACGGATGGTTATGGCAAAGAATTATTCCTGTGGCAAATTTCATGATAGCCTGTTTCATAATCATCCTGATATCGACTACCGTTCCGGTAATACCTCCCTGGCTGACCGGAAATTTTTCGATCACCGAATTACTTCGGTTAAGTAATATTACCCAGAATTCTTCGTGCTGAAGGTCTCCGATTAAAGGATACATCAACGTGTATGCTGCTTTGCTGCTGTTCAGAGTGTTTTGCTGCAGCGCTTCTTCAGATTGCCTGCGTTTCCCGAGTTCAAGCGCAGCGGCAATGGTAACGGCTTTGGCTTGCCCGACGCCCTGGTAGCGCATCAGGTCGTTTATGGCAGTGCGGCCAAGTTCATTCAGGTTGTTGGTATAATCAGAAAGGATGCGTTTTGCCAGGTCGAGTGCACTTTCGCGGCGGTTGCCCGACGATAATAAAATGGCTATTAATTCGGCATTGGATAAACTGCGGACACCATTCTTCAGCATTTTTTCCCGTGGTCGGTCATCTTCTGACCATTGCCTGATACTGGTTCGCTTTTCGGTATGCATACGAAATAAAAAAAGGCCTTTCGATGTGAAAGACCTGTAAATATAGTGAATTTAACAATTATGCCAAATTACTGACATGCTTTGCAATACCCGATTTCAGGTTGGCAGCTTTGTTTTTATGAATGACCCCTTTTTGTGCCAGTTTATCAAGCATGGCAGTTACTTTGGGTAACATTTCAAGGGCAACTTCTTTTTTATCGGTATCACGGATATCTTTAATAATATTTCTGACCGATTTGGCCTGGTAACGGTTTCTTACACGGCGTACTTTTGTCTGCCTGATTCGTTTTAACGATGATTGATGGTTTGCCATTTTTTATTTTTTAAATTTTTTAATTTGTAGCCCGTAGGGGAATCGAACCCCTGTTTACAGAATGAAAATCTGCTGTCCTAACCCCTAGACGAACGGGCCTTGTTTCGAAAAAAGCAGGGCAAAAGTAATACTATTTTCCGATACGGCAAATAATTTGTAAAAAAAAGTCCTTTGTATAATCATCATCCTTATAATCACCAATAAAATGTTGATCGCTGAAAAATTTCAAAAGTTTAATAAATCGCAGCACTATGGTTTGGGAAAGATTTTTTGCCTGTTAATATTTTTGTTCCTAAGTAAAATAGCAAATCAACATATATCCGGCCTCATGAAACAAGAATCATTACGTGGTTTTGTGTATTCTTTTACTCATTTTTAACTTTGAATCTTGCTTCACGAAATCATTCGCCGAAAATCTTAAGATAAACAACGTCTTTTTGTAAAAAATAGTGTAATTTTATCGCTTGTTTCTGAAACTGCATTATTAATCTTAAAACCATCAATTATGAAAAGTTTCTTTAAGTATTTGTTAGCCACCATTCTGGGAGTAATAATTGCTTCCATTTTTGTTTTTTTCATCTTCATGGGGATCATCGCCTCTATGGTATCGTCGAAAAAAGATGAAGTGAAAGTGAAACCCAATTCGGTACTTGAGCTTAAATTCGACAAGGAAATTGTTGACCGCAGCGCCAACAACCCTTTTGAAAATTTTGATTTCGGAGGTTTTGAGCCTTCAGGAAAAACCGGGCTCGATGAGATTCTGAAAAATATTAAAAAAGCCAAAGACGATGAAAACATCAAGGGAATATTCATGAATACAACGGTAATTCCGGCCGGAATGGCCACGGTGGAAGAAATCCGAAATGCCCTGATTGACTTTAAATCCTCCGGAAAATTTATCATCAGCTACTCCGATTACTACTCACAAAAAGCCTATTACCTTTCGTCGGTAGCCGATAAAGTTTACACCAACCCGGAAGGTGGCGTTGAATTTAAAGGATTACACGCCGAACTGATGTTTTTTAAAGGCACCCTTGAAAAACTGGGAATTGAACCCATTGCTATCCGTCATGGTAAATATAAAAGTGCTGTTGAGCCTTTTATCTGCGATAAAATGAGCGATGCCAACCGCGAGCAGACATCGGCTTATGTTAATTCATTATGGCTTAAAATGGTCGAAGGCATTTCGCAAAGCCGCAACATTACTGTAAATGAACTGAATAAAATAGCCGATAACCTTTCAACCGTCAATCTTGATGAAGCCATTAAGCTGAGGCTCATTGACAGTGTTAAATATTACGATCAGATACTTTGTGATTTAAAAACACTTACCGGTGCCAAAAAAGAGCCCGAAATGATATCGCTTCAGAAATATTTTAATGCACCGGGTGCACGGAAAGATAAAAAACTGGCTAAAGATAAAATAGCAGTTATTTTTGCCCAGGGTGAAATTGTTACCGGAAAAGGCTCTGAAGAGATCATTGGTTCAGACCGTATTTCCAAAGCCATTCGTGAAGCCCGCACCGATTCGA
The DNA here is from genome assembly GCA_964559985.1 of uncultured Bacteroidales bacterium. Taxonomy (GTDB): domain Bacteria; phylum Bacteroidota; class Bacteroidia; order Bacteroidales; family CAZLJX01; genus CAZLJX01. The sequence continues at coordinate 16,675 of CAZLJX010000032.1, forward strand.
CCATTAAAGCCATTGTGCTTAGGGTTAACTCGCCCGGAGGCAGTGCCCTTGCTTCTGAAATTATTTGGCGCGAAATGAAACTGGCTGCCGCTGTTAAACCAGTAGTAGCCTCGATGGGAGATGTTGCTGCCTCGGGTGGATACTATATTTCGTGTGCCGCCGATACCATTGTTGCCAGCCCGAATACCATCACCGGATCGATTGGCGTACTGGGATTGATGATGAATGGCCAGAAATTCATGAAAGATAAGCTGGGTGTCACTACCGACAGGGTTACAACCAATAAATATTCCGATATCGGGAATTTCTTCCGCCCCATGACAAACGAGGAAAAAGCTATTATACTGACCGAAATTGAGAAAGTTTACGATACATTTATTACCCACGTTGCCGAAGGACGCCACATGACCAAAGAAAAAGTGGATGAAATAGGGCAGGGCAGGGTATGGAGCGGTATTACCGGCAAAAATATCGGGCTGGTTGATGTTTTGGGAGGAATGGACCGCGCTGTTGAAATAGCTGCTGAAATGGCTAAACTCGAAAAATACAGAATAGTATCGTTACCAAAGCTGGAAGATCCGTTCACCCAACTGCTCAAATCGTTTGGCGAAGAAACCCATGCATGGTTTATGAAACAGGAACTGGGCGATAATTATAAATATTACATGCAACTGAAACAAATAACCCAATCACAGGGTATCCAGGCACGTATTCCTTACTTAGTCGAAATATATTAATTGTTTATTTCAGGGCTGCCCGGAGGGAAAATAATTCCGGGTAGCTTTTTTTATTACCATGCGATACCTGTTACTTCCTTTTGCTTTTTTATACGGCTGCATCCTGCATATCAGAAATGTGCTTTTTGACATGGGGATATTGCGGGAGCAGGTTTTTGAGGTGCCGGTAATCAGTATCGGAAATATTACCGTGGGAGGAACCGGTAAAACCCCGCATACCGAGTACCTGGTAACATTTTTTATGAAAAATTTTAAAGTTGCGGTGCTAAGCCGTGGTTATAAGCGCCGTACAAAAGGTTTTTTACTGGCTGGCGAAACAACCCCGGCACACGATATTGGCGACGAACCAAAACAGATTAAAACCAAATTTCCAGGTATCAGCGTTGCTGTTAATGAAAAAAGGGCCGAAGGAATTGAAAAATTGCTCCAGCTGAGTGATAAACCCGGAATGATTCTTCTGGATGATGCTTTCCAGCACAGGTATGTTAAACCGGGATTGTCGGTATTGCTGATCGATTACAATCAGCCACCGGAAAAAGATTTTTTACTGCCTGCCGGACGTCTTCGCGAAAGCTTTGGCGGTAAAAAACGGGCACATATTATTGTGGTTTCCAAATGCCCGCCCGATCTGAAACCTATCGAAAAAAGAATTATTACCACCAACCTGAAACTGCTGGCTTTTCAGCGGGTTTTTTTTACCGCCATTGCCTATCAGCAACCCATTCCGGTTTTTTCGACACTGCAAGGTGTAAATCTGCCTGTTGTAAACAATTTTGCCCAGACCGATGTATTGCTGGTTACAGGTATAGCACAGCCGAAACAGCTGCTCGGTTATTTACAACCCCTTGCCTCATCAGTAAAACATTTTTCTTATGCCGATCATCATTTTTTTTCAGCAAAGGAAATTTACCGGCTTGTGAATGATTTCAAACAACTTAAAAGCCCGCGTAAGATTATCCTTACAACCGAAAAAGACGCTATCAGGCTGCGCGAAGCACCAGATGTAATTCCATTGCTTGATTTGCCGTTATATTACCTGCCTGTTGGAATTCAATTCTTGTTTGACGAAGAAGAACAATTTAAACAATTGGTAATGAGTTATATCGATAAAAATGAAACCATTACCAGCAGGTTGGTCACAGGAAAAACAAGATAACAATATATCCGAAATTAGTTACGGCGCTTGACAATAAATCCTGAGCCCGCAAAAATGCGGTTTTTAATGGCTGGTTCTCCGGTATAATAGACGTTTCCACCCCCGGTAACCATCATTTCGATTTCGGAAACCACGTTAAGTTTTACATCAGAAAAGCCACTGGCACGCATCTTGCATATTTCTGACTGAAGACCAAATGCGTCTATTTCACTGTCGTCGGAAGCACGGATTTTTAAATATTCACAATTTCCTGCCACTTTAATCACGGCGGCATCGCCTGCATCCATATCGATTTTTGAAGCAATAACCTTAATATCAGAAACGGTTGTGCCTCCCGCCGAAATGGTGAGTTCATTGCAATTTAATACAGAGTCGGCTTTAAGGGTAATGGAACCTAAAATTACCAGGCTACTCAGATTATTTACACCGACATAAACATTGAGGACTTTTGGTTTGCGCTGGTCTTCAAGGATATCAATTTTTAAGTTCTGCCCGTCCATGAAAGTTTTAACAATTTCCTGAAGGTTTTCTTCTGTTTCGATTTTTATGGAGCATTGGCCAGCCTGATTTAAAATAAGATTAAATGCCCCGCTTGCTACAATGCCAGTAAAAGAAGAAATTTCACGCTCCCTGGTGGTAACGGCTGATGCTGATTTTTTTAACTGTGAAAAAGCCTGTTGAAAGATGGTAACAGTCAATAAAATCAGTAGGATCAAAATAGGTGACTTCTTCATGTTGTTTAAAATATGATGTCATGAAACTTTGACCAAATTTAATGAATTTGTCAAAATTTTCAAATTTAAGGACTAAAATTCCTGATAAGCCCAAAACAGCGTATTTCCTGATATCTGTTGTTTTGTATAATGTAAAACGGGCAATGCAGGCGCTTTTACCCCGTCAAAAAAAAGTTTGTTACCCACAAAAAACCGCACTTCGTCAAACAATTTTTTTTCGATAAAACGATTCAGGGTATAAGCACCACCTTCGATGATTACCGACTGTATCTGACGGTGATACAAATAATCAAGTATCTGCCATTCAACATTTTTGTCGAAGTTGATGGCGATAAATTGTGTTGCATTTTCATCTTTTTGGGGCTTGCTGCAAAAAACAACCGTGGGATTACCATCGGAAAAAACATGGTAATTTCTGCCTAATGCATTATCACGGTCAATGACGATTCGAAGCGGGTTATTTCCAGTGTAATACCTGACATTCAGTTGCGGGTTATCAGTCATGATGGTATTGGCACCGGCAAGGATGGCATCTTCTTCTGCCCGCCATTTGTGAACCATTATACGGCAAACTTCATCAGTGATCCAGTGAACTTCTGGTGGTATCCCGGGTTCTCTCTTAATATCAATAAAACCATCGGCTGATTGTGCCCACTTTAGGATAATATAAGGCCTTTTTTTTGTGTGATAAGTAATAAAACGCCTGTTCAGAAATTTTGCTTCTTTTTCAAGTACGCCGCATATAACCTCAGTCCCGGCTGCCCTGAGTTTTTCAATACCCTTTCCGCTGACCAGCGGATTTGGGTCGGCGCAGCCAATTACTACGGTGGGGATTTTTTTTTCAATGATCAGGTCGGCACAGGGAGGGGTTTTGCCAAAATGTGAACATGGCTCAAGGTTAACATAAAGGGTAGATTGGCAAAGATTGCTCTGATTTTTTACCGACCTTATGGCATTAACTTCGGCATGGGGCTCACCGGCACGGATATGAAATCCTTCACCGATGATCTGTTGGTTGAAAACAATTACCGAACCTACCATCGGGTTGGGGGATGTGTTTCCCAGCGCATTTTCGGCTATCTGCAGGCAGCGCTGCATGAATTTTTCGTGTATGTTCGTCATAAAAAATGTATATTTACCCCATGATACCAGACAGTTTAGCGGGTTTTCAAAAATACATAAAAAATGAACTTTCAAAGGTTTATCATGCCGAAGAAATTCAGCAATGTTATTTTATCCTGGCTGCCCATGTTTTGAAGAAATCGAAAACCTGGCTGATTGCAAGCCAGCAATCATATTCCCTGACTCCTGAAGAAAGCAATGAGCTGGTTAAGCTGACGAAGAGGCTTGCCAGCGGTGAACCTGTTCAGTATGTCACAGGCAAAGCCTGGTTTTTTGATATGGAACTGGATGTAAACCCAGGTGTTTTAATTCCCCGTCCCGAAACTGAAGAGCTGGTAGCATGGATCATCAGCAATAATCATCCCGATGTTGAGAATATCATTGATATTGGCACAGGCAGCGGCTGTATTGCCATAGCTCTTAAACGGCATTTTTGCAATGCCAGTGTCTATGGGACCGATATTTCAGAAAATGCTTTAGAAACAGCATGTTACAATGCAAAAAAACAGAAGCTTGATATCCGGTTCGTGCATGAAGATATTTTTCAGCCGACCGGTTTGGTTATCCAGCCCGATATCATTGTCAGTAACCCGCCCTATGTTACTGAAAGCCAAAAAAAACAGATGTCGCCACGGGTTTATGATTTTGAACCACCCATGGCATTGTTTGTGCCCGATGATGACCCTTTGAAATATTACAAAGCTTTGATGACTTATGTGCAAAAATTTTTAAAGAAAAATGGGTATATTTATATTGAAATTAACGAACTTTATGGTACCGGAATTGCAGAACTGATGTCACAATATGGATTGTATGATATTGAAGTTCAAAAGGATATTAATAATAAAGTACGTATGGCCAGAGCAAGAAAATGATGGAAACCCACCGGAAAATATTATCGAAATATATGCGTATTTGTGCCAGAACTGAGAAATGCACGTCGGAAATTGTTGAGAAAATGACCCATGAAGGCATTGAAAAAACAATACAAAAAAAAATCATACAGGAACTGGTTGCCGGTAAGTTTATTGACGATTCGAGGTATGCCATGGCTTTTTGCCGTGAAAAAAACAGGTTAAATGCCTGGGGAAAAATCAAACTATCGCATGTTTTAAAACATAAACAAATTAATCGTGAATTGATTGAGAAAGCACTTGGAAGTTTGGATGAAACAGAGTACATTTCGATACTGCGTAAACAGCTGGAAAAAAAGTTAAAAATTTGTAACGATCAGGATTATAATATGCTATACGGTAAGTTATACCGGTTTGGATTATCAAAAGGATTTGAATCACCATTGGTTCAACAACTTGTTGATGAACTGATAAAAGAGAAAAAATATAAATCATTAACCTATGATATCTAACGAATTGATAAAGTCGTTGTTTGAGAGGCGCGATGCCCTCAGGAGGCATCTTTGACATTGACAGGCGGCTGATTGAAATTGAAGAAGAAGAACAGAAAACCCAGGCTCCGGATTTTTGGGAAAATCCGGAAAAAGCTGAAAAACAGCTTAAATATATATCATCGCTTAAATCATGGACCGGCGATTTTAAAAATATTGACAAGAGCCTTGACGACCTGAAAATATTGGTTGAATTTCGCCTGGCGGGCGAAGCTACCGATGAAGAAGTTGACCTGCAGTATACACAGAGTCTGGCAGCGATCGAAAACCTTGAGTTCAGAAATATGCTGCGCAAGGAAGAGGATAAGCTCGGTGCCTATCTTAAAATTAACAGTGGCGCCGGAGGCACCGAAAGCCTCGATTGGGCTTCCATGCTTTTGAGGATGTATATGAGGTGGGGAGAGCAAAACCATTATAAAGTCCGTACTGTTGATTACCAGGCTGGCGATGAAGCGGGTATAAAATCTGCCATGCTTGAATTTGAAGGCGATTTTGCCTATGGCTATCTCAAAAGCGAAAGTGGTGTTCACCGGCTGGTAAGGCTTTCGCCATTCAATGCCCAGAATAAAAGGCAAACGACTTTTGCATCGGTCTTTGTTTCACCGGTAATTGACGATTCTATCCATATTGAGGTCAACCCGGCTGATATTAAGTGGGATACTTTCCGTTCAAGTGGCGCCGGAGGGCAGAATGTCAATAAAGTAGAAACCGGTGTCAGGCTGCATCATATCCCCACCGGAATAACCATCGAAAATACCGAATCGCGGTCACAGCTGATGAACAAGGAAAATGCCATCCGTTTGTTAAAATCACAGCTATATGAACTGGAACTGCAAAAACGTCGTGAAGCCCAGATGAAAGTGGAAAGCCAGAAGAAAAAAATTGAATGGGGTTCACAAATCAGAAGTTATACCCTGCATCCCTATAAACTTGTAAAAGACCTGCGTACGGGCCTGGAAACATCAAATGTTCAGGCGGTACTGGATGGGGAGCTTAATGAATTTATGAAAAATTATTTAATGCAATATGGTGATAGTTAGATTAATAAAAACAGCAATGATGTTCCTGTGCCTGTTTCTGTGCATCGAAGGAGCTTATTCACAATGTGATAACTCATTGGTTGATAAAGGAAAAGAAAAACTTAAGGGAGCAAAATACCTCAAGGATTTTAAAATCAGACTACAAAAGGGTAAACGCGGAAAAGTACCTCCTTCCATGACTTTTTCCATGTATTTCAACAATGGCAACCATTACCGCATAGTGGTTGAAAACAGCATTGAAAATGAAGGTATTGGAATTTTTTCGGTGTATGATGATATAAAAATGTATGGTTCAACCTACGACAAAGAAAAAGATGCCAGTTTTAATGTGGTGGAATTTTATTGTACAAAAACACAGATTTATTACCTCAATATTTATTTTAAGGAAGGTAAGGAAGGATGTGCTGCCATTGTGGTTGGAATTGTGGAAGAAAATGAAGAGTAAATCTTGATTCAATAAAAAATATCTTAAAAAACCTTGATTATGGAAAATTACAGAACTGAGCGCGATACGATGGGCGAAGTCCGTGTACCGGCTGATAAATACTGGGGTGCGCAAACCGAACGTTCACGCAATAATTTTAAAATCGGCCCCGAAGCTTCGATGCCGTTTGAGGTGATTGAAGCATTTGCTTACCTGAAAAAAGCAGCTGCCATTGTTAACCACAAACTTGGCGTACTATCAAAAGAAAAATGTGAAATGATAAGCCGTGTTTGTGACGAAATAACCGATGGCAAACTCAACGACCAGTTTCCGCTGGTTATCTGGCAAACCGGTTCGGGCACACAGACCAATATGAACCTCAACGAAGTGATCTCGAACAGGGCACATGTCCTGGCCGGTAAAAAGCTTGGCGATTCAAAACCGGATATTCATCCCAATGATGATGTCAATAAATCACAGTCATCAAACGATACTTTTCCTACAGCGATGAATATTGCTGCCTATAAAATGATTGTTGAAGTTACCATTCCGGGTGTTGAAACGCTTCGTAATGCCTTGCTTGAAAAAGCCAGGAAAATGAAAAACATTGTCAAAATTGGCCGTACCCACATGATGGATGCCACACCCCTAACCTTAGGACAGGAATTTTCGGGTTATGTATCGATGCTCGATCACGGGCTTAAAGCTTTAAGAAACACCCTTGATCATCTTGCCGAGCTGGCATTGGGCGGAACAGCTGTAGGCACCGGACTTAATGCACCAAAACTGTATGATGTGGAAGTAGCCGCCGAAATTGCACGGCTCACCAGGCTGCCTTTTGTTACTGCGCCCAATAAATTTGAATCGCTGGCTGCCCACGATGCCATGGTTGAAACACACGGGGCACTGAAACAAATGGCTGTGAGCATTATTAAAATGGCCAACGATATACGTCTGCTGGGGTCAGGACCGCGGAGTGGCATTGCCGAATTGCTGTTACCCGAAAACGAACCAGGCTCATCCATCATGCCGGGAAAAGTAAACCCCACACAGGTTGAGGCCATTACTATGGTTTGTGCACAGGTGATCGGTAACGATACGGCCATCGCCGTTGGAAATATGCACGGACATTTTGAACTGAATGTATTTAAAACAGTGATCATTGCCAATTTCCTGCAATCGGCACGCCTGCTTGGCGAAGCATGTGTTTCATTTGCTGACAACTGTGTTAAAGGTATTGAACCCAATCAGGCTCGTATCAAAGAATTGCTTGATAATTCACTGATGCTGGTTACAGCCCTGAATCCACATATCGGTTATGACAAAGCAGCTCAGATTGCAAAAAAAGCCCATAAGGAGCATAAAACCCTCAGGCAGGCCGCCCTTGAACTGGGTTATGTAAGCGATGAGGATTTTACCAAATGGGTCGATCCAGCAAAAATGACCGGTACCATTGACATTCCATAAACATGGAGAAACAAAAACAGTGTATTCCTGATATTCTTAAAAAAGGATTAATTTTTTCGGTATGTGCGGTATAGCAGGTTTTTACAGCACTGTTAACCCATTGCCGGAGTTTTACCTGCGTGAGATGGCCATGAGCCTTCAGCATCGCGGGCCCGATGCTTCGGGAAGTTTTTATGATGGTACAGCAGGCCTGGCTCACCGGAGGCTTAGTATCATTGATTTGTCCGATCAGGCCAACCAGCCCATGATGTCGGCTTCGGGGATGCATGCCATTGTTTTTAACGGTGAAATATATAATTACCGCGAACTGGCTGCTAAATTTCATATTAGTCAACGGACACGAAGTGATACTGAAATATTGGTAGAACTATTTGAAAGATACGGCCCGCGGTTTATTGAACATGTCAATGGTATGTTTGCAATGGCTGTTTACAGCCTGGCCGATAAAAAACTCTACCTATTCCGCGACCGGTTGGGAATAAAGCCCTTGTTTTATGCAATCAACGGCGATGATTTTTATTTTGCCTCGGAAATAAAAGCCCTGAGAAAAATTTCACCCTTCTCCATAAAGATGGAAATTTCACCCGCATCGCTGGCATATTACCTCCACCTGGGTTTCGTTCCTGAGCCATTTACTATCTATAAGAATATCAGCAAATTTCCGGCTGGTCACTTTGCCTGTGTTGATGGAGGAAAAATAAATCTTTTCCCCTATTGGAAGGCAGGTGAAAAAATTGCCGCCCGAAAAAATTCAGATTACCGGGAGTCGAAAAAGGAATTGAAAGAACTCCTTGAATCATCGGTACGCATGAGGCTTATCAGTGACGTGCCTTATGGCACTTTCCTCAGCGGAGGTATTGATTCATCGCTTATTACGGCCATTGCATGCCAGGTTGACAGCAAACCCATCAATACTTTCACCATTGGTTTTAAGGAAGACCGGATCAATGAGGCTGAATATGCCAAAAAAATTGCCCGTCACCTTAAAACTGTTCATCACGAATTTTATGTTTCGCACCACGATGCCCTGCAGTTGATCCCTAAGCTACAGACCATGTTTGATGAGCCTTTTGCCGATTCATCGGCGATTCCAACTTTCCTGGTTTCAAAGCTGGCGCGGGGGCAGGTTACCATGACATTATCGGGCGATGGCGGCGATGAGCTGTTTATGGGATATGGGGCTCACCGTTGGGCAAAAAGGCTGGCAAATCCTCTTGTCTGTATGGCAGGTTCATGGCCTTCAGAAATACTGAGTTTAACCGGAAACAAGGGAAAAAGAGCAGCCTGGATGTTTAAAAACAGCGACCAGCGCCTTATTAAATCTCATATTCTGTCGCAGGAAATGTATTTTTTCAGCCGCGATGAAGTACAAATCCTAACCGGGAACAAACAGGTTGACTGGCTGCATATCAACCCGTCGTTCAACCATTTGTTACGCAAGCTGAAACCAGAGGAACAGCAAGCTTTATACGACCTGCAGTTTTACCTCAAAGACGATTTGCTGGTAAAAGTCGATCGTGCTTCGATGCAGAACAGCCTCGAAAACCGGGTGCCTTTTCTCGATTACCGCGTGGTGGAATTTGCCCTTAATCAGCCTGTTTCTGCAAAGCTGGAAGGAAAAACAGCCAAACGGATGCTCAGGGATTTACTTGAAGATTACCTTCCACGCGACCTGTTCGACAGGCCTAAACAAGGTTTTTCTGTTCCGCTGAATGCATGGATGAAAAACGAGTTGCGCGATTATTGTATGAATTATCTTAGCGAAAATACACTTCTTCGTTATCATCTGGTCGATCCTGTTTATATTGCAAAACTTACCGATGATTATTATAATAAAAACCATGCATATCTATATCTCAGACTCTGGCAGATTGTGGTGCTTCATCAATGGGTTGAGCAAAATACGGTAATTTAAAATATATACATAAAAAGAGTTGAGTCTTTTTGGAACAATTCATTTACTTTGCAACCGTTATGAAAATTTTTTCCATTCGGGGTATATGGCAGGTACAAAAGGTTCGAAATATTATGATGTTTTCCTGAAATATCGCATCTGGCTTGAGGATAATAAAGAACAGGATATTGTGGGTGATGGAAAATTTGAGTTGCTTTATGCCATACAGACAGAAAGCTCACTTGTACGGGCTGCACGCAAAAGGAAAATCAGCTACCGAAAAGCCTGGGGAATCGTGCGTGAAATGGAGCAGCAACTTGGTTTTCAGCTTGTAAAAAAGAAGAGAGGTGGGCTCCATGGGGGATGGACAGTTTTAACCGACGATGGCGAAAATTTGATGAAAGCTTATGATGAATTAATGGGTGAACTAGATATTGTATTTCATGACATTGCAAAACGGTTTTTTAAAAAAATCAATCAATGAATATCAAAATAGTCGTACTAATAAGCATTGCATTTATTCTTGTGGCATGTTTCAATCATGCAAAAAAAAAACAACTTATTGTATTTTATGCTGGGAGTTTATCGGTTCCGGTAAAACAAATGTGCGATGATTTTAAGAAAGAAAACCCAGATGTTGAAATTCTTACTGAAATAAGTGGCAGTGTAGATTGTGCAAGAAAAATTACAGATCTAAACCGTTCGTGCGACCTTATCCTGGTTTCGGACTATAAAGTGATTGACGAGATGCTGGTGCCCGAACATGCATCATGGAATATTCGCTTTGCCTCCAACAGTTTGGTAATTGCTTTCAACCAAGACTCTAAAATACAGATGGATTCGGTCAACTGGTACAATTTACTGCTGGATCCATCGGTAAAATTTGGACGGAGCAACCCCGATTCCGACCCATGTGGGTACCGGACCGTATTTTTATTTCAGCTGGCAGAAAAACATTACCATCAAAGCGGACTTGCTGAAAAGCTCCTTGCCAAAGATATCCAGTTTATCCGACCAAAAGAAGTTGACCTATTAGCGCTGCTCGAAACCCGTGCCATCGATTGTTTTATCATATACCGCTCGGTGGCGATTCAACACCAACTGGCTTTTATCGAACTGCCATTGGAGGTAAACTTAAGCCTTCCGGCTTATGATAGCCTGTATTCCCGGGCTTGCGCCAACATAGCAGCCAACCGCCCCGGCGAAACCCGTCAAATATGCGGCGAAGCAATAGTGTATGGCTTAAGTATTCCAAAAAATACACAAAACCCCGTTTTAGCCCAAAAATTTGTCTGCTACATATTAAACAAAGATAAAGGGCTTAAAATGATGGCCGAAAACGGGCAACCACCGTTAGTACCCGATTATTGCACCGGGTACGATTCCGTGCCTGCTATATTGAAACAATTTATAAAACCATAAATTTTATGTATTAAGACATTTTTTAAAGAGCATAAACCGTTAAGAAAAAAATGCATATCCTTTTTTAATCTCAAGTAAACAATAACAATTAAAAATCAAAACAAATGAAACGCAAATGGTATTTTTTATTGCTCGCAGCAGCAATTTCAGGAACAATGATCGTAGCCTGCTCAGACGATGACAACGACGAAACGGACAATTCACTCATTAAATCTTACTCAAGTATAAGCCTTGGAGCCCAGGACAATCCAACTCTGGGAGGGATGCTTTCGCTTAGTAACGGTTCGGTTTACACACTTGCTAATGCCTTCAGCCACCAGACCGATATTGACATACTTTGTTTTTACGAAGCTCCATCCAACAATATGTCTTTGGCTTCACCAGGATCGGGAATTTCAGGTATTTTTATGAACGACACCGTGGACGTGATCATCGACACCTGGACAACCAAAGACACCACCCAGTTTAATATTACCACCATGACGGCAAGCCGTTTTGATGCTGTAACCACCCCCGATTCAATCGTAATCCAATACAATCCAGGAACTGCCCGAAAAAAAGCAAAATTACTTGAGGCTGGGCAGGTTTATGCTTTCAAAACCCAGGATGCCAAATATGGTTTGTTTAAAGTTATTAGCACTACCGGCGAAGAAGCCGGTTCGATTACTTTTGCAGTGAAAATGCAACGATAGAATTTTTGTCCGGCATACATATAGTATTCAATGCAAACTTTTTATTTATAATATCTTTAGGAATTAAAACAAAAAAATTATGAAATGGAATGTTTTTTCTTTGTTGTTTTTAACTGTTATTGCATTGTCGTGCAGCAACGATGATTCTGACAAATCGAAAATGGAGCTGATTACACAAAAAACCTGGGTACATAAAGGATATATGACCGATGTAAACAACAATCATGCTCCCGACGATGGATTAAACAATGCAAAAGATATGCGTCTGAAATTTAATCCGGACGGGACCCTTGATTTCAGGCAGGATACAATTAACGCATCATTAAGCTGGCAGTTTGAAAACAACGAATCGTGTATAAAAGTAATTGGAATCATGGATTATCAGACCATCCCTGCCAGTGAAGAAACTATTATGACACTTTTCAGGCTTGATGAATCCGCTCTGATTTTTTACACAACTTCATCGGCAGATGCTCCGGAAAACTGGACATTCAATGTGTTTGAGCATAATTAAAAGTATTAATACTTGTTGAGAATTACATATAAGCATATAGATAAAAACAGTTTGAACCACTTGCTTATTTTTATGCAGTGAAATTGGGTTTGGTTCTATGGGAAATAAAAGCATTTCGAATATAATATTGTTGGCGATCTGGCTGGTTGCATGTTCAACGGCAGATAATGACGGACCTTTGCCCGAAATCCGTTTTAAAACCCAATCCATGTACACCCACGATGGCGATTCGGTGAAAACAGGAGGGGCACTCCGGTTTGGGATCATTGTCAACGGCAATGGAGAAAAAATTACCAATCTTGTTGTAAAATCTTTTTCCAACGGATTTGTCTCGTATCGTTCTGATAAAGGATATTATACCGATTTGCTTGAAGAAACATTCTATTTTACCATGACATCGGAATATGACGAGATATGGACTTTTACTGCAATGAATCAAAACCGCGACCAGGTTTCGGAAAGTATGACCATTTGTTACGGTGGCCCTGCTTATTACCTGCCCATCAACATATTCGACAGCATAACAATGGGTTACCAGAACAACCCGCTGTACGGCCAGTTTTTAGATGCTGACAGCGGAAAGGTATATTCTGCCATTACCGTATCGGGTCATGAGGAAGAAATTGATATCCTGGTTTATTATTTTACAGGAAGTACCAGTTATCCGGGGGTTTCATGCCCCGGTTATGTTTCAGCAACAAGCTATTACCCGGCTATTTCATCATGGGCTGTAAAAAATGAAACCCTTTACGATTATAATACATCCGACAACAACCTGATAAGTCCGCAAGTCTTTGATGCTGCCCGGAACGATAGCCTGCTCATCCATGCCTTTAACAGTTCAAAAACATCGGGCTTGTGCAAATATGCTTATACCGGAAAAATAATTCCTTTTAAAACCAAAGCCGGAAAATATGGAATGATAAAAATACACCATGCCGACGACAACGATCTTACCAATGGCACGTTTTTATTTGCTTTGAAAATTCAAAAATGAGTAAGGGATGAAATCAGTAATTTTTATGTTAATGGCCATATTTTACAGCTTCTGGTCTTTTTCGCAGGTTGTTATCAGAGGTACAGTAAAAGATGCAATTACCAGCGAAACACTAGCCGGTGCAAACCTGGTGCTTGATAATGGAAAAGGAACGGTTACCGGTGAAAACGGTGAATTTGTTATTGCCGGAGACGGGCCACGCCCTATGTTCATGAATGTGTATTATATTGGTTATGAAAAGCAAACCATAAAAATTGCCGGTAATGGGAATGAAATTAAACTCAATATCAAACTTGAGCCTGCCGTGAAAGAACTAGAGCAGGTAGTGGTTTCAGCTACTTTGACGGAACAAAAAATGTATCAGGTTCCCAACCGCATTCATTTGATAGATGCACGCCAGATGAAAAATCTGCCATCGCAGAGCATCGATCAGGTTTTGTCGGTTGTGCCAGGGGTAAACGTGAGCCGGTCATTTGGAATATATTCCTTTAAATCGGCAGTGACCATGCGTGGCCACAACACCAACGAGCAAGCCCGTGTACTTATTTTGGTCGATGGGGTACCGGTAAATAAAACCGATGGAGGCTCGGTAAACTGGAACATGATATGTCCCGACGAGATATCCAAAATTGAAGTGGTAAAAGGGCCAAATTCAACCCTATATGGCGGGAATGCTTTGGGGGGAATTATCAACATGGTCACGCTGAAACCTTCGGGGCAATTTAATGTATCAGCCGAAACCGAATACGGGAGCTATAACACCACAGGCGGGCGGATCAATTTATCTGGCAGATTTAAAAACTCCGGCTTTTATTGGGGAATTAACACCCGCGCCAGACAAAGCGACGGGTATATTACCCAAACCGGGATAGATATTAACCAATACACGGTGAAAACCTATATGAAAGAATGGAACCTTTCAACCAAACTGGGATACGATTTCGACAAGGACAACAGCATCCAACTGGTTTATCAATATTTTGACGATTTGCGCGGAAGCGGTGTAAAAATATACCAACCCGATGGCTATGGCACCAAACATCGCGAAAACCATTTCAGGGCAAGGTATTCAGGCCTTTGGAACGAAACAGGAATAGCGGCAAATGCCTATTACCTGCGCGAAGACTACATACGCATGTACGAAGGCATGAAAGACAGCTACATGTGGTACGATGTAGATTCCAAACGCGAAGATGCCGGAGCCATGATCCACCTCACAAAAAACATGGGCAAGCACAGGTTTACGACCGGATTTGAGGTAAAACAAGGCAGTGTGGACGCCGTAGACGTTTACTACACCTCTACCGACAAAATATTTAACCGGGGTAAAACCATTTCCGCCGGCTGTTTCCTGCAAGACGAAATTCATTTTAACGACAGCGCACTTCTTTTAACCCTTGGCCTTAGAATTGACCACAACCGTTTTTACAACGGGGCATATTACATAGAAAACCCATCGTATGCTAACTTGTTTTTTCAGCAATTTATTGACCGCGACATCGAAAAAACAAACTGGAGTGCCCTAAGTCCGAAAATATCGTTTCAATACCGGCCTTCGGGTTTTTACAGATTTTACACATCGCTGGCACAAGGGTTCAGACCATCGGTCCTCGACGATCTATGCCGGGCCGGACGAATGTCAGGAGGGTTTAAGATTATAAACCCCAAACTCAAACCCGAATATTTGTACAACTTAGAAGCAGGCGCCGATGTTTTCGCCTCCGAAAACCTTCGCCTTTCGGCTACTGCCTATTTCTCTTATGGAATTGACTTTATGTATTTAACCAATACCCAGGACAGCATAGACCTGGGGTTTGGCTACCGCCCTGTTTTTCAGATGCGGAATGTTGGAAAGCTTTTCATAACCGGTCTCGAAACAGAAGCTAACTGGCAGATTAACAAATATTTCACCCTAAATGCCAATTACACCTGCAACTATTCCGAAATATTAGAATACAGTGCCCTGCCCGATATAACCGGGAAACAATTAAAAGAAGTTCCATTCCATAAAGCCGGGATAGGATATATGATAAAGTGGAAAAGTTTAAAAGCTTCCGTTTATGCAAAATGTACCGGCAAAAGCTGGATTGACGACAACAATGGAGTAAACCAATATATGTTTAAAACCCAATACCCCGATTACATGATGGTAGATGCCTCGCTAAGCTATGATTTTTTAAATCACTTCAATGCAACGCTTAACATTGAAAACCTGACCGATAAAATAGTTGACGATTCCAAATTCCAAGTGAACCCTGGAAGGTTTTTCATGATCAAGCTGAGTTATAAATAGTAACTAAATACATTTATCCCAATTAAAATTCTAACTATGCGTTTTTTACTTATATTTTTTCTTAGTTTACTGATAGGTTCCTGTGGCAAATACCGCCCGTTTGGAAGTATTGTGGATGCTTTTACAGGCGCCACCGTTGATACAGTCAACGGCACCAACAGCACTTTTGACAATGAAAAACTCTACGAGTTATGCGCCCCACAGTTGGTTGTGGAAGGCGATGTTTATCAACCCGGAACCGAAGATTTCAAAAACCTGTACAAACGCTCCGTAGTAGTTCGGGAATGCAAATATGGTTTCGAAGGCCAAAAAGGTTTTGTAGGGGCATACCGTTACGAAGGTTATTCCCTTTTTGATATTTTAAACAAACGCGTGTTAAAAAAGGCAAACAAAGAAGAATTTAAACCCGAAATAGATGTTTACGTGGTAGTTGAAAACGCAATAGGCGAAAAGGCTGTATTTAGCTGGGGTGAAATTTTCCTGACCGCACGACCTCATTCCATTTTGCTGGCAACCGATGTTTCGCGCATTGTGCCACACAAATCAAAAGACCAGTGGCCTTTGCCGGAGCAATGCCGCATGGTGGTTGCCAACGACTTGTATTGTGAAAGAAATATTGAAAACCCTACAAAAATAACCGTGGTTACTGCGGGGAGACATTACGAAATAAACCGAGACCTCGACCCTTTAATCTCCGAATCGATACAGCTTATCGACAACGATACCATGAAAGCCAGCTTTACCCAATTTCCGGAAAATGTTGGCGATTACGAAGCCCATGTAATGTTTTTTGGCATGGGACGCGGAATTCACAACACTGAACCCGTTGTAGGCAAAAGAATGAAAGACTGCCTTGCCCCATATTATCCTCTGGATGAAAAAAAACTCCGGTCGGGTTTTTTTATTATTGCCGGACTGGATGGATACCGTACCGTTTATAGTTATAGCGAAATTTTTAACCGCAACGATCAGTCTGATATTTTAATTTTACATTGCGAAAGCAATGGTGGAAAGTATAAAACTTTTGTATCTGCCGATTTTTATGCTGACCGTTCGGTGAAATCAGTGATGGAAATATATTTTCTTAGGCTCTGAAGCGCATAAATCATAACATCCTATGTTAGATTTTTAATTTTGAATTGTTTTCACAAATCTGGCAGACCTTACGAACTTTTTCTTGAGTTTAGATGGTTTGTTGCATAAGTAATCAACTCCGAAGGAGTTGAACGGCAACAATCATATGAGCAGCAGGTATTTATAAATATCAATAACTTCCCAAACCATAAGTGTTGAATATATGACATTGCAAAAAAAATGACATAGCTATCAGTTAACCTGATATCACTTTATAGATAGACATATGATAATTACATGGCAAACCGCGACACTTCGATAAGGATATTTTCTAATTTTAGGTAGTTCCTCCTATTGTTTTTATCCGATCTTTTTTCTTACTTGGGAGATTGTTCTGATTAAAAAGTAAATATTTTATAAATGACAAACGCACTAATTAATAAGCGATTATTAAATTTCATTCAAAAAATAATGATTAATACAACCCTGCAATGAAAAAAAATCCTCCTACATGAAACCAAATGGAACTTAGGACATGAGCACTTCCTTTTTTCCGCAAAAAAGACAAGAATCAAAGATTTTATTTACTAACTCAAAAATTTTAAGTATGAAACAATTATTATTATTGACTTTCGCGGTTTGCCTTACCCTGGCAGGTTACGGGCAAACCTATTTTACCGAAAGTTTTGAAGACGACTGGACAGGCTCGGGTGCTACCATAGCCCCTCCGAACTGGACCCAGAAAGCTGGCGTTGCCGGAGCAACAGAAAAAAACTGGGAACAAAGTGTATGGGGTGGCTCTGCATGGACACCAACCGGAAGCGGAGCCTCCAAACCAGCAGGAGCACAAGCTGGCACAGATGTGGCACATTATAACGATTATAATGCTACCGCCAACCAAACCGACAGTTTGATTTCGCCGGTTATTGATTTAAGTACCGCTGTAAACCCGGTTGTTGAATTTTATTATACCTATCCATACACTTCATGGAACGGGTCGTTGAAAGTTTTTGCCAGTAAAAACGGAGGTGCCTGGACATTGCTCGGCACGTATTCCTATACCGGTTCTGTAACAACCTGGACCAAAGTGGTTGCCGTTTTGCCAAACGGATATAATGTTGCCAACGTAAAAATTGCATTTGTGGTTACTGCTGGATATGGCAGTGCTGATGTATGGCTCGATGCGGTGACTGTAAGAGAAGTTGTGCAGCCTGATGCTCCAACCGGTTTGGCAATTGATAATGTTACTCCAAAACAGCTTGGCCTTACATGGACTGATAATGCAACCAACGAGCTGGGATACAAGGTTTATCGCTCTTTAAACGGTGTTGATTATTCATTGCTCACTACACTGGCTGCCGATGCATCCAGTTATACCAATACTGGCCTGGCATGGAATACTACCTACTATTACAAAGTTGTTGCTTATGCTGATTTAGAAAGTACTCCAGTCACAGGTTCATCCACAACAGCAGCAGGAACACTATCTGGGAATTACAATATTGGTTCGGGCGAAGCTTATGAGCATATTAGCGATGCAATTACTGCCTTGACTGCCAATGGTTTGTCAGGAAATGTGACTCTTACATTATCAGCCAATTATGACCAGAGTACTGAAACTTACCCGATTAACCTAACTAATGTGGGTGCTTCAGCAGGAAACAAAGTAACAATTACCGATGGTGACCCTGGTAATAACAACCTGACACATGCTACGGCCATCATTGTTTCTTTAAATGGTGGAAGTTATTTTATATTGAATGGTTTGAATATATATGGAGTAAGTGGTGTTGCTCTGGAAATCAAGGGGGATGCTTCGTATAATACAATCCAGAATTGTACAATCAAATCAAACAATACTACATCAGGAGTAATAAACATTGCTGCCGGCACCACTTCAGGTAATGATTATAATACCATTAAAAATTGTAATATTACCATGAATGCCACGACACCAACAAACGGGATTTATGTAAACTCCTCAACTGCCGGAAAAGAAAATGACCACAATACCATTCAGGATTGCAACATCTTTGATTATTTTGCAGCAGGATCTACTCCTTACGGAATCTATATTGGTAATTATAATACAGATTATTCCATTACTGGTAATAGTTTTTACCAGACAGCCAGCCGTACCTTTACAGCTGGAAATACTATTTACGGAATATATATTACTGCAGCTAATGGAAATAATTTTACCATTAATAATAATTACATTGGTGGTTCTTCTTCAAGTTGTGGAGGTACAGCTTGGACCCAGACCGGTGCTGCAAACAAAATTTGTGGGATTTATCTATCCGTTGGAACTACAACAGCAAGTAGTGTGCAGGGCAATACCATTAACAACATTAGCCTGACTTCAACCAGTGGAGGTGCCGCTGCAGGGGTGGCAACTGGAATATACGTTTACGGAGGCAATATAAATATTGGTACCGTTACCGGAAATACCATCGGAAGCCTGAGTGCAAATGATGCTATTAAAGTTACA
>CAZLJX010000033.1:0-34171 GCA_964559985.1 uncultured Bacteroidales bacterium
GTGTTGTAATACAAGACATTGACGTTATTATTAAAATTTTGTCATGTACTTAGAAAAATCTGATAAAATATATTTCAACGGGTGGCATGAATTCATTACAAGCTGGTTACTTTTTCATCATCCACTCCAGCCATTGTTTTTCCATAAATACTTTATCCCATGCATTATGGCCGGTATCGGGGAAAAGCGTGAGAACAACCTCTCCGCCGGCATTTTCAATAGCCTTGGCCATTAATACCGAATAGTCGGGATTGACAACATCGTCATCCTGTCCGTGAAAAATATAGCATGCTGTATGCTTTGCTATTACCGTAGCTGTTTCCAGGTTTCCTCCGCCACAAATGGGTACGGCAGCACGAAATGTGCCGGGCATCCGGTAAATAAGCTCAAAAGTTCCCATACCACCCATCGATAGCCCTGCTATGTAAAAGTGCAACGTATCAGCCCATTTTTCTTTCTTTAATTGTTGGGTAAACTGTATCAGTTGCTGCATGGCAGGGGTGGGAGATGAGTCGGGCAGAAAATCAAAATTTCTTGTACCGTCATGATTATAGGTCTGTCTGACTTTTGCCCAGTAATCGTTGGCATTGCATTGAGGGAAGATAATTACAGCCGGGTAATTTTTTCTGATTTGCGTGTCAAGAAAATAGCCTGCCCCAAGGGTAAGCTGTTTTTCATTATCGTTTCCTCGCTCTCCCGAGCCATGCAGAAAAAGGATGACAGGCCACTGATGCTCCGGATCAAAATTCCCGGGATATAAAATCCGATAGGGCAGGGTATCGTTGCCAGAAATGAAATATTGTTTTTCGTAGAGATGCAGATTCTGGCTCATCATGTTATTGTAAAAAACAAGCGTAATAAAAATAAGGAGAAAAAAACCAGACAGGTAATTTGAATATTTCATGATCATTCATTATTTGATTTACCACCATTTTGCATACAGTATTGTTAAGATAGCCACAACTCCGGCAAAAGCAATCTTAAATGCTTTACCTGTGTCAAACAATCCTTTGCTAAAAATAATAGCACCGGCCTGGGTTTTATTTCCTTCAATACGGGCAAACAGAACGAAAAGGCCGATGCAGAGTAAAAACACAATGCCCATGCGGTCAATAAACGGAAGCTGAGGCATTAGAAGTTTAAAACCAAGGGAGAAGATAAAAGTGCCAAAAGCGGCTGCCAGTGCCCCGTTGGAAGTAGCTTTTTTATAAAAGAATCCAGCCAGGAAAATGGCCAGCGCCCCGGGGCTCACAAAACCAGTAAATTCCTGGATATACTGAAAAGCCTGGTCGAAATTGCGCAGTGAAGGTGCAATAAAGATGGCAATAAGCAGTGCCGTGGTGCTTACAATGCGTCCGGTTCTTACCAGTTTTTGTTCTGAAGCATGGGGATCAAAAAAGGGTTTATAAATATCAAGGGTAAAAATGGTTGAAACACTGTTCATCATTGATGCAAGAGAGCTGACAATAGCAGCAACCAGTGCCGCAAAAGCCAATCCTTTAATGCCCGGCGGGATAAAATTATGTAACAGCCATGGATAAGCCTGGTCTGATCTGACAATGTCGGCATGCAGCGCAAAAGCAACAATGCCTGGGATGACAACAATGAGCGGAAGCAATATTTTAAGGTATGCAGCAAAGGCAAGCCCGCTCTGAGCTTCTTTAATGCTTTTTGCAGCCAGTGCCCTCTGGATAATGTATTGGTTGCATCCCCAGTAATACAGGTTGGCCACCCACATACCACCAATTAATACACTTATTCCCGGCAGGTCATGATATGCATCTTTTGTGCCTCCGTTTCCGTCGGGAATCATCAGCTGACCTTTTTCGAGTATCATATCAAATTTTTCGGGAACCGCATCAAGTAATTGTCTGAAACCTGCAAAAAAACCTTTACCCCCCGAAAGGTAATCGAGTGCAAAATAAGTAGTAAGCAAACCTCCGCCAATAAGAAAAACAACCTGTATTACGTCGGTCCATGCCACAGCTTTTAAACCTCCGTAAACGGAATATAATGCAGCAAAGACCGATAGCC
Organism: uncultured Bacteroidales bacterium; assembly: GCA_964559985.1. Classification (GTDB taxonomy): domain Bacteria; phylum Bacteroidota; class Bacteroidia; order Bacteroidales; family CAZLJX01; genus CAZLJX01. Next base: position 2,035 of record CAZLJX010000033.1, read on the forward strand.
CGATAATGCCGTATATCATTCTGATACCCATTATTTTTTCTATGGCCAGCGCTCCCAGGTAAATAATTGAAGTGAGATTGACAAAAATGAAAACCAGCAGCCAGAAGCCGGCCATCACGGTTTTAACCCTTTTATCGAAGCGCATTTCAAGAAACTGGGGCATGGTGAATATTTTTTTTTCGAGAAAAATGGGCAGAAAAAAAACTGCCACCAGGAGCAAGGTTAAGGCAGCCATCCATTCGTAAGAGGCAATGGCCAGGCCAATGGCATATCCCGATCCTGACATCCCTATAAATTGTTCGGCTGAAATATTGGAAGCAATGAGCGAAGCCCCTATGGCCCACCATGGTAATGCCCTTCCAGCCAGGAAATAATCGCCCGAATTGGTCTCACTGCTTTTTTTCCGCGTGGATATCCATAAGCCAAGGCCTATAATAATGAAAGCATAGGCTGCAAAAACAATGTAATCGATGACAGAAAAACTCATGGTTATAATAATTTATGTGTCATTACTCTGATATCAATAATAATGCGTTGTTTGAAAGGATAGCTGCCCTGACCATGTTTTTTTTGATATTAAAATCATATCTGGTAAGCATTACGCAAGATGGGAAGGTTTAAGAAAAAAAGCAAATGCAAGGTTTTCAAATTGTTTATTTTGAAGTCTAATGAATAATTTTTGCCTTTCAAAATATTTTGAATTGGATTTTTGAAGAGATAAATCCATGATGGTTTTAATTCATAAATTATTAATTACCAAGTATTTGCAATTTATTTCCTATAAAATATTTTTTAATCATAGTCAGATATTATACCAGTATTTCGACGATATTTTCGTGTAAATTCAGTAATGATAAAAACTGCTGAACCGTTATGACAGCACCACCTTTCCGGTAGATATTCTGTTCACATTGAAACGAAATGGCTTTACCGTTAATGAAAACTGCATCGGGACTGAAATTTCCGTATATGATTTTATAGGTAAAAATTACCGGGTATCCCATAACATCTTTTCTGACAGAGAGGCCATCGAATGCCTGGGGCATTACCGGATCGATAATGAAATTGCCATACTCAATACGCAAGCCCAGAAGCCTTGAAACAACAAGATTAATATAAATTCCCGGGCCGCTTGAATAAACCCTCCAGCCACCTCTCAGGGTAATATTTCCCGATTTAATTTCATCGTAGCGTTGGTCGGCTTCATAACGGCTTTTAAATGCAACATCAGAGCTACTGTAGTAGCAATTTGACTGGCGGATATCGCCGCAGCTTACAATTTCCCTGTAAGCAACAGGATTTGCCTGTCGCAGCGCTTTGATAAATGCTTCAGCTTTTCCCATAATTGCCAATGACTCGGCATACCTGATATGTTCATGAATATACATAAGGCCAATTTCGCGGCCAAAGAACGTGCTGCTTTCGGCTCTTTGAAAAATAGTTTGTTTACCTCCTCTGTATTTAAGCGGGCGATCCATCAGGCGAGCACCATCAGGGCCTTTCAGATGTTTTTCAACCAAATCCTGATGAAATTCGGCTTGTTCGTATGAAAACATTCCGCTGATAATGCCCCTGTTCATTGGCAGAATGCTATAATGAATGCCGGTTAAATGATCGTCCGGATGAAGCAGTACGCTAATGCTGCCGTCTTTTTCAGTCAGCCCGTAGCCTGCAACTGTTCCATCATTCACTAAATATTTGTTGAAATCGGTTTTAATCCTTTTACAAATATTTTTCAAGTGACCGGCTTTTTCTTTTTGGTTGGTCAGTTCAAAAACCGGCTGGTATTGCATAAATGCCTGATAGTTCATTTCGACGGTCCAGGATGATATCATTCGTTGTGCCAGTTCTTTGCTTACGGGCTGCAGGGAGTCGTTCCAGTCGCCGCCACCGAAAGGAACCAGCGCGGTACCGGGTATAAATGAATCAACAATCATTGTAATAAGTCGGTCAACGTGTTCGCTCAGGGGTGTTTTATCAATGTTGTTTATATTTTTTTCATTGAAATAGGGCAACTTTTCATCAAGGATTGAAAGGTCGCCAGTAACTTTGATATAATTGCTGAGGGCAATCAGACACCAGTAAACAACATCCCCATGTGCATCGTGAGCCCTGATGTGTGAATAGCTGTCGAACATCCACCATTGAGGCCATCCGCCATCGGAATGCTGGTTTGAGAATATGATGCACAATACCTGCCTGGCTTCAACATATTTTTCCATGCATAGCAGCAACTCAATAGGCCCTTGCGAAACATCGCGTGTACCCCATGCTGCACCGCCAAATTGTTCCAATCCGTATGGGGTGAGAAAGTGGGTAAGTGCATTCATCCCGTACCATGGAAGTATTTCACGGATAGCTTTTATATCTTCGTGTTTTCCTTGTATTGAAAGGTTTGAACTTAAATTTTTCCAGTGTAAAAGAGCATCCTGTTTGTCTAAATTCCATTGATTGTCACTGTTTTGAATGTGAATTACCGTGGCAGCAGTGCTGACTTCGCCGATAAAACTCATGCAGAAATCAGAGGTTTCCCTGACATCAAGAACAAACAACTGGCCTTTGGTGGTTCTTATTCCCGGATACAGTACTTCATCGCCCCATACTTTATAACTGGCATGAGTACCCTGAACAATAATCCTGAATTGTGCATCCAAAAAATGGCTTGCTATCAGGCTGCCTGACCTGGGTTTTGCCACAAATTCTTGGCTGGCAGTGCCTGGGGAAATGCTCCAGCCATTGCTTTCATCAAAGTGATTGATAATCAATAAATCTACGGGTTTGCCGCTTATTACCTTAAAATCAAAATTTACCTGTGGATGCGATGTGGAAGTCCATGTGCGTATCTGGAAACAATGATCATGGTATCTGTAAATCCAACGGCAATGATTCAGCCCAATTTCAAAGGCTGAAGGAACTCCCAGTAAATAATACCTGCCATCAAGCTTAATCATCATTCTTTGCCCGGTTTCGGAAGTCAGGTTAAACTGGCTTGAACAAACCGATAACAGTGTATTAAAATTGGTATTTCCCTGGGTGAGATGCGAATTAAAAACCCCATAAGCAAAAGCATTGGTTGAAACGATATTTTCATGGGGTACAAGCCCCGTATTGGCCTGCATGATATGTCCATGGGGTCTGTCGGCCATTGTTTCTTTGGCACGTAACATGACATGGTCATGCTGATGGCAGAAAAAAGACAACAGCCGGCCGTTTTCTGTTTCGCAAAAGCGTTTTTCGCTGCCAAAAAACAAGTTTATTTCTTCCTGGCGTAAATCATCAACCGGAAGAAAAGGAGATGTGTTGAACAGATTCTTAACCGGTATGTTCCAGTTTTGATTAAATGCTGAAGGTTTTTCCGCCTCAAATCCCCTGCATATATCCGGCAATAGTTTCAGATCGGAATTAGACGTTGCACCGGGGTGGTCAGGCAGGTAAACAGCAACAAAAATGCTGGTTTGTGTCTCGCCGGCATTGATCCTGAAAGGTTTTTGCTGGAGGACAAGAATTGACGATTCACCGGCATATTCTCCCCCCGGCTTATCTGAAAATAAACCTTCGGGAATTCCTGTTTCGCGGAATGATTTGCCATAAAACTGCATTCCATCGGTACTGGCAGCGAGGGCTCCGTTTTTGCATGCCATCATCAGCCAGGGGTTTTTGCCGGCTTCATGCATATTCTGACGGCAGCATATGACTGAACCAAACACCGGATCTTCAAGAATAAGCCTCTCAAGATACTGGCTTATATAATATTCATTGACCGGGCCATTCGATGCTGGTTTTAATCCGGCGTCCTGTACATATATCAAATCGAGCTCAACAGCATCGGATGAATTGTTGACCATTTCAATCTGCCACATCCAGCTAAGGTTGTTTTTTGAAAGCTGCAGCAAACAGGTGTAATCAATATCCTCCCAGCTGCCCTTCGCTAAAAAGGCATCTTCGCCAAGCTGAAAAAGGCTGTTGCTTTCAGGGCCGAACAAGGGTGTAGATTGAAAAGGTTGTCCTCTTTTTCTCAGATAAATGCTGGCTCCGGGTTTTGAATAGGGCGATACGGACCGGAGGCTTATCATGACAGATTCAGCATCAATACGCTGTATGGATCCGTTTTGAAGAATATTCACGGAAAGGCCATGTGAATTATTGATTTTCATTTACATAAGTTTGATTTTTACTAACATTTCGGTTTTGTGCCGGTGCGGATAAACAAAAGCTATACGACTACCTTTGCGGATAATGCTGAGCGGTTCGCCATCAATAGCTGCTGTGTTGATTTTATTTACATCTTTTCCTTCAAAAACCATCTCTCCGGCAAGGTCACGATGGCCAAACAGGGAGATTTCAATCTGGTTATCAGAAATAAAAATATTAAGTATATCAGAAGTGGTATGCAGGATGGATATATCATCGGTTATTTTAAGGCATACAGGCGACAGCAAACCATACAATGCAGGCCAAAGCATTTTTTCCTGTACAAAAGGAACAGAAATAATTTCACCGTTTCCGGGGTGCGTGTATTTGACCTGTACGGGTTGTTCTTCATGATAATAATTAGCAATAAAAAGCAATGCAGTATTCTGACTGGTAAATCGTTCCCTGACTGTAATATGTTCATTGGTAGTCATAGCCTGTCTCAGCTTAGCACCTGATCTTGAGAGAATTGTTTCGTAAACGGGTTTATGTCCTTCCGTATCAAATCCTGTCCATGTTCCCAGGTGTGTAACTGAGCCGTTGCCAAGCGTTTTGATAAATCCACAGGCCGAACCTCGGATTGTCCGTGCAAAAATTTCGGCATCTGCCAGTGAGGTTTCATTATAAATAACCTGTGGATTGGCACATTTAATATCCTTCAGGTCAAATACATCTATTAATGGTGAATCGATATTTTCTACCCTGGATGGTTTTACTGAGAGGGCATCACGAATAATAGTACACGTTTTTTGTGTCATTTCACGGTCGGGAAGATAAGGGAACATAACCATATGGCCACCTGCTTTTACATAATCAACAATGGTTTGCTGGTCAGCTGCGTTCATTTCATCGGTAGTGAAAGCCCAGACCTGTTTATATTTATTCATCATGCCGGCAGTAGCCCTGGTGAGGTCAATCATATCGTAGTCGATATTCAGAACCTGCAGTATTTTTAATAACCCGTCAAAATAAGCAGGCCTCCGGATGGCTGAAGGTGTAAACATCAGTCCGCAGTTTTGGTCAACTGGTCTTTCCAGTTCTGTAGCATAATAAGGAGGATAAAAAAGGACAGCGATTTCTGATTTTCGTTTTGCATCAACAATAATATTTCCGACGGTTTTTACAATTTTGCTCATTCTTTTTATAAGGTCAAAAGCACTCGTCTTCATGCCTTCGGCAGAAAGCGGTGTAAACCAGTAAAATGTAGAACCTGAGTAACCTTTCTTTGGGGGATTATGCCCTTGTGAAAACATATAATAATTCCATCCGGTAAGGCCATGGGCAATGCTTGCTTTGTAGAAAAGTTCCATTTCATTTGGACTGGTTACCACATGATATTCACGCGATCCGCTTTGGAATTCGGCAGCAAACAAGGGTCCGGATCCCTGCATGGCATGTGTGATATCATTGATGATACGGTCGTCGTGCATGTTGCGGTTCGACATAAATTCAGGAATATGATCGACCCCGAAAATAAGTTCACTTTTATCATTAAACAGGTCTTCGTACATGGTAATATTCACAGGGAATTCGTAGCCGTTTCCATATATCCAGCCAGGAAGATTGTGATAAAGCGGTACAGTGATTCCACGCTCCCTTGCCATGACTGTCAGCATACGCAGGTAATCGCCATAACAGGTTCTCCAGAAACAATGCCATTCATAATCGCGGCTGCGATCGCCTTTTGAGCTGTATGGAAGTCGGCCATCAGGTGGCAAATCTATTTCGGTAAAATTACAGTAATTGGTTTCCCAGAGTCGGTTAACTTGTTCAATATCATTAAATTTATTGCTTATAAAAGTTATAAAACGGTTTTTTATATCTATACTGTAGTCAGCCTGACGGGCCAGCCAGTTAAAGACTCCAATTTCATTACATATCTGCATCATTATTACAGGGCCGCCGGCCGATACCTGGTAATGGCGGAGGAAAGGCATAACCTGACCGTACCAGCGTGTCACTTTTTCAAGATATAAAGGGTGAAAAATATTTACCCCATCACTTTGGACAATTCCGCCTTTGCTGTTACGCATTTTAATTTCTTCGCCATGTTTATTCATAAACCAGTCAGGAAGGCCAGCACCACGGAATTCGGCCAGGATAAAAGGACCCGGTTTGACAATACAGGACAGACCATACGACTTGCAAAGCTGCATCCAGCCTTTCAGATCACGCTCCGGAGCCGTTGTTCCTTCAAAGTCAAAAATACCCTCTTCCGGTTCGTGCCATGCCCATGGAATATAGGTGCTTACGGTAGTAAGGCCGGCTTCCAGGGCTGCTTCAAGATGGTTACTCCAGAGGTCGCGCTTAATTCTGAAATAATGAATTTCTCCGGAATTAAGAAATACTTTTTCGTCATTAAGATAGAAATTGTCTTCTTTGATTTGGAATGTCATTGTTCTGATTGTTTTTGTTAAACGATTGATGAAGATGGATTTTCTTTCATTTTGCCGGAACGTTCTTCATTTCTGATTTTTAGCAGGTCCTTTATTTCATGACTTCTTTTTTCGGTCAATGTGTACCTGAAGACAAAGAAAATTGAGAATATACTTAATACCAGTGGTAGCCCTATTTCAACAACACGCATCATTAACAGGGTATAGGGTGATTGTATTTTAAGTTTTGCTATTTCATTTTCAATGGTGCCAAGTTCCTGATCCAATAAATCCGGTGGAATATTGTAACTGATATTTTTCAGTTTTTCAATAATATGGCTGCAATTCTGCATGATTTGTGCAAAATGCTCTTCGCTCTTTTTTGTTTCAAACGATCGTTCCTCGAGGTGACATGACAGCTCAAACGCATTCATCTGTGCTTTTTCGAGCAGGGGTTTATAAGTAAGCGGAATGGCAACACCTGCAATACTGTCAATCAGATGGTTGGTAAACTGGTTTTGTGGATTTTCAAGACGTAGATGAAGGTCTTGCAGCTGGCCGGTAGTTTGTTTTGCCGATGAAATTAATGTTTCGTATATATTTTTTCTTCTTGACTGGTATTCAGTGTTATGTGGGAAGGTTTTGTCCAGATTTTTTACCGATTCTTTTTCAAGATATATCACATATTGCTGCGATTCGCTGAGTGCATCGGCTACCTGCTTTTTGGTGTAAGTAAGCAGGGATTCATTGGCTGAGGTAAAACCATTGTGGTTCTCAATGTACTGAATTTTGCTCCGCAATTCCCTGATATTGCCTTGCAGGCTGTCAACTTTAGTTACCTGGGTTTCATCAAACATGGTATATACAATAAGCGCTCCTGCAACAAAACTGGCAAGTGCTGTTCCCATTTTAATAAACCACCAGAAAACAGAATAATAACTGCCTTCTGATCGGTTCCCGGTTTTCAGTTCATCTTCATCGCATATGTCGCCCACCATTGAAGAACCGAGTGTAAAGAAAAACAACATGCCGGTTGAAAGCAGTACCGTGGGTATAATGATCAGGTATGGATAGGCCGGATTGTAGCAGATTATTTTTGAAAGCTGGGCAAGGCACATCAGTAAAATTGCCATGATAAGGGTGTTTCGTTTTCCAAGTTTCGGACTTATCCAGTTGAGCGGGAAAACGGCAAGTACGCCTGTAATTGCCCAAATGGTACCATTAATACCAAGTAGTGTGGCTCCGGCGACTTTATCACCCCCATAAATATAGAAAATAGGAATATATGACCCGAGCAGACTGACAAAATTAAAGCCCATAGCCAGCGTGAAAATTGTCAATGTCAGCATGACAAAATTTTTATTTCCGGCAGTACGTTTCATATCGGTCCAGAAGGGTGTTTTTTTCTGAGCAGCAACTTTTTTAAATGCTGGTTCGCGTAATTTAAAGAACCACCAGAATGAAAGCGGGATAAGGATGGCTGCAATAAGAACAGAAACATAGCGCATACCATCTACCTCATTGCCTCCCGGGCCTTTAAAAACTTCCATACTGGCCAGGGCAAACAACCACGGTGTGCTCATGGCAAAAAGATTACCTACAAAACTCTTGGCACTGAAAAGCCGGGTGCGTTCATGATAATCGGTGGTCATTTCCATTCCCAGCGCGCCATGTGGAATTTCAAAAATATTTACTGCCGTAAAAAATATCAGCAGTGAAATCAGAATATAAACCAGTTGAAAAGCCTGGTAGCCAGCATCGGTGGGAAACCATGCATGTACCATATCGCCTTTGGGAATCCACCAGATAACGACAAAAGAAATGGCTACAGCTATTCCTCCCAGCAGCAGGTATGGACGACGACGGCCCCAGCGGGTTCGGGTATTATCGGAAAGATGGCCGATTACAGGATCAGAAAGAGCATCCCATAAGCGGGGGATAATTAAAATGGCGCCAAGCCAGAAAGCACTCAACCCCAGGCTGATGTTTCCCATCAACCCTACAAGAATGCCGGCAACATTGAACAGGGCAATGGGAATTATACCACCGGCACCGTAGGCTGCCAATTGCGAAAATCGAATCCGTTCATCTGTATGGGATTTTTCAATCTCTTTGTTTTCAGTTTCTTTCATTAATGCTGATTTTTAATAATAAATGATCACCTCGGCAGGGAATTCCCTGATAATAATTTCTTTTTCAGAGTATTCTTTTATCTCATTTCCGTTTACAGAAACTTTTACCGGTCGTTGTGAATGGTTAAAGTTTTTGATTTTCATTCCGTTATCCGGTAGTTTTACCTGTCCGTACACCGAAAAATGATAGCTGTTGTTTTCTTTCTTTATGGCATAAGAAATATCGCCATAGTAGGTTGGCAGGTTTTCAACAGACATACCCTGGGGTGCATCTATCCAATCCTGGTAAAGTGCAGCGGCCAGAACAAGTGATTGATCGTACTCATTTTCATAAACAAACATCGACCGGAATGCATTGATAAAGTCGCTGCCAACCCAGGTGTGTGGCATATCGCCGATATATTTTGGAGTCCGGTAATCATTCCACACCACTTCGGCCCAGTGGTACCAGCCACCTGCAGCCGAATTCGGGCGTTGGTCGTTCATGAAAAAATCAATCAGCTCATGCGCTCTGTCCGGCTCATCGAGAATAATAAATGAACCTATCAGCCTGTTTTCGTAAGGAGTGTAATTTACCCATGCCGATTTTCCGTCTCTGCGGTTTTTAAAAAATTCGTAATATTTATCAAATGTGTTGTAAACCTGTGGCTTTGGCAGGTTGTTCAATTCATTGCACGGTGTTAAGGCAATAGTGGTTGAGGTGGCATCAAAATCTCCCAGTTCTGCACAACCAGGGATATAATTAATGCCTTTGGTTTTCATCACCAGTTGTAATGAATTATAAAGGTTTTCTTTAAAAGTATCACGGATTTTTTGTATCCTTTCAGAATTTTTGGTTTCCCCAAGTATTTTTTGAATTTCGGCAGCATCTTTCAGCCCTTTTAATATAAAAAAGTCATCCCAGTAGGAGTGCATCGGTTTTGCAGAATAGCCTTCATGGCTTATTGATTCCGGAACAAGCCCGTAAAATGCTCTCAGGCTGTCGTTCCCGTTTTTAAAATAATCTGTCGATCTTTCGGCGATAAGCGATTCGATGTAATTTATAACCTTCAGTACTTTTTCATTTTTTGACCTGAGAAACGCAGTGTCTTTGGTAAAGTTGAAATATTCCCTGACCAGGTAAATAAACTGGCCATGGCTGTCGTTTTCGGGAACCGGGTCGGGACCCCTGAAATCGACTACACAAGGAACTTTCCCGTTTTCATACAGATGATCTGCAAACCAATTAATAAAATCCTTCACTTCTGAAACTATACCCGATTTTAAAAGGGCTGATGAGGTCAATGCTCCGTCGCGCATCCAGCTCCTTTCATAAGAGCGCGAACCGGGCTGAATACCTGCCATATCACGGTTAATAAGTATATAAACAAGGTTTGACCTGTAGGTATTAATCATTTTGTCAGCCGTCGCAGGAAGGTTAAACCGGATATGGCTGACTTTATCGCGCCAGAAAGTTGCATATTGATTAAAGTTTTCTGCCATGAATTCATTGGTGATTTCTTTATCCAACGGGTTTTTATCGTAAAAAGGCACCGTAACAAACAATCGGGTCTGCTCACCTGCACCTACATGAATGCTGTATTTTATCAAACCATTGGCAAGCCCGGCGGAATCATTGACAGTTTTTTTTGGCATCAATATTCCTTTCCGGATCTGATCAACAAGGTTGCCGTCGTCGAATGAAGCGGCTGTAAAGAAATCGTATGGCTTAGGGGTAAATATCGTTTTCTGATCGACCATTATTTTCCTGCCTTTTTCTGATTCGCTGATGTTGAAAATTTTTCCGGCACCACCGGTAAGATTCAGAAACTGGTAGTAAGGATTTACCTGGAATGGGCGTATGAGCAGGTAAAATTCGAAATCCTGTGTTTTGGTTGTAGTATTTTTAAAATAATACCCGATATTCAAAGTGGAATTAATATTGGCCTCTCCGCTGGCCGATATGCCAGTTACAAAAGTAAGCCCATCGCAATTCCATGAAACGGAAGGTGTAAAATTATATGCATTACCGGTTTCAGGAAAACCCAGAAACTGTGATGCTTTTACATTTTGCCAGTTATAAAGAGTATTGCCGGTTTTTATCATCGGTTCGATGCTGAAAAGCGCTTTATCAACCTCGACCATTCCATCTTCGTTTATCATGGCTTCTTTTTTATCGTTGTTTAAACCCGCAATTGTCCAATATGAGGCACGCTGTAAAAAGTATCGCGGGTAATTTCCGATGGTAGAATTTTCTGCTGTGTAAATCAGAAAATCATTCAGCGTCAACGATTCATTGGGTTTCAGGAACTTGATTTCACGGATGCCTGTACTTTTTGAAGAAGCATTTTTTGTAACATTAATCTTGATATATCTTGTCTCAGCTTCAGCAAGCCTGATAAAACTGACATCACCCTGATTTGAACAGACCGAATATACCCGTTCCCAGTTTTTTGCATCAGCAGAAAAAAGAATATCAAAACCTGTGGCATAATAATTCTCAAGCCAGTTGATCTGCAGCCCGCCGAATTCCCTGCGGGTTTTAAAATCAATGGTAACAGTTTCATTGAATGCCTTACTGCTTTGCCAGTAGGTATCGTTTGAATGATCAATCATGGAGGCTGGCGGATGACTTTTTACCGATGATAAAGCACTGGCTGAAGGTTCCGGATAGGATTGTGTTTCGGGTGGTAATGGCTCAAAGGTAAGGCTGTCAAGCCATACAGTGCCTTTACCTCCGACAAACGATGCTATGGTAAATTCAATCCTGTCAATTCGTTTTAGTTGCTGGTCGCTGGTTGGTCCCCAGGCAAAATGGATATGTCTTTTCCTGATGGTGATTTTTTTCCATGATTTGGGAAAATCAAAGTTGCGGTTGTTCACCCACCACACATTGTTGCCGGTACTATCAATAAATTTTATTTCAAAATTATTGGCTGGTGATTCAGCTTTTAAATAAAAAGTAAATGCATAATTGTCAGGCAGATCTAATGCGAAAAATTTCTGAATTCCTCCGTATCCGGTTCCTTTAGTAAAATGATAATCGAAACGGATGGCATTGCCTGTCATTCCTTTTTCTGCGCATAAGTTAAGGTCAACGCCATCTGATTTTATAAAATTCCATCCCCCGGTGGTTTCAAATTCATCGAGGGTTTTTACCTGGGCATGGATATGGTATATGTTGAACGCAAGAAAAAAAAATATTACGTTCTTTTTTATAAGGCTATTTTTCATGGCAAGATGGAGTTTATTTTAAATAAGTAAATCCAAGTTCAGTGAGCCCTTTCTGTATGACCGGATCTTTCATGACATAATTCCACACCAGTCCGGTTCTGAAATTTTCGATCATAATCAGCATCGGTCCCTGGTCAATGCCTATGTAGTCATTATCTACCCAGTTGGCGGTCAGATTGAATGCATCAAAATAACCATATTTACCCCATAATTTATTGCTATACTTTTCATTAAGCGATTTTATCGTAGGCAGCACTATTTCGGGGGCAAATGGCAGTGATGAAACAGGCCCATAGGGTGCTATGGTTCCGTCATCAAAGTAATTATAATCTGCTCCGCTCGTTCCTCTTCCGGCATAGCCAAAGAATTTTTTATCACCAAAGTTGTACTTATCACCAGGCCCGTCGCAGGCGGTAACGCCCCAGCAAAGCGAATCATAACCAACCCAGCCTTTAGGATTGTCCATGGCATATTTACGCTGAACCAAGGTCGCACGCCGGGAGTTTTCAAAATAATCAATTCCTTTTTTCGTCATGTATTTGTCGGCCAGGCCACGGAAATCGATAAAGGCATGTGAAAACTGGTGACCGAATAAAGGCGGAAAGGCAACATGCGAAAGTCCCTGGTAAGGGGTGTTCCACTGGTAGGTCGATAACCAGGAATTATAACTTTCAACCACATTGTTCATGCCAGAGCCTGCGGCAAGGATATACAGAAAAAGTGCCTCGTTATATCCGCTCCAGCCAAAATCGAGTAACCCATGTTCAGGCGACCATGCCATTGAAATTGTATGGGGATGTTTGCCGGTTGCCGGCATCAGGAAAAAATCCCATTCAACCCTTTTTAGCAAGGCTGATGCCAGTGAACGGATCTGATTTTCAATTTCATTGTCCCGGTCGTAATAGTTCCGGGCAAAGATTATTCCCATCATCAGTATGCCTGTATCGACCGATGATAGCTCGCAATGCCATTCACGGGTACCTGAATCCATCCTTAAAAAATGGTAATAAAATCCTTTATATCCGGTGACATTGGTGTCAGCACTTTGCACCGAACTGCTAAAAAATCTGAGCATATTTAATGTGATTTCTGCTGCTTTTTCGCGGGTAATCCATTGCCTTTCCACACCTATTGCAAATGATGGAATCCCAAACCCGGTTGAAGCAATGCTTGCAGGAGCCCAGTCTGATGCACGGTCTTTGACAATACCCCATGCAGGATGATGTTCATGCATAAAAAAGAGAAATGTTTTATGCTGTATCGAATCGAGCATCATCTCTTCTTCGTTTGTCGTAAGGTAATCCACTTTTCCCCCTGAATTATATGTAATGGGTTGTGGCTGGTTACAGGCCATTGCCGCTAAAATTAGAAATAGTGATATTTTGCTGGTTTTCATATCATTATAAATTTTGCGTTACAGAATTAGTTGTAATTAAATCAATCATTCTTATCTGAAATTCCGTTATTTCTCCATAACAAGTGTTGTAATATTTTGAATAATTATAAAAGCTCAAATTCTGTTTCTAATAAATCTGCCGGATTGCCACCCACAAATAACTTAAACTTTCCAGGTTCGGCAAGGTATTCCATGTTAATATCATAAAATTTTAAATCATCAATGGTTAATGAAAAAGTAACATTTTTTTGTTCACCAGCTTTCAGGAAAACCTTTTTAAAACTTTTCAGCTCCCTGACAGGTCTTGTAACACTGCCCACCATATCCCTGATGTAAAGCTGGATAATTTCTTCGCCATCATCATTGCCTGTATTCATTAAAGTAAAACCAACAATCAGGGTATCAGCGTCTGATATAACTGTTTTATTCAGCTTTAATGCAGTATATTTAAAGGATGTGTAGCTTAAGCCGTAACCGAACGGGTATAGCGGATCATTGGCAATATCGATATATCTACTTGTGTATGAGTCGTTTGGATTATAAGGGCGTCCGGTATTTTTTGCATTGTAAAAAACGGGTACCTGACCGGTATTTCGTGGAAAACTCATAACCAGTTTTCCTGAAGGATTGTAATCACCGCTTAAAACTTCAGCAATTGCATCGCCACTTCTGGTACCTAAATGTCCGGAAAAAAGAATGGCATTGATGTTTTGTCCGAGCCATTCAATACTGAGTGGCCTGCCTGCCATAACCACGGCTACGATGGGTTTCCCGGTTTTCAACAGTTCTTTTATAAGGTCAGTCTGTACTCCGGGCAGGCCAATATCAGAGCGGCTTGCAGCTTCGCCACTTTGTTCGCAGTTTTCACCAACGGCACAAATTACAAGGTCCGATTTCATGGCCAGTAATTTGGCTGCATTAAAACCGGTTTTATCATTTCCTTCAAATTCAGCACCTTTTGCATAATCAATGGTTGCTCCCGGGAATTTATTTTTCAATCCCTGGCGTATGGTAACTACTTTTGTTTCATCGCCCATTGCATGCCATGCTCCCAGCATATCTTTCTGATTATCAGCTAAAGGGCCAATAAGTGCAATGCGCCTGATTGATCTTGAAACAGGAAGTAATTTTTTTCCTTTAAAGGCATCATTTTTCAGCAATACAATGGATTTTTTTGCCGATATTAAAGCATGTTCCATTAGTTCTCCGGAACAGGTACCCTCTTTTTCGCGGTTCAGGTCAAGATATAAATAGGGATTTTCAAACAGGCCTAATTGTTTTTTTATTGTCAATATTCTTTTTACTGATTGATCAATCTGGCTGATGGATATTTTTCCTTCATCAAGCAGGTTTTTAAGATAATTGGCATATACAAATCCTTGCATATCCATATCAACACCCGCTTTCATGGCAAGTTCAGCGGCCTGTTTTTCATTGGCTGCATATCCATGATTCACCAGCTCATTGATTGAAGTCCAGTCTGAAACGACAAAGCCATTGAAACCCCATTCGTTTCGTAAAATGTTTGTTATCAGGTATTTATTTCCAGTGCATGGAATCCCGTTTAATTCATTGAATGAGCTCATAACGGTTGCTGCCCCGGCGCAGATAGCTGCTTTGTAAGGCATAAGATATGTTTCGCGCAATACCCTCTCCGACATATCGGTGGTATTGTAATCCCTTCCTCCAAGGGGAGCTCCGTAAGCGGCAAAATGTTTTACACAAGCGGCAAGGGTAAACGGATCATCAAGTTTTTCTCCCTGGTATCCAATCACTTTAGCACTGGCAATCTGCGAAGCCAGGAAAACATCTTCGCCTGCGGCTTCAGCAACTCTTCCCCAGCGTGGATCGCGCGTAAGGTCGGTCATCGGGCTGAAAGTCCAGTTCAATCCTGAAGCACTGGCTTCCTTAGCCGATAATGATGCAGTTTTCTCAATCATTTCCATATCCCAGCTGCATGCTTCAGCAAAAGGGATGGGGAAAATGGTTTTAAAACCATGCAAAACATCGTAACCAAAAAGCAGGGGTATTCTTAAACGGGTATTGGTAACCGCCATTTCCTGGAGCTTACGGATAGCTTCGACCCCGTAAACATTTAGCATGGCACCTACACGGCCATCTTTAATATCTTTTTCATAGGTTTTTTTTATCAAAGGTCCTGTCTGATCCATCGTGCCGGCACAGAGAGTAAGCTGCCCGATTTTCTCATCTAAAGTCATCAGCATCAGCACTGAGTCGACATATTGATCAACCAGTTCAGCATGCTGTTTATAAGTATTTTTACATGAATTGTTCAGAAGGAGTAAAACTGGAATGAAAAATAAAAATATTGCTTTCATAACGGTTAAAATTCAGGTTTCCTTCTTTTTTATATGTTTCTTGAGTATTCGAATTTTAAATTTTTTTTATACATCATATTCATTTAAAACTTTTGGCATAGTTAAAACCTAGTTTTGTCAGACCTTGCTGTACTTCCGGAGCCGACATAAATAAATTCCAGCACAAGCCAGTACGGTAATTTTCGATCATAATAATGATCGGACCCTGGTCAATAGAGATATAGGAATTTGCCCACCAATCGTTCGATACGCTGAAAGCATCGTAAAAACCATATTCACCCCAAAGCCTGTCGCCCAGGTGGTAATAAAAATGTTTCAATGCCCTCATCGATGCTTCGGGGGTATAAGCAAAAGCTGACAATGCAGCTGTGGGAGCAATAACTCCCAGATCGTTGGTAGGTGAATGGGCACTGTATCCCTGGTGATTATCGCTGGCTGTGAGGCCCCAGCAATCCATGCTGTACGATGCATAATGATGGGGATTGGCCGCACAATAAGCTTGATTGATAAGCGATTGATTGACATTTTGTTGCCAGTAACTGGCATAGACATCCTGAAGGTTTCGCGGATCGAGACCAAGAAAGGAATAATGGGTAAAAAACAGCGGTCCCCCGTAAGCATATCCAAGGGGTAGTATATATCCGTAATAGCTGTTGCCGTTGACAATGGCTCCGTTTCGCATATAACCCTGTGTAAAGGCTTCGGCAGGTATGGTATGCGTGGTTGATGATGCTGCAAGAACGTAGGTAATCAGCGTTTCGTTATAACCTTCCAGTTTCAGGTTGACTTCCCATCCGGTATTGGGCGACCAGTGCCAGTAAAGCACATTTTGTCCCTGGGTAAACCAATCATATTCAACGGTATTGGCTAAAACATTAATGCGGTTAATTAGGTTTTTTTCTTCAGTGTTTAACGAATCAAGGTACTGTCTCATGGTGATAAGTCCCTGAATCATAAAAGAAGTTTCCACAAGGTCGCCCCCATCGTCACGCGGACTGAAAGGAATGGTTTGCCCGGTATTGCCATTGAGCCAATGTGGCCAGGCACCATGAAAACGGTCACAGGTTTCAAGAAAATCGAGAATCTGGTCAAGCCTTGCAAGACCATCGGTACGGGTTATAAAACCACGTTCCATGCCAACAATCAGGGCCATTACTCCAAAGCCTGAACCGCCGGTGGTGACAACATCTCCTGAAGTATTACGTTCGCGGGCCATTCCACAAGCCGGGTGGGCAAAATCGTAAAAATATCCGAATGTTTGTCTTTGAACCAGGGTAAGGAGGTCTTCATCACTGATCAGTGGCATTTTATACGTCGAATCAAGGCTGGTAATAAAATAATGGTTATAACCCTGGAATGAAAAGTTGTGAATTGAATGAAGCATGGAAGAAATCTGAAAGGCATATTTATTGTAATATAGGAGGGGTTGATTATTTCTGATGGTTACTTTTTTATGGTCGTCTGATAATGTGCATGAAACAGGAACATTGGGCATCAGTGCAAAAAACGGGGCGATACCGGTTCCGGGAAGTGAATCGGAGAAGGTAACATCAATCTGTAATTGCTCAAAATCAATGTCATAGGGTATGGTCTGGCTGTTCAGGGTTTGTCCGTTTATAAGTACCGATAATACCTGGAGTTTACCGTTTTCGGTAGTAAACTGATATTCGGCACCAGTAAAAGTTTCTTTCTGTGAGCCTTTTATTTTATTGGTTAAGGTGAGTTTGTAGGTGGTAAAATAGCTGAATGGATTTCGTGGTAAAAGCAGTATGGTTTTGTTTTCATTGGTAAAGCTGTAGTCACACATTATAGCTTCGCTGTTTTCTGAAGCTGTAATAATAATGTTGTTTCTAACAGATGCAGTGTCAACACTGCCGGTGAATGTTATATTGAAGCTGGCAGAAACGGGAATACCTGATGAAGGCTCCGCGATATTAAGTGTCGTATTTCCTGTTCTGACATAAACCAATTGTAAAATTCCGTAAACAGGTTCGGGATTTTCTTTCTTACACGATGAAAAAAGAAAAGCAGTAATAACCAATACCGGAAAAAAGTTTATGAGCGCTTTGATATGTAAATTCTTAGTTTTCATGATTTTATTTTTTTATCCGGAAAGGTTGTATTATTGATTAAGATGTAAAAAGAGGGAAGAGGAAAAATGTTGCCATCCCTCTTCCCAACTTCCCACTAAATCAGAAATGCTATGGTTTTTCTGAGTTGTACATCAGTTGAACTTCAGTAGCTGTAATGGCTTTATGGAAAATACGGATGTCATCGAGCTGTCCTTTAAAGTGATTGGCTTCCGGAAAATCGTAGCCTCCCCAGGGTTCACTATCCCACATTGTGCCGGCGCGTGACTGGATAAATCCAAAGGCAAGTTCATTCACAACATCGGGAGCAACACCACGGTATTTCATTCCGGTAGCAAAAGTTTTCAGATCACCGGTCGGCCACAGGTCAAAATCCTGTGATTTCATTTTTTCGCCATTGATATACATTACACCTTCTTTGGTTGAGCTGTTGTAAGTGCAAACTACATGAGCCCATGTATCTTTAATAAGAGCCTGTAATCCACCGGAACTGGTAAGGTCGGCGCAATAGGTCCAGCCCTGCCATTCAACATTTCCGTTTGCAGGGAACCATAAATCTTCACCAAAGGCATTGGTATCGCCGACATTATAACTGGCTGCCAGTTTGCATCCACTATAATCACCAAAAATTTCGAACTGGAAACCATAAAATGCCCCTAAGCCCATTACAAAATGGCCATGGGTAATTCCTTCCGATACAGCTTTAACCCAGAATGAAAGTGTAAAATCATTGGTATTCATAAGCTGGTCGCCATCGGGAACTTCAATAATGCTGGTGGTTCCGTTGAATGTAGCAGCTTTTCCGGCAGCAGTTTTACGGCCGGCAGTATAGGTAATATCTACAATTCCGGTGGTTGCCGGATCGTAATTGCCCACCACATCGTTGGCATTGTCTTCGAAGGTCCAGTATGCTACTACGCCCTAAGGGCTAAAAGA
Source organism: uncultured Bacteroidales bacterium (assembly GCA_964559985.1). Taxonomy (GTDB): domain Bacteria; phylum Bacteroidota; class Bacteroidia; order Bacteroidales; family CAZLJX01; genus CAZLJX01. Next base: position 20,707 of record CAZLJX010000033.1, read on the forward strand.
ACCTGTGGTTGTGAAATTACGGGTGAGGGCAGTCAGGAATTTGCCTTCGGTTGATTTAAGAGCAGCCGAGAAGCTTAACATATAAAGCGTCCCGCTTCCCAGATCTGACTGGGGAGTAATGGTTACTACAGCGCCATTTACAGTGATTGAGAGTGGAATATCAGCGTCGTCATAATCCTGCATCAGTTTAATATTGGCAGCAGTAGCGGTAGTAGCATCAACAGCTGTTGAGAAAGTAGCTGTAATGGTAGGGTTGAGAGGTACATTGGTCGGGGATGTCGATCCGTTAAGATCGATACTCCCTGCAACCAGTGTTTTCAGTGTCAGGTCAACCGGTTCATCATCTTTGTCGCAGGCAACAAATACGGTTGATACCACGATAGTGGCGATAAACATTAAAAAAAATGCAGTTTTTCTCATAGCATTAAAATTTAAATTAAACAATTGAGTGAATAAAAAATTAGAAATCATATATTTACCAATTAGGGTTTTGACTAAAAGTTCCTTGCGAAAGATCCATTTCGGTTTGCGGTATAGGTAATAATTCATGTTGTCCGGTAATAAAACCCAAAGGTCCCAGTATTTGTTCTGCTTTACCGGTACGGACCAGATCCCAGAACCGGTGTCCTTCCAGTGCCAGTTCGTGACGACGTTCGTTTAAAATGATATCGCGCAACTGATCTTTATCGGTGATAGTAATATCGGGCAATACACTGTTATTGCCACCCCTGGCCCTGGCTCTTACCCTGTTAAGATGTGTAAGGGCATCGGCAGGTTTATTATTTTCATTGAGGGCTTCTGCTGCCATCAGCAACACATCGGCAAAACGGATAAGCCTGCGGTTGTGTCCGAACTGGGTATTGACATTATTGCCCGGTATCCATACTTTCTGATTATAACATTCACGTTCAATGATATTTCCATGCGAATCGGTAGTGATATCGGGGGTGGTACCATCACCCACAATTGTGACACCATCAAGTACTTCTCCAATATCAATAATGGTGGCATCGAGCCTTGGATCACCAGGTTCAAATGAATTGCGCAGGTTTTCCGTTGGCCTGTTAAAGCCCCATCCACGGTTTGGTGTACCTCTTACCCCTTGTGTGTTAGCATATTGATTCCCAATAACCCCCTCTGTTTCCATAGCCCCGATTTCAAAAACTGATTCAATGCCATGTTCACCGGCCTGACTGTTGGCATCGGCAAAATTGGGTTCAAGATCATATTCCAGTGAGGTAATTACTTCAAGTGCCCATTTTTCTGCATTGATAAAGTCATGCCTGAACAGGCAGACTTTTGCCATCAGCGATTTTGCAGCTCCTGCGGTTGCTCTTCCAATATCATTGGTTTGCTGCATACTGCGTTCGGGCAGATGATTCATTGCGAATATCAGGTCAGATTGCATCAGATCATAAATTTCTTCGGCACTGGCACGCGGTACTTTTTTAGGCGGAGTGGTAGAGGTTATTTTTGGCACACCACCCCATGCCCTGACAAGATCAAAATAATACAATGCCCTTAAAAAGCGGGCTTCGGCTACATACCTGTTCTGCAGGGCAGTATCCATATTGATCTGCGGTACATATTCTATCACCACATTGGCTCTTTTAATTCCCTGGTACAATGTAGGCCACCAGCGGTCCAGACCGTCCTGTGTAGCGTTGAAAGTGTAATTATCATAAGGGCACAGTGTGTTGAGCTGATCGTTTGGATTACTTCCTTTGCGGCTATCATCTGACATAATATCAAGAATAGGATAACCTCCTGAATGATAATGCCATGTTCGTAAAGTGGCATAAACGGCATTGGTAGCCAGCAGTGCATCGGCGGGCGTGGTCGGGAAAGATTCCTGGGTCAGTTCTCCCTGCGGATTGATTTCCAGAAAGTCGGAACATCCGGTTTGCAGCAGGAGTGTTGCCAATATCAATGTATAAACAGTTGTTTTCATAGCTTTAAAGTGTAATGTTTAAACCAAATGAATAAATAGCCGGGATAGGATAGACCCCGTTATCGATACCATTGCTGATAACGTTTTCGCTTCCTATCTCAGGCGTGTAACCTGTAAACCGGGTTATTGTATAGAGATTAGTTGCTTTGGCAAAAATTCTTATGTCCTTGCACCCTGCTTTTGAAGCATAACCGGCCGGCATGGTATAACCCAGCATGATACTTCTTACACGCAAAAACGATCCGTTTTGAATAAACCTGTCAGACGGGGTGTAGTTATATCCGCCAAAAGATGGCCTGGGTTCGGTGGTGCTTGTTCCTTCGCCGGTCCAACGGTTCCACACATGTTGTTCAAAATTGTAAGGATCAGGCCGTACGGCATCTTTCCCGTTAAAGATTTTATTGCCTGTTTGACCTTGAATATCAACAGAAAGGTCGAAATTTTTATACTCACAACCCATATTAATTCCAAACGTATATTTTGGAATTGGTGAACCAATGTAGGTACGGTCTAAACCATTAATTTTACCATCGTTGTTCATGTCAACAAATCTTAAATCGCCTACATCGGCAAGCGAGGCATGTGGATAAGCATCCAGTTCGGCCTGATTCTGGAATATGCCATCGGTTTTATAACCATAAAATGCACCGATAGGCAAACCAACTTTACTTAATGTAACAGGTTGTCCATTACCCAGGTATCCGCCAATGAGCACCGAATCAATACCGCTGTTGCCGCCGATGGCTTTTACTTCGTTGTGGATAAATGCTCCGACAAAGCCAATGTTGTACGAGAAATCGCCCCTCTTCTCACGCCAGGTCAGGTTATATTCAAACCCGCGGTTTAAAACCGATGCAGCGTTGTAGGTAATTTTCTGACCCTGACCGTTTCCCAGATGCCCCGGAGTAGCCAGGTCTATGAGAATATCGTCGGTTATTTTATTAAAATAATCAAATTCTGCGATGAACCTGTTATCGAGAAATCCTATTTCAAGGCCGATATCGGTTTGGGTAGTGGTTTCCCATTTCAGGTCAGGGTTACCATTTTTACCAAATGAGGCAGCCGGAAATGCAGCATCGGGATTGGAGAAAATAGCAATCAGATCGGATTGTACCCTTGAAAACCGGTTGAAATAATCTATTTTTTCATTTCCTATTTTCCCCCAGCTTGTTCTGAGTTTCAGGGTTGAAATAATTTTCATATCCTGCATAAAACTTTCATTGCCCACATTCCAGGCAAAGGCAAATGAAGGGAAGTTTCCAAACCGGTTGGCTTTGCTGAATTTTGAAGATCCGTCACGACGAAAAGTGGTTGTAAGTGAATATCTGCGGTCAAATGAATAATTGACCCTGAACAGATAAGATAGCATTGAGTAGTACAAATTGTTATCCACGCTGTTCGATATATTCTGAATCATATCAATATGGTTGGATTCATCCAGGATATATGGTGGCATAATATACCAGAAATCTTCGCCGTTCCTGATAAGGTTCTGTCCTGAAATATTAAAGTTTTCCGATTTTGATTTTTGCATGGTGAACCCTGCAACAGAACTGATACTGTGTTTTCCAAAGGTTTTATTAAACGAAAGGGTATTTTCCCACAGCCAGTTATAATTATCGTCGGTGTTTTTGCTCAGGTCGCTGTAGGTATTGTTCTGCTGCGAAGCTGTTCCGTCAGGGTTATAAACGGTATAAGCAGGTGTAAAATTTACCGATTTGTTGTATGCAGCGTCTATACCATAACTTGATTTAAAAATCAGTCCGTCAGATAAAGTAATATCGGTAAAGATATTTCCAACGCCTCTCAAGCCACGGTTAAAACTGTTTGAATAGTTGAGGTCGGCAAGCGGATTTCCGACATTGTAAACCACACCATAGCTGCCATCATCGTAATAGGGTCTGAGTAAAGGTTGCGCCCGGTAAACCGAGTATGTAACATTGGGTGCATTCTGCTGCTGATATGGGGCAAGCGTAAAATTATTTCCAAGCCTGATGCGCTCCGATAATTTATAAGTATTGTTAAGTTTCAGGGTTATTCGTTCATAATCCGATTTGGGAATAATGCCATCCTGGCTGTAGACTCCCATACTGAAGTAATAGGTGGCCGAATTTGTTGCTCCGTTTACCGAGAGCTGATAGTTTTGCTGGGCAGCATTTCTGAAAATCAAATCCTGCCAGTCAGTATTGGGTACAGCATCTACATTATTATAGGTACCTGGCCTTATTTCGTTGGTAATAATGGCAAATTCACGGCCCGACAGCAGGTCAATTTTTTTTCGCAGTTGTTGAATTCCCGCTTCGGCCGAAAAATTAATGACTGATTTTTCAACCCCTTCTTTGCCGGATTTTGTGGTAATCATAACAACACCGTTTGCTCCACGCGATCCGTAAATGGCTGTTGCCGATGCATCCTTTAATATCTCCATCGAAGCAATGTCGGCTGAATTGAGAAAATTGATATCGTTTAAAATAACGCCATCCACAACATAAATGGGCGATGAATTATTAAAAGTTCCTACGCCTCTTATTCTGACAGATGCACCGGCTCCCGGGGCTCCCGAAGTACTCGAAATGGTTACTCCCGAAACTTTCCCCTGAAGCGATTGCACAGGGTTGGGTGAGGTGATTTTTACAATATCGGCCGATTTTACCGAACTCACCGAACCGGTCAGGTCGCTTTTTTTGACGGTACCATAACCAATAACAACAACTTCATCTACCATTTTTGATTGTTCTTTTAACCGAACCACCAGATTGTTTTTCCCTGTTACATCCATTTCAAGGGTTTCATAACCCATGAAGGAGAAAACCAGGTTCATTTCCGTGGGTTGGAGTTCAAGAATAAAATTTCCGTCAAAATCTGTGATGGTTCCTTTTGTTGTTCCTTTTATGACAACATTGACCCCTGGCAGCGACTCATTGCTTTTGTCGTCAACAATCTTACCTTTCAGCGTTACCTGTGCATTTGCAACAGATATCGTAAAAAGGAAAAATATTAAAATGCCGGGTTTGTTTTTTAAAATAAAATGTAAAAACTTCATCGATTCCTGATTTTTAATTATGTTTTGACATCTTTTGGGTAATCTCCTTAAAAACAATGTTTTCAACTATATAATAACATGATGAAACTGCTTTGATGATCAGTACATTTTGAAAATTGGTTGCAAGCGTCATAATGATTATTTTCAGTAGTTCTTTATATATTATTTCATTGCCTGTTTAAAACGTTTGCGCCATCAAAAAGGTTTTGGCTTGTTAAAATTACTTTCATTATTCGCGCTTATCAAATTTTCATATTCATATCCATTACTTCATCCATTTTTTTCTTTTTTTCACACTACTTCATTACCTCAACATTATTTATAAAATATAATTTAAAATATTGTAATATAGTATTTTATGTCTGTTGTTTTTATATAAATTTCCCCTTGTTTGTGTCCTGTAAAAAAGTCATTGTCCGGTAACATCTTATCTTGTAAAAGCGAAATATTTTCATATTAAATTGTAAAACATTTCATCTGGTGTTATTTTACCATTTTAAATTCAGAATTTTTTTATACCATCAAAACATTAATATTTTTTAAATTAGAGATTTCGCTGTGCATAATTTTCAATGTAATTAGCGTTTTTTTTATACTTTTGAATCAATCTGAAAATATGATCGCATGATGCGTTTAGCCGCCATTGATATAGGTACCAATACCATAAACCTGTTAATTGCCGAAGCAGAAAACGGTGTATTAAAAGTAATTGAACAGGAAAAAATTGGTGCAAAACTTGGCAAAGGTGGTATCCAACAGGGTTTTATCACCCCCGAAGCCATGAAAAGAGGTATGAAGGCATTATCGTTATATATGGTAAAAATTAAAAGCATTGGAGTTGACAAAATTCTTGCGGTTGCTACTTCGGCAGTGCGTAATGCCAGCAATGGCAACCAGCTGGTGGTTGAGGCAAAAAGGCAGCTTGACCTTGATATAAGGGTTGTTGACGGGATGGAAGAGTCGAGGCTGATTTTTCTTGGGGTAAAAAACGGAATACCTCCGGTTGATCAACCTTACCTGGTGCTGGATATTGGTGGCGGAAGTTGTGAATTTATTTTGGGTCATAAAAGCAATACCTTATGGCAGGGCAGTTTTGAAACAGGAATGGCACGAATGCTCGATCTGACAGGTATGGCCGATCCGCTCACCAACAAAGAAATTGCCATGATCAATGATTTTACTGAAAAGAAGCTTCAGCGTTTTTTTGAGGCTGAAAAGAGGTTTAAACCTAAGATTCTGATAGGTTCATCGGGCTCTTTTGATACCCTTGCTGCGATGATGCTGGAAAATTTTCCCGGATCTGTTTCTAATCATAAAACCTGGATTGAACTATCTGATCATGTAATGAAATATTTTTCGGAAAAACTTATTTTTTCAACCCTGGCTCAACGGAAAATAATTCCCGGCATGGACCCTGTCAGGGTTGAATATATGGCTGTGGCAATGCATTTTATTCATTACCTGCTGGCAAAAATGAACATTGAAAAAATATACCAGACTTCGTTTGCTATTAAGGAAGGCATTATTTTTGATTATCTTGACCGTTTAAAATAAGCCCGGTAAATTATGGCAAAAATTCTTGTAATCGACGACGAAAGAGCTATCCGTGATACCCTGAAGGAAATCCTGGAATATGAAAAACATGAAGTGACCACAGCTTCCAACGGCGCTGAAGGTTTGGAACAGCTAAAATCGGCCACCTACGATATTGCCCTGTGCGATATTAAAATGCCCCAGATGGATGGCATTGAGGTATTACAGAAAATTGTTGAAATATCACCAGATACCCAGGTAATTATGATTTCAGGACATGGAAATATCGACACTGCAGTTGAAGCCATCCGCAAAGGTGCTTATGATTTCATTGAAAAGCCCCTCGATCTGAACCGCATCCTGGTTACCATCAAGAATGCATGCGACAAAACCAGCCTGATTACCGAAACACGTGCTTTGAAACATCGGGTCATTAAAAATCACGAGCTGGTGGGGCATTCGCAGGCGCTTACCATGATCAGGGAAATGATTGAAAAAGTAGCACCTACCGAAGCAAAAATACTGATTACCGGTGAAAACGGTACCGGGAAAGAAGTAGTGGCCCGCCTGATTCACGAAAAAAGTAAACGTGCTGCGGGTCCTTTTGTTGAAGTGAACTGTGCCGCTATCCCCGGCGAACTGATTGAGAGTGAATTATTCGGTCATGAAAAAGGAGCTTTTACTTCGGCCATGAAACAACGGAAAGGAAAATTTGAGCAGGCCCATGGCGGAACGTTGTTCCTCGATGAAATCGGCGATATGAGCCTTGCTGCACAATCGAAGGTGTTGAGGGCTTTGCAGGAAAATAAAATTCAACGGGTAGGCGGAGAAAAAGAAATTGAGGTGGATGTGCGCATTATTGCAGCAACCAATAAAGACCTCTCCGCTGAAATTCAACGCGGAAATTTCCGCGAAGATCTCTACCACCGGCTCAGCGTTATTGTCATTAAAGTGCCTTCATTAAACCAGCGTGCCGAAGATATCCCCGAACTGACCGAATATTTTTTACGACTTACCAGTGTCGAAAATAATATGGCATTGAAAAAAATTACACCGGAAGCCGTCGCTGAACTGCAAAAAATTAAATGGACCGGAAATATCCGTGAATTCCGTAACATGATCGAAAGGCTTATCATTCTCTGCGGTCCGGTAATAGATGCACCAGACGTAATAAGGTATGCAAGCCCGGTGAATAAGTAAAAGTTTTTTGTATTTTTAAAAAAATTTTAAATGCTTCACTGTATGGCAAAGATCAACTTTATAGCCCTGTCATTGTTATTCTGCCTGTTTATGCTGATAACACCCGCGTTTATGCCTGCCGGCAACAATGCCTCAACCATTGAATACTGGGAGTACAAACATTATGCAACCCTCACCAAAGAAGGTGTTACTTTTGTCATCCTCTATTATGGCGTAAGAAGAGATGGTTACAACGGGTTTATTAAATGGAAAGCCGAAAATAAAACCAACCGCGATATTTTTGATTTCTGGATCAATACACGCACCTATACCCTTTCTGACGGAAAAACCGTGAATATCGACCCGGTAAATTTTATCAGCCGTGCTACATCTGCCGGCAATGAAAATACTACCCAGCCCGATAAAGTCAATCCCGATGATTTTAAACAAACCAAAGCAACTGTTGTTAAGGTTACCGTGGCATCGCCTGAAATGAAATTCAGATTTAAAGAAGGAGGGAAACATCATGAATGGAATACATTGGGTGAAATTGAATTTTAACAAAGTGATATGAATCAATTGGATATTATTTTTAATGCCCTCAATTTTGCGGCTGAAAAGCATAAACTTCAGCGACGAAAAGGTAACCGTAATGTGCCGTATATTAACCATCTGATACAGGTAACCGGTTTGCTTGCATCGGCAGGGGAAAATGATACCGTTTTGTTACTCGCAGCTATCCTGCACGACAGCATTGAAGATACCGATACAAGCCCCGAAGAAATTAGCAGGCTTTTTGGGAAAGAGGTACTTGGTATTGTCCTAGAAGTGACTGATGATAAAAGTCTTGCTTTCCAGGTGCGTAAAGACAAACAGATTGAAAAAGCTCCGTTTCTATCAGAAAAGGCATCAAAAATAAAACTGGCCGATAAAATCTGCAACATACGTGATGTAATGAATATTCCACCCGACTGGACCATTGACCGTAAAATTGATTACCTGAAATGGTGCGAAAAAGTGGTGGCAAAACTCAGATACCGGCAACCCGTTTTGTACCCGGTTTTTTACACCGAATTCAATGAAGGAATCAAACGGCTTGAATTATCAAAACTATAACAACCTGACTATAATTGTTAAGAAAGGTTCGAATCAATAATGCAAACATTCAAGGCTTGAATTATCGTTGTTTTTAAAAACAATTTTGAAATCATTTTTTTTCGGTATAATTTCGGAAATTCAATCTGTATGGTAAAATCTTATTTATGCAAGACAAATTTGCCCTTTTCCAGAAATTTCTGATCACAGAAAGCAATCAGATCGGTCTGGCCGATTTTTTACTCAATTCATTGGTAGCTATTGTTTTATCTATCCTTTTTACATACACCTATCGCGTCTGTGCACAAAGCCTTTCGAACCGTAAGGTATTTGCAGCTAATTTTATCCTGATCACTTACGCTACTATGCTGATTATTAGTATTGTGAAAAGTTCACTTGCTCTTTCACTCGGATTGGTAGGTGCTTTATCTATTGTTCGTTTCAGATCGGCCATCAAAGAACCTGAAGAGCTTGCTTACCTTTTTCTCAATATTGCTTTCGGACTTGGGCTGGGAGCCAATCAACGGCTTATCACCATTGTAGCATTTGTTGTCATTGCAGCCATCATCTGGGGCAGGTATTACCTGGTGCGTAAATCATCGTACCATAACCTGTATTTTATCATTACATCGGCCGGAACCAACCGGATGCAACTCGATAAAATTAACCTGGTAGTTAACAGGCATTTCAGAATGTGCCAGTTAAAACGTTTCGACGAAAATCCCGATTTTCTTGAAGTTGCTTACCATATCGAAATTGATAATACCGACGAACTGATTTTCTGTAAATCAGACCTGTTGCAGGAAAATCCTGCTTTAAAAATCAGTTACATCGACAGCAGGTATTGTTAAAATTCTTTCGAAAATGATGCCCTGGTTGCAAAAATATGCCGTAAAACCTGATATTTCGCGCCAGCGTTACGAAAGAAAATTCACTACCGAATTGCTATCTCTTACAGCAGTGAATGAGATTATTAAAAGTAACCCTGCCTGTTTCAGCGAAATTTTTAAACCCCGCTATATCAATAATATATACCTTGATACGCCCGAGTTGAATTATTATTTCGACAACATCATCGGTAAAACCACACGCAAAAAAGTTCGGGTCAGGTGGTATGGCGATCCATCGGGCGAAATTAAAAACCCGGTGCTCGAACTGAAAACCAAAAATGGCCTGGTTGGCGATAAATTGTCGTTTGAGCTTGAACCGTTTTTTTTTGGCAACGATTTTAACCATCTGTATCTGAACCGTGTTTTTGAAAAATCAAAACTTCCGGCATGGGTGCTCAACGAACTGATTGCCCTTGAGCCAGCCCTTTTTAACCGCTACTGCAGGAAATACTTCATTTCATTCGATAAAAATTTCAGGCTTACCCTGGATTGGGAACTGGAATATGGTTTTATTACAAAATATCATAATACCCGCATAAAAAAAGCAAGCAAGCCTAGCCAGGTTGTCATTGAACTGAAATATTTCCCGGGGTTCGACCTTGAAGCATCAGGCATTGCCGGAGCATTCCCTTTCCGGCTGTCCCGGAATTCAAAATATGTGAACGGAATTCAGATTTTCAGGAATCATATCATTGAATAAACATGAGACGCGAATATCATTTTGCCACCCTGGGAGATCAATACCTGCCGGCAAACCCTAATACCTTGTTTAGAAAATGGTTTACCCATGCTGTCAGGAATCTTGGCCCTGAAGCTTTTCCTATGTCGTTTTCTACGGTAAATCAAATAATGCAGCCCACCTCACGCATGGTACTGCTGAAAGATTACAGTAAGGACGGGTTTGTTTTTGCCTCTCATTATCAAAGCCGCAAAGCGGTTGATCTTGTTGAAAATCCCTTTGCTTCCATCCTTTTTTACTGGGCTTATGCCGACCGGCAGGTACGTATTGAGGGGAAAACCTTTAAAACTTCATCAACTGTTTCCGATGCAATTTTTAACGAAAGGCCTTACGGAAGCCGCATCAGCTCAATTATTTCAAGGCAAAGCCAGCCTGCTGCTTCAAGGGATGAAATCGATAAAGCCTATGAAAATTTTGTTTTTTTAAACCGGGAAAAACCTTTGAAGAGACCTGCATATTGGGGAGGATATATCCTTAAACCGCAATATTTTGAATTCTGGCAGGGCAGGCCCGACAGGCTCCACGATCGTATATCCTATTCCCTGGCAGGCACCAAATGGATCAGGCAAAGGCTTTATCCGTAAATTTTTTTCCTTATGTTTCCGTGATAATGTATTGTTAATGTTTTAGTTAAACGTTTTACAGAAAACTATGCGTTTTCATGGATTTTCTTTTTTATTCCTCCTTACATTCATTACTTTTATGATGGTAAATTTTTCAAGCTATGAAAAAAATGATCATTGTCCTGGTACTTGTATGGCAGTCGGTTTTTTCACAAACACTGCACTCGCCGGATGGAAATCTTGAATTGCTGTTTTCAGTGTCAACCAAAGGCGAACCCGTTTATAGCCTCAATTACAGGCAACAGGTGGTTGTAAAACCCGGAAAGCTTGGCCTCCTGCTGAGCGGTAACGACAGCCTTTCAAACGGTTTTATAATTAACAGTGCCGATTCATCACTGTTTGACCAGGTATGGCAACCGGTATGGGGCGAGGAAAAAGAAATCAGGAATCAATATCATGAACTTGTAATCAGACTGGTTCAGAAAAAAGAATCATTTGAAAGACAAATGATTATACGATTCAGGCTGTTTAACGACGGGTTGGGGTTCCGCTATGAAATACCCCGTCAGGATGCATTGCGCCATTTTATTGTAACAGAAGAGCTTACAGTTTTTGCACTGGCTGGTGATCATAAAACATTCTGGATTCCCGGTGATTATGATTCAAATGAATATGCCTATTTTACCACCAGACTTTCGCAGGTGAATGCTCTCCGGGGTAAGGCCGAAAATGGCATTGGCCTGAAAACCCTGCCTGGTGAAAATGTCGTACAATCACCCCTGATGATGATTACAGATGAAAAACTATATATCAATATTTTTGAAGCGGCCCTTACCAATTACCCCGCCATGCAGCTTAACGTTGATAAACAGGCTTTTTCGCTGTCAGCCCACCTGGTTCCCGATGCAGCAGGAAACAAAGCATATCTTGCATCACCTTGTGTTACGCCATGGAGGGTGATTATTGTCAGCGACAAAGCTACCGGTATTCTTGCTTCCCGTATTATCCTCAACCTGAATGAGCCGTGTGAAATTGAGGATGTTTCGTGGATTAAGCCGGCAAAATATGTGGGGGTGTGGTGGGAAATGCATGTCGGAAAGGCTACGTGGAATTACTCGGATGAATCGAATATCAATATTCATACAACAGATTGGAGTAAACTCACACCCAACGGAAAACACGGTGCCAATACCGGAAATGTTAAGAAATATATTGATTTTGCTTCCCGGAATGGTTTTGATGCCGTGCTGATTGAAGGCTGGAATATAGGCTGGGAAGATTGGTTTGGCGCATGGAAAGAGGAAGTATTCGATTTTGTAACACCTTATCCCGATTTTGATGTGAAATGGTTGAGCGAATATGCCAGGTCAAAGAATATCAGGCTGATTATGCACCACGAAACATCTTCATCGGTTACGAATTATGAAAGACAGATGGACACGGCATACCGGTTTATGAAATTTTTTGGGTACCCTATGGTGAAAACCGGCTATGTCGGTCGCATTATCCCTCGTGGCGAAGCCCACGACGGGCAATGGATGGTGAACCATTTTACAAGGGTAGCACAAAAAACTGCCCGGTACCGGATCATGCTCAATTCCCATGAATCGGTGAGGCCTACGGGTATGCAACGAACGTACCCCAACTGGCTGGCTTGTGAAGCAGCGCGTGGCAATGAATTTAATGCATGGAGTGCCGGAAACCCACCCGAACATGAAACCATTCTTCCGTTTACACGATTGCTGGGAGGCCCCATGGATTATACCCCGGGTATTTTTAATATTAAAACCGATCATACGCACCAGGTGCATACCACGCTCTGCAAACAACTTGCCTTGTATATTACCATGTACAGCCCATTGCAGATGGCTGCCGACCTGCCCGAAAATTATGAGAAACATGCTGATGCTTTTGGTTTTATCAGGGATGTACCTGTTGAATGGGATCAATCGGAATATCTTGAGGCCGAACCTGGCGATTATATTACCATTGCACGAAAAGAAAAAAATGGTAATCGTTGGTTCTTAGGGGCTGTTACCGATGAAAATCCCCGGGTTTCAAAAATTGCTTTAACCTTTCTGCAGTCCGGAACTACATATAAGGCAATACTTTACAACGATGCCCCCGATGCTCACTGGCAAACCAATCCCGAAGCATATATCATTCAGCAATGCCTTGTAAAATCATCCGATGTTGTGTTGCTTAAACTGGCTGCGGGTGGCGGTGCGGCGGTGATTTTTGCACCAGCTACTGAAAATGAGCTGAAATCGCTGAAAAAATATAAGGCATTGAAGTAATTGTGTGATAGAAAATATTTGTCAGCAACAAGCAATCTGCCGGGGCGGAGCGATAAGCGACAAGTGACAAGCGACAAGTGATAAGCGATCCATCGCGGCAGTAGGGCATGGAGGAAGCATAATACCACGCAAATTTCCCGGATGCGGTAGTTCAACCACAACCATAGATTTTGAG
>CAZLJX010000034.1:0-33310 GCA_964559985.1 uncultured Bacteroidales bacterium
ACAATTATTGGGGTTTACCTATATACGAGCATTAATTTTGTCTATTAAGCCAATAAATAATTTATCACACAAAAAGAATTTTGTTCACAGATTTTTTAAACATTCATCATCGGCATAATGAAGTATGAATATATTATTAACACATTGGCAAATAAAGTTTTATATAATTTGCCTTACATATTCCATTTTGTTTGATAAACCAACAGGATACCTGCAAGTATCAGGCATGAAGGATATGACGAAAATGATTGATTTTTATTCCTGTGCAAATTTTATTTTGAGTTCATCCAGTTGTTCTTTCTGAATAGGGGCGGGTGATTCAATCATGACATCACGGCCGCTATTGTTTTTTGGGAAAGCAATTACATCGCGAATGGAATCGAGTCCGGCAAAAACCGAAACAAAACGGTCGAATCCAAAGGCTATTCCACCATGAGGTGGTGCACCAAAGCGGAAAGCATTCATCAAAAAACCAAATTGCAGCTGTGCCTGCTCAGCAGTAAATCCAAGGGTTTGAAACATTTTTTCCTGCAAGGTTTTATCATGAATACGTATGGAGCCGCCACCGATTTCTGTGCCGTTGATTACCAGGTCGTAAGCATTTGCCCTGACTTTGGCCGGGTGGGTGTCGAGCATTTCGATATCTTCTTGTTTTGGAGAAGTGAAAGGATGATGCATGGCATAAAAACGCCGGGTTTCTTCATCCCATTCCAGTAATGGAAAATCAATCACCCAAAGGGGCGAAAAGGTATTTTTATCGCGTAATCCAAGGCGGTTGCCCATTTCGAGCCTTAACTCCGAAAGGGCTTTCAGTGTAGGCAGTTTTTCACCCGCCATTACCAGGATCAAATCACCGGGCCTTGCCTTCATATGGCCAATCCATTCAAGGAGAGCTGTTTCGTTGAAATATTTGTCAATGGACGATTTGATGGTTTTGTCGGGGTTATATTTTATCCATATCAGGCCTTTAGCGCCTATCTGCGGACGTTGCACAAATTCGGTGAGTTCGTCGGTCTGTTTCCGTGAATACGAGGCACATCCATCCACTACAATTCCACCGGTATATTCAGCCTGATCAAAAACCTGGAATCCTTTTCCTTTGGCTTTGGTAGTCATGTCATGGATTTTCATAGCAAAACGCAGGTCAGGTTTATCGCTGCCATAGTTTTCCATGGCATCGTGATATGTAATACGCTGAAATACACCAGGGTCTGTACCTTTTACTGTAAGGAAAAGATGCCTTGTCATTCCTTCAAAAATCTGCAGCAGGTCTTCCTGGTCAACAAACGACATTTCGCAGTCTATCTGTGTAAATTCAGGTTGTCGGTCGGCCCTGAGGTCTTCGTCGCGGAAACATTTTACAATCTGGAAATAACGGTCATAGCCCGATACCATGAGTAATTGCTTAAACATTTGCGGTGACTGTGGCAATGCATAGAAATCGCCCGGGCTGAGTCTTGAAGGGACAACAAAATCACGTGCACCTTCGGGTGTTGACCGGATAAGGAATGGAGTTTCAATTTCGATAAACTGCTGGTTTGAAAGGTATTTTCTGACTTCCTGGGCCATCAGGTGACGGAGTTCGAGATTTTGCCTCAGCGGGTTGCGGCGAAGATCGAGATAACGGTATTTCATGCGTAGTTCATCGCCTCCATCGCTTTGGTCTTCGATGGTAAATGGAGGTATATCGCTGACATTTAAGATGTTTAATGTGTTAACACGGATTTCAATTTCGCCCGTAGGGATTTTAAAATTTTTATTGCTGCGTTCAATCACTTTTCCGGTGGCCTGAATTACAAATTCACGTCCTATTGCACGGGCGGCTTCGCAAAGCGGTTGATTTACCTGCTCGTCAAAAGCAAGCTGTGTTATGCCATATCGGTCGCGAAGATCAATGAAAGTCATTCCTCCCAGGTTTCTGACCCTTTGCACCCATCCGCAAAGCGTAATGGTTTCATTTACATTATCTATCCGTAATTCACCGCAAGTATGTGTTCTGTACATTTTTTCATTAAATAAATCGGTTCGAAAAGGCGAAAGTAATAAGTTTTTAGAAAAATTCAGGGGTTACAGTGCAAATTTAAATCAGAATATTCACTCCATAGGGCATTTTTAAATCGTAGTTTTAAAGGTAAACAAAGTTCGTTTAGTATATAACGTCACTAAAGGGTGATCGAAATGCTTAATTTAAAATGAAATAAATTGTCTGATAAAATTTGATCAATGGAAGATGAGCATGGGTATTTTGGTTTGCGTTAGCAGGGTTTTAGTAAGATTAGGACTAAAAAGCCTTGTCAGGAAATTACGTTTATGGGAAGTAAGGGCAATCATATCTATTTGATTTGCGCTCATATATTTATCGAAACCTTCAATCAGGTTTTCACTTTCTACAATGTCGTACACCACCAGTTGTGAAGGATATTCCTTTTGTACAAAACGCCTGATTTTAACCATATTTACCTTATCTTCACGATCCATGGTTCCGAAGCAAATATGAACAAAATATAATTTAGTCTGAAAACCAGCCAGCAATTCGATAAGTCTTAAAATATTTTTAAAGTCAGCCTCGTCATAATTGGTAGCGTACATGATATGCCCTTCCGGAGCTGCAATGCGGTTTTGGGGTATCACCATTACCGGGATATCGGTTTGATTGATAACATCTTCTGTAACACCGCTGAAAATACCTTTCATGATACCGGTTTTCCTTTTACCACCCAGGATGATTACATCTGATTGGTAATGATTGGCAGCTGCAACAATTTCTTCGGCCGGAAATCCTTTCTGGTAGATATAATCGCCCAGTTCAACATTTTGAATATGGTTTTGTGCGATCTGCCTGCGCAGTATTTCCTGGTAATTTTCAAGTCTTTCTTTCTCATGGGTTTCGGCTTCGGTAAGTAATTCCTGGTGAACTTTTTCGTAGCCGCCAAAGTCATACATAGGAATGGGAGCATCAATGACCGGGTCGAGAAAAGCATGAAAAAGACGAATTTCGGCACCTATAACCGAAGCCATTCTCAGGCCGTATTGCATGGCAATTTCCGAATAATCGGAAAAATCGACCGGGATAAGTATTTTTTTCATTTTTTGAGTTTTTTCTAATTCAGAAACTTTTTGTTTGACTGACCATCAGTTTAATTTAATTAATCAATCATTTTAGCCTAAGTTTGATCATTCATTAAAATTTCTTTCTCTTCAAAATTACAAAATAATAACTTTGATTTCAACCTTTAAACTTAAATAATATTATTATTGTCCATTAAAAACCGAAAATATCTCAAAATCTTTACCATATCCTGTCCCCGGCAGGAGATGAATCAATTTTACGTCCAATAATCAGGTAGTATCAGATTAACCATGGTGTGAAAAAATAAACCTGATTGGCGAAGCAAGACATTGAATATATAATACGGGTTTTCAGGATTTCAGAAACAAATTAATGGGCATCATCGTTACTTTGATGTGATATTCAAATGATAATTTGTGCAAACGATTGCAATGTGTTTTTCGGAAAATTATGACTAAAATCGATAAAATTCCTTCACAGGCATGATGTGACGAACATTTTTTTCATAAATTTGCCGTTTGTATGAAATTTTTAAAAATTTTATAATATAATTAATTAATATTCAACTAAATAATTTTTAATATGTCAAACCAGAAATTAGTTTACAAATTCGGTGGAAAGACTGCCGAAGGTAAAGCCGACATGAAAAACCTGCTGGGTGGCAAAGGTGCCAACCTGGCCGAAATGTGTCTGCTGCAATTACCGGTACCAGCCGGTTTTACCATTACAACCGAGGCATGCACTGCTTATTATGCCAATAATTGTAAAATGCCCGATGGCCTCATGGAACAGGTGTGGGAAGCCATGAAAGAAACCGAGCAGATAATGGGAATGAAATATGGTGATAAAGATAATCCATTACTTGTTTCATGCCGTTCAGGTGCCCGTAAATCAATGCCCGGTATGATGGATACTGTTCTCAATATTGGTTTATGTACTGCCACTATTCCCGGATTACTTAAAAAAACAAACAACCCTCGTTTTGTTTACGACTCGTACCGCCGGCTGATTATGATGTATGCCGATGTGGTAATGGAAAAATCCGAAGGACTTGAGCCCTCCGAAGGGAAAGGCATTCGTAAACAGCTGGACGATATGCTCGATCAGTTTAAACATCAGAAAGGCTATAAATCAGATACTGACCTCAGTGCAGATGATTTAAAGTTACTGGCAGAAAATTTCAAGAAAAAGATAAAAGAATCATTAGGGAAAGAATTTCCGGATGATGCAAGGGAACAACTCATAGGAGGTATCATGGCTGTATTTAAAAGCTGGAATGGCAAAAAAGCTGTCTCGTACCGCCGTATTGAAGGCATACCCGATGAATGGGGCACTGCTGTAAATGTACAGGCCATGGTATTTGGCAATATGGGCGATTCGTCGGCTACCGGTGTTGCTTTTACGCGTAACCCGGCTACAGGCGATAATATTTTTTATGGCGAATGGCTGGTTAATGCACAGGGAGAAGATGTGGTAGCCGGTATCCGTACGCCAAACCCCCTGAATGATGACACCAAAAACGAACAGAACAAACACCTGCACAGCATGCAGGAATCAATGCCCGGCACCTACAAGGAATTGGATAATATACGCAATATCCTGGAAAAGAATTATAAAGATATGCTCGATATTGAATTCACCATCCAGGAAGGAAAATTATTTATGTTGCAATGCCGTGTCGGAAAACGTACCGGTACTGCCGCCCTCAACATGGCCATGGATATGCTTGCCGACAAACTTATTGATGAAAAAACAGCAGTGATGAGGGTTGAACCAGCCCAGCTCGACGAATTACTCCATCCGATTGTTGACCCATCGGCCGAAAAAAATGCCAGCCCTGTTGTTAAGGGATTGCCTGCCGGACCGGGAGCTGCTGTAGGTAAAATTGTATTTACGGCTGAGGATGCTGTTCAATGGAAGAGAAAAGGCGAAAAAGTGATTCTTCTTCGTGAAGAAACCAATCCCGAAGATGTTGAAGGAATGCGTGCTGCCGAAGGTATTCTGACAGCCCGTGGTGGTATGACATCGCATGCAGCCCTTGTTGCCCGTGGTTGGGGTAAATGTTGCATTGTAGGAGCCGGCGCGCTTCATGTTGAAGCCGAAAAGAAAACCGCAAAGGTACAGGGAACAAGCATTGTTTTAAAAGAAGGAGATGTTGTTACCCTGAACGGAACCAAAGGACATGTTTATTTAGGAGCATTAAAACTTATGGATGCCTCTGAAAATCCAAGGTTCCAGACTTATATGAAAATGGTTGACAAATACCGTACCATGGGGGTCCGTACCAATGCAGATACTCCGGCCGATGCTAAAATAGCCCGTGATTTCGGAGCTGAAGGAATTGGCCTTTTCCGCACCGAACATATGTTTTATGGTGTAGGAAGTGAACAACCCCTCTTCCTGCTGCGTAAAATGATATTAAGTGCTAACGAAAAGGAACGCCGTGCCGCCCTTGACGAATTGTACCCCTATGTTAAAAAAGATTATAAAGCTACCATGGAAGCTATGGATGGCTTACCTGTTACAGTTCGCCTGCTTGACCCACCATTACACGAATTTGTACCGCAAGGTGCTGAAAAACAAGCCGAACTTGCTAAAGCACTGGGTATTAAACCCGAAGATGTTGCCAAACGTGGTGAAGCACTTCATGAATCGAACCCCATGATGGGACATCGCGGTGTGCGCCTTGGAATTACTTACCCCGAAGTGACAGAAATGCAGGCAAAAGCTATTTTTGAAGCTACTGCCGAACTCCTGAAGGAAGGTAAAAATCCACATCCCGAAATCATGGTGCCGGTAACCTGCGATGTTGCAGAACTTGATGTTACCAGGAAACAGGTTGATAAGGTATATGACGAAGTATGCAAAAAATACGGACTCAAAGAAATCAAATACTTGTATGGTACTATGATTGAAATTCCAAGAGCTGCCCTGTTGAGTAACAAAATGGCAAAAAGCGCACAGTTTTTCAGCTTCGGAACCAACGACCTTACCCAGATGGCATTTGGTTTCAGCCGTGATGATACCGGCGGTTTTCTGCACGATTACCTTGATGCTAAAATACTGGCTGCCGATCCATTCCAGACCATTGACCAGGAAGGTGTAGGACAATTAATTCAATATTCGGTTGAACGTGGCCGTGCTACACGCCCCGATCTGAAAGTTGGTATCTGTGGCGAACAAGGTGGTGACCCGGCTTCGGTTGAATTTTGTTTTAAAAACAACCTGACCTACGTCAGCTGCTCACCTTTCCGTGTGCCTATTGCACGCCTTGCTGCCGCCCAAGCTGCTATTAAAGCAAACAAATAATAACCTTTTATGCAAAAAAACAAAGCCATTCCTTTGGGGTGGCTTTGTTTTTATAAATTTCTTCAAATTCAGAATGTATGTCACGAAAATCAAAAGCAGGATGGTATTTTTTAATCATTGCTATAATTTTTGCATGTATATCAATAGGTTACGATTATTTATTTTTGTACCTCATCAATTATTCGCCCCGGTACACTATTGGCAAGGTTACGCGGTATTACGACCATATAAGAGGTTACGATAAGATTGATTATACCTATCAGGTCAATGGCAGGGAATATCACGGAAGGTATTACAGCAATGATGTTTACCAGGCTTTGCAGGATCATCGCATTATCGTTAAATATTCATCGGTGATAAAACGCTTTAGTTGTCCGTATGACTTGCAAATCGTGGTCGATACACTTGTGCCTCCGGCAGATGGATGGATACAGTTGCCGGAAATAAAAACAAACTATACCGGAAAATAAAAAGTTCTGGAAAACATAAACTTTAACAGATAATTTCTGTCAAGGCATTATTTTAATAAAAAACAAGGATACAATAAAAATTATTTGTAATTTTCCCTCTGATTTTTTAGCCCTTGCCACCATGATAAGACACCATTGTTTGTGGATATTGTTTATATTTACTATAGTTTCAAAGCTTTCAGCCCAGGAGTTGAAATTTAATTATTATTCCATTGAGAAAGGACTTTCTCAAAGTGTTGTTAATTGCCTCTTTATTGATTCAAAAGGATTTTTGTGGGTTGGAACGCAAAATGGGTTGAACCGTTTTAACGGATACCAATTTGAGGTTTTTACACATAGCCCTACCGATTCAACATCGATAAGTGATAACTGGATTTATGCTATTGCAGAGGATAAGGCAGGCGATTTGTATATTGGCACCAAAGTAGGACTTTGCAAGTTTAATTATGCTCAGCATAATTTTTCATTTCCCGATTACAGACATGAGTTGCCTTTGGAAATCAATAATGTAGTTTACGGACTCTGGATAACCACTGATAACTATTTACTGATCAATACACCTCCATTTCTTACCCTGATGAATCTAAATACCAATACTATCAGATCATTTCGTAATACCATTGCTTATGACCCAGCCGTATCTGACCAAACTATACCTGTAATTGAAGATAAACAGGGAAGGATATGGGTTGGTTCTAGTAAAGGACTTGCAAGGTTTGACAGATTGACCGGAGAATTTAAAAATTTTAATTCGGAAAATGGCTTATTAACCAACAGTAGAATTACAGCTTTATTTTGTGATAAAAACGGAACTTTATGGGTTGGAACACAGAAAGGATTAAATTATATGTTACCCTCCGAAGACTTTTTTCATCCGATCCTGCATCAGCAGAGCAAACAAGGTGGATTATCCGCTGACTTTATCAGGGCAATTACTCAGGATTATAAAGGGCAGCTATGGATTGGGACTGATTTAGGTGGGCTTTATAAACTCGAGTTTTCTTGTGATGGTAAGTTGGTTTTCTGTAATTTTACAAGCAGCAACAGCGGATTAAGTCACGATGTTGTTTATTCTTTACTGACAGACAAATCGAATAACTTGCATATCGGAACCTTAAACGGCCTGAACATTGTTGATCTTAAACCGAAAAAATTTAACCTGTACCGCAAAGAATCAGGCACTGGCTCAGTAAATCTGCTTGACAACCTTATTGGTTCAGTTTATAAGGATAATAGCGAAATATTATGGATTGGGAACTGGGGTAAAGGATTAAATCTTTTTGACCGGAAATCAGGAAAAGTTGAGCATTATACTTCATCAAAAACTGGCAGGTATTATATTAACAACGATTATGTGCATACCATTTTCTGCGACCATCAGGATAGAATCTGGATCGGTACACGCAACGGACTGATGATATTTAATAAAAAAACAAAATCTTTTGATGAATACCGTAAAAACCTGCAGAATTATTCGTTTCCATCCATTGAAGAGCATCGTATATTTTGCATGATACAGGACAAGAGCGATTATTATTGGATAGGAACTCAGAATGGTATAATCCGTTTGAATATTAAATTTAATACTTTTCAAACCTTCAACAATAGCCAGCCGTCAACAGGGTTTCAAGGCGGCAATATCATATACAGTTTAATGGAAGATTATCTGGGAAAAATATGGATTGCTACTAATGAAGGCCTTGAGATTTTTGATCCTGATACCAGGAATTTTACTCATTATAAACCAAGGCCTGGCGATAATAAAACTATTTGTGATGAATTTGTCGTTTCTCTGTGTGAAGATGATCAAAAAAATGTTTGGATAGGGACCCGAAGTGGTGTCAATTTATATGACCGGAATACGGGTATTTTTTTATATTTTTCTGAAAAAGATGGACTTCCGAATAGCCTGACTTATGAAATTATAGAAGACTCGAAAAAAAATCTTTGGTTTGCCGCAGGTGGAGGCCTGGCAATGTATAGTACTTCGAAAAAAATATTCCGTACATATACCGTTGAAGAAGGGCTTCAAAGCACTGAATTTAACTTAAATGCTGCTTATAAAAGCCCTGACGGTGAAATATTTTTTGGAGGTATGAACGGTCTCAATTCTTTTTATCCCGATTCACTTTCCGATAATCCATTTATTCCTCCGGTTGTAGTTACTGGTTTCGAAAAAATACAATCTGGCCAGAAAATTATAATAAACATCGAAGGAATGCAAAAAGTAAAACTGAATTACAACGATTATGTTTTTACCATATCATTTGCCTCGCTCGATTATACAAGGCCTGAGAAAAATAAGTTTGCATACAAAATGGAAGGGCTTATGGATGAGTGGGTTGAAATAGGGACACGAAATTTTGTACCCTTTACAAATGTCCCTCCCGGAAATTATATTTTCAGGATTAAAGGAACCAATAACGACGGTGTATGGAACGAAAACGGTTCAAGTATTCCTATCACCATATACCCACCTTGGTGGAAATCAACCATTGCATATCTGAGTTATTTCGTTTTAGTAATTTTAGGGATCATTTTTTTTATTAAAGGAAGGGAACACCGGATCATACACGAGAAAAAAGTACTTGAAATTAAAGTCAAAGAACGTACAGAAGAGATTCAAACGCAAAAGGAAAGAATTGAAAAAGCCCATAAAGAGATCACCGACAGCATAAATGCGGCAAGCCGTATCCAATCGGCTATGCTACCTCAGACTGAATTATTTAATCTATATTTTAATAGCTATTTTATCCTATATTCTCCTCGCGATGTAGTTAGTGGCGATTTTTACTGGACTGCACGCAGTAATCACGTGTTGCACTTTGCTGTTGGTGATTGCACGGGACATGGTGTTCCCGGAGCTTTGGTGAGCATGCTTGCTATTTCATTGCTTAACGAAATAGCAAGAAACGATGCCAATCATACCAGCAGTCATATTCTCGAAGCTTTAAGAACACAAATCAAAGTATCGCTCAAGCAGTTCGATCAGACAGCAGAATCGAAAGAAGGGCTCGATATAGCTTTCTGCTCTTTTGATATCAATACTTATATGCTTGATTATGCAGGAGCCTATAATCCGGTTTATATTATCCGTAATAAAAATTCTGACGTCGAATTGATTGAATTAAAAGGCAACAAAAATCCTATTGGAATTTTTTATCGTGAAAAACCTTTTTACAGCCAGTATATTGAGTTGAAAAAAGATGATATGGTTATACTGTTTACAGATGGATTTATAGACCAGTTTAACGGACAAACCGGAGAAAAATTTAAATATAGACGATTTAAGGAAATTTTAATCAATTCATATCATCTTCCTGTTGATCTTCAGGCAGTTGCTTTGTCAAATGAGCTGAAGACATGGAAGGGAAAATCAACCCAGATTGATGATATTACTGTGCTGGGAATTAGAGTGTAAGTGATTAAAAAGTTTATTCCCACCTTAATTTATTGTTGATTTCTTTCCATTCGTCTGGAATAATTAAAGCGATATCTTTTAATAATAATCTGATTTTTTGAGCTTTATATTTAGTGTCAATCAAAGGCTGGCTTGTTTTAATAATCGTATCAATTAATTTGTTGCGTGTAATATTTCCGTCCATATAATCGGCCAGCGTTGTATAAAACAGAATGACAGGCATATAAGCAGCTTTTTCGAGATATTGTTTTTCTTTCAGAACAAGTTTATACCGTTGCGATAGTGAAATAATTTTCTGGTATTTTTCAGCCTTTAGCATAGCATAAAAAAATGAACTGAAAAACAAATGCCAGCGATATTCAAAAATTTCTTTCCTGTATGCCTCAAAAAATGACATGCCGTAATTAACCGCTTTTTCAACCTGCTGATTAGCACAAAGGGTTTTAATATAAAACGAAACAAAACCGATTTTACTGTGAAAACTATTTGTATTTTTTAGCTCAGGTATCGATTCAGTCATGAGTTTCAAAGGTTCTGTTGTTTTACCGTTGCGTAATAAAATATCGCATAAGCTTACCAGGTAAAAAATATAATCGCTATTATACTGGCGAACAGACAAATAGCCATATTTTTCGGCTATTTCGAATTCGCTGAGTTTAGAATGCATCATGGCACGGTTGTGATAATAATTGGCCAGAATACGTTTGGAATAAAAGATATCGGTGCGAAACTGAAAATCAAGATGGTCGTAAATTTCACGCAGTTTTTCAAACTCACGGTTGGTGTAATATAAAATAGTCAGCCTTACCGCAGCCCTGTATCGTGTATAGCCATCGAGCGAGATGTCATAATAAATGTTTTTAAAAAGTTTTTCCCACTTTATAAACTCAGTATCATTGGCAGCTATTTGTTTTACAATACTTTCAGCAGCAATATTCATATCATTATTCAGGGTAACGGCTTTAACATAATTTGATTGGTAATTCTCAAGATATTCTGTCACTTTTGAATAGTATCGTATCCGGTTGCGCACCATCAGGTAATCGCGGTAATGCTGCATTACCTGGTAAAATCTTATAAAATAATATCGGGATGGTTTTGTGTTGTCAGCTTCCTGCATCATTTCTTTTTCCCTTTCGGGAGTGATGGTGTCTGACATAACCTGCTGCTCTGTTTTTAAAAGCCAGTCATAAAAAATATCTACGTCGGCTTTTTCAAGGGTTTCGCTTATCCAGTTTTTTAGATAGGAATAGGTACGTTTATCAGTTTTTAGGTCAAAAGGCAGGGGATTAAGCGGATTTTTGCTGTTGTAATGAACCAGGTTTAATATTCTAAGGTTTTCTGGTTTTGTAAACTTCTGAACAGCTAGCAGATAATCCACTTCATGTGGAAAAAGAGATTGTGTAAAAGCGCTGAAAGCCGCAAGTTTGTGATTCATTTTTTTTCTGTACTCTTTTCATGGATAAAAGTAAGAAAAAAGAATCAATGCGATGGTTAAACCAAGGTTTAAATTTTTAAATTGATTTGAGCCAGTTTATTGCTTCGTTTTTTGTTTTAAAAAACTGGCTGACAAATTTTGAATGATCCCTTTTTTCGGCAATATTTTTTGCAGCAAATTTTACAAATGCATCGGTATCACCAATGACCGTGGCCGAAATCCGGTAGCCTGCTTTTTCAGCTCGCGGCAGCCATTCCTGGTTGAGCCATTGCTGGTCGGCCACTTTAAAAAGTTTCACGTGGGTATTATCGACCAGTACTTTTGAAGTTTTATGTTTTTGCAACAGGTCAAGCACTGTGTTGCACCCTTTACGGAAATCTTCGCTGGGTGGCATATCCGACCATTCTATTTCAACACAATGGGCTTCAGGCAGGTAGCCAACTTTACAGCATTTTCCTATCACGATTTTTTCCATATCAGCGGTTTTTAATAAAGTTACGGACTTCGTTGTTATAAACTTCAGGTTTTTCAAACATCATGAAATGTCCGCATTTGGGAACCATTACCAGTTTGCTGTTTTTGATTTTCGATGCTCCGTATTGTGCAATATCAATTGTTTTCCCGGGATTTAAAAAGCGGTTGGGGATAAGATTGTCGTTCTCGGCAAAAAGGATTAAAGTCGGAACAGAAATGTTTTCAAGGTAGTCAATCACAGGGTTATCTACCATGCCATTCACCGATTGAACAACAGCATAGCAATAGGCTTCAAAATCATTGGCTTTGCGCATACGCAACCTGTCGGTGATCATAAAATCAGCATCATCGGGCATACGGTAAAAATTGACAGCCAGGTTGTTCTGAATGGCATCTGCGGGTGTCAGTTTTACACCATCAAGGGTCATTACATCGCGGAACCATTGTTTCTGCCCTTTGTGAAAACGTTCAAAACCGGCAGGATCAACAAGGATTAATCCTTCTACCATATCGGGATAAAGCAGAGCAGTGGTGACAGAAATCTGCCCACCCATGGAATGTCCCGAAAGATAGACCTTACCCAGTTTGAGTTCTTTTACAAGTTCATTAACAACCGAAGCATAAAAGGTCATTTGCCCGCTGTGTGGCTGTTTGCTTGATTTTCCATAACCCGGCAGGTCGATTGAAATACACCGGAAATCCTGTTTTAAAACTTCAACATTTTTAATCCATGCCTGCAGGTAGCTTCCCAAACCGTGGATAAAAACAATGGTTTTGTCACCTTTTCCTTCGTCAGTATAGGCAATTTCATAACCGCTGACAGGTAACACAATTTTTTTTACCTGATGCAGGTATTGCATGTCGTCAAGGGTTTTATAATCAGTAAGGTTTTGATATGGGGTGCTGCAGTTGCTCATTACAATGGTACTGGCTATAATGGTGATTATGATGATGTTTTTCATAATTATGGCAGTTTAAAATATTTATATTAAAACATTAACCATTTAAATACAACGAACGCAGTCCATGGGTTGACGGGACGTTTTGCCAAATCCCCGTTGACAGGGCTGCCGTATGTACTTTGGCGGCTGTCGTAAAAATCGCCCAGTTTGAGGTAGGCTGCGTGTAGCTCGAGGCTCATAAACGGTCCGAAAAAATACGCTACGTTGCCATTGATTTCGGTACCCATCAGAAAACCGCCTCCATCGGGTTGTACATTGCTCAAAGCCATTGCACCACCTATTTTAGCATTCAGTCTGTGTGGTATAATGCCGCGTGAAAAATTCAGGGTAGTGGCTGTAACACCATAGCCCATATTGGAAATATCGAGAATAGCAGGTGTATAACGGTTCACTACATTGCCATGAGGCATAAGGATATAGGCTCCTGAGCTGATAAACATAGCTGCCGGAGCACCCCACTGGTTGCCTGTGATTACCCCGTTGTATTTTCCATCTTTCAGTCCGTTGGCATCGCCCGAAGAATAAAGAACATCGAGGGTAACATTGTCGCTTAATGTCTGTCCGTAACGGTACGAAACCCGCAGGTTTCCGGCATATCCGAAAATATCGGTTGCACGGTTCCATTCACTTTTTGAAACCAGCTGATTTTTAAGCGTGTCGGCATTTCCAAGATTTACATTGAAAAAGCCGGTAACCATCCATGGATCAATCCAATGTTCAGTATTGCGGCCAAAGAAAGTCCCAAGCCAGAATATATCGGCTTTGTACGGAACATTCCCATAAGCAAATTTATAAACACCATTATGGGTAGCCAGCAGGCTGTTAAGACCCTGACTAAGAATTGATACGCCTCCTGCTCCCGAAGCGCGGTCTCTCACATAATTGGCCGATGCACCAATTTTCCAGGTACGCGTAATATCTTTTTCACCCATCAATTCATACATCGTGACATCGTCGTCGTTCTGGATATAATTTTCGTAGAATTTATACAAACCCGATTTCAAACGCAGGTAATCCCAGTCTTTCCTGACGGTAATTCCAACAGCATCGGTTCCAAAATAGGCAAGCCTGTAACCGGTAGTAGTCATTTTGTCAAACATGGTGCGGTAAGGATTATATGGAGTATCGAACATACGTTGCAGGCCAAGGTTGATATACCAGCCTTTAGCCGGATTCAGCTCCAGTTCAATATTTTGGGTCTGCATGTTCACCTGGTCGGCTGATAATGCTGATCCGAAATTGCCTCCAACGCCATACGCTGCGTCACCCCATGTCCAGTCAAGTTCAAACGAGGCACGCAAAAGGGCTTTGCCATTAAAGAGTTTAGGGGTGTAAATCAGGAATGGAATAAGTCTCTGTTCGGCATAAATACTCTTTAATGAATCAGTAGTGCGTGTTGAATTGCCTCCGAACAATCGCCCGACAACCTGACCTTTCAGAAAGTCGTTCTGGGCATAGATATTTGAAGCAACACCCTGATTAATGAAAAAAGCCAGGAATTGAAGTTCTTTGTTGGCTTTTTGGGGTATTTCGCCACTGAAATACTGGTTTGAAGGATTTTGTGCCATGGATGAACCAATGATCATGATGGCTGCCGTTACCGCGATGAACGTGTTTTTCATCATTTTGCGTTTTTTGGGTTTGTATTGATAATGGTTTTGACCAAAAGAAGTACTAAGAAAAAAGTAGTCAGGAAAGCAGGGCTTTCCTGACTACAACGAGAATCAATTTTAGTGTACGATTTTAACAAACTTCTGAATATTCCATTCACCTAAAGCTCCGCCGTTGGTGCTTCCAAAACCTGCGGCGGCTGTCGGGGGAGTTGCTCCGATTGAAGGTTCTGTCTGGGCAACTTCGTATCTCATGGTGTAAGGTGAAACAGCGGTGGATATGTCAAAAATCCCTACGCTTGTAACTGCGGTCGGGGTGCTTTGGTTAAGGGTAATGTTCCAGATAGTGCCAGTGCCTGATTTTGTCTGCACATAGGTTCCGGAATAGGTTGTTTTTGCACCGGCAGCAAACGATTCAACCAGGTAAGTGTTGTTTGAATTGAATTTGGCATAAATGGAATCAACGTGAAAATAATATGACAATAAAGTTGCTACATTGGTTCCTGAAGAGTACCATTCGCCAACGATACCAATTTTTTGCGGGTCGTTGCTGTCATCATCGTCATCACTTTTCTGGCATGATACGAAAACTACTGCAAGAAGCATTCCGAATACTAATAATTTTTTCATAATCCTGTTGTTTTTAATTGTTAATGAATAGTGGTTTTTATTTTATTTTCAATGCAAGTAAGCCAAATTTTAAGGTTGACAGAAACCGACTTATAAAAACACCGGGTTGACTTATAAGATATTTTTTAAGTATTTTTCAATTATTATAATGATAAACAACATATTAACTATATAAAAACAATATCTGACCATCTTAACACTGGTTTAAATCTTTTTTGATATTTCCTTTTGAATTTCATTATATTAACCCCATTTGATGACATTGGCTCCCCATGCATAGCCTATGCCTGCTGCAATCATGGAAATGGTTGTTCCGTTTTTTATTTTTCCCTGCTGCAAGCCTAGGTGCAACGACAGAATCTGGTCTATTTGCCCGATATGCCCATATTCTTCAAGGTAAATGGTCTGATCCATGGTTAAGTCCAATTCTTTTACCATAAATTCAAACATCGACCTTTTAAAATGAAGGCAGGCAAGATATCCCAGTTCTTTTTTACTGATACCAGATTTCTCAAAGGCGCGGTCAATGCAGTGCATCCAGTTTTTCATCGATACTTCATTGAGCCGTTCTTTCATGTGTTTTTCATCAAATACACGAAGTGAACGGTAGGCCGATGATGCATTTTCGGCGGTGACCGGTTTACAGGTTCCGCCAAATTCAACAGCTACGTCTCGTGACAGGCTGCCATCGGTAATGATGTGGGTACCAAGCAGCAGGTTTTTGCCCAGGTTGCGTTTCATGATCAAAGCACCTGCACCTGCCGAAAGGTTATACATAAACGAAACGGTATTATCGGTAAAATCGATAAAATCACCATTGCGATATCCGCCAACAATCATTACCGTTTCAATTGCAGGGTCAGCCATCATCATATCTTTGGCAATTTTCAGCGCTGCTACCGAAGTTCCGCAGCGTTGCTGGACATCAATGGCCCACGCATTGCGGGCGCCCAGCTTTTCCTGGATGTAGATCCCGGAGGTAGTAAGCGGATATTCTTTCCATTCTTCGCCAATACATAAAATAAGGTCGATATCCAAAGGGTCAATGCCGGTGTTTTTCAATGCGTCAAGGCCAGCTCTGACGCCCATTTCCTGGGTACCATCGTCTTTTCCCGCAACGACAATCTGTTTTATTCCCAGTTTGTCGGTTACGGCCTGTTCGGTCCAGACACCACCGGTTGCTTCCGAAATTTGTCTGGCTGTCATCCTTCCTTGCGGGATATAGATACCTGTGCCTGCAATTCCTGCGTTAAAACTCATATTCGTTTATTTTAAAATACTGATGGTTAATAACGAAATAAATTGCTTCCTACAGCCAGTCCGGCTCCCGAAGCAACAAAAATAACATGTTGTCCCCTCTTGATTCTGCCTTCTTTTACAGCATGATGAAATGCCATAGGCACACAACCCGAACCGGTATATCCGTATTTATCCATTATAAAGGAAGTTTTTTCGGGTGGTTGTTTAAGTTCATTCATCACTTTAATGATGACTGATTTATTGATCTGTGTAAAAATAAAATGGTCGACAACATTGATGTCAAGGTTTGCTTTATTAAGCAGCCGGCCAACAACCATGGGCCACAATCTGACATTGCGATCGCCGGGGAGCGGTTGCAGGTTGAGTAGTCCCTGTTCATTTTTTTCAATAATTTCGGGGGTAACTGGTTTTCGGGTGCCACCCGCATAAACACCAATATAGTTCCACTGGGTGCCATCGGTAAGCAGTTGGCCGGTAATATAGCCCGAATCTTTACCGTTGATTTTTTTTAAAACCACTGCGCCTGCTCCATCGGCAAAGATGGAATATCCGAATGCATCGCCTTTACGGATATAAGCTGGCATGTTGTATACACCAATAACAACAGCATGTTTCACCGTTTCGTCGGTTGCCATAATTCTGACGGCATTGTCGAGGGCAATGGTGAAACTGGCACAAGAAGCGCAGACATCAAAAGCCGATGACCATTTTTCGCCGCCCTGGATGCGACCCTGCACCAGTATGGCGGTTGCCGGTGTGATATATTCCGGGGTATCGGTAGCGACTATAAAAAGATCAATATCTTCTGGTTGAAGTCCGGCATCGTGGATGGCATTCAGGGCTGCATGCGTGGCAAAATCGGCGGTGGTTTCTACCATTCCGCGAAGATGGGCAATATGACGCGAAAAAATTCCGATTTTGTTTTCAATCTTTTCGTGGTCAAAATCAATACCGGCGAGTTTTTTCAGTTCAAGGTTGCCGATTGGTTCTCCGGGAGCATAAATGCCCGTTCCGATGATTTTTACCGGGAGCATATTCATAATTCAATAGATTTAAGGTTTAAAGATAACCCATTTTTTCTGCCTGTTTAGTCAGATCGGCCCGGAAATCAGGATGAGCAATTGAAATCAATGCTTTGGTACGTTCTTTTACGGTCAGTCCGGTTAATCTGACTGACCCAAATTCAGTGACAATATAATCGGTGTGGCTTCTGTGCAGGGTTACGGCTGTGCCTTCAGGCAGAACAGGCACTATGGTTGAAATCTGCCCGCCCCGTGCTGTAGCCCGGCAGGCAATGATAGATTTCCCCAGTCCGTCAAATCCTTCAATGGCACCTACTGCAGTGTCGGTTTGTCCTCCGGTACCGCTGTATTGGTTTATACCGATAGATTCGCTGGCAACCTGCCCTGTAAAATCAACCATGATACAGGTATTGATGGATACCATTTTTGAATTTTGACGGATTACTGATGGATCGTTCACAAATTTGCCACGCATAAATTCTACCGCCATATTATCGTGCAGCCATTCGTACATTTTTTCGGAACCCATGGCAAAGGTACACACGAATTTATCTTTATAAAAAGCCTTTTTCTTATTTGTAATGACACCCATTTCATAAAGTTCCATCATCGAATCGACAAACATTTCGGTATGTACTCCGAGGTCTTTTTTATTTTTTAGCGAAAGAGCAGCAGCATTCGGTATTTCGCCTATTCCAAGCTGTATGGTTGAACCGTCATCTACCAGCGCAGCAATATTATTGCCAATCATCATGGCTGTTTCGTCGGGTTGTGGCGAGGGAAGGGTAGGAGGCACCTGTGAAAATTCGACAAAATAATCTACATCGTTGAGATGCACGTGGGTGTCGCCGAAGGTGCGGGGTAATTTATCATTCACTTCAAGCACTACAATATCGCTGTTTTCGAGAATATCTTTTTCATAAGTAATGCCGAGTGAAAGTGATACAAATCCTTTATCATCGGGTGGGGTGCAGGTTCCGAAAAAAATATGCGGTTTTTTTACTTTCATCCTGTCAATAGCAGCACGGTGAAGCATATTGGGAACAAAAGTTACTGTTCCGGTACCTTCTTTAATGGCTTGCCTCGATCCGGGGGCATGAAACCACGAGCATAGCTCAAAATGCCCTTTCATGGCCGGATTCATATAAAATTCATAAGGTTTCAGGGTGAGTACCGAGAAAACTTTCACATCCTTAACCCTGTTTCCAACCAGGTGGAATTTACTCATGCAGCCTTGTGGTTCCGATGCACACTGGGCTACTATCACATCTGTATCACTTTTTATCAGTGCTACAGCTTGTTCTATTGATATGAGTTTGCTTTGGTATATGCTTTTATAATCTTTCATTGAAAGTAAGTTTTATGTAAAAGACGGGATATTTATTGAACTGCAATTTTTCTGCGGCTGAACCAGTGTACTGTCAAACCAATCAGTACCGATAACAAAATGGCTGTAGCAGCTGCAATAGCTGGGTTATGGACATTGCCAATAAAATATTTATCAAAGTACCCGAAACTTAATCCTGATTTTAAAAGATAGGGCAAGCCATAATATACAGTGAAATGAGTGATTAATGCAGTAACAGATGCAGCAACCGGTGCCCAGATTCTGACATTTTTAGTAAAAATTCCGAGTACGATAGGCATAAAAATGATGGAGAAATATGCATAAACGCCATTTTGTGCCAGGATAGCCACACTGAGTTTCGGAAAAAGGAGCTGGTTGCGGGCAACAATGAATGAAACAACCGCCAGGAAAACAATGGCTAACCGGTTGACCAGCATATACCTGTTTTCGGGGATAAA
This sequence comes from uncultured Bacteroidales bacterium, assembly GCA_964559985.1. Classification (GTDB taxonomy): domain Bacteria; phylum Bacteroidota; class Bacteroidia; order Bacteroidales; family CAZLJX01; genus CAZLJX01. Next base: position 19,473 of record CAZLJX010000034.1, read on the forward strand.
ACGACCAAAGAGAGGTTTCATAATGTCGCTGGTAATACTGGTGCTCAGCGACTGAATCAGCCCTTCAAGTGTTGACATTCCGGCACTTATCAGACCCAGAATAACAAATAATCCGACCAGAACTGCTATCCATCCTGTTGAAAAAATACGTATCACATACGACGGAATGATATTGTCGGTGTTCATGGCAACACCATTGGCTGAAAGGTCGGGAAATTCGATACGGGCATAAAGCCCGGCAAATACGACCGAGAAAAACAGAATTTCAACAATCACGGCAGTTACCAGAAAACGGTTTACATCGCTTTCTTTTTTCAAAAGCAGCGATTTGGTGATGATATGTGGCTGACAAACGACAGCAGCACCTACAACAATCTGGGCAAGAGCAATTTCGAAAAAATCGCGGAATAAGGGGCTGGATGTATTTACCGGATTGACCAATACCGGATCGATGGCTTTCAGCCTGGCAAAAAAACCACCGATTCCATCTTTAAAATATTCATATCCTGATACAAGCAAAATGACAGCCACCACAATCATAATCGCTGCCTGTACAGCATTGGTGTAAACCATCGAATTTGCTCCGCCAAACATCATATAGCCGAAAACAAAGGCAACAATGATGGCCAGGGTTATTACTTCATTGGTATTCAGAGCACTGGCAAAAACCTTGGTCAAAGCTACAAGAATAAGCACAATAAAAGTGATGAGCAAAACTGATAAAAAGGCAATGAATAGCGCATACCCGTTATGATTGAATTTTTTCCCAATCCAGCTGGCCAGAGAAACAGCACTAACCGATTCGCCGTATTTTCGAAAACTTTTTGTAAGGACAACCAGTGATATAATGGTGGCCATCGGAAAAAAAATGCCGAATGACAATACGCCGCTAATACCATAGCGGGCAATAAGCCCCGGATTGATGACAAAAGTTGCAGCACTGGTCATGGCGGCAGCCAGAGAAAGTCCTACAAAAACCGGTGAAAAACTTACGCTGCCTACGGCATAATCTTTCATGCTTTTTATACTCAATGCCCCTTTGATGACAAAATAAAGAATGGCTGAAGCGTAAAATGCAATTAAAATCCATGTTCCGAGTACCTGTTGTGATGTTGCCATTGTCTGAAATTTGAAGTTAATATTAGCAATTTTATTTACTCAGCCACTACCTGTTGGTTAAATAGTGATGCCACCATCAACGCTCAAAGTAGCCCCGTTAATATAGGCGGCTTCATCACTGGCAAGAAAGAGGTATGCCGAAGCAATTTCTTCGGGAAGACCGAGGCGGCCAACCGGTACTTTTTCTTCCATGGCTTTGAGAATATTTTCAGGCATTTTTTTCACCATCTCAGTAGCAATAAATCCTGGAGCTACGGCGTTGACAGTTATTCCTTTACGGCCCATTTCACGGGCAAGGGTTTTGGTCATGCCAATAAGCCCGGCTTTGGTAGCTACATAATTGGTTTGCCCGAAATTTCCATAAAGTGCCACTACCGAAGAAGTATTGATAATGCGGCCATAACCTTTTTCGACCATGAACGCACTGACACATTTGGTGCAGTTGAAAACTCCGGTCAGGTTTACATCAATAACCTGCTGCCATTGGTCGGGAGTCATTTTTTTCAGGGTAGCATCGCGGGTAATTCCTGCGTTGTTGACCAGGATGTCTATTTTTCCAAACTGGTCAACCACTTTTTGAGTAGCTTTTTCCACTTCAGAAAAAACAGCAGTATTCACTTTTTCAAATAAAGCTTTACCGCCTTCTTTTTTAATCAGTTCAACAGTTTCATTTCCTTTGGGTTCATTCATATCCCAGATAATGACGGTTGCACCTTCTCCGGCAAATTTTAATGCACCGGCTTTTCCAATGCCATCGGCACCTCCGGTGATAATGGCTGTTTTATTTTCGAGTCTTTTCATAGTAGTTTTATTTTTATTAAATAGTTTTTTTGTTTTAAATATTTTCGACAATCAGGGCAGTTCCCTGACCACCGCCTATGCAGAGGGTTGCCAGACCGGTAGCTGCATTGCGTCGTTTCATTTCGTAAAGCAGGGTGGTCAGAATTCTTGCTCCCGATGCCCCTATCGGATGTCCAAGAGCTATTGCCCCGCCGTTGACATTCACAATACCTGTATTTAATTTTAAGTCGCGTACTACAGCAATACTCTGTGCAGCAAAAGCTTCGTTGGCTTCAATCAGCTCAATATCTTCTATTTTCATTTTTGCTTTTGACAGGGCAGCACGTGTTGCAGGAACAGGGCCGTATCCCATAATTTTTGGGTCGAGGGCTGCATTTCCGTAAGATCTGATTTTGACCAGCGGTTTTAATCCGAGGGCTTTGGCTTTTTCCATCGACATTACAATTAACATGGCAGCACCGTCGTTGATGCCCGATGCATTGCCTGCTGTAACGGTGCCGTCTTTTTTAAAGGCTGGTTTAAGCCTGGCAAGTTGCTCCAGGGTGAGCCCATGTTTTGGAAATTCGTCTTTGCTGAAAAGGATTGGTTCGCCTTTTCGTTGCGGTATTTCAACCGGAACAATTTCCTGGTCAAATTTTCCCGACAGCTGTGCCTGCTCGGCTTTTTTCTGGCTGATCAGTGAAAATTCGTCCTGCTCTTCGCGGCTTATTTTCCATTGTTCGGCAATATTTTCAGCGGTGATACCCATGTGGTAATTGTTGAAAATATCGGTCAAACCATCATGAATCATACTGTCAATGATCTGTCCGTTGCCCATACGATATCCGTTCCGGGCTTTGTCGAGCAGGTAGGGGGCATTCGACATGCTTTCCGTTCCACCTGCCAGCACAACATCGGCATCGCCCAGCATAATAAACTGAGTAGCCATTGAAACTGCCCTTAAACCCGAACCACATAATTTGTTGATGGCCATAGCAGGCACTGTTTCAGGCACTCCGGCTTTTACCGATACCTGGCGGGCAACATTTTGCCCAAGACCGGCCGACAGAATATTTCCGATGATGGTCTCGCTGATTTCGGCCGGAGCAATACCTGCTCTTTTTATGGCTTCGCGGGCAGCGATCACTCCAAGATCAACAGCTGAAAAGCCGGACAGACTGCCACCGAAATTTCCTATTGCAGTACGTGCTGCAGATACAATAACAACTTCTTTCATTATAATATTTTTTGCTACGAAATAAAGCATATAACCCGTTTAACCGCATATCATAATTGAAATACTAAGGGTTGACTATTTAAGATGAAATTTTAATATTATTTTTTAATAAACACATTATCAACATTATGTGTTTATACAAACTGTGGTTGACAATTATGCCAATTCAATTGGATTCCTGAATCATAATGTTTTTCTTTTAAATGTTAATTGCTACCAATATTCAGCATCTATATTGATCATAGAAACGGGTGGAAAAGTGAAATTTTCAACGATAAGTTGTAATACTTTTAAAGGCAATAGATTGGATGGCAAAAAAAAAATAAGGATTTGTGAGTTTATCCCGAAGAGTTTTTTTTAATTTTATCTGATTAACCAATTAACCATAACTGCTATGAAAAAATTAAATTTAGCAGGTATAATTATTTTTGCCGTTATCCCGTGGTTGTTATACGGACAGGAAGAAATTATTTTTGATGGAAATTTTTCTGAACCATCTCTCTGGAGTTACAATTACGATAAGGGAGATGTCCGTTTTGAAAACGGGGTAGCCATCCTCAATGCCAAAACACAGGTAGCTTTTGACGCTACAATTGCCACCAGTCTTACCGAAAACGATAACTACCTGATAGAGACTACTGTAAACCGGCCCGAAGGTTTTTATGGTGTTTGCGGAATTACCTTCTCTAAAAAAGATGATGAAAATTTCTGTTCATTGCTTGTTTTATCAAACCAGGTATATGCACTGGGTTGCAAAAAAGATGGCCGCGATTTTGAACTGGGGCACGGCACCCTTAATTTAAGCGATGAAATGAAGCTTAAAATTGAAAAATTAAATGAAGAAGTAATCGTTTATGCAAATAACAAAAAACTGGCATCTTTCCCGTTTAATTCATTTTTTGGTAACAGCATTGGAATTGCAGGCAGGGGAGAAAACATCAGGTATAGCAGTTTTTTGGCAAAACGTCTTGAGAAAGAAACTGCAACAATCGTTGATAATAAATATAATATTGATTTTGAACTGATTACTCAGGATGACCATAAAAGTGTTATTTATGCCATCGCTTATAGTCCTGATGGAAAATTAATGGCAACCGGGGGGATTGACAAGGTGATTTATATCAGGAATGTCAACAGCGGAGTTATTTTTAAAAAATTTGCCGGACATACCAACACGGTATACTTTCTGAAATTTACACCCGACAACCGTCGCCTGGTAAGCTCAGGAAGCGACGGGTTTGTTAAAATATGGGATATTGAAAATAACAAGGTGTTGGTATCGCTGAAAATTTCAATTCATGAAACCAATTGCCTCGATGTTAGCTCCGATGGAAAGTTTATCGCCATAGGTGGCACCGACCATTCGCTCACGATATTAAATGCCGGCAACGGGAATCTGGTAAAAAATATCGATATACCCGAAACGATTTATCAAATCAGGTTTACACCCGACAGTAAATATCTGGTTGCCGGAACACGGTATGGCAAAGGCTATATCTGGAATATTGCCGACTGGAGTATAAAAGCCCAAAGCGATGGTAATTATTTGTACAGGTTTGCCATGACCCCTGATGGAAAAACACTGTATTCCAATGAAGGAAATAAAGATTATCCCTATTCGTTTAATATTAACCGGGTTGATATTTCAAACGGAAGCTTCTCCCTGGTTAAAACCGAAACCGGATACGGAAGGGTGGATAATCTCGAAATTACATCCGATGGAAAATATCTGTTTATAGGATCGGAGAAAGATATTAATATCATTGAAATACCACAGTTTTACAGAAGACAAAAGTTCGAAATCCGTTGTTCACAAATTGATATGATCGCACTTAGTCCGGACGGAAAGTTGTTTTCGTTTGATTCGTGGGACGGACTTCAGACGTGGAATGTGGCCAGTTTAAAACCGGTGAGTGCTAAACAAAATGTGTTTGGCAATGATGGTACTGCTACATTAAGCCCCGACGGGAAAACACTTCTGCTTGGCAATACTGTCTGGGATTTTAGCAGCCTGACTTTGAAGAAAATTTTACCTTATGGTGGTAACTTTGTTTATTCGCCCGATGGCAAAATGCTGGTTGAATCAAAAGAACTGTACAACCCGGTAACCTTTGACACAATCAGTACATTTGGCGATACCGATGGAAAATTTATCCGTTTTTCGGCCGATGGAAAACTTTTGGCAAAAGGGATAGATGCTTTTACAACACCCAAAATTGAAATCTGGAAAACCACCAGCACCAAAAAGCCGCTTGTGACCATTGAAGGCCATAATTATTTACGTTCATTATGCTTCAGCCCCGATGGCAAATTTATTTTCGGTGGAATAGGAAATGATATTTTTGTCTGGAACTCCAAATCGGGCAAAGAAATTATTGTAAAAACAGGTCATCGTGGGCAGATCAGAGACCTTGAGTTCAGTCCCGACGGGAAAACACTGGCTTCGGCAGGTGGTGCAAATGATAATTTTATAAAATTCTGGGATTTGGATGTAGAAAACAACCATGAGATTTTTTCATTGGGCGGGCATTTAGACCAGGTAAGTGATATTTCTTTCAGTCCCGATGGTACTTTGCTTGCAAGTGCATCGGAAGACCGTACGGTAAAAATATGGGATATTGCCAACAGGGAAGAAATAAAAACCCTGAGCTATCATACTGATATTGTTGAACAGGTGTTGTTCAGCCCTGATGGAAAATTTCTTATATCAACCTCGGAGGATGGCAGCACTGTCATTTATAACCTGCAGAACGAAGAGTATATCCGTATGTATATTGCTGGCAACGATTGGCTTATCATTACCCCCGACGGATTTTTCGACGGTTCGCCCGGTTGCGGTAAATTCGTTGTCATGTCGAAAGGGTTCGGAGGTTATGGGCCCGACCTGTTTGCCTTGAAATTCAACCGCCCCGATGTAATCCTTTCGAGAATGGAACTGGGCACGGACGACCTGATAAGTCATTATTACAACATGTATAAAAAAAGACTGAAAAGAGCAGGATTGACTGAGGAACAAATTTCAGGAGAACTGCACCTGCCGCAGGCTGAAATACTCGATACCAAGCAGGATGGTAAATTGCTGTCGGTAAACTTCAGAATCAGCGATGACTTATTTAATCTGAAAAACTATAACCTGTTTATAAACGATGTGCCGTTGTATGGTGCTTACGGGAAAGCTTGCCCCGGAAAAAAAATGCAGGAAATTTCAGAAAAAACTGAATTGGCGGTTGGAAACAATAAAATAGAAATTAGCTGCACCAACGAAAAAGGAGTTGAAAGCTACCGCGCTATTACCTATGCTGAATGCAAAGAGATTGCCGGCAAAAACTTATACCTGGTTGCCTTTGGCGTTTCAAAATACAAAAACCCTGACTATAACCTAAGATTTGCCGATAAAGACGCCTTGGATTTAGAAAAGGTAATCAAGGGAATAAAAGGCAAAGGCTTCGAAAATATTTATACCAGGGTTCTTACCAACGAGCAGGTTACTCCCGATGCCATTAAAGCCGCCAAAGATTTCGTTAAAAACGCAAAGGTTGACGACACTTTTATCCTGTTCATTGCCGGCCATGGCATGCACGATACCGACCCCGAAGCAACGTATTATTTCCTTACCTCAAATGCTGATCTGAAAAATCTGAAAGGAACTGCTGCCGATTTTGAAACCATTGAGGATTTGTTACAAGGAATTCCGCCCCGCAACAAGCTATTCCTGATGGACGCCTGCGAAAGTGGTGAGATTGATGATGAGGAGCAGGGGCTAATGCTAGCCACAGCAACCGGAGTTGGCATTGCCAGTCGCGGGTTTAAGACAGTGACAGGCGAAAAGGGACAAGTGATAAGTGGAAAGAGAACCTATCTTTACCAGAAAGACCGCTATATCTACAACGATCTTGTCCGCCGCTCTGGCGCAATTGTATTCTCCAGCTCCAAGGGTGGTGAGCTAAGCTACGAGCGCAGCGATATTGAGAACGGCCTATTCACCGAGTATATCATGAAAGCCCTTACTACCTCCGAGGCAGATAAGGACAATAACGGAATTGTTTCCACCGATGAGCTGCGAAATTATGTTTCAGCTGAGGTGGCCAAAGCCAGTGGCGACTTGCAGCATCCAACGGTGGACAGGGATAATATTTACCAGAAGTTTGGGTTTGTGATATATTAGTAAAATAAGGGTCATTATATGTTACTAAAACCAATTATTATGAAAAAAACATTATCATTAGTTTTAGCATTAACGCTACTAACATGCATTTTGCAGGCACAAGACCAGAAGAAACTGGAAGTTCATTTGCAGGCTGGCGTGATGACCGATATACGAGAATTAAAGGTATCCTCCGACGGCCGGTTTATTGTTTGTATGAATATCGGGGGGTTGATTTCTCTTTGGGATATTAACACGGGAAGGCAAATACGGGAGTTCAAGGATGCTATCGAGGAGATAGATAGGTTTATTATTTCGAACAACAACAAAAGAATTTTCACTTCAACGGCTAACGGGAAAGTGTTTGAATGGGATGCCAGTACTGGCAATCTGATCCATACTTATGTAAAAGGAAAGCAGGAATACAATGCAATAATTGATCTGGCCATTACAAGTGATGATAAATATCTGGTTCTGGCCGGAACCGATGTTGAAATTATCGATTTAAATGATTACTCAATAAAAAGAATTTTAAAAGGGAACAACAAAGAATTTTTCAGGCTTGCTCGGTTTAACCCAACCAATGGAAATCTCGTTCTAAATATCGTAACCGATATTGGAATCGATGCCTTAAATTACATAAAAGAGTACGATTGGATTTCGGGCAATGAAGTGCAGAAGTTTAGCATCAATCATTGTATTAGTAATTTCGATATAACTGAAGATGGGAAAAAAGGTATGGCTCTTCGATGGGACTATCAATTCATTGTGAAGAATTTCGAAAATCAGCAGGAGGAATTTTCAGTTAATAATGTAAAAGCATATACAATTTTCCCCGACAAAAAGCATGTTGGAATACTAAAACTTACCCCCCGAACTCTAAATATATACAACACATGTAACTGGCATTTAGTGGATTCGATCCCAAATTTTTCTGACGAGTATTTTATCAGCCTGGCAATCCACCCGGATTTGAAGTCTATTTTTACCAACAGAGCGACAGTGATTGAAAAATACGATATTGAATCAGGGGAAATTGTTAACAGGTTTACTAGTTTCAATAGTGTTACCCCTTCCTTTAACATGGACTCATACTGTGGTGACAGCCTGTTTATCTTTGGGCAGAAGCTGTGGAGTATAAAAGGGGATATGCAGGTGACTCAAATTGAGAATATCTTGGCTTCATCGATTATTTCTCCTGATGGCAGATATATATCAACTTGTACTTACAATGAGTACAGAATACTTGACCGAAAAACCCTAAAACTAATAAAGCGGGTCGAGGCTATTGATTTTAACTACTTCAAGGGGTTCAAGTTTTCAAATGACAATCGTAAAATTCTTTTTGGTTCAACCATTTACGATTTTGATTCGGGGAAAGAGATTTTTACTGCCAGGTTCGATTCATTAGGCGATTACCGGGATATTGCCATGTCTGCAAACGGCAAGTATTTGGCTGCTAGAATTGAAACTAAGAAGCATTATTGCTATTTGAAGGTTTTTGATGTTGAAAACAAAGCTTGCATCAGTGATTTTGATGTTTATGGAGATGCGAATTGTTTCTCAGATGATGGCAGAAACCTGGTTTTTTCTTCTTACCGCAAGATATACCTGTTCGATACCCAAACCAGACAGTTGAGAGAATACATGGATTTGATATACTCAGATGTTGAAGCTATGCAATTCTCTAAGGACAATAAGCTATTGATGGTGAAGTGTCATAACTATAAAGAAAACAATCTTCATTTTGTTGACTTTGAACAAGCAAGAATAATTAAATCATTATCCTTAAATCTTTACGATGGATTTGCGAAAATGATCAATGACCATCAGGTAATTATTGCAAACTACCTAGGAAAAATAAGAATATTGGACTGGAAAACAAATACCGAGGGATTGACTTTCGCCGGATTTGAAAGCGGCGATTGGGCTGTATTTACACCAGATCTTTACTGGGATGCCTCCATAAATGCCGGATCATATATTAACATGGTTCAGGGAATGGATGTGTTTACCATTGACCAATTCGCCCCTATTAAAAATAGACCCGATATTGTTCTGGATCGAGCAGGAGTAGACAATCCTCAGCTATCAACTTTTTATAAAAGTTTGTATAAAAAGAGGTTAAAGCGATTGAAAATCGATGAAAGCTTTGCTTCCGAGAATTTTGAAATTCCCATTTCCAAAATACTCGAAACTAAAAAAGATGGGAAATTCTTCACGTTAAAATGCCTATTTGTAGATAGTATAAAAGGTTTGTCGAGCTTTAATATTTATACTAACGACGTTCCCCTTTTTGGTGCCAGCGGAAAACTTATTTCAGGGAATACAGCGGAAGTTGTTGAAATAATTGAACTATCATTTGGTACAAACAAAATTGAAGTTTGCTGTAAGAATATTAGTCAGGTGGAAAGCCATCGGGTTGTTTCTTTTACAGAATATCAGGGCAAAACAAAAAGTAATCTGTACCTCCTTGCTTTTGGGGTATCAAGTTATAATGACAAGAACCTAAACCTTCAATTTGCAGATAAAGACGCAAAGGATTTGGCTTCTGTGGTTAAAGGGATGAAAGGTAAAGGCTTCGAAAATATTTATACCAAAGTTCTTACCAACGAGCAGGTTACTCCCGATGCCATAAAAGCTGCCAAAGATTTTGTAAAAAATGCAAAGGTTGACGACACTTTTATCCTGTTCATCGCCGGCCATGGCATGCACGATAAGGATGCCGAAGCCACCTACTATTACTTAACCAGCAACGCTGATATTAACAACCTGAAGGGAACTGCTGCCGATTTTGAAACCATTGAGGATTTGTTACAAGGAATTCCGCCCCGCAACAAACTTTTCCTGATGGATGCCTGCGAAAGTGGCGAGATTGATGATGAGGAGCAGGGGCTGATGATTGCTGCAGCAACCGGTGCAGGTATTGCCAGTCGTGGGTTTAAGACAGTGGCAGGCGAAAAGGGACAAGTGATAAGTGGAAAGAGAACTTATCTGTATCAGAAAGACCGCTACATCTACAACGACCTTGTCCGCCGAAGCGGAGCAATCGTGTTCTCCAGCTCCAAAGGTGGAGAGCTTAGCTACGAGTGCAGCGATATTGAGAACGGCCTCTTCACCGAGTACATCATGAAAGCCCTTACCACCACCGAAGCCGATAAGGATAATAATGGAGTAGTTTCAACCGATGAGCTTCGCCAATACGTGAGCGAACAGGTAGCCAAAGCCAGTGGCGATTTGCAGCATCCCACTGTGGATAGGGATAATATATACCAGAAGTTTGGATTTAAACTGCGATGAATTTATTAATTTAAAAATACATCAATCAATCAAATTCGTTGGAACGTGCTTAAAATATTTATATTAATCTAAATCGAATGGACATGAAAAAATGTTATGTTTTATTTATTTTGTTTTATGTTGCATTGTCAACTTTTTACGCCCAAACCAAACCTCAAATCCATGTACAACAAGGACATAGTTCAGGAGTAATTTGTGTTGCATTTTCACCGGATGGAAAGACGGTCATTTCGGGATCTGGAGAAACCGGACTTCATTATTTGGGAGGGGGGACCGATAAAACAATTCGGCTTTGGGATGTTCAAAGTGGCAAGGAATTAAGGGTTTTTGCTGGTCATTTGGAACAAATATACGCTGTTGCATTTTTACCCGATGGAAAAACATTTCTTTCCGCTTTTTTGGATAAGACCATCAAAATGTGGGATGTGGCTAGTGGGAAATTGTTAAAAACATACAAAAATAATGAAGCAGTATTATGTATTGCTGTTTCGCCCGATGGTAAACTTTTTGCTTCCGGGGAATCATCAGACACACCTATTAAAATTTGGGATATTGAAAGCGGTAAGATAATACAGCGTTACTCCAAGCATCCAAATATAATTACATCTCTGACATTTTCTCGAGATGGTAAAGCAATTTTTTATGGAGGATTATTTGGTTTGGCAGAATTATGGGATATTGAGCAGGGAGCAACTATAACAAAATTCCAAGGACATAAATCAAAAATAACTGCTGTAGCAGTTTCGCCCGATGGTATGATGGCTGTTACCGGATCTGATGAAAAAGAATCTGATATTAAACTTTGGGATATTAAAAGTGGTACGGAAATCAGGACTTTTACCCATGATATAAGCAACAGCGATAAATATATCGGGCATCTAGGCGATATCAATTCATTGGTATTCACACCTGATGGAAAAAGTGTAATTTCTGCCGCTTACGACAAGACCCTTAAAATTTGGGAAGTATCTACCGGTAAGCAAATCAAATCTATAGATGCACATTTGGAACAAGTAACTTCCCTTGCAATTTCGCCCAATGGTAAAACATTTGTCTCAGGTTCCGACGACAGGACACTCAAGTTATGGGAAACAGAAAATGGCATGCTAATAAATGAGTTTAGCAGTAAATCGGAAAAAATAGTTGATGTCAGGTTTTCACCCGATGGCAAAACGCTGATTGGAATTGGGGGTAGTAATCTTTACCTGTGGGATATTATGAATGCCAAATTATCGAACACTTATAATAATGTAATTTCTTTATTACCCGATGGTCAAACTGCTATTTCAACACCAATGTACAATTCTTTTAAACTGTTTAATATCAATAATAACCAGGAGATCAAATCTATTTCTGGCAACCCGTTTTTTCTTAACAAATATACTGCATCTCCCGATGGTAAAATGATTATTTTAGGAGATGCAACGTTTGCTTTTAAGCTTCTCAATATCTCCACCGGAAGCGAAATAAATTTTGGCACTAAAGAAAATCCTTCAGGAAATGTGACATTTTCGCCCGATCAAAAAACGATTATTACATCATCTTGGGGTGTTCCTATACTTTGGGATGCAACTACAGGTAATGCAATAAAACAGTTTGACAGAAAGATATATAAAGGTTTATACCTAGATTCGGATATAAATTCTATGGTTATTTCTCCGGATGGCAAGTATGTAATAACAGGCGGAGGACACTTGAAAACAGAAAAAGACACGGATGAATTGGAAAAAAGGTTATATGGGCAAACAACAGATCAGGATTACATTGAAATTTTAAAATTTCCGGTAAACCTATGGGATATTTCAACGGGTAAGATCGTAAAAAGCCTCTTTGGGCATACCGATGAAATAAATTCTGTTACCGCTTCACCCGATGGAAAATATATAGCATCAGGTTCAAATGACTATACAATTAAACTATGGGATTTCGAAACCGGTAAAGAGATACGGACTTTTAAGGGACATAATGGTAATGTTTATTCTGTATCGTTTTCGCCCGATGGCAGTACAATATGTTCAGGATCAGAAGATAATACAATAAAGTACTGGGAGGTAGAAACCGGGAAGCTGATTTTTTCTGCTGTTTGTAGTAAAGATGGGTCCAATTGGCTTGTATACAACGATGAGGGTTATTGGGATGGTTCCCCCAATGGAAGCGAATTGGTGGTAATGGTACAGGGGATGGATGTTTATGCAATTGACCAGTTTGCCACAAAAAACAACAGACCTGATAAAATTTTGGGTAATATCGCGGGGTCTTCTGCCGATTTGATTTTGCACTACAGCAAGCAATATCAGAAACGTCTAAGAAAGAGAGGAATAACCGAAGAGCAACTTTCTGCTGATAACCATGTGCCTATTGCAAAAATTGTTGAGGCTAAACAAAACAGTAAATTTATTGATTTGAAATTCAGCCTTTCGGATAATAAATATTTATTAAAAAGTTACAATATCTATCTTAACGATGTGCCTTTGTTCGGATACTATGGTAAAAAGATTACTGGTAATAAGGTGGAATTAGCAGAAAAAGTAGAATTGGTATTCGGGGATAATAAAATTGAAATAAGTTGCACGAACGAAAAAGATGCTGAATCGTACAGGGCAGCCATCAAAAAAACAGTTTATAAGGAGTTTAGATTAAGTCAATTTGAAGGTCTTGAGGATGTATTGGACGAGGATATCCCACTTGGGAATATTAAGGGTTTAATAAAGGATGATATTCTGGTTGGAATTGATGGTGTTAATTTTAATAATGTTAAAGAAATTAAAGATTATATTAATGACAGAGACAGTGTTGTTCTTGATATAAAACGAAAAACAGGTATTGTAGAAATACATTGCGATGGGTATCGTCTTGATTATGTAAGTATTAACGAGATTAAGGGGGATTTGTATTATCTTGCCTTTGGCGTTTCCAAATACAAAAATTCATCTTACAATCTTCTGTTTGCCGATAAAGATGCACTTGATCTGGAAAAAGTTGTGCTAAATTTCAAGGGCGAAGGTTTTGAAAATGTGTACACAAAAGTCCTGACCAACGAACAAGTAACCCCAGCATCCATAAAAGCAGCAAAAGACTTCCTGAAAGCCGCCAAACCTGACGACACTTTTATCCTGTTCATTGCCGGCCATGGCATGCACGATACCGACCCCGAAGCAACGTATTATTTCCTTACCTCAAATGCTGATCTGAAAAATCTGAAAGGAACTGCTGCCGATTTTGAAACCATTGAGGATTTGTTACAAGGAATTCCGCCCC
>CAZLJX010000035.1:0-32476 GCA_964559985.1 uncultured Bacteroidales bacterium
ATACATAAATAAAGAACTAATTGAAATTCTGAAAAAATAATGCACTAAGCCTAACCGCGTGTTTATTTTATTTGGGCAGATAAGGGTTTGGGAGGTTGGTTTCTTTTTGGTAGCTTAATATCGGGTGGATAGAACATCGTTCCAATCCCCCAAACAAAACAAACACGCAACCGGTAAAGGTCCTTCGAAACTGGTTTATTCCGAAAAATTTGATTCCCGTAATGAGGCTATTGCCCGTGAAAAATATCTTAAAACAGGTGCAGGAAGGGATTTTATCAAAAAACAAATCGCCTGAGCAGAGGGTCCCAGTCCGCCGCGGCGGACAAGTCCTGGAGGGGGAGCTACATGGCCGGTCTGTCCGGCTTTTTTTTCATCCAATGTATTACATATACGTCATTCAAAGCCTTAAAAATGACGCTTTTTACCCTATTATATATTTTTCATTTATTCAGTAAGTGACGATTTGCTATAATAACGAACAATTTGCCACAACTTCTGTTATAAGTATATAACATCTAAAAAATTCAGTCATGTCAGTATTAGTAGGAAAAAAGGCTCCCGTTTTCAAATCCAAAGCGGTGATCAATGGCAGTGAAATTGTGGACGATTTCAGTCTGGAGCAATATATTAACAAAAAATATGTAATTTTTTTCTTTTACCCTGCTGATTTTACCTTTGTATGTCCCACCGAAATACTTGCTTTTCAGGATGCTTTAGAAGTTTTTCAAACCCTTGAAACTGCTGTAATAGGCTGTTCGGTAGATTCCGAGTTTTCGCATTGGAAATGGCTTCAGACCGATCAACGTGAAGGCGGGATAAAAGGTGTAAAATTTCCGATGGTAAGCGATTTTTCAAAAACAATTTCGGAGAATTATGATGTACTGGCGGGCAATTATTCGTATGACGAAAATGGGGAAGCCTGTTTTTCAGGAAGTCCGGTTGCTTATCGTGGTCTTTTCCTGATTGATAAAAAAGGGATTGTACGCCACCAGGTCGTTAATGACCTGCCATTGGGCCGGAGTGTGGAAGAAGCTATTCGCATGGTAGAAGCCCTCCGCTATTTCGAAGAAAACGGGGAAGTTTGTCCGGCCAACTGGAAAAAAGGCCAGAAAGCTATGAAAGCCACACAGGAAAGTGTCTCTGAATATCTGACACACAGAAAGTCAACAAATTAAATATATTTTTTGCCCCTTTTTTAAGATTTAGCGCTATAAGTCTTAATTTTTCAATGAATTATTGGTGAGCAGGTTTTCAGTTTTTTTTGCCAAAACATAAACACGTTAAAAATCGCTATCTTTGCAGCCATAAAAAGTCTAAAAAATTTATGGATATCTGGCGCGAAATAAAAGATTCTTTTAAATACGGGCATGTAGTAACAAGGCTCATCTATATCAATCTTGCGGTTTTTCTGGTTTACAACCTGTTGGATGTTTTTCTTTATTTGCTTGCCAACGGAGCAAGGGCTGATTTTTTGGTTCCATACATTGCTGTTCCTGCTCATATAGAAAATCTTATGGCTCATCCCTGGACGGTTTTTACATATATGTTTTTTCACAAAGATTTTCTGCATATCCTTTTCAACCTTGTCTGGTTTTACTGGTTTGGAAAAATATTTCTCGAATATCTGACTTCGAGGCAGTTACTTGGCGTTTATATGCTCGGTGGTCTGACAGGGGCATTGCTTTACATTTTGTCGTTTAATCTATTCCCGGCCTTTCACGATATTTTGCCCGGATCTGTTGCCCTGGGGGCTTCGGCATCTGTTCTGGCTGTTGTTATTGCCATTGCGGTGTATGTTCCCGATTATACCATCTACCTTTTATTCCTTGGCCCTGTAAAACTGAAATACATTGCTCTATTTTCCATTGCCATTGATATCATAAGCATTCCGGCAGGAAATGCCGGAGGGCATATTGCCCACCTTGGCGGGGCTTTTTTTGGTTATGTGTTTATCATTTTGTTGCGTAAACGCATTGATCTGACAAGAATTTTTAATACAGGCCCATGGCAAAATCCTTTCAGACGCAAACCAAAATTCAAAGTGCATGGCACTGTACCCCGGGATGATTATCAATACAATGCACAAAAAAATGCCAGCCAGGCCGAAATTGATCATATTCTTGATAAAATTGCCCGGGCAGGATATGACAGCCTTTCTGCAGCTGAAAAGGAAACTTTGTTTAAAATGAGCAGAAAAAATTAATTTTTTCACACCGATGATCATCCGGAAAACGGTAAAAACATTTTTTCTTCTATATGCTTTTCTTGTTTTTCTATTAACCCTTGTTGGGGGGTGCAGCGTTTTTATCAGACCCGATTATTTCCCACTGGCAGCACTCACAGGAATTTTCTATCCAATATTGCTTATTCTCAACCTGATAAACATTCTTATTTTTCTGTTCAACAAACAATTCCGGCTTGTTTTAATACTCTTGATACCCTTTTTATCCATTTTCTGGCATTTACCGGCCTTATTTCATACAACGAAAAACTCCGGGCTGAACGATAAACAGGGATTACGTCTGATGACCTATAATGTGGAACAATTGGGTTATTACAACTGGAACTTTAATAAAATAATCAGGGATTCGATTATCCTGTCGATAACCAATGAGAACTGTGACATTGTTTGCATGCAGGAATTTTTTCATTCGCAATCAGGCCGTTTCCCGGTTGAACCATATTTTGATAAGCATTATCAAAACAAATTTCTGGCTTATAATGCAAGCATTTTCACAACCGAGAAATTTGGCTATGCCATTTATTCAAAATTTCCTGTTTGCGATACCGCAAGTTTTTTCTTTGAAGGGACAACCAATGGATTTACTGTGGGAGATATACAGACCAATATTGGAATAATAAGGGTTATTAATTGCCATCTTGAATCATTCAGGTTTTACCAGGAGCATTTTTTATTGCGCAAAGATCCCCAAAAATGGCACCCAAAAAGGATTTACAAATATATCCGTAACTTAAATATAAGATTGGCAGAAGGCTATAAAAAAAGAGTTATTCAAACAGAAGCACTTATACAGCAGGCTTTGAATTCGCCATACCCGGTGATTATTTGCGGCGGTTTTAATGATGTTCCTTTTTCGTACATTTATTACAGGCTGAAAAAGTATTTTTCTGATGCGTGGGTTGAGACAGGAAAGGGCAGTCAGGTTACTTATCCTGGTTTACTGTGGGGACACAGGATTGATTATGTTTTTTATGCCGGAAAAATAAAACCCGTACAATGCCAGGTAAAAGCCTTGCCTTTTTCGGACCATTATCCGGTAATATGCAATTTTATGTCCCTGCCTGATAAATGATGTAAATGGTTGATCTAATTTTTTTCATAACATTTTATATTTATTTAAAAATCATTCAGTTATTATAAAAAATAACCCTGAATCGTATGATTTTTAAAAGCTGACTAAGGTTTGCATCACTGAACATTTCAAGCAGGAATTATTCTTTCTGTATAAACAAAAACTGAGATCTGATTCTGTAAAAACAAACGCAAAATTAGGCCATGATTGAAAAAAAGAGTAATTTGCATACTGAAAAATTGCAAGTTTTGAAACCCATAATTCCACTTATTATAAAATTTCACTCAATTTTGTATTTTTATAGCCTTGGATCAATTGGCTTTGGGTGCTCTTTACTTAAAAACCAAAAGGATGGTTATTTTTTTTAATTCGGGTAAAAACTGGGGCGGAGGCGAAAAATGGCATTATAACCTGGCTCATGGCTTTATCAATCATGGTTATAATGCTATGGTTATTGGACATCCAAAAGGTGAATTGATTTCCCGATGCAGGAAAAATGGTATTCCTTCAAGAAATATGAGGGTTTCAGCCTTGTCGGTTATGAATCTTTTCCAGATTTTATACTTGATTTATATCATTCTCAGATTCAAGGTTGTATGTATTATTACAGATCATAACCGCGACCTGAGGTTGATTGGCTTTGTAAAAATGTTGATTCGCCGGCCAAGGATTATTTTCCGTAAAGGCTCTGCACAGCCTTTGCGAAACCATTTTCTTAACCAGTTTTTTTTCAGAGTTCTTAAAACTGAATTCATTACCAATTCTTTTGAGACCCGGAATCTTCTTATAAAAAGTATGTCCGGGGTTTATGTTAAAAACCCCGTTTATGTTGTTTACAGCGGGATTGATCTGTACGAATTTGACCATGAAGAATTTATACCACTCAACCTGCAGTTATCCGACGATGAAATTGTAATTGGTAATGCTGGTACCCTTAGCAGGCAAAAAGGGCAGCATATGTTGATTGATATGGCTGTTTTGCTTCAGAGAGAAAATATAAAATTTAAAATACTGATTGCCGGCGAAGGTGAATTTGAGCAAAAATTAAAACTACTGGCCCACAAAAAAAATGTTGCTGATAAAATTGTTTTTCTGGGTTATGTGCCAAATATCAAATCTTTTATGCGTTCAATCGATATTTTTGTACTTCCATCACTTTGGGAGGGTTTCGGATATTCAATGATTGAAGCCATGGCCTCGGCTGTTCCGGTAGTGGCATTCAACACAAGCAGCAATCCTGAAATCTGCGGCGAAGAACAGTTCCTGGCCGAACCTTTCGATATTAATGAAATTACCTGGCACGTCAAACAGCTGGCTCTTGATGCCGGTTTACGGCGAAAACATGGAGATCTGGCACGCGAAAGGGTTCAGAATCATTTTAATAACGATTCGGTTTTAAGACAAATGATGCAGATTGTTTTCCCGGTAAAAGAATAACAGATTTTACAGGATTTTAAAATTCTTTCTAACCAATCAATTCTCCTTTTCCCTGACGAATGATTGAAATTCCGTCACCGGTACAATCAACAATGGTTGATGCTTCTATTCCTCCATAACCACCGTCAATAACAGCATCAACCAATGATTCATATTTTTCGTAAATCAGTTCAGGATCGGTTAAATATTCTACAATTTCATCTTCCTGATCGTGAATAGAAGTGGACATAATCGGGTTTCCGAGTTCCTTCACAATCTGACGGATAATCATATTATCAGGAACCCTGATGCCAATGGTTTTTTTCCTGTGTTTAAAAATTTTTGGCACATTATTGTTGGCCGGCAGAATAAAAGTAAAAGGCCCGGGCAAATTTCGTTTCATCATTTTAAACACATCGTTCGGAATCTGATGGGTGAAATCGGAAATATGGCTCAGGTCGTAACAAATAAAACTGAAATCGGCTTTTTCAATAGATATCCCTTTTATGCGGGCTACCCGCTCGACAGCTTTTGTACGTGTAATATCACATCCCATTCCATAAATGGTGTCGGTAGGATAAATGATTACTCCATCGTTTTGCAGTATTTCGATGGCTTTACCGACTTCACGCTCGTTCGGATTTTTGGGATGTATTCGTAACAACATATAAAAAAATTAAAACCGGCCAGGAGCCGGTTACTATAATTATCCGTTAACTTTTCGGTAATCTTCAAGGAATTTCTGAAGTCCGAGGTCGGTAAGCGGGTGTTTGAGCAATCCCATAATTGCATCAAGCGGACAGGTAGCTACATCGGCACCGGCTTCCATACATTGTATTATATGCATGGTATGACGGATGGAAGCTGCCAGCACTTTGGTATCAAATTTATAATAACGAAACATATCCGAAATCTGCGCTATCAGTGCAACACCATCGGTCGATATGTCATCAAGCCTGCCAATAAAAGGTGAAACATACGTGGCTCCGGCTTTTGCGGCAAGTAATGCCTGCCCTGCAGAAAAAACAAGTGTACAATTGGTTTTTATTCCTTTTGAGGTAAGATATTTAATGGCTTTAATCCCATCTTTTATGATCGGAATTTTTACTACAATCTGCTCATGTAGCCCTGCCAGTTTTTCGCCTTCCGTAATCATTCCTTCATACTCGGTTGAAATAACTTCGGCACTTACATCTCCGCTTACAATATTGCAGATATCAATGTAGTGCTGCATAATGGCCTGTTCACCTTTAATTCCTTCTTTTGCCATCAGTGAAGGATTTGTCGTAACACCGTCCAATACGCCCAGTGCTTCAGCTTCGCGTATCTGGTTCAGATTTGCCGTATCGATAAAAAATTTCATTTTGAATATCTCTTTTGATTAATGGCCTCAAAAGTAATGTTTTTTTTCAGTACTATTTTCATAAAAATAATAATCGATGTGGTATAAGCTTACTAATCATTTCATTTACAAATAATTCATTATTCCAAAATAAATGATAAAAAGATTGCAAATCATTTGAAAAAGGAATCTGGTTACCGAAATTCCTGCCAGCCATGTTCTTTACCGTATAATTTCGGCATTTCGCCAATAAGGATTATTTTTGTACTGATAGCGATCTTATTTTTGCCATGTAATTCGATATTAGTTCAACCATTTAAAACATAAAAATAATGGAACACATTTCAAAAACAGACAATCAATGTTATCCGCACTCACGCGGACGATATGTTGCAGGAATCATTTTAATCCTTGTCGGGGTTGTATTTTTTCTCGATAATATTGAAATTATCCCCGATGCAGTCAGAGACTACCTAATGACCTGGCAAATGCTGGTAATAGGCATTGGCGTTATCAGCCTTTTCAGTGAGCGTTCGCGCTATTCAGGGCTTATACTCATCGGTATCGGCACTTTTTTCTTTATTCCAAGATTATTCGATTATGATGCCCTTTCGTTCAGCAAGATGTTCTGGCCTTTACTGCTGATTTTTATAGGTTCCATGCTGATTTTAAAACATCGTGACCACAGTCATTTTCACCGGAATTTTTCTTTTAACCAGACCACCGTGGATGATAAAGTGGATATGCTCGATGAAATAGCAATTTTCAGTGGAAATAAAAGAATTATTCAGTCAAAAAACTTTAAAGGTGGCCGTATTACATCTATTTTCGGAGGTTCTGAAATTGATCTCTCACAGGCTCAACTTGCCGAAGGGTCATATTACCTTGAAGTTACATCGATATTTGGAGGAACCTCGATCGTTGTACCAGGCGACTGGGATATAAAAGTTGATGTAACCAGCATCCTGGGCGGTTTTGCCGATAAACGACGTTTTAACCCTAACCCACCGGCCCCGGGCAGATTACTTCTGATAAAAGGAGTAGCCATTTTTGGTGGTGGTGAAATAAAATCAATATAAAATAAATATATTCGGGGAACTGTTTTGTGAATTATTCTGATTTATCAGGTCATTCACAAAACAGTCCTGATGTTTTTAACCCAATGGTATGAGATTTGCCTGTTCACTGATCGTAGTTAAAAATTTAGCAGCTGCACGGTTTTTTTATGAAAATGTTCTGGGGCAGAAAGTCAGGAACGATTTTGGTGATAATGTGGTTTTTGAAGGAGATTTTGCTATTCACTCCAAAGCACATTTCCCCAACCTGATACCTGGCAAAAAAATGCATTCAAAACATCACTTTGCTGAATTGTATTTTGAAACCACCGAGCTTGAAAAACTCACACAAAAACTTGATCAATATGGTGTTGAAATTATCCATCCGGTAAGGGTTGAACCCTGGGGACAAAAAGTGATACGTTTTTACGATCCGGATGGAAACATGATCGAAGCCGGAGAACCAATGGAAGTATTTTCAAAAAAACGTACGGTTAAAAAATCAAAAAGAGACAAAAAATAAAATCAGAGACAATATAAGCTTTTTCTGTAATGCCAATATTATTATCATTTAAAATAAGGAGAAAATAAACATGAAAATTGAATATCACAAACATGCATCAAACGATGCTATTTACGGGCTGGGATTGATAGGCGCAGCCATTTATTTTATTTCGCAGGCAACTACTTTCTGGCTGGGAGTCCTTGGATTTCTGAAAGCCCTTGTATGGCCGGCATTCCTGGTCTATGAACTTTTAAAATATATCGGAGCCTGACGTTTTTAAGCCATGATGAACCACCCATTTATTTCGGGTAAAAATCTATATTTTTATTGTGGTGTTTGGTTCCTGATTGCCATCATTCAATCTGCTGTATTATTTTTCGTATTTGGAGCAGATAAGGAAAACGCCCTTACCGATGGATTGGTATATTCATCGGTATTTGCCATTATTGCCATAGCCCTTTGGTTTAGTGTGCTATATACCGATATTGAACAGTCGGGATTATTACAAATTGCTTTGATTCATTTTCTTATTGCGACCTTTTCGGTAGGATCATGGCTATTTGCAGCAGATTTTATTATCCAGGAAATTTCCCCGGCTTACCATGCTTTAATTGCGAAATCACCGTTTCACTATATGCTCAGGGCGATTGAAGGAATTTTTTATTACCTGGTAATAAGCCTGATATATTACCTTGTCATCTATTTCCGTCGTTATCAGGATAAAAAATACAGCGAGTCGGAACTGAAATCAAAGATACATGAGGCTGAGCTTTCGATGCTTAAAAGCCAGATCAATCCACATTTTCTGTTCAACAGCCTGAATTCGGTCAATTCTCTTACCATTACCGATGCAGAGAAAGCCCGGCAAATGTTGGTAAAACTTTCGGATTTTATGCGGTATGCGTTGTCGCACGGCGATAAGCAACAAATAAACCTGAGCCAGGAAGTGCTTAACATGGAACGTTATCTGGAGATTGAAAAAATCCGGTTTGGAAATAAACTTCAGTTTCTGAAAAATATCCATGAGAATGCCAGAAATGCTATCCTACCGGCACTGATACTTCAGCCATTAATCGAAAACGCTATTAAGCATGGCGTGTACGAAACCACCGAAACCATTACCATAAAACTCGATTGTATGCTCACAACCAACGGGTTACAGCTTATTCTGGGTAATAATTTCGACCCCGATGCAATACCCCGCAAAGGTGCCGGAATAGGGTTAAAAAACATTGCTTCGCGACTGGAACTGATTTTCAAACGTACTGACCTGATTCAAATAAAAAAAACGGAAAATTATTTTGAAGTTTCACTGTTAATACCTCAGCCAGAATGATAAAAACACTCATTATTGAAGACGAACAACCTGCCCGTGAGCTGATGAAAAAATACCTTCAACCTCACAACGAAATTGAACTGGTGGGAGAATCTGACAACGGTTTCGACGGGCTTAAAGCCATCAAGGAACTTCAACCCGACCTGGTTTTCCTTGACATACAACTTCCAAAACTTACAGGCTTTGAAATGCTCGAACTGATGGAGCATAAACCTATGATTGTTTTTGCCACTGCATACGATGAATTTGCCATTAAAGCCTTTGAAATGAATGCGGTAGACTACCTGCTGAAACCATATTCCAAAGAACGTTTTGATGCGGCCATTGAGAAAGTCATGGAAAGATTCAGGCTTGGAAACCAGAAAACCACTGCCATTGATAAAGTAATGGAGGTGATGGACGAAAAGCCTGAAATTATTGACAGAGTAGTGGTTAAGGCCAGCCATAAAATAAAAGTTATCCCCGTGGCTGAAATCATTTATCTTGAATCACAGGATGATTATGTCATGATTTATACCAGGGAAGCACGTTTTTTAAAAGAAAAAACCATGAAATTCTTTGAATCACATCTCGATCCATCGGTTTTTTTGCGTATCCACCGATCCTTTATGGTAAGGATTGATGCAATCAAACATCTTGAACATTATGATAAGGAATCGTACATTGCTATTTTACATAACGGTGCAAAAATTAAAGTCAGCCAGTCGGGTTACAAAAACCTGAAAGATAAACTGCATTTCTGAATTGCTTTGCAAATCCGGATAATACTTAATCAGGAATTTATGTAATTGCAGCGGGTTAACTGCGAAAAGTATATCTATTTTTTCAGTACAATACGGATGGTTGTTCCTTTATTAATTTCAGATGATTTGATATGAATTTTCCCCTGGTGATATTGTTCAACAATGCGTTTGGCGAGCGAAAGACCCAGTCCCCATCCCCTTTCTTTAGTGGTATAACCCGGCTGAAAAACGGTATTGAATTTACTTTTGGGGATCCCCTTTCCGGTATCAGAAAAATCGATGAAAACATAATAAGGATTCTGGTTTACATCAATTTTTAATTCACCCGAGCCATTCATGGCATCGACAGCATTTTTGCAAAGGTTTTCCACCACCCATTCAAAAAGTGAGGTATTCAGGGGTACTTCAATCGGATATTCCGAAGGCAGGTTAACAGTAAATTTTACTTTATCCGATGTCCTTGAACGCATGTAATTTACGGCATTGTTCAAAACCATATTCAGGTCGCAGGTATTTAAAACTGCAGTTGAACCAATTTTTGAAAACCGCTGGGCAATGGTTTCAAGGCGGTTGATATCTTTCCATATTTCATCCACATATTCCCGGTTGGCTGGTTCCTGTTTCAATATTTCCATCCAGGCCATGAGCGATGAAATGGGTGTTCCCAACTGATGAGCCGTTTCTTTCGACATTCCAACCCAGACCTGGTTTTGTTCTGCTTTGCGTGCACTACTGAATGCAAAATAAGATACCAGTATAAATAACCCGATAAGACCTAACTGAATATATGGATAATAAGAAAGCTGTTGTAATAAATATGAATCTTTATAATAAATATAATTCTTATGGCCATCCGGAAGGTCAATTACAATGCGTTCGTGCTGTTCTTTCATAAGTTCCAGCTGGCGTTGCAGGTAATCCGGATGCTTTGCCTTACGCTCATCGAGGTTGCGATACGAATTAATGTTATCGTTTTCATCGGTGAGAATTACCGGTACCGTTTCATTCTCAGCAATAACCCTCAGAACAAAAGTCAGGTTGTCTCCCATATCCTGATCTGAAACAAGCAGGCGAGATCCTTCGGCCCACAATTCAACTTTTTTTCTTTCTTCAACCGATAATTTTTCAATCAGGTTGTCGGTATAGCTGAGGGTAAAAAATCCGATGACAATGGCAGCCACCAGAAGCAAAAACTTCCATTGTCTTTTATTATGATAGATATTGAATGTCAACATGCGAAAACGATCAGAATATGATAAACGGAGAAATCAAGGTATTATTTCATGATTCATCCTGTGGTTAAAAGGTTTTGAACTGATTACCATTTCATGAGTTTAGTTTTATAAACCTGTTTTTTACCCAACAACGTCAGCATATAAACACCATTCTGAACCATTGAAAAATCAACTTGCACATTCCCCGATGGCATATCGAGATATATTTCTTTTATGGTTTTTCCAAAAATATCTGATATCACAATCTTTTCAGGATCAGCTACCTGGTATTTAATTTCGAATGATTTTCCGGCCGGGTTAGGAAATATTTCAAAGTAATTTTTATCAGAAGGATTAACAACAGCCGAATGATAATCGTATAATCCGACAGCATATTGCCCGGGTTCGATAAAATTTACAGTTGTCAGCGATCCTGAAATGTAATTTCCTGATTTAATTGCCTGAATTCTGCGCCAGTTTTCACCGGCATTGCAGCGGTATAACAGGATAAGGGAGTCGGTAGTCACCACCGGCCCTGAATTGATGCGGCTGTTGTAATAAAATTTTCCTTTTCCCGAAAAACCTGCCGGAAAATTGGCATCAATTGTCCAATATGCATAATCAGTGATACGCAAGCTGCTGACAGGGATCATGAAACTATCAGGTGGAACATAATTGAATGCAGCATGGACAAAACAGGTGTCAGGTAAAGTATTGGCATACAAAACAAAAGAAGCATTATTAAAGTCAAACATGCCGGTATTGGTGATGGTCCGGTATTCATTTAAAATGGCGTCACAGAAATGCTGATCAGGGTCAATAATGACCGAAACCGGGTGGAAGGGAACAGCTACCTGTGCATAGCAGGCTGCTCCTCCTACTGTTACATTGGATTTATACAATTCACCTGATGCCGATAAAAAAGCCAGTTCAAGATGCAGGTTCTGCGCAAAATTGCTGGCAAATCTGATTTTTTGTTTCAGGTAAACGGTTGTTAACCATTGTTTACCTGTTAAATCTACGTTAAACGAATCGATGCTGAAATGATAAAACCCCGGCGAAAAAACCATGGCATTAAAAAAACCTGTCAGGTCCATCCCGGATGATGCAGAAAGGTAATTGCAAAGCTGAACCGATGTAACAGGCTGAAATGCATAATATTGGAGAAATCCGGTTACAGCACTGAAAAACATTGAATCACCCATATGATAACGCAGCGAGGTAACTACGTCCGAACCTTTATCGTAAGCATGCGTGCCATAGGTATAATCATGAGGCAATGCCGATAGTGCCCAATAACCGTTATCGTCGACATGAGCGGTGGTAAGCACTTTTTTATGATTTGATTTTACGTAATTCATGGCAGTTTGTTGTCCATAAATTTTTTCAAGGAATACAACCTCACAAAACGAAGCCCATCCCTCGTTAATCCACATTTCCTGTTCTGATGAGCAGGTAATAAGATTTCCGAACCAGTGATGCGATAACTCATGAGCAATAAGTAATTGCGCAGATTGAGATGCACTGAGCGATGACCTGGGAAAGGTAATACAGGTGGCATGTTCCATGGCTCCACCATCAAAGGGTACAGCAACATATCCTACTCTTTCCCAACAATAAGGACCGAAACTTTGCTCAAATCCGGTAAGAATATTTTTCAGATTCGAAAAAGCGCTCACCCCGGCACTGCTGTCTGAGGGCGGCACCCATATTTCGATGGGTATATTTTGCTGCATTCCGTTGAAGGTGTCACGCAGGGCAACAAAATCGCCAACTGCCACACAGGCAAGATAGGTAGGAATTTCTTCCGTAAGTTTCCAGTGAAAAGTATGCCTTCCCTCGGCAGCTGGGGTAATTTCCTGCAACAACCCATTGCAAACGGCTTTATGTTCAGGTTTTACAGTAATAAAAAAATCATACGATGCACGGTCAACAAAATCATCCATACACGGAAACCAGAACCTGCCAACAACATGGGGATCGGATGCCATGCCTACACCCAGGTTCCAGGCATAATTGTCGTAAAAATAAAATCCACCCCAGTTAGAAGGATCTTTTTTTGGTTTGCCATGGTAAAAAACCTGGAGGTAAAAAGTATCAGCCATGTTAATGGGCTGTTCCGTATTGAAAATCAATAATGTATCGTTGTATGTATAGCTTGTGAAAACCTGGCCGTTCCATTGCACCGAATCAACGGTAAGTTTAAACAGATCGAGGCAAAACCGGGTATTCTGATTGATTTTCGGCACGATTTTCAAAGTAGTACTACCCGATATTTCACCGGTACTGAAACGATAAATACCAATATCAATTTTATAATGAATCACATCAATGGTATCGCTGTGAAGGCAGAAAGCGTTTTTTGCCAATGGAAAAGAAATTACTAAAACGGCAATCAGCATCATTTTAATGGATAATATCATTTTCATAATGGTAAAATTTTTGGGCAATAACCCTTTTAAGGATTCCTGATTATTTATCAAAACAGCTATTCAGTTTTTGCATTGACTCTCATATTGTTTATAATGAGGCATAAAACAAAATTATAAAAAAAACATTAATAACACCATGAAAAAGATTTTCATATTGACTTTTCTTTTCATTTAGCGTAATTTTAATGTTCTAAGTCTGACTCTCAAAATAATTAATTTTAACATCTTTTTATGAAAACCATTCTTTCTATCAGCATTTGTTTTTTCATTGTCGTGACCATTGATTTTTTTGGATATAGCCAGACAATCTGGACAAAGTATTCAGATAACCCTGTCCTTACAAAAGGGCCTGCCGGTTTTGATATCATTGCCATAGGGCAGCCTACAGCTTTATTTGAAAACGATACCATAAAATTATGGTACGCAGGGGTTGGTACCGATATGAAAGCAAGGATATGCTATGCCTATTCAACCGATGGGATTCTTTGGGTAAAACACCCCGAACCTGTTATTGATGTGGGGAGTGCAGGACAGTGGGATTGTGGCTGGATGGACACTCCCGAAATAGTGAAAGACCAGAACGGATATAAACTTTATTACTACGGTGACACTGTTCAACAGTTTGCTGCCATCAGTTCAGCAATTGGTTTGGCAACATCTGCCGATGGCATTCACTGGTCAAAACATCCCGGTAATCCTGTATTTACCAAAGGTAACCCCGGTGAATGGGATGGTAGCTGGGTTGAATCACCCACTGTGATTTTTGAACCTGAAACCGGCGTATATAAAATGTGGTACAATGGTATAGACACTTCGACATGGAAAATCCAGATAGGGCTTGCCACCTCAACCGATGGATTTTCATGGACGAAATATTTTAACAACCCTGTTATTTCAACAGGTAACTGGGGCACCTATGATGATATCTGGCTGGGAACACCAACAGCCATATTATCGGGCAACCTTTACGAAATATGGTACTCCGCTACCAGTACGGCAAGTTATAATCCCAATACCCAAAGTTTTGACACCATCAGTATTTGCTATGCAACATCTTCAGATGGCATTTCCTGGACCAAACACCAGAATAACCCGCTTTTTAACACCTTTTCAGCCCCCTATGATTCGCTGATCGATAAAGGAGGACCATGGGCACCTTGTGTAATTTATAACGGCAATACCCAGCATTACTTTATGTTATATGAATCTTTCGGGGCAAATACAGATTATCATTTTTCGCTGGCCACATCACCAAAATCAAATTCAGGTTTTTGTCATCATTTCAATAATAATAAGGATATTGGCATTTCATATGATAATAACACCATTTTGCTTAAATCAAACCAAAAATTGGAAAATGCAATATGCATAATTTATCATATTACAGGACAAACTGTTTATTATCAGACCAATATTAATTCAGAGACGATCAATATTGATGCAGAATATTTTCCTGAAGGAGTATTATTAATCCAACTCATAAATAAGAAAAAAATACAAACAGCTAAATTTATCCTTAGTCATTAATAAAGAGGCTAAAAGGGTTATTTATTTTGCATTCAGTATTTTATAGCTTTGTAGCAAATCAGGTACTTTTATTTATTTTTGATGCGAAAATTATTTTGAATAAAAATAATAAGCTGATTTTTTTAACTGATTGAAAAACAAATGAAAAAAAATATTTTAAAAATCCTTGCCTTTTGCAAAGGGCTTGTCATAGTGTTTAAACCGCATATTCTTTTTGGCTGGCTGGCACATCCGCTATTGATGATTTCCAATACACTATCGCTTACTAAATGGATATCGCGGCAGGACAAAGAAAACATTCTCAATGATTTTTATACCACCCGGAGAGATTACGCTAAACGTTACAAGCTTTATCAATCGGTGGTTGACAGGTTGCTTTTAGCCAATGAACCCATTGATTATCTGGAATTTGGTGTGTGCGGAGGCCATTCTTTCAAATGGTGGGCCAGCCATTGCATCCATGACGGAAGTCGTTTTTATGGGTTTGATACTTTTGAAGGATTGCCTGAAAACTGGGGAACTTTCAATAAGGGAGACATGGCAGCAGGTATGCCGCAATTAAATGATGAAAGGGTAAAATTTATCAAAGGGCTCTTCCAGCAAACTCTTCCCGATTTTCTGGTTAATCACAATTTAAAAAACGAAAAAAGAAAAATAATCCATCTCGATGCTGATTTATTCTCATCAACACTGTTTGCCCTTACCAGCCTGGCGTCTTATTTAAAAAAAGGAGATATATTGTTTTTTGATGAATTTAATGTACCCAATCATGAATTTTTTGCCTATAAGGTGTTTTGCCAGTCGTATTATGTAAAAACAAAGCTTATCGGAGCGGTAAATAATTATTTCCAGGTTGCACTCGAAATAGTTTAACCTTCTGATTTTTTATAAATCGGAGTTATTAGAAAAAGACTATCCTGTTTTTTCTTTTAGGTTTGAAGTTTTTTCGCTTTAAATGGTCAAAAATTTCAAAAAATTTCCCCGGCACCAGTACCATTTCTGCCATTGATAGGGATTTCCCGCATCAATGGCAAAAAGAAAAATAACAATTCCTCCATGTTTATTGTTATTAATCGTTCTATATTTACAGTTTATTAACCACTTATGTCGATCGAAAAATCGAATATATTATTTGGTCTCAGGCCTGTCAAAATACTTTTCCCTATTATAATCGGGCTTGGGTTTGTTGTATTTATGCTGGTTCGTGAATTCGAGCCGGGGTTTTTTACGTTTTTCCGTTTTTCGTGGCACATGGTATTATGGCTTTTTGTAGCCATTTTATTTATGTTTGGACGCGATTTTGGCTATATGATCCGGCTGCGTATTCTTACCGATCATAAACTTTCATGGCTTCAGTCTTTCAGGGTGATCATGCTTTGGGAGTTTACTTCGGCAGTAACGCCATCGGCCATTGGTGGAACCAGTGTAGCTATTCTCTATGTCAACAAAGAAGGCATCACTATTGGCAAAAGCTCGGCAACCGTTATGGCCACATCCTTTCTCGATGAGTTATATTTTATACTGATGTTTCCTGTTCTTCTGGCAGTAGTTGGAGCAGGTGCATTGTTTGATTACAAAGGAGACGAAACAATTTTCAATCTGTGGAACAATGAACTATTCTATTTTGCTGCAACCGGCTATGCGATAAAAATTGTTTACCTGATGGTTCTGTCATACGGTCTTTTTATCAACCCGCGTGGGCTGAAATGGTTGCTGCTCATGATTTTTAAACTTCCTGTTTTACGTAAATGGAAACAAGGTGCCAACCGCGCAGGAACCGATATCATCAAAAACTCTGTTGAATTAAAACACAAACCATTGGTTTTCTGGTTCAAGGCATTTTTATCTACTTTCCTTTCGTGGACATCTCGTTATTTTGTAGTCAATGCCATATTAATTGCATTTTTCTTCAATGCAGACCAGTTGCTGATTTTTGCCCGTCAGCTGGTCATGTGGATCATGATGCTTGTCAGCCCCACACCTGGGGGAAGCGGTTTCGCCGAATTTGTTTTTACTCGTTTTTTATCCGAATTTATTCACCACAAAGCATTTTCAGTAACTGCCATTGCCATGGGTCTGGCGCTGATATGGAGATTGATCAGTTATTATCCTTATCTTTTTATTGGGGCAATTATTCTTCCACGATGGATAAAAAAGCATTTTGTACACCGGCATAAAACTTCTTAACACAATGCTGAGCAGTAAAATGGTGTATTAATCAACCGGAATTATTCCAATAGCAATATCGTTGCCAAATGATGTTACTTTCACACCAGGAGGTAGTAACAGGGCATCACCAGGTTTTACATTGCTATATACATCCGTATTTTTCAATTCTTTTGCTGATTTGATAAAGACTTTTTTCTTTTTCACATACGTATAGACTTTAAACTTTTTATTAGCCTCATGATTCAGGCATTTAAACATATCGTCAATAGAGGCAAAATAAGAATAAAGCGTATGTCCATGTTCAATAATCAGGTAGTAATCGTTGCCATCAGTCGGGACCACGAAATCGGTGCTTGTTTGCTGCACTACAGGGAGGTTTTCGTAAGCAATATATCCTTGCCGCGACCAGCCTCTGAAAATGTTGTTCCCATTGTTATATCCTTTAATCACATTGTCAAACATCTCATATAATGCCTCAGTAGTAAACTGCTGTTCCTCACGTAAAAAAAAGTGCATATTTACCACATCAAACAGGTTATTGATAAAAGCATTGGTATCAATTTTATAATTGTAATAACGACTAAACCATTCTTCGTAAAAAATGGCCCGTGCCATCACTTTCTGGGCATATTGTTCGGCAGCATCACCTTTCCCATTATATCGTCTTAACCCTTCGAAACGCTGTTGTGAAGTATACTGTTTGTATTTAGGCAGGAAATGAAACGGAAATTTAACCATCGACCGGGTATCCTTAAAATGGTGTTTCCCCTTTTTGTCAATATAAATCATACTGCTCCAGAAACTTCTGTCTTCCTTCAACAACCATTTTGCCGTATTGATAAAAAGTTGGGGTAATCCTTTGCTGCGCCCTTTATCTCCTATGGCTTTCGGATTAAAAGCCGATTCGGTAAATTGCTGTGCCAGCACCACCGATAATGAAGGAGCATCTTTACCATATATTTTATAGGCATTCCATGCTTCTTCCTCATAATAATTCACCAGATCGGATGGTACATAACCTACCCCCAGATGTTTTACCGGACAGTAATACATGTAATAACGCCTCCAATCGGGTTGTCTGTAGGATACAGCCGGGAAAGGAATGGTAAACTGAACCGGTATTTTAAGTTTTTCGCGCTGTTCAATAATTCGTTTCTGTTGGGCAAAGAAGAATAAAGTGTCTTTTCGTCCCATCCGAAGATAATTGACAACCTGCTGCAGATTTGTTCTGCCATAAAAAGCACTGGTATCGGCTTTGATATGCTTCTGAGCTGTTGATGAGGACAATAGCACCAGCAGGGCTGAAATAACAGCAAGGTTATTGCGAAATATATTCCACAGTATCTGTTTCATATTCTTTACGGGCAGTTTCACGTCCGAATTTGTCAAAGGTAGTTTTTCTTTTCTTAGATTTATCAATGTATTCGATTTCAACTCGTTTATAAATATTGCCTTGGTTATCAATAAATAACTCTGTAATCAGATTGCCGTTTTCATCATAACGATACTTCTTATGTTTCGATTTCAGGCCGTTGGTCAGATATTCAATCTCTTCGAGCAATTTTCCGTCGAAAGTGATGAATTTTTCTGAACAGAGAAATTTTTTCTGTACACCGGTTGAATAATCGTATTGAAATTCAATTTGTTTTTCAACTTTAAGGGTATCGTTTTTGCCCATTGGCTGACTTAAAACAGGAAAAACCCATAAAAAGTTCAGCACAATTATCATGTAAACTGTTAATTGCATTTTCATGTACTTATTTTTTCTTTTCGGTGGTTTTTAATATTTCGCCATCGATATTGATATATGATTCGCCTGTAATAAGGTAAGGAACATCGCTGCCCGCAAATTTTGACCTGGTAACCACAACCAGCGAAGGCGGATAGATAGCCAGGTTATTGCCGGCAAACAATGTTTTTTCGCAATCCCTGAAAGAGCACCGGTTGATACTTACCAGCGATCCATTACCCGACCTTACCGCGTTACGGCAGGTTATAAAAGATGAAAAACCAATATTAATATGGCTGTTTATACTGGCATCAATAGCAATGGCATTGGCCTGAAAATGGCATGAGTCAATATCGGCACCGGAATTTTTTGCAGTTATGGCAATGGCCTCCGGAAGATTAAAAATAATAAGCCCTGCCTTAAGGTCAGAAAAATCGGCTCTTATTGCAAAACCGGTGGAACTGAGAAATTTACATCGGTTCAGAATCGCTTTTGAATGCAACACATAAAGCAGACCATCAGGCTTTGATGAATTGATCTCGCAATCTTTCAGGATAGCATATCCACCACAAATATTAACCGATGCCTGCAATGACCAGGTTTTATAAACCGGATTGCTTTGATTGATAATACGGGTATACTCGAAAACACTCGAAAATTGACTGATAATTGCAATGCCATTCCCTGATTCTTTCCCTGATTCAATCAATATTTCACGCCCGGGTAATCCTTTAAAAATAAATGGAGATTCAGCATAGATAAATGCTCCTGGTTGTATAAAAATCCGACAGCCTGGTAATGCTACAACTTTGTATCCGGAAGGTATGAAAACCGGTTGTGTTATCATCCATTCGTCGGGCAATATAAGAGAATCAGCCCTAAGAGTAAATTTTTTCACATCCATTTGATAGTTTTTCATCACTGCTCTCAGGCTACTATAATTTTTTGGAGAAGGATAATTCAGCCCCGGGCAACTGAAAGCAAAATCAGAACTTTTTTCATGAAAATAAAAAACGGTATCTGCAATGGGGATATCATAAGTCATTACCGAACCGTTTGCAGGCACAAGCAGGTTCCGGCTCTTCATACCATCCGGCATGCTGGCTAAAACCCCGCTGCCATCAAAAGTTACTGAAAATGGCAGGTAATTGCGGATAAAGATATTACATCGTTCACGGCTCACTATTTCCTGGTATACTTTTACCAATTCACCATATGCTTCTGCAGGAGGAATAAAAATTTTTTCTTCAATCCTGCCCGTTTCATCCTTGCCTGCTTTGCGAACTATTCTTGTTATTGCGGCATAGTTTTTTGTTATTATCCTGGCATTTTCAATCATTTGTGGAATACCGGAAACAAAATCGGATTTTTCAGCTTTCAGCAATGCAGTTTGCTCAGCAAGATCTGCTGCATAGCGCCTGGTGAGTGAATCAATATAACCAGAAGCTGCATAACGCCTGAGGTACAGAAGGTAATATCTCTGGAACTCCATGTCGGATAAAAAATTCAGTGGAATGCCGAGCAAACCTGCGGCCGTTTCAGTTGCTCCTGCCAGAATATATTGATTATCTTTAAGTTTAATTAATCCAGGTGAACAATCGTGGGCAATAAATTCAATTTTTTCGCATAAGGGGTTAAAATAAAAACGTAGGTTATCCCATCGCAGCACATGCCATGATCGGGTAATATCAACAATGGCCATAAATTTTGCAAGCTGCTGTATATCAAACACATCTACAGCCGGTTGAAGATTATTTTTAAACTGATAAAATAAATTCCTGGCATTAAGGCAATTATTAAAAAAACCAGCCCTTTTCCGGAGTTTTTTGATGGCATAAAAATCTGCTTCAGAAGAAATAAAAAACAGGTCATTTTTGTTTTCATCACCTGAATGAGGGTTGATTACTGATTTTATCCTGTCAGCAGGTTTAAAAATTACACCCTCCGGACGGTTGTTAATGACTGGAAATTCACTGTCGAAATCTTCTTCCCAGGTCATAATCCCTATGCTTTTACCATTGAAAGATACCGGAACCAAACCCATTCTTGTTGCCAGCAACCCTTCCTGGCGCATCCACCAATGGACAAAAATCTCATCGGTATTTTTTCTGAGCCGCGGATTGTAAATAGAAAATTCTGATAAGCTATTCCATGCCTTTTTCCCCATATCTATCCGCATACTCCATTTTCCTCCCTTGATATGATCGGCATTGTTGCCCCGCAGTCTCAACCTTCCGTTGCTTGCAACGCCGCGAAAAAACAAGATTGTATTCACATAATCCGGCGAACAATCTGCCTCGGAAAGAAAAATTTTTTTCCGCTGATCGTTCAACTGATTTATGCCAAATGTATCTACATAGATATATAATGTCTGTTCATGGGGAAATTTGGGATATACTTTATAAGAATGATTTGTTATGGTTAAATCATCAATGTATATTGTATCTCTGCCTGAATTAACCACTGTCATTGTCATTTCACCGCTATTCAAAAATGGAGGGATGGTAAATTTCAGGTTGAGCTTTTCCCAATCGTAGGTTTCACCATTTTTGTTATGTATTTGCTTTATCGTAAATGTTTTTTTGCTTCCGGGTTCCTTTATTTCAAAGCTTAATGAATCGGGACTGCGTTTCTTCCATAATACAATTTCATAAATCTGGTCGGCAATTATTCCGGGTATCTCCAGTTTAAAGGCTTTTTTCGGGCCTGGTAATAAAGCCAGGGAATACTTCCCCGAATGAACATTTTTTTCAGAGATAACAGAATGTAACTTATTTATGCTAAATGCTTTATAATTGGTTTTTATCAGGCCGGCAACCGTATCAAATTTCTCAAAATCGCAATAAAGTTCATTTTCGAGCCGTATATTATTCCGGCACGACATCATTAAAATAATCAGAAAAATAAAAATATTAAATGTTAAAACCCTCATTAAAAACAATTTAATATCGATCAAGTCATTTATAAATGTATAAAAAAAATCAGGAAAATTGCTATACAATGGATAATATAGCACCTGTTGGTGACCTGTCCGTATTTATTAAACTTTATTGATAATCAGGCCAGATTTCTTATCATTCATATAAAACAGATAATTTCGTAATCAAATTTATCCACATTGCCCTTTTGTATATGGTAAAAAGAAATGCTATTTTTAGGCGAAATAACCATTTATTAAACGACACAAGGGTATGAAAAAAAGAATTGTGATCATTATGGCCATTCTGGGAGCTATAGCAGGAATTGCTGTTGTAAGATATTTCTTCCTCAGCTCAATACAAATCATGGGCTGGAATATTTTCTGGAACCACCTGGCGCATTTCAATTTCAATAATGCCGACATGGTTTTACGTTCCGATACTTTTATAAAATGTCTGATTGGACTGGCTATCGGTGCTGTTTCAGGAATTTTTGCAGGCTATCAGCTTAAAAAGTAATGATTTGAGTCGTTATCGGATTGTTATGTTCCGGTTTATAAATATGCTTCTGCTTGTGTTTTTTCTATGCATATTTACATACGGTTATGGGCAAACAGGAAAAAACTCACATTCCAAACCGGATAACTTTCTTATTTCTTTTAACGACACCCTGAACAACCAGTCAGGTTACATGGATGAAAAAGGCGATACCATTATCCATGCTGGTATTTACGATTATTGTTATACCGATACCTTTGTCTGTTATGCCATTGTGTATAAAATGAATGCCGGATTTATTGCCATTGACCGCAACAAAACCATTCTTTACCAGGTTTTTCCATTCGACAATGGTCCCGACTATCCATCCGAAGGTTTGTTCAGAATTATCAGAGATAATAAAACAGGATATGCCGATGCATTTACAGGAAAAATTGTGATTGAACCACAGTTTGATTGTGCCTTCCCTTTTAAAAATGGCCTGGCCAGGGTGAGCAACCATTGCCGGCAGATTACTGACGGGGAACATATTACCTGGACAAGTGATGAATGGTATTATATTGATAAACACGGAAAAATTTCAAAAAAACAACCTAAAAGTTCATTTTAATTACCGGCAGCTTTGTGAAAATCAGCAATATTTTCTATGGGGAATTAAAAAAATCAGGCAGATGATGAAGTTTTCAATTATTTTGACCTGAATCCTTTGAATTTAATTACATTTGAATCAAGCCTTCGGAATATATTTTTAAACTTACTGAATATGACAACCCTTACATTTTTAGGTGCAGCGCGCGAAGTTACAGGCAGCAAGCATTTGATAACCACTTCTTCAGGCAGGAAAATACTGCTCGATTGCGGGGTATACCAAGGGAAAGGACTTGAAACCGATGCCATGAACCGCGACCTGGCTTTTAATCCGGCGTATATCGACAATATTATCCTTACCCATGCACACATCGACCATTCAGGACTGATACCCTATCTGTACAAACTTGGTTTCCGTGGTTCTGTTATCTGCACGCATGCCACACGCGATTTGTGTGCCTTTATGCTGGCCGATGCCGGGATGATTCATGAATACGATACCCGTACTTTTAATAAAAAAAGGGCTTTGCAAGGCCTTGAACCTGCCGAACCTCTTTTTACCAAAGCCGACGCCGAAGCAAGTATGCAATTATTTATCGGGGTAGCATTCGACCGCCGTTTCAGAATCGATGACAAGGTGAATGTAAAATTTACCAATTCGGGGCACATGCTTGGCAGCGCCGTGGTGAATGTTGAAATTAACGAAAACGGCAAAACCATCCGTATTGCCTATACCGGCGATATTGGCCGGCCATGGAACCGCATTGTAAAACCACCTCAACCTTTTCCGCAGGCTGATATTCTCATTACCGAATCAACCTATGGAAACCGGTTGCACGAACAGCACGAACAGGCTGAAAACGAACTGCTTGATGTTTTGATTGAAACCTGTGTGAAAAAACAGGGAAAACTGCTGATACCATCTTTCAGTGTCGGGAGGACTCAGGAAATTGTTTACTCGCTCAACAACTTTTTTAACCAGGGCAGGTTACCCAAAATTGATATTTTTGTCGATAGTCCCTTGTCGGTAAATATTACCGGTGTTTTTAAACTTCATAGCGAATGTTTTAACGAAAAAATTGTTGAAGTGATGCACACCGACCCTGATCCTTTTGGATTTGACCGCCTTTACTATATTTCATCAAAAGAAGAATCGAAAAAACTCAATGATTATGATAAACCCTGTGTTATTATCTCTGCTTCGGGCATGATGGAAGCCGGACGAATAAAGCATCACCTGGCCAATCATATTTCAAATCCTGACAATACAGTACTGGCAGTGGGTTATTGCTCTCCAAATACCCTGGGAGCAAAAATCCTTCGTGGCGATAAATGGGTTTCCATTCATGGCAATCGCTACGAAGTGAAGGCTGAGATCAGGAAAATTGAATCTTTTTCAGGTCATGGCGATTACCAGGAAATGGAGCATTATATTGCATGTCAGGATAAAACCCAATTGAAAAAATTATTCCTGGTACATGGTGAATATGAAACCCAGCTTGATTATAAAAAATTTCTCGAATCGACAGGTTTTAAGAATATTGAAATACCTGCACCAGGAGACGTTTTCACCATATCAGGCTTATAGCTTAACATACGATTTCAGAAAAAAAACTCACAAATAAGGATTTTTACATACTTTCTGGTTTTTATCGGTCATAACTTGTAATTTGCGCACCATTTTAAGACAAACCATTCAGGTAAATACAATGATGTTGAAAATAGCAAAATATATTCCCAATTCCATTACCAGCCTGAACCTTATATCGGGCTTGTTTGCCGTAATCCTGGCTTTTGAAGGCAGATTCCTTTATGCTGCCCTGGCCATTGTTGCCGCATCGGTGTTTGATTTTCTTGACGGCCTTTCTGCCCGTTTGCTCCATGCCTATTCCGATATTGGCAAGCAGCTCGATTCCCTGGCCGATATAGTAAGTTTTGGCGTTGCTCCGGCTACGATGATCTGGAATTATATGCTTCTGTCACTTTATGGGAGCAACCACCTCCTTCCCGTACCGGAAAATTTTTGCTATTGCCATATTCCAAGGCTCATTGCACCGCTGTTCATCGTGGTTTTTTCAGCTTTAAGGCTCGCAAAATTTAATATCGATACGCGCCAGACCGATTCGTTCCTTGGCATACCCACCCCTGCATGTGCCCTGTTTTTATCGTCCATTGCTTTTTATACCGACGGAACCGACGGACACTGGCTTACCGACAGCCGCCTGCTGGCAATTGTTTCATATTTACTTTCCTTCCTGCTGGTTTCCGAAATACCCATGTTTTCACTTAAATTCAAAAATTTGTCGTGGGCTGATAACAAAATTCGCTATGTTTTTCTGATGCTGGCATTTTGTTGCCTGGCTTTTTTTGCCCTGAAAGGGATTGGTCTGACAATTGGAATTTATATTATTTTTTCACTTTCAGTATATGGCTGGGGGTTTTTTACAAAGCCTCATCCATCGAAATAATGCTTCTTGCCCGATGCAAGATTCTGCACACGAATGGATTCCTTATGAACCAGTTGCAGAAGTTTCATCACAAAACCAGCCGAAAGCCCCAGCTTTTTACCATGCCGCAGGCGGGTTTCCATGATTTTTTCCCATCGTCTGAGTTGTAAAATTGTAACATTGTTTTTTTGTTTGTAAACTCCGATACGGCGGGCTATTTCGAGTCGTTGCCCCAACAATTCAATCAGCTGGGCATCAATAGAATCAATCTGGCGGCGGAAGGCTTCGATCTGACCAAGGAATTCTTCGTTATCGGTAGTGTCGGATTTAAAAACAAGATGCTCAAGAAGATCTGATAAAGCTCCGGGGGTAATTTGTTGGTTTGCATCGCTTAGAGCAGCCACAGGATTGATATGTGTTTCGATCATCAGACCGTTCATATTCAAATTGAGTGCTTCCTGTGCTACTTCGGCTATCAATTTGCTGTCGCCTGCAATATGACTGACATCGCACAAAACAGGCAAATCGTGAAAATGGCTTTTTAATTCAATGGCAACTTCCCACTTTGGAATATTACGCAAAGTTGTTGGTTCGTAAGGATAAAAACCACGGTGAACAGCCGCCAGTTTATGTATCCCCGATGAAAGCAGCCTTTCTATGGCACCAATCCATAGGTTAATGTCCGGTGTAACCGGGTTTTTTACAAAAACGGGGATGTCGATTCCTTTCATTGCTTCAACCAGCTCCTGCACCGAAAAAGGATTTGAAGTGGTGCGGGCGCCAATCCAAACCATATCAATGCCATGTTTTAACACTGCTTCGAAATGTTTTGGCGATGCTACTT
Source organism: uncultured Bacteroidales bacterium (assembly GCA_964559985.1). GTDB lineage: Bacteria > Bacteroidota > Bacteroidia > Bacteroidales > CAZLJX01 > CAZLJX01. The sequence goes on from CAZLJX010000035.1 coordinate 26,078, forward strand.
CTGTAATGGTAAATAAACCGGTTTGGGCTTTAACCTGCGAAAGCCATCGCAACGCTTCATCACCATAACCTTCAAAGGTATTGGGCCGTGTACGGGGTTTCCATATTCCCGACCTGAATACTTTGACCCTTCCGGTTGCAGCAATAGCCCTGGCAGTATCCAAAACCTGTTTCTCCGATTCGGCACTGCAAGGTCCGGCAATGATGAACGGCAGATCTGGCAACCCATCAAACCAATGCTTTACAGGAATAAACTGGTTTTCTTTCATGGTTCAAAATTAGTATTTCAGATGGAACAAGGAATGCCAACGCAAATTTTCTTTTTAATTTCAGGCATCAGGTTGTTCATGTTCGTAATAAATCCACCACATGCTTGTCAATCGGTAAAGTCATCATATTGGGGTGAAGTTCTTGCAGCGAAACCAGCCTGAATGACTGGCTCCCTTCTGCAGCACTCTCAAAATCAAAAGGTTTGATACTGATTTTTATATTCATTTTATCCTTCGGTTCCACCAAATAATAGATGCTCAAAACCTGCTGGGAGGGATCATGAAATGCGGGCTGGAAAAAACCGGTGGTGTAAAAATGTTGTCTGACATCAATTACCAAATTGCATTCCTCCAAAAACTCACGCTTAAGGCAATCAATCGTTCCTTCGCCGAATTGCAAACCTCCGCCCGGAAATTTGGTTATAAACCTGCCAAGGACATATTCATCCGACAAAAGCACTTTATTTTCAGGGATGATGAGTATTCCATAAACCCTGATATTGAATAAATGTGGAACATGGTATTTCATAGCGTCATTGCAGGCATTATTTAGATTATGATACGATATTGTATATCTTTTCAAAAGCCTCATCCGGATGCAGCCATGTAATGGACTTGTCGCGCCTGAAATATGACATTTGCCGTTTAGCATAGCGCCTGGTGTTTACTTTAATCAGTGAGACAGCCTGCCCAAGGGTAATGGCTCCGTCAAGATAGGCGAATAATTCCTTGTATCCAACTGTATTTAAGGCATTCAGATTACGATACGGATACAGCGCCAAAGCTTCATCCAGCCATCCTTGTGCCATCATTTCGTCTGTCCGGGTTTCAATCTGCCGGGTGAGGATTTCCATACCCGGGAAAAGACCAAATTTAACAATTTCAAAATCACGTTGCTTACTGCTTTGTGTGCAGAATGAAGAATACGGTTTGCCTGTCATATAATAAACTTCGAGTGCTTTGAGTAAGCGTTTTGGGTTTTTCAGGTCAGCCTTCCGGTAATATTCCGGGTCAACTTTTTTTATTTCAAGGCGCAGGTTTTCCAATCCACCTGAACTGAGTTTCTCCATCAGGTTTTTGCGTATTTCAGGATCAATGGTTGGTAAATCGTCAATGCCCCGGCAAACAGCATCGATATACAAACCAGAACCACCGGCCATAATGGCATAACCCGAACTGGTAAAAATTTCCTTCAGCATTTCAAGTACCTCAACCTCAAACATGCTGGCATTGTAATAATCGTGTATACCAACATGGCCAATGAAATAATGCTTTACACGGTTGAGTATTGCGTTGGAAGGTACAGCGGTTCCTATTTTCATTTCGCGGTAAATTTGCCTTGAATCCGCTGAAATAACAGCTGTTTTTAATTTTAAAGCCAGATATGCAGCCAGCTGGGTTTTCCCCGAAGCCGTAGGCCCGGCAATGACAATCAGGACAGGTCGTGATGAAAACGTCAATTTTCCGAAATTTTATTCAATAAAGGATTTTCAGCCTGCGATTGTTTGGGGGGTGTTCCTGTGAGCTTTGAAATAACCGGCAATTTCTTATTGGTATCCGTTTTGCTGATCGATGTCAAGGCTCCGAAAAGTGCCCTCTCATTAAGGTAATCAAAAACATAAATCAACCGGTCTTTTTTGGTTTTAATAAATTCAGAAATCATGGCTACATCCATCACCACAGCATCGTCGGTCATCTCAACCAGGGTAATTTCAGTGCCTTTGTTCCATTCTTCGTCCGAAATAAAGAAAGAAGCCAGCTGTGTTTCATCAAAATTCAAAGCTTTTTGAATGGCTTTATGCATTTCAAGAAAAGTCTGGTTGTCTTTTATTTCAATATCCAACAAAAAACCTTCGTTTTCATCGGACAGGAATCTGAATTTATAAATCATGACAGCTAAAGATTTAATAGAAAATTCATTGTATCGATATTATCTGCATAATCCCATAAATTAGGATACTGCGATTTACCAAAAAAAACCGGATTTTCAAATACCCCCGCCGAAGAAACTATACATTGCAATTGTGCCCTTTGGTGCTGCAAAACCCCGGTCAGTTGTTTTTCATCATCATAAAATTCATAATATAAAACAGCTACCGGTGACGATAATAATGAATTGCCCGTAACAAGCAAGAAACCATTATCATAATATTTCGTCCTATTAACCATGAAAATAGCTTTATTGTACTGATAATTATTGTAATATTTATTGTTCATGATAATGTTTTCCCATTTTTTAAAATCCCCGAAAAGGTTTTCGGGAGGGTAATCGGTTGGTAAAAAAACTTTTGCAACACTGCGGCATCCAAGGCCGAAATAAAGAAAAATATCATCAGAAAGGTTTTCCATTTCTTCAGGGGTTTCCCTGCCGGTGATCACAGCAGCCGAATTGCGGTTACGACGTATAACATGAGGATATTTGCCAAAATAATACTGAAAATAGCGTGAGGTATTGTTGCTTCCGGTGGCAATGTATGCATCGCAACCGGTTAAATGCTCTTCGGTAAAATGAATTTTTCCCCCGGTTTCAGGGTCAAGGGCACCAATAATTTCAGCCATCAGAACCATAAGCCGGTTATCTTTTGACGACATTTTCCCGGTAAACCTGTTTCCCGATGCCAGCACACATAATAAATCATGAAACCCAACCATCGGGATATTTCCAGCCATTACCACACCAATATTTTTTCCAGGTGCTCCCGCGAGAATATAATTTTTCAGCCATTGCTCAATATTTCCGCCCGATAACATAAGCCCGTTGGCATAGAGCGCATGAGAAACCATTTGAGGCGTGTACCATCCGTTGTTATGTTGTTCATTATCTATTATCTGGACGGTTTTTTCAAAAAAAATTTTATTCAGTATACTGTCATTTTCAGTAATCCCCCCTGGGTTGAATTGCACAAGAAATTTTCCCAATTCATTGTAAACGGATACAATGGTTTCTTTTAACATAGCTGTTTTTTGTGCAAAGATAAAGAAGATTAACCGGAAATAAACATAGTAAAGCTGCATGGTTTACTTACCCGCAGAAATTCAGGTTTTTTTAAGGCATTATTCAATGCCATGTAACTGACTCAATAATTGCAATCAACAGTTTTTCCACTCCTGTGAAAATGGATGACCTGCTAATTTATAATCAGTTTACGAACTAAAATTTCTCCAAGGCTGTCTGTTAATTTAATAAAATATATTCCTTTCGTCAGGGGGGAAACATCAATTTCACTTTCAGTATCTGGCTGCACGGGTATTTCCATGAATAAACGGCCGCTGATATCATGAATTTCGACCTTTCTGAGTATCGATCCGGAAAAAATATTCAGTTTGTCGTCTGCAGGGTTTGGAAATATTTCAGCCTGAAAATACTGGGAATTCAAAGGTGCCGAAACCGGCACAATATAGGGTGTTGGCAGTTTTACCGAAGTGTAGACATGATATTCGCCAGGTTGCAATGTTATATTTGCGTTTACATCAGTAACCGATATAGAATCGCCCCATAAATAATCGTACCATGTTCCTGCCTGCTGAAACTGGGGATTAATTGTTTTCTGTGTGACATCAAAATTACCGATAATGGTAATATTCATCGAAGCATGGTTCAGGTGAATGCTTTTGGCTGAACCGGAAAGACTGATGGTAAAATCATTGGTTTGTGAAACCGGATAATTTAATTTAAGATCAATCAGGGCTTTATATACCTGGTATAACCTACGGCGGGCAAAATTATTGTAATATTCCCAACGGATTGGCTTGCGGCCAACACGGCCGTTGTAATCAATTGAAACATCGTAACCCAACTCACCAAACTGCCAGATCATTTTTGGGCCGGGAACAGGAATAAAAAAGGCAGCAGCCATACATTGCCTCAGTAATGCGGTATTCAGGTTTTTTATGTTGTAACTTCCGCTGCTGTTGCCCCATTGAAGGTTTTTATACATCAGGCGTTCCTCATCATGGCTTTCCATATAACCTATCAGGTGCGGCACAGTCCAGCTACGGCTTTTATAGCTGATGCCCGAAAAATTGGAATTGCTTATCCAACCCATGGTAGCTTCGTTGTAATTGTAATTCATATTGCCCCATAACATCATGCCATAAGCGGCCAGTTCTTTTTCCTCGGTGTTTTCGGTCAGGTGTTCCAGTATTACATAAGCACCAGGTTTTACGTCCCAGATATGATCGGCTATTCGTTTAAGATTTTGTATCCGTGCACTGTTATATGCCCATCCGTCGTTCTGAACATTGCTGAAACCTTTTGTAAAATCGAACCGGAAACCATCGATATGAAATTCGGTAAGCCAGTAACCAAGTACGCGGTCAACAAAAGCCTCCGTATGGGTGCTTTCGTGGTTAAAATCGTACCCCCAGCACCAGGGCTGATGCGGACAGGTCTGATTATACCACGGATTTGATGCCGAAGGCTGGTTGTTTTCGGCATCGAAATACATTTGTACCATCGGCGATTGTCCGTAAGAATGATTGAGAACCATATCCATAATTACCGCAATGCCCCGCTGATGACAGGCATCAATAAACCGTTTGTAATCTTCTGCAGTACCGTATGCTTTATCGGTGGCAAAATAAAACGAAGGATTATAACCCCAGCTATCGTTGCCTTCAAACTCGTTGAAAGGCATCAGTTCTATGGCATTTACACCAAGACTGTCGAGATAATCCAATGAATCCATTGCTGTACGAATGCGGTCGCCGGCCGTAAAATCGCGTATCAGTAATTCATAAATCACCAGATTATCCTTGGGAGGTAATGCAAAAGCATTGTCATTCCATGTAAATTGCGGCCTGTTGATTTTAAAAGTTGAGACTATTCCGGTGGTTTTCCCTGTAGGGTAAGCAATAAGATCGGGATAATTCAGTGATGCAATATAACTGTCGTTCCAGGGGTCGCTCACTTTCTCCGTATAAGCATCGGCAAGGCGCAGGCTGTTATCGATAAAATACTGAAAAAGATATTCTGTATCAGGATCAAGTCCTGTAAGCCTGAGCCAGTAATATTGTCCCGACGCTGTACGTTTCATGTAGCAGTTTTCGCTTACCGTCCAGTTATTGAACGATCCGATAACAAAAACATATTGTTTCTGTACCGGAGGATCCATCAATACAAATGTTACTTCATTACTGCCAGTATAATTTACCCCGGTGGTCACCCCGGCAGGTAATTCGGCAATGGTGATGGCAGGCCTAACAAAAATATTTACCGAATCGGCCACTGTTTCAGTACCGTTGGTAGCAGTGGCTTTTATCCAGTGTGTATTGTATTGCGATGCGGTATAGTTATAATTCAGTGTTGTCAGAGTGGTGGAAGTGACAAACTGGTTGTCGATATATAAACTGGTGAGGGTAGCGCTTTTCGAACTTACCTGTATGGCAATCTGTTCGTTAAGACTGGCAATAACCTGTGGCTGGGACGGGCTCACAATATCAACGGTAAGACCTTCGGGATATACATCGTAAAACAGGTCTTCGGTTTGCTGCGATGCAGTGCTGCTGCGGAAAACAAAACACATTTTGGTGATGGTTTTGTTTGACGGCACACTATAAAACGACCGTATAGAAGGACTTATACTCAGGGTGTAGGTATTGGTTCCGGTACGGGTCAATTTGGGCTGGGTGGTGTTATTTCCCCATGCACCTATTACATATTGCCACGTTTCGGCACCCTGTATTTTCACCCCGGTATGGGCATAAACGTCGCCGGTATAGTTGGCAAGGCCTCCGCCTCCCTGGGTAGCATCGAAAGTAATAACTACGGCATCGGAAGCAGTTGGCAAAGGCGGGTTACAGGTAATTACCTGCGGATAAACATACATTGATAAACCGGTTAAAAAAACGGTCAGTGCCAGGTAAAAAAATGTTTTCATGGTATTGAATAATTTGCATAAATATACCAAGATATATTGGAATTGTAAAGAAATAAGAAGAAAGAAATCGCCAGATCATTCCGGGAAAGTCATTATTGTGTTTTCTGCTTCGATGGGTTGCTACTATTGGTTAATTTTTTTTTTGGATTATTTTAGCCTGACAGGTTTTAAAAACCTGTCAGGTCTATTAAAAAAAAAAAAGAGGCTGTCTCAAAAGGACAGCTTTTTTTATTATCAATTATGCGGCAATTT
>CAZLJX010000036.1:0-31599 GCA_964559985.1 uncultured Bacteroidales bacterium
GCAATAATTGTATGGTGATAGCCATTGGCGTTCTTCCGCCAGCGGGTCAACACTCCACCACCTGCCAATTTGCGGGTCATACATGCGGGCGCCAAAATCGAGCATAGAAAGGTTGTTTTCGTCCTGCAGTTCTTTGCCGTTGAAACGGTATTTGCTTTCAGGTGCTTGTTTCACATAACCCAAACCCGGCATTTCCAAACCAAACGGATAATAATGGTTTTCCTGCAAAAGTTCAGCGGTACCATCACTCTTTGGGTGAAATACTTCCCTGACATTTCCCAGATGGTCAGTCAGGTTGTACTGGTAATCGTAACCCCCTGTAACCGGAACGATACGCCCTTCGGGCATACCAATGTATTCCAGCGCACCGTTGGTATAGACAAAGCCGTTGCTGTAAGCGGTGGTAATGGTAGCAGTACCGTTATAATATGCTTTGCGCAGCCTCAGGCCGGTGGCATCGTAGGTGTAGGTTATGGTTTTTGTGGTTCCCGTAAAGCTTATTGTTTGCACCAAATTTAGGTAATTATAGGTAAATGTGCAATTGCGGTTCAGGTCGGTTTTCATATTCCCGTTGAAATCGTAATCGTATTCATTAGCAGTTTTTGACCCGTCGTTAAAATCATTGAGTACATCATTTGAAGCAGCAGCATCGTCAATCTTGCTCACCTTGTTGTTGGCGGTTACAGTATAGGTGAGCTGGTCCATCAATGTGCGGGTGGTAGTGCCCATGTACTGGTTCATGGTAAGAATGTTCCCGTTTTTATCGTAAGTTATCCCTGTCACATCATACATCCCCGTGGCAGTGATGTTGAGCAGGCCGGCTGCGTCGCGGTCCACGGTGTAATGCATGGCTTGTTTAAGGCGGTTGAGCCCGTCGTATTTAAAGGCATAGAGGTAATCGCCCTTGTCTTGCCCGTTCCAGTACATGGCACTGATGTTGCCATTATAGCGGGCTTCGAAGTTGGAGCCTGGAGTGGAACTGCCGGTTTTATAAGAGGGAGCCTGGTTATAATATAATCTTTCCTCGAAAAATCCCTTTTGCCCGCTGCTGATAAAACTTTCCAGGGCGGTCAACCACCCCCTGATATTATAGCTATATTGAAGTTTCTGCAAAAAACTGGTACCGTTATTGGTTGAATGCATTTGTTTTGTAGCCAGGTTGCCCAGTTTGTCGTATGCAAGCTTTGAAACTATCACCGGGGCATTGGAACCCAATGTATGCGAGGTTTGGAGCAGACGCCCGGCATGGTCATACACATTTTCAGATACTTGTGTAATGGTAGTACTGTTGTAAACATGATCCTGGTTCGATTTTATAACCTTACCTGCAAAATCGTATTGCGTGCTTACCACGTCATATCCTCCCGTGGAGCCGTAACTGTCGCTTTTTGTTTGTATCAACCTTCCCTTTTTGTCGTAAAAATTAAATGTAAGCAAGTAGGTTGAGGTACCCAATACCAGTTTTTTAGAGGCAGTCATCCTGCCGTTGTTATAACGATCGGCTTCAAGGCCCGTAATGGCGGTACACGCGCTAAGCTTATAACCGGTGGTACTGCCCAGGATCAGGTATCCGCTGTTGGGTACGTATTCATCGTCGAAATAGGAAACCGTATATATCTCTTTACCGGAAACTGTAATGTTTTGTCCAGAAGGGATATAGTCCGGGAAAGCCGTGGCGGAATAATAATGCGGGGCAGTGGAGTTTCTCGCTATATACAGATTGGAACCGTCAATCATGTCGAGTGCGGTTTGCAAATCGGCCCTGCTGATGTTGATGCTGTTTTTCTGAATGGTGCATTTGCCGGTAAGCACGGCACGGTTTAAGGCGTCATACTGGGTATAAAGCCAGGTTCCTGTGGTGGACTGGTTGCCATCCTGCACTGCTGTCAGTCTGTCACGGCGGTCGTAAACCATGCTTATGGCTGTTGTTCCGGGCAGTTTCTTCTCTATCAAACGCCTTTTCTGGTCGTATTTATATACATAACATTCGTCGGCATTTACTGCAACATTGATAGTTTTGGTGACAGCCGGAGGGATCACATAACAAAGCTGGCCAAAATCATCGTAAACGTAATAAGTGTCGAAATTTCTGGCTTCTTTAACATCAACGGAACGTTTTAAAACAACCTGCCCGAATTTATCACTATATTCCCGGACTTCATTAGTATCTTCATCGTACATGATTTTAATGCTTAAGCCAGAATTAGGATAATTTCCGGTGTATTTACAGCTATAATCTCCTTGAAGTTTAAACCATGGAATTGTTTCAGCAGTATTGTTCGACAATGAGATTTCCTGTTCATGGCTGCTCCCCACCCGCCAGCTTTCTCCGGGCAGTCCAACCATTACCACTTGGTTAAGGGGACTATTATCAAAAACCTTTTCAGAATAAGGGTAAGCGGTGGTCACCGGAGATGCCGAAGCATAAAAGGAGTTTTGCAGGCTGGCGGCATTGCTGAGGTAGCTGCCGTTTGAACTGTTTACAAAGGGTAGGTATTCGTATTTCTCGAGCCCCACGTTATTATATTCATGTATTTTAACAAGGTCTTTCCCTTCGGGCGAAGCACCAACGCTGATCTCCTGGCTTGCACGGCCCAGGCCGTCAAAATAAGTCACCTGTTCCAATATTTCGCCCAGCCTTGGCATCATACTGCGGCCAAAGTCGTGCATGGCCACCTGGGGAACAATGGTGTGGATGTAATTCTGGTCCGAAAAGGTATTCACATGTCGGTAGCTGAACAGGTTATCGGCCTGTTTGTAGGTAATCACAAGGCTGGGCTTCAATGCCGGGTCCCAGTAATCGCTCGAGGCAAAGCTCAAACGGGCATACACGGTCTCGGAATTGAGTCTGAGTTGCATACCATGGTTGGGGTACTGGCCCTGGTACCACCCGTTTACCCAGTTGGTCAAGGTAAGTTCGTATACCAGGCTGCTATTGGTGGTTGAGGTCAGGGTTACTTTGTCAAGGTCGGTAACTGTAGGTTGGTTCGAGCCATGTATCCCTGTCTCTGTCCATGCCGAGGTCACCCTGCGAAGGTTAGCCATGTTGTTTCCACTGCCCTGCATGGCATGCCCTGTGCCGCATAACCTCAGCTTGGCCGACACTATCTCTATACCCGCCGGAAGGCCCGACAGGTCAAATTTAAGATATGCCCTCTGGATGGACGATATGCCGCCAGTGGTCCAGGCTTCGGCTGATAATTTCTGAGCTGTTCCGTAATTGATGGATTTATTGATTATTACTTGCGCATCAATATCCGGATAAAGGGTTATTACTTGTTGTGCTTTTAATGAAAAGGTAAAAAGCAGGAAAAAGATTAGGGAGAAATTTGCTTTCAACATATTATTATTGTGTAATGTTGTGTCAATCTTCATATTATTTTTTCAGGTGTTATTCAAATGTTATTGTTGGGGTTGCACCACAATGAATTCATTACTCCCAAAGTATTTTATCCTGATTTCAAATTCCTTGTCATAGACCAACATCCCCGGCCAGGTAATTACAGCATGACCTGTCTGTGAACTCAGGGTCACTCCTTGTGGTAGTTCAATTGACTGATACAAAGGTATTTCAAATTCAAAATATACACTCTGATCGGCAGGGCGTGTTATTCGTGCATAAATACTAAACACACTGTCTGTAGCTGGATAATGCACATGACAAATAACGTTGTGTAGGGTATCGCAACACTCAGATGGAACCTGGCTTACAATAGTTTCAATCATGTAATAAACTGCTTCATTTTGCGAGTTGCCCCAAAGTGGAAGTAAAATCGTAATAAGGGCTATAATATTGATTTTAAATTTCATAGTTTCTAAAAATTAAACATTTTTTCTCTTTTTTTAATCATCTTTAATTTGAGATGAAATATCAGCAATTTTTCTCACTTCGAATTTCCAAATACAAACTTCATTTTTTTTATTGGCTCACTGAAATGGTTATAGTTGAAACCCCTGAACCGGAAAGCTGAACAGTTCCCAAATGATTGGTTTTGGAATAGGGTGCCGAGATTGACAGAATGCCAGAACCCGTGCTGTTTAATGGGCTAAGAGTAATCCAGTCGGCTCCTGAAGTTACAGTAGCTGTCCAGGTAATGTTTGAGCTAACTGAGACTAGTGCTGAACCTCCTGCAAGCGGGATGGTCACCGAAGTTTTGTCAGTTGTAAGTACTGGGGCTGCCGCAGCTTGCTGGAATATGATGTATTTGTTCGTGGGGTCGCCTGCCTGGGGAGTTAGAAAAATGGTGTCTTGGCGCGATATCGTTACCGCGTTGGCCTGGTGTGTTACAATAAGATTGGCCGTTCCTGGGGCCATGTTCGTAGTGTTCAGGCTCAGCCACGCGGCTTTCTTACTTATGCCCAAGCCCACATTGGTTGTAATAGATAAGGTTTTTGTTCCTGCTGCCGATGTTACATCTGCAATGGCCGGGTAGTTAATGCTTTGTGGTACACCCGTTTGCACCACTCTTACTATCTTTTCCAGCACATCGCCACCCACGCTGTGTCGCACTGTCAGGTTGGCTGTGCGTCCTGTAAATAAGAGATTGGCTGCAATATTAAGTGTAATGTTGGCAATTGAATTACCTCGTGTCTGGCTGGGGGTGATCCATTCAGCCGGGTTGATGATTTCCCAGTTGCTGTTGCAGGTGAGTGTGAGGTTGCGCTGTGCAGCGGTATTGGTGGCTTCAAAATATAAAGACGACAGTTTAAGGTCGTTGCCATAGGCCTGGCTTACCCATATCGTATCATACACCTCGCCCGATTTAACTATTATGCTGCCGCTTTGTGGTTCCTCCGAGTAAAAACAACTCAGGTCGATGCCACCGGGAACAACAGTACAACTTAACCATGCAGGCGATGATTCAAGGCTGAATGTGCCGCTTACCAAAACATGGCTGTTACCTCCCTCGCGGGTGAAAAAGACCATGCGGGGGCTAACATCCAGTTCGCCTTTGTAATGATAGTAATGCCTTGCCAATATGTTCCCGTCCATATCGCGCACCCCTATCAGCCGACCCTGCCCGTCATATTCGTAATGAGTCACAAAGTTGTTAGCGTCACATATGGAAGTCACCCCAACCAGGGGTTTGTAGGTGTAAGTAATCATCTGCGATTCGGAGGGCATCAGCCTGATCTCGTCAAAAACCACTTTTGAAGTGGAACTGGAGTTGTCATTGGAATAATTACGTAAATATATAGTCAGCGCTGTGTTTCCTGAAGGTATGGTAATCTTTACTTGTACCGTTTGCCAACCTGAAACATTCAACAAAGGGGAATAGGGATACGAACTCCCGGCATTCAGCTTAACACAGGGCAGGTTCGAGGCATTGGCCTGTATTATCCTGGCCCTGGCTGTTACTGTATATTCTTTGCCTGCGGTCAGCTTCCCGGCTGGAATCTGCACAAACAACTTTTGCTGGGCAGTGGATGAATTCAATAAAAGGCCCTTTTCGCCTGTCCAAAAATAAGCGCTTGTAAGCATGGCAACCCAATCGGGACTAGTCCCCCATGTATTATAATACCAAGGGCTTGTAGCGCTTGTGTTTTCAAAACTCTCGCAATAAATGTCATCGTAGGTGGCATTTTTAGCCATGGCCAAGGGCTTGCCGCTCAATTCGTCCCAAATGATACTGCCCGTGTAGTCGTCGGTTTTGTGATACTGCAAAAGATGACCATGGGTATCGTAACGGTCAAAGTAAAACTGGTCTTTATACCTTATATCGGACTTGTAACGAACTTTTTTTCCTAATGGAGGAATTGAAGTAATTTCCAAATATGCCGGCGTTGGCACTGTGGTGACATTCATCCCCGATACTTTACCCAGCTGAAATCCCTGTTCCCCGAAAATATAATGGTTCTGTTTTGCGGAAAAACTGTTACCAGTAGATTGATATTCCTCCAACGGAAGTTCTATATGATTCAGGTACATTTTCCTCAGGATGTGCGATGTTTCGTCAAAATCGTCGAAAATATTGTAAGGATATTCATCGATATGCAGATCAATGGGATAGCGGAACCAGCTTACACGGCTTTTCCCGTTCGATTTCACAATTTTCCGGGTCATTTGTAAATGGTTGGGATTGTCGTAATAGTATTCAACAGTATCAACCACGGGTGTTAAACCAGGTATACCTTTTATTAAAGGAAAGGTTCTGGTTATAGTGCGTTTGAGATACTTGAACAGGGAAACTTCGTCTAGTAAAGCTGAAACATTATAAGGAAAAAAATCATAATAAGTCGGGTACCGGTGTATAATTTCATACCTTGCTTCCTGTGAATTATTTTCATTATATTGGTAATCCGATTGTTTTAATAAAAGTTTTGAAGTATTATAAATTTTTTCCCGGATTATTAAACCCTGGCAAAAGGAATAATCAGGCAAAGGATATCCTATTAATTGAAGAATTTCATATTTATTATATTGGTTATAAAATTGTGTATTTGAAATAAAATCATGAGGGATATTATATAAGTATACATCGTTATCTACCGGATCAGTTTTTTCTGTGTAAAATGCTGCAGGGTAACTGTAATTCCTTACATAATATCCATTATTATTGTCAAATTCTGCAACTTCCGTATATCCTACGATACCGGGGTTTATTGGAGCTATCATATTTATTATATTATAAGATTTAGCAGCAAAAACAGGATATTTATCAATCAAACCCGAACAAATTTGCGGGGTATCAAAATTTTTATAACTGAATTTCCTGCTGCGGGTAATCATGCCTTGGTGCAAATCCTCAACATCAATCTGTTTCACCCGCAAACCACCTCCAAGGTGTTCAACACCACATTCAATAAACTGGTTGGTTTCATAGTAAAAATGTTCACAGGTGCCATTAGGATATGCAATTGAAGTTAGTATTCCTGCCTGGTTATTCACTGTATCAGGCATCCGGTCAAACCCTCTGCTATCATCCGGGTAAACGGGGCTATTTATTGCTTCTGGCCGTGGATAAACAGATAGCCTGTTAGGGTATTTAAAACTTAAAGGTTCAGTGTCCGGATATTTATATAAAGCAGGTCTGAAATTTATTGCATTGTTTTTACAATAGTAACCCCAGTAATCCACCTGTGGCGACCATCTGTTGGGTAGTGGTATAGCATTATAGGTAAGGTTGTACGATTGCCTTTTATTGTCAGGATATACACATACCACACTGTCGAGCCTGAGCCTGTGGTTGGTAAACTCAAATTTTGGATCGATGAGGGTTGGAAATGCCGGGTCTTCATTATATAAGGACTGATAAAGCCTGTAAGTGCAATTTTCGTTGTTGTTCCCATCAAAAATGGTGATATGGCTCAGGCTATAACAAATACCTGAAGGAATATCGGGCTTAAAAACGAAATCGAACGCCCTGTTTACAATATCATTCCGTGGATGCAAATATTGAAACTCAATTTTTCCATTCGACCATTGAATGGTTTTTAAATAATTGGTATAAGTCACTACATTTTGTCCTGTCCTGTTAATACTATCATATTCAATAATATTGCTTTCATTGACCAGGTTTACATTATATTCTGTAACCTGGTTATAAAAAAACATAATGGAATCGGAATGGTTGCTCAAGACTATTTTACTCAAACTCCATGAACTTACTGAAGCTAATTGTGACCATTTATCATTACACCATTGCCAATCAGAATATCTATTAGGAATTTTCCATGATCCAGATAACCAATTTAAAACTCCGGTTCTGCTATTAAAATATTTAGCAAAATGAGAAACTGAACTTGTGTATTCTAAATGACTGAATATAAACTTATTCCCAAGTTTATCGGTAATTACAAATTCTTTATACACATCTCTATCAGGGAAATAATAGGTCATGGTATCTTTTCTATATTGTATTGAAACATTTTTCTTTGGTATTTGTAAAACTTTTTCATTTGGATTAATAATGAATTTACCGATTTCATCCAATACCTGGTAATTGAAAATATCAAGGTCTGTATCAGGGGAAGGAGAAACTGGATTTTCCATAAATCCATCGTCTGGTTTCCCTTTTATTGTCCTTTTAATAAAACCACCGGCATTTAAAACCCATCCAAGGCCAACCTCTGAACTTGTTTCAGCAACTTTAACACCTGATGAATGATAACTTAAAGAAATGGGTAATTTAAACCCGTTTACATCAATTTCATATATCGGAATCTGGATATTTGGAATTCCGTGAAAATATGTTACAGGTATATCAACATACTTGGAGAGTGCTGCCACTTGTGGAGAAACTGGGGTGAATGAATTGGTATAGGCGTATTCGAAATTATTCGGATCATTTTCCTGGGAATAAGTGCCAATTATTGAAAAACTAATTAAAACAAAACTTAAAATGGACTTCTTCATTGAAATAATATTAAATATTTATAAATCAATAGAATATAAAAAATTAAATATGAATTATTATTTATAAAGTGAATGTTTCATAATCATTACTTTTCTGACATTAAATCGTAAAATGCAAAAATTCCGGAAAAAGGTCATTATCTTTTTTTTCGGGGAAAGACAACCAACAGAGAATCTGTGCAAAGGAAAAATAAAAAAACAAACTTACCAAACCAAAAAATATGTTCAATAACATATTTTTTCATAAAGATAGTTTGTTTTTGTAACTGAGGGGGGGCTGGGTTTATATTTTAAAATAAATCATATATTTGCATCCTCAAAAATACCAGCGAGGTAGCTCAGATGTCCGCAGTGGCGGAAGAGCGCACCGATTGAAAATCGGGGATAACCTTGAAAAAAGGTTAAAACAACATAATGCCGGCAGAACCCCTTCTACAAAGCCTTACAGACCCTGGACTGTCGTTTATTCAGAAACTTTTCCCGATAAAACATCTGCTTATCTTCGCGAAATGAAAATTAAAAGTATGAAAAGCAGAAGCTATATTGAGAGCCTTATAAATCATAAGGGTTAGAGCGTCCCGATTGTAAATCGGGAAGGTCGACGGTTTCCCGATTTATCGGGACTGACAATCCCGCCTCTCGCTACTAAAAAGGCAAAGACTTACAGAAATGCAGGCCTTTTTAGTTTTATAAATTGCACCAAAATTTGCATCATAAATATTCCTTATCATTTTTCTACTGGCTTTAATTTTTTTACTTCAAAACCATAGTTTATATAGCCAATTTCATTTGCATTGAAAGGAAGCTTAAAACTTTTGGTTTGTTAAATAATTATTAAAAGAATGAAAATCTGATAATTACATAAGAGTATTTCCAATCTGGAACAGCGGCAGATACATAGATATTAAAATAATACCAACCAAACCGCCAACAAACACAATTAAAAGGGGCTCGAGCAAATTGGTGAAGACTTGAATCCGGTAATCTAATTCTTCGCTGTATTGAGTGTTTAACCGGTTAAAAATGACATGTAATTTATTTACCTCTTCAGCAACTTTTATTATATGCAGGATTTTCTTCTCAAAAAGTCCAGTTGATTCCATACATTTCCAAAGCGGTTTACCCTGCATTATTCCAGCATGGATATCTACCATTACTGTTTCCAATGGATAAAATCCAATCATTTTTTTTACCAGATCAATAGCTTTTAATAAAGGAACCTGTGCAGAGGTTAACAAAGCCATGGAATGAAAGAAACGCAATAAATACACTTGCAGGACAAGTTTCCCTAAACCAGGAATTTTTAAAAGCAGATTACCTGCCATCTGTCTGTACCAGAGTTTTTTTCGGTTTGCCATCACAAAAACAATTGCGGCTAATATTAGCAGACCGATCCAGGGTATAGTTTTGCCAAATCCTTGTGAAAAACTGATGACCATCCTGGTAATAGCTGGCAATTCACCATGCATTCGTGAAAAAATATCGCTGAACATGGGTACCAGAAAATTCAAAAGAAAAAAAATAGCTCCAAAAGAAGTAATTAAGACCAGAATAGGATAAGAGAGCGCTCCGGTAATTTTCCGGCGTTGTTGTATTTTACGGGTATAATAAACCGACATTTGTTCCAGAACTTCCCGCATACGCCCTGTTTCTTCGCCAATTCGAATACTATAGCATTCGTAAGCAGAAAACTTTCCTGACTTTTCCAGTGCTTCAGAAAGGTTCATGCCATGAACGACCTGCTTGCTAATATTTGAAAATAATTCTTTATCAGGACCTTTCTTTTGTTCTTCAGTAATAATTTCAAGACTTGATTTAATATCTACCCCTGCAGTAATTAATAAGAGTAAGCCATTGTAAAAACGTTCCTTTTTCTGGTCATTCAGTCTATGGCCATTAAAACTGATATCTTCGGTTATAATATAGTTCAACGCACTTAAAAAATCCGATCGTTTTGGATTTTCTTTTTCATTTCTGTCACGTTTCTCTAGCAGTTTGGCAGATATTGGCATTGTTTTGATTTATTGAGTTTTAATTTTCAATCTAACATCAGCAGCATAATCTTTCCTGAAACTTAAATGAACAGTATCTGAAGTAAGAGGTAAAACAAGGATAATTGATGAAAGAACAATGGCATTTTCCATTGCATGAGGAATAAAAATTATTCCAGGTTTAAATCTGAAGGTATCGTTAACAATAGAACTTCGAACGATCAAAGAATCCAATATTTGATAGAAAGTTTCATGTCCGTTATAAAAAAGCATTATTTGATTATCATTAAAGAGTACCGAATCTGCATGATCAAATTCATTGCTAAGCGTTTGTTGTAAAAGGGCAGCATAAGTAATTCTGCTGTTCACCTGATTCAATTGTTTCCAACGCCTGGTCATGAGCAGGTAAGAGGTTCCGCATAATCCTACCACCAACGAAGCTAGCAATGCTGCAATAAGCAGTTCTGCAAGTGTAAATGCCTTAAATTTATTGTTTATAAAAAAACGCATTTTACTATATCTTCCCATTTTCATCAGGCATTTGATCCTTCAATCTATTCTTTTTGTTTTGAAATACGTGGCATAACCACCAGTTCTTTTCGCTCCAATAATTTTCTACCACTCAAAGTATAACCAGTTAAAGTAACAACCACAAGTCCTGGGGTTGAGGGTTTGACTTCAATCTGCTGGCGTATACTAAAGGTTTTATATCTATAATCCTTTGTTGCTAATAATATTCCATTATCAGGATTGAGCAGGGTTTCCATTTCGAAATTACATTTTTGTCTTAACCCTGCATCAGCTAGGCCCGTATTGTTAAAAAAGACGGTAAGGCAAAGGCCAATACTCACCGAAATTATGATGAGTGCCACAAGAATTTCAACCAATGTGGAAGCTTTAATCATATATTAATTCAGCCATTTTGATTTGTTTTTTATTGAAAGTAATTTTAGTATTCCCGGTGCTGCAAACCATTCCGGCAGCGAGATAACATCTATCGTAGTGTTATATAAATAATTTTCATAAAAGGTAGAATAGGTCTGAATCATCAGTTTTGAGCAAATCACCTGGCCCGTAATTTTTCCTCTTAAACAAGCAAAGTCATCAGAATAGATTAATCCCATTATACGGACATTCTCACCAAGTGTCAGATGACCGTTCCGTTCCTGCCCAGGATTGCATTGCAATAATAATCCGCCAGAAATAATGCTGTTTTTCCCAATTTCAAGATATGAGTTTACAGTTCCTTTAGGTTTTGCAAAAACTGCTGCAAATGATGGATAATCCAGAGCAACATCTGGCTGAACAATAATAGTATCAGACGCAATAAGCTGAATTTTCCCTTTAAATCCGGATTGTACATGAATACTTGGTGCAACCAGAATAATATTATTCAGTTGATTGTCTGCAGCAATGGTGATGGATTTCTTATCCCTGACCATGATATGACCAGACAAAATACAATCCTTCAAAACTAATCCTCCTGAAGATTGATACACCAGAGTATTTGCCGAAAAAGATTGTGTGCTGGATATTCCTTTCAGGATAGTCGAAGCTATGACAACGCTGTCACCCTGCAATAAACCATTGTTTAATAACCGGTTTGCCTCATTGGTTAAATTTCCTGAAACTGGCTGAATATCTGATTTACTTGCTACTACTTTAGACGGAATTGTGCCATAAAAGAAATCGCCGTTCACATATCCCTGTTTAATGATTGCCTTAGGGATACAGCAAATCCCCAGCAGTTCGGTTTTCCCGCTCAAGCTGAGAAAATTGTCATGATCGGTCAAATACAAAGCATAGGGGAACTGATCACGATAATCGTATCCAGAAAGTAAAATTTTCCTCACAGATACATACCTCCATGTTGCCAAAGCATCTGTAACCATAAAAGCACCCCAGGAATAACTTTTCATGGTCACGGTGGATGTGCTGTCGCCATAAAGATCGAGTTTTCCATTGTACATTACCTGGGATGCCAGATTATAATTTATTGCGGACCTTACATCTGAAAGAAGTTTTGAACTCTGAATACTATTGGTTATAATTCTGTACTGAAATTGTTGTAAATAGAACAGCCCCGCTACCATCAAAGCAGCAATTATGGAAAATACAATGGCATAAACCAGTGCTCCTGCTTTTAACATAATTATTTTTTAAACCAAACCACCATTCCAGCCCACCAGGGTAATCGAGCCGTTGGTTTTCCCGTTTTATAATATACTACCTGAACAGAGTCACCAAATTCATGGAATTGTAAACCCCGGATCACGTCCTTTTTATAACAGGATCTTATCAAAGTATCATGTACCATTTCGAATGATTGACCTTGCCTTAAACCTTCAGAGAAGGTGGTAAGGCGAATAAGTTTTCCTTTGTTGTCCCAGTATTTCCATTCCCCATTTTTAAGTCCTTTTTTAAAAGTTCCCTGTTCAATTAAAATAGAATGCCGGATGTAACGGTTAAACAGCCCATGGAGAAGATATCCTGAGAATCCGCCCTGGTTTGTATTAATTGAATCAGATTTATACCAGGTATAAAATAAGCCAGGATCAGTCTTTATCCGGCTCTCTTGAATTAATATTTCGAAATTTATTATGGTATCACCCCTGCTCAAAGTGATGCTTCGGGTTTGCTGTGCATTAGCCCAAAAACTTAAAAATAAACTGAAGCAAAGCAGAGTTCCTGCCAGACAAAAAAATAGAATCCGGTCTTTCATGAACATATCTTTTTATTTTGACTTTATTAAAATCATGGTTTTGCCCTTGAAATGCAATTCAACGGAGTCTGGAGAGATTTTACCAACATTCACTTCTTCACTTGATTCACCTGATGCAAGAAGATAATTCTTTCCTTTAATTACGAGTAGGGCAATTCTTTTCTGTGATTTAATGTTCTTAACCATTCCGTTATAAGTAATTTCAGGCCATACAACTTCCTTTTCAACGACTTTCCTTTGATTTAAATTCTGACCATTATCTCCAAAAATTTGAGGAACCACAGCAGAAGAGTAGGGGTAAAAAGACCGATAACCTTCCAGAAAAGGATCACGATATTTTAATATTAATTTATTTGCTGAACTATCTATATATGCACTGTCACTTGGAATAAGTATACTGTAATCCGAACTTCTGACTGAATCATTGACTTGCTTATACCAAAATATTTTATATACAATTGTTCCCCAAACAATGACAAGCAGGGGCAGCAAGATATAGATCATTTTTTTGTTTTTCACAGAACTATTGGCTTAGCTTAATGATAAATTTTCTTTTTTCAGAGTTGATTCCAACATTTCCGGCTGCATCGAAGGAATAAACCTGCCAGGTGTATTTTCCCTGGGACATTTCTGTTGTCTGCCAGCTCAATTCCCGGGTAGTATCTGATCTAATTACAGTTGAAGTAGTATCACGATATATCGTAACGACATGGCTAATAGGTGATCCTCCCGTGGAAGTGTGCTGCCAGCTAAAATCTACTGTTGCTGTTAAAACCGTATCCTCATTCACGGGCTCGGTTAAAACGGGCTTTCCTGGAGCTGTCCTGTCTATAGTCAGGGTTCTTTCACCGGGGGCAGATTGACTTCCAACACTTAACGCCCTGACTTTCCATATCACGACACCTTCAGGAAGTTTTGGAGTAGAAGATAATTGATCTGGAAAGACAAGATGATCTTCCCTGGTGAAATAAGGCCCCATGGAATTTTCACCAATGATAACATCAAAGCGGTAACTATCAGCATTGGGATTCGGTGACCAGGTAAATTGTATGATAGTATCCTTGGTATAAATTCCGTTATCCGGGCTTTGTAAAATTACATTATCGAGATTTTGGGTGGTATCGATGAACAATACAGCTGTTGTATAATCTGTAGCGTATTCGCTGTTAAAAGCCTTAACCCGCCAGGTAAATGTTCCCGGGTACAAAGTCAGCGAAAATTGGGTCAGACTGATATTTGTATCCACAACAAATCTATCTATATGGTCAAAGGAGGGCATTACAATTTGCAGATTGTATTTTTCGGCATCAGTTACCTTTTCCCATAGGAAAGTCTGGGTATAATGATCAGACCTGGAGCTGTCGGCAGGTGCCATCAGAACGACTTTGGAATCCGAAATATCGGATACAAAAATATCAGAACATGAAGTCATAAGACTCAGGCTCATCAAAGAAAGAAAATATATCAACCGCATTTCTATCATGCTTTAATTAATTTTAGTAACGATCTTTCTACATTCCAATTTTGGAATAATTCTGATAATAAAGGCACAATTTCAGCACCGGCGATGTAAGGTTATTGTCCTTTTGGGTGAAGTATGAAACCGCACAAAGATGCCCTTTTGCAGCCTGGCTTTCTATAAAACTTAACATTCTGGTTAGCTCAATAAATTGTCCTTCACAAATGAATATTCCGGTTTTCACCTTGTATTCTGACTCGTCAACGACAATCGCAGAAGGCATTTCGGTGAACTGAATTCCGTGACTTCTACAATAACGACTCAGTAAATTGATAATTTCCTGCTCAAAAGTATCTTCCTCATTATCAATCCCTATCCTTTCTTCAATACATTTTAAACGTTTCCTTAAAATAGCAATTTTCAATGGGGCTTCGGTAAGTTTTTCTATTTTCTGGCGATTTTCTTTCAGATCAGAATAAAGAGTCATTGTTTTTTTTAAGGCTCCTGCATACATTAAAATTATAAAAAAAACTGCAGCTCCTGCCAGCATGAAAAACTTTTGTTTATAAGTCGATTTCTTAAACATATCAATAGCTGATTCTTATCGAGAAATTTGTAACCGGTACACCGGGATCTTTCTTAATTTTTTCTATTTCAATGGTTTTAACCCATTTTTCGATTTTAAGTATATTGACCCATTCGTAAAGCAAATTGCTGTTTTTGATAGCACCTTCCAATTTTATAAGATTTCGTTGTATTTTAATCTCCCGACCTGAAGTTTTTATATCCACAGGGTTTATATCCATTTTAAGTAATAAAATGGAAGAAGGCACAGTAAATGCGATCCGGTCGGCATAAAAGGAATAGTAAAGAGGTTTGTCCAGGCCGTTTTGATTCAGAAATTTTTCCTTTCGGACTACCTGCGATTGCAAATTATCAATTTGTTCAATAACATTGCTGTTTCGGTTTAATTCCTGGCTCAATTCCAGGTTTTGACGATACCACGAATCAAACAAAAAATAGTTAGCAAGCAGTAAAGTAAACCCGACAATCAAAACAGTCCAGAAGGTATAAGCAAACAATTTCCAATATTGAAAATCAACCGAACTATCTAGGTAAACGGGTATTTTGGATTCATTTAAGAAAAACTGAAGACCAGCTATAAAAGAAGTGAGATGCTTATATTCCACTTTTTCGTTGCTAAACTCGTAGTTGCCATGGTTGTCTGAGGGTGCTAATGAGTGAATCAGGCCATTCTCAAATTGAACTGATTGGTGCAAAATTGAATATGTTCCCTGGACATTTCCTGATAAGGCAGGAACTAAGGTGAGCAATGAAGCGCCCACATAAACTGAATGAACAAAAAGGTTGGCATTTTTCAATAGGTTAATGGCATTACTGATAAAATCGTGCCGGGCTATCGTAACCAGGGCCTGTTCGCCCTGTTCCACCACATTCACGTAAAAATCTGAAATATTGGTATTGGGGAATATTTTTGCAAAATACCAGTCCTCGGTTTGCATGGTATTTACGATGAGTTTCTGAATCACCCCTTTCCCTTCAATTATAATAATGCAAGGACAATTCTCAGCAAACTTTTTCAAATCCTCTACCGACGAAAAAGAAGCTGAATCAGCAATTAAAAGTTCGTCTTTGTATTTACGAACTTTTACAGCATTCAGACAAATCTCCTCGTCCGTAATTCTTGAAACGGAAACACCGACAGTTTCTTTGCTAGGAATGCTAACCAGTGAGCTGAATGCCATCTTCTTGTTATACTTATATATTAAAACATTAACCTTTGAAAATGCTAATTGATTATTGTTGGTTTAATAAAAATATTCAGTTTTGAATCCGATTTATCCTTTGAACGTGAACTGAACAACCATTTGAGGATGGGAATTTTAGATAGCAATGGCACCCCTGCTCCTGTATCATTATTTTTAAGTTGTTCCAGTCCTCCCAAAAGGATCATATCCTGATTTTTTACCCTGATGAGTGATTTAAAACTCCTGGTAACCTGTCCAGGAGGTGCAGTGGGTAATATTTTCCCCGTAAAATCAGACTGTTTCACCTCAATATTCAGAGTTATCTGGTCATCACCTGATACAATGGGTTTGATGATCACCGACAAGTCAGCTTTTACATCTTTATAGGTAAAGGCAGTAGCGGTATTTTGTGATTGCATGCCGTAAACATTTACCTGTTCTTCCCTGTAGTATTCAGTTTTCCCTATACTTAAACTGGCTTCGTGACCATTTAAAGTGGATAGTTTGGGGGTAGATCTAATTTTAAGAATTCCCTGTTCTTCCAGCGCTTTAATATGCACATAAAAGTTTGGCGTAACTTTATTCAGGTTTATAAATCCAAATCCATTGAGGCTACTGATTATGTTATTCAAAGCCCCTGCATTCAAACTGTAATCCAAATTAGGAAAAACTGACCGGCCCACTTCGTTCGATTTTTCATTAAAACCAGCTTTTATGCCACTACTGATCCCTATAGTTTCATTATAATCAACAATCATTACTTCAATCAGGATCACCGGCACAGAGAGGTCGATGATCTTTATAAAATCTACAAGGTCATATACTTTTAAAGCAGGTCCGCTGATGATCAGTGAATTTTGTTCAACAAATTCAGTAAGTAAAAGGTCTTTTTTAAGGTCTTGGGGAATGATGTCAGCAATTTTTTCGACAGCACGGTAGTTAAGCCGTACCACCTGATTTTCGAATAATCCATTGTTTTTCGCTGTGCCAAAAAGGTAAATCTTTCCAATTTTACGGTAAACTATATCAGTTCCCTCAAACAAAATATTGAGAAATTTATCAAATGGTACCGAAGCAATATTCAGATTTACAGTCCCTTTCAATTCATCCAAAACCATAAAGCTTTTTTGCGTTTCGTCGAAAAGGTAATCAAGGATTTCACGAATTTGAGCATTTGCGGTATTGATCCGGATGGAATCGCCGGGCAATATCTTTAAATCAAAACTATTGTTGTTTTTATTTTTACGACGCAAAATGGATTGATAATTTTGCTGCGCCTGGTTTAAGTCCTGGGTGGAACGCCTGATTAAATAGGCATTATCTCCTGTTTTTTCAAATAACAGCTGATTGGCCATGGCAAATTGTTGCATCACCGTTTCAAAGGGCTGGCTCAATAGATAAGAAGTAACCAGTTCAAAGTTCAATCCTGGAGATAATACGATGTTCATTCCTGATATTTCTGAAATCTTCCGGACCACATTGATCAAAGTGTCATTTTTCAGATCCAGCGAAAGTGACTTGGAGCCACTGTCGAAAACCGCTTTTATTTCTTTTGAAGGATAAATTGTTTTAACAGGGTTCACGGCTATGATCTGACCCGTGACTGTAATTTGCAAGCGGTATTTTTCTGCCAGATGGATCAATACATCTTTAACAGGCACATCATAGAAATTGGAAAATACGCGGGTAGTTAATTCATTGGAAACGTCAAAACTTACGTCATTAGTCACCCCAATGCTTCTTAAAAATTCCTGTAAGGTAACATCGGAGACGGTGATGTACACTTTGCTGTTAAGCGCAGGAATCCTTTCCGATACGCTGTCCAGCAAATTTTTCAATTCAGGTTGGGTTTGGGCATTTGCACCATACACAAAAAAACCAATAAAGAAAAAAAGAATACAGCGGATCATAACAAAATTTTATGGGCTGTAAATTTAATAACAACTATTGTAAACACCTACAGCGTTTTGTCTTTTTTTATAATAAATAGGGATATATTTCATTCAGAGAAGTTTCTCCCTTGCAAAACAGGTCATAAGCAACTTCTTTCAAAGTCATAAAATGAAACTGATCAAGTATATGATGCTCATTGACCTGGCCATCTTTGATCATATCCGCTATTGTATCGCTAATCGGGATCACTTCATAAATTGCCTTACGTCCTTTGTATCCGGTATAATAGCAAAGTTCGCAGCTTTTTGCCACAAAATGTTCGTATGGAATATTTTTTGGTCTGAAACTCCTGGGTAACATATCCTTGTGAAACGGTTCTGAGGTTTTACAGCTTGGACATAATCGCCTGACAAGTCGCTGCGCTATACTGATGGATAAGGTGTTGGCCACCAGATAGGGTTGCAATCCCATGTCCACCAACCTCGAAATAGTTCCCCAGGCAGAATTGGTGTGAATGGTGGATAAAACCAAATGCCCGGTGAGTGATGCCCGTATGGCCATTTGTGCTGTTTCCCCGTCGCGGATCTCTCCCAGCATGATGATATCCGGATCCTGGCGAAGAAAAGTACGCAAGGCGCTGGCAAAAGACAAACCAATATTTTCCTTTAATTGTACCTGATTCACTCCCTCCAGCGTGTATTCAATGGGGTCTTCAATAGTTAAAATATTCTCTGTGGTTTTATTCAATAGTTTAAGCGTGGCATAAAGCGTGGTGGTTTTTCCTGAACCCGTAGGGCCGCTGATCAGGATGATGCCGTTGGGCTTTTTAATAGCTTCCTGGTAATATTCGAGCTGATCCGGGAGAAAACCCAGACTTGTCAGTTCAATATTAGTGGTGTCTTTGCTTAAAAGACGGAGTACTGCTTTTTCTCCATATAATGTGGGAAGCACCGATACCCTGATGTCAAATTTGGTTTCTGCTCCCTGGAAATAGATACGCCCGTCCTGCGGCAAACGTTTTTCGGCAATATCAAGGTTGGCAAGTATTTTTATCCGATTCATCAGGGCAGGATAATCCTCCCGGTTGATAATATAACGTTCTGTCAGCTTCCCGTCAATGCGGGTGCGGATACGGCATTTGCTTTCGAAAATCTCCAGGTGAATATCGCTACTCCCGGTCTTGTGTGCCTGGTTTACTACGTTAAACAAAAAATCATCCTGGTTGGATAACGAATGAACCTTGATCTTCTTGTCCGAACTCTCGTTGATGCGGTAAAAACGACTTAGCATAGCTTTTAGTTCATTCTCGGGGATTGGTTCCAATTGGACCTCTTTCTGGAATAACATTTCAAGGATTTGAATCAGTTCCCCGATATTTTCCTGGTCAGAAACCGAAAACCGGATTATTTTTTCGTTGGAAAAAACCGGAACAATGTTAAAATTCCATGCCTGGTCGGGTGTGATCAGTTGCAGTATTTCAGCGGACAATTCAGGTACCATATTTATAATGATAAAGGGATAGGCTTAAAAATCGCGAAACGAGTAACCACACAACCAGTTGTAAAGCCAGAAGGCCGGCAAACGGAATCCTGTCCCATTTTTTTCTAAAAAATGAATACGCAAAAAGAGATACCAGGCTGCTGAAAATAAAAAACAGAATGAGAAAAAAAGGATGAAATAAAAAGCAAAGTACCAGGAAAACATACAAAATATCGCCCAGTCCAATCTGATTAGAGAAATCGATATCCTTTTTCCAGAGCCGCATTAAAATCCAGGTTAATGAGAAAATAACGAAGAAAACGAGAATATTAACCAAACTTAAAATTACAAAATCTGCAACCTCATTATTCAACATTCCCCATAAAATGGCAAGACAACAAGTTATGATTAAAATGACCCAATGAATGGCAAAAGACCGAACATCCTGGAAAAACAGGATCAGGTTAGCTGCTATCAGAAGAACAAAAATCAGCCAAACCATTAGTCTTTAACTGTTTCTTTCAGATTTTTCTGTTCGTCAATTTCCCAAACATTGAAATTGCCGTCCCCGTCAAAATCAACCACAGCGGTTGCGGTAGCCCTGAAGATCCTTTCGGTGGCTTTAACAATCTCAATTTTATAATTGGCTTTTCCACCTTCGGTAACCAGCTTTTCCTGTTCAAAGCCAACCTCGGCAGGGTCGTTGGAATATCTTGAATAAAGATAAAAATAACTTTTCTCCAAGGTGTGTATATAGCCAAGTTGTATTTGAGCTTCAGTGCTTTTAGCCTTTGAGATCAGTGGCATCAGGTTGGGCAAAGCAAGTAGAACCAAAATGCCAATAATAATGAGCACCACAAGCAATTCTGGCAGGGTAAAGGCAAGTAGCTTTTTATTCATAATTCATAATTTAATGCCGCTAAATTACAAAAATAGATGAAGTTAAAGTAATTATTGCTGTATAAAAATGCTATCAATGTCATTCTTAATCTGTACTTCCTTTAAAATTTATTTAATTGTCGGCGCATCCTTATACTTAGAAAATAATGTTTAAAAAATGTCAAGATTTGTATCAAATCATTGTTTCTTTTGATTTATAGGTCATGAGAAACTTTTTAGAAAATATTGACTCACATAAATCATAGATTGATATATTTTAAATTTTAAAACCTGGTTTAAACCCCTATTAATCGGACAATTTTATAGAAGGTTAGACAAATATATAAAAAATTTAATAAATTTACAATAGCAAGGAACGACCAAAGGTGATTTTTATACCGATGGTTGTTGAAATGAGTCGGCGCCGACCATTTCTTTTAATTTCTCTTTCTAAATCCCAACGAGGGCTTGAGAAAGTGAGCAAGGAGTTTTATTCTGGTTCAATTTACCCGATAACTGTTGATATGGTATTCTCAATTTGAACTTCATAGTTTTATATTTTTCGTTTGTTTTAACATCAATCAAAGCTTTTTGCCAACAATCCTAAACACAGCCGAAGGCAAATATGCAGTTGAAAAATGAAGCTTGGTGTTGTTGTATTTTTCATAGAATGATCCCATACATTTGTCAAGTTCATCCATTGATAAGAAACATTGCCTTTTGAGAATTTGCGAAAGAATAGCATTTAAACTTTCTAAATTGCCGTTTTCCTATGGAGTGTATGGATGTGTGAATATCTGGTTGATTTTATTGTCTGTAAAAAAATTGTTACACAGTTTAAGCGATAAACCGGCTGTCATAATCATTTCGTATTTCGTTATAAGCATTACTGTTCAGATAATCGTATGGCTGCCCCCCCCTTTCGGCAGAAGTTCTGTCTCTTTTGAATATATTTAAGCAGGCTACAACCTGCATTGATATCCCTGACTATGGCAGAACTTTAGCCGAACCCGATCGCAACAGCCTTGGCTGAACGGGGGGTTGTTCATGTAATAAGCATACCAGTTGTAACTGCCCGCTAAAGCAGGATTCTGTAAAAGGTGGTCGGGTGAAATATGGTAGTTTTCAGGGTTCATGGTCAGTACGAAACCTGGAGCAAAAATAGTGAAATTTTGGTGAAGAATCTTTGTATAGAAGACAAAGAATGGAAGTACAATGATTGTTTTATGTACTTTTTCCCTGATGAAAAAGTACCAGAAAATCAAGGCAAAACGATGCTTCTGCCCGCGCTGCCGGACACTAACCACTGCGGCAAGGTAAGCCGTTGTTTTATCTCTTGTATTTCCATGAAGAAAAATTTTAGAACAAATATGTTCCAAAAAATAATATCTGCTTTTTACTTCCAAATAAATTATTATTTGATTAGACAACATTTATTTTGTATTTTTGTGGTGATATTAATTTTACAGTTCTAAAAAACACATTTATGTTGTTCGGAGACAGACTTTCTGAGATTAGAAAAAAGAAAAAAATATCGCAGGACGACCTTGCTAAAAAAATAGGCGTTCATGCTCCTGTGATTGGAAGATACGAGAGAAGCGAGGTAAAGCCTTCTATTGAAGTGGCTGTTAAAATCGCTGAAGCTTTAAATGTTTCTTTAGACTATCTTGTGGGCAGTACCGATTTAATGTTGGAGAAAGGTATTGTAAACCGTATCCAGAACATTCAGAAGCTTAGCGAGGAAGACAAAGGACATTTGTTTGCCCTGATGGATGCATTTTTATTAAAATGCAATATTCAAAGTAATTTGGCTGTTTAACCAGTTAAAAACAAGTAACATGAACGTACAAGCACAAAAAGCGATGATTATTGAGCAGTTTAAGCAGGTAGACGATATAAACCTTATTAATGCTATAAAAAACATGCTCGATTATGCTTTAAAGAAAGAAAAGGAAAGCATTGATATTCCGGAAACCCACCAAAAACTGGTAACGGAACGCTTTAACAAGGTAAGGAAAAACCCTGAAAGGCTTTTAGATTGGGACGAAGCTAAAAAAACGCTTAAAGCCTGATGAAAAAGTACAAAGTAAAAATTGAACCGGAAGCCCTTGCCGATATCCAGGAAATTACCGACTGGTACAACGAAGCTCAGACAGGACTTGGCAGACGGTTCCGGAATGCAGCTATTAAGCAGATTAACTCCCTGAACAAAGAACCTCAGATTTACGCCATCCGTTACAAGGAAATTCGCTGTGTGATTATTAAGAAATTCCCATATATGGTTCATTTCTTTATTAACGATGAAAACAATACGGTTGAAGTTTTAGCCGTAATCAGCACCGACAGGAACCCAAAAATATGGAAAGAAAAAACAAGTAAACATTAATAATCAGAATGCCCGGCTAAACGGACTTTGCTGTTGTACTTAAAAATATTATTGCTTCAACTTGATAGAACCAGAACAAACAAGTTCTTTTCAGAATGATTGATTGCATGTTGACCAAGAACAAGTATAAAGATTTCTTTCAGAAAAACTTAACCACCCTATAAAACAAAAAAAACCGCCCTTGTATATAGTGGGTTTCGTTTAGCCATCCGTACCCTAGGCAAAGCCTAGAAGAATAACCGGACGGCGGCATAGCCGACCGCCCAACCCGATGATCCATATTTTAATTATTTACAGCCTCGGCCTAACGGGGTAAAGGATTGTTACCAACCTAAGATTTTGATAAACCAAGCTTATTGATTGGGGCTTTGCCCCAAACCCCATTTCATTTCTTTGTCTTGATACAAAGAAACGAAACAAAGAAAAATCAAGAAAATCCGAAGCTTCAACGCTCTCTGTAAAATTCAGGAATTATTTGCCAAAACTTTTATTCCCTTTGGTCATTTAAGTTTTGGATTAATTCTCAGAATTTTACATTCACGCCTATACCGGCTCGCCGGATTTTCGGGCTCACGCGCTAAATCAACAATGACCCAAAGGTTGTAAAACCAGGCGGGTTTCGCGTTTATTATCTTACATTACCCTTGCAGGTGCAACCTGCTTTCAATAATCCGGTTCAGGCTGCGCCTGAGCCGAACGGGGGCAGGGCTTTAGCCCTTTTAGCCCGGCATATTAAATGCGCTGTTTGGGCTGAAAATCTATTGGGTTACCGTTTCCGGACAGGTACATTTATTTTTAACCCAGTGCAGAAACTGTTCATCGTGACTATCGAGCGAAAAACCGGCTTTGGTAAGGGTTTTTACCGATGCTTTGTTTAATGGATCACAACGTGCTATTATTTTCCTAACGGCAAGTTGGGTAAAAACCCATCCCATCAAAGCATGCAGTGCTTCAGTTGCATAACCGTTACGACGATGATTTTCGACAATACTGTAACCCACTTCAACAGCACCAGATTTATCGGGCAAACTGGAAAAACCAGCATCGCCAATGATTATTCCCTGCTGTTTATGGGCAATTAACCAGAATTCAAAACCCGATACAAAGCCTTGTTGTTCAATAATATTGGCAAACATGGGCATTACTTCGGCCGATTCACGCAATGGCCATCCGGGTGCGGGCTTATAGGGAAAACTACGCAAAATTGCACCTGAAATAATAGCCCTGAGCAGCCAATGGTCGGCAGCTATCAGATTAAGTCGTTCGGTTTCAATATTTTGTATTTCAAGCGTCATAAAAGTAAATATAGTTTACTTTTTATACCTGATTGATATTTATTTGGTAAATGTTGGATTTTTATTTATAAAATGAAAAAAAAATGTGGTAAAATCCTTCTACCTTAAAATTTTCCTGACGAGCGATACTGTAAAATACGACATAAGAAAGAC
Source organism: uncultured Bacteroidales bacterium (assembly GCA_964559985.1). Lineage (GTDB taxonomy): Bacteria > Bacteroidota > Bacteroidia > Bacteroidales > CAZLJX01 > CAZLJX01. The sequence continues at coordinate 24,383 of CAZLJX010000036.1, forward strand.
ACCTGAAAATCCTTCAAGGGCTGAAAAAACCCTTGCCAATCCAAGAGGAACATGATCGCCATAACCAATGGTAAGGAATGTAATGGCACTGTGGTAGAATGACCGTGCCAGCAATCCCATCCTGTGCGGGTCTCCGACAGTTGAAATGACATCGCTGTCTGAAACCAGGTAAAGAAAAACATACGAAAAACTGAATAAAATATAAACAAAAGTTACTGCAAACAGCACCCTCACAGGACTTGTGGCATAGTATCCGGCCTGGTCAATGGTCAGCCATTCAAGATAATACATCAATTTCCGGTACCAAAGCGGTTTTTTGGTATTTTCTTCGTTGTGAAGTGCTGAATATGAAAGGCACCGGCAAAATTCAATGTATGCCTTATCTTCATCGGTAAACTGACCGGTTTTGTTGAAACAACTTTTCAGCATCTGAAACTGGTTGGCTTTTCCTGCAAAACTGGTGTCATCCTTCTGGTTATAAATAATTTCTTTCAGGTTGTTATCTTTCCAGCTGATATAAATATTGCCTAACAGGCGCATGCCATTCATATTGAGGATATGAATGTCAATTTTAAAATCAAAAGGCTTCAGATCAATAATATCGCGGACAATGGTATCGGACAAATCGACATAACGTGATTTTGCTACCCTCAGATCGACATATTTATCGAGATTGCACGATTGCAGCGATAAACGGTTGAATTTTGATTTAAGAAAAGAAATATTGCATTGCCCGAAAATGGTTTTATCGAAAAAAATATCGGCATCCTCAAATTCAGCCATTTCAAAAAGCAAAGCTCCTGAAGTAAATTCCGCCTTTTTAATATTGAATTTTCCCTTTTTAAGCTCTGCTCCTTCAAAAGCCACCTCACCCGCCCCGAAAATACTGCGGTTAAAATTCACCCGGCCGTCAGAAAATTCCACAAACCGGAAGTCGGTTTTCCCGGGTCCGAATTCTGTCCTTTCAAACGATATATCGCCCGAGCCGAATTTGGCATAATGAAAATCGACTTTCCCCTCACCGAAACGGGCAATTTTAAAGGTTACTTCCCCATCGCCAAAAACAGCGTTGATAAACGATACATCTCCCTTATTGAATTCGCAGTTGGTAAAATTGGTTTCTCCGGTTCCAAAATGGGCATACTGAAAATCCTTTACCCCATCTTTAAAAACCGAATTTTTAAAAACCACCTCACCATCACCAAAATGAATATTTGAAAAATCGAGCTTTTTCACACCGAAAAAAGCATAGCTGAAATTCTTTTTACCCGTTCCAAAATTACTGAAAGCAAAAGTTAATTCATTGCAGATGAAATATGTATTAGAAAAATCAATTTTACCATCCTCCACTTCGATATAGGAAAAATCAATGGAGTAATTCGATTCAAAAAAAGCAGAATGGGCTGAAAGGCTTTTTATTTTTACCACTTCTTTTTTATCGAGAAGCTGCAAACGCCTGAATGCAGTGAATGAAAAATTACGGACAAAACAATTGTCTAAACACAACCTGCCGGTTTCATGAATACGGTTGTAAATTTCATTGGCATCTATATATCCGTAATCGCGGCAATCAAGCTCTTTGCCAAAATGATCGTAAAACGTAACCTCGGCAGTTTTTTTAAAAGTATTGCCCAGTTCATCGGTAAATGGCTTATCGCTTATTTCGCATTGATAAGATACATAATCAAATATCATAATGGCAAATTTTATTACCGACGAATGTAAAAAAAAAAACAGAACATTTCTTAAAAAAAAATGTTTCTTATTTAAAACAATTCTAAATTATAATACTATGTTTGAACTTCAGAAACTCAGATACGATTACAAGGCCCTGGAGCCTTATATTGATGCACAAACCATGGAAATACACCATTCGAAGCATCACGGAGCTTATACCAGCAACCTGAATAATGCACTTGCATCGTTGGCTGAAAGTCCGAAACCAATTGAAGAAATCATCAGTAATATTTCAAAATACCCTGTTGCCGTGAGAAATAACGGGGGTGGCTATTTCAATCACAACCTTTTCTGGGATTGGATGATTCCGGGAGGAAAGTCACTGCAAGCGGGCGATCTTGCTGATGCCATAAACCGTTCTTTTGGCAGTTTTGACCAGTTTAAAGAAGAATTTGGCAAGGCAGCCCTGGGCAGGTTTGGAAGCGGTTGGGCATGGCTGGTTTTTCACAACAAAAACCTGGTTATCACTTCAACACCCAACCAGGACAACCCGATGATGGATATTGCAGAACAGAAGGGTTTCCCGATATTAGGAATTGATGTTTGGGAACATGCCTATTACCTTAAATATCAAAACCGGCGGGCAGAATATATCAATGCTTTCTGGAATGTAGTAAACTGGGAAGAGGTAAATAAAAGGTTTAAGATGGTGTCATAAGAAATATCAAATCTGAATCCCGACTACTACCGGGCAATGATCGGAATGAACCACATGCGGTAAAATGGCCGCACCTGTCACCTGGTGATCCATAGCAAGGCTTGCCAGGTGATAATCTATTCTCCAGCCAAGGTTTTTATGCCGTGACCCGGCTCTGAAACTCCACCATGAATACTGTTCTGGTTTTTGATTAAATTTTCTGAAACAATCAAAAAAACCCGATTCTAAAAAATGGTCAAACCATTCCCGCTCTTCAGGCAAAAAGCCCGAAACACCGGTATGCCTTTCAGGATGATTAATATCGATGGGTTGATGTGCAATGTTAAGATCGCCCGATATTAAGATTTTCGGGTTGGTTTTTTTAAGGTGGATGATATAATCCGAAAAATCGGAAAGCCATTCCATTTTTACAGCTTGTCTTATATCACCGGTTGTACCCGAAGGAAAATAAGTACAGATATGTGTAAATTGGGGAAAATCGGCACGTATTAGCCGGCCTTCATCGTCATACTTCTTTAATCCGGTTCCGACAGTAACCTTCTCAGGCATAATCTTTGAAAACAGAGCTACACCGCTATAACCTTTCTTCAACGCCGAATGAATATAACAATGATAACCAAGCTGTTCGAATTTTTTACTATCAATCTGTTCAGGTTGTGCCTTGGTTTCCTGTATTGCCAGAATATCGGGTGACTCGCTTTCGAGCCACTGAAAAAAACCTTTCGATATGGCCGATCTGATTCCATTTACATTGTACGAAATAACCTTGATAAGAGACATTTTTTCAGAAATTTTATGAGAGCGAAATTAGAAAAATATCTGTAAGATAGCGCAAAAAAGATTACACATGGTGATAATCATGAATGAATGAATTAAAAAAATGTTGATCATCAGATGAATAACTCCATACAGGTTTCTTTTGCAAATGGATTTTCTATCTTTAATTTTACCCTATGCTCAAAAAATGGGAAATAACTGAAATTAAGACTGATAATGATTCTATTACCCGCGGGATTGCCCCACTCATTCTATCAGTCAGTCGCCGTACCGATATTCCGGCATTTTATGCCAAATGGTTTGCAAACCGTTGGAAAACAGGATATTGTGCTGTAAAAAATCCGTACAATCAAAAAATGCAGTATATTTCCTTTAAAAATGCCCGGTGGATTGTTTTCTGGACAAAAAACCCATTGCCAATTCTCCCTTTCCTTGAAACTCCCGACAGGCAAGGCATACAATATTATTTCCTGTTTACCCTGAATAATTATGAAAAAGAAGATTTTGAGCCTTTTTTACCACCTTTACAGGAGCGTATTGATACTTTCAGAAAACTATCTGAAAAAATAGGTCCCGACAGGATTGTGTGGCGGTTCGACCCGGTTATTATCACATCAGGTTTACCGATGGAAGAAATGCTGCAAAGGGTTGAACATTTAGGCAATAAATTAAAGGGTTTTACCCAAAAGATGATTTTCAGTTTTGTTGAAATCAATCATTATCCCAGGGTGCAAAACCAGATGAAAAACATTGACTGGCAGATTATTACACCTGAAGAAAAAATATTTTTTACCCAAAACCTTGCAGCATTCAACCAACAATGGAATTTTTCAGAAATTGCATCGTGCGCCACCGATGACGATTTTTCGCAATACGGGATCACGCACAGCCGATGTATTGACCCTTTATTTATTTTTAGACATTCACAAGCCGATGACCGGATATTTCAACTTTTCAATGATAATGAAATAGACTTATCTGGTAATAATCTGAACAGGCTTAAAGATAAAGGGCAACGAAAAGCATGTGGCTGCATGATCAGTTGCGATATCGGGGCTTACAATACCTGCCTGCATGGTTGCATCTATTGCTATGCCTGTCAGAACCGCAGCTCTGCCATGGAAAAATACAATCATCACTGCCCTGATGATGAATTTCTGTAGCATCTGTTTCTTTCCCACATCAGGACGATCTGTTTGTCCATAAGATTTTCTACCTTTACCCTGCCAATTAAAATAAAAACCTTATGCGTTACCTATCATTAACCATCATTATTACAGCTATTTATCATCTTGTTTCGGGGCAATATGCCACACCGGGGACAGGCATTTCGTGGAATCTGACACAACTTGCCAGCCAGTCGGGAGGGGTGGTCACCGGAAACGGACTGAATTACACCGTTTCAAATGACCTTACCATCTCAGCCAACGACACCTTAAAAATACTGAATGAAGCTACGCTGCTTTTTGCTGCCGGCAAATTTCTGTATGTAAACGGCACCCTTATAACGGGTTCTGATACCGTAACTTTTAAATGCCAGACGCAGGGAAGTTATTTCGGAGGGATTAAGTTCGAAAATTCACCCGCATCGGTCATGAAAAATGCTGTTATTACAGGGAGTGGAGGTATTAAAGTAAATACTTCAGATATGCTTTTTGACGGATGTGTGATCAGCGACAATGCCAAAACATTTGCATCGGGAGCTATTAATCCTTTTCAGTGCAGTCCTGTTATTACCAGGTGCAGGTTTACCGGCAACCTGGGGCCTGCCATTATGACCGGGTCCAATGCAGCTTCATCACCTCAGATAATTGACAATTATATCAATGGCAACAATGTATCGAACGCCAATATGCCACAGATCAATTTGGGGACCAGTGCAACCGACACCATCCGCATTACGGGAAATAGTATTATCGGGGTGTATGATAATACAGGCGGAATTGCTGTTTCAACCCTGGCCGGCGGATCACTGAAATGCGTTATTAAAAATAACCTGGTGCACAATAACCGTTATGGTATTGCCATGATTGGCAATAATATTTACTCAGAAATTGCATGGAATACAATTACCAACAACAATATACAGAACAACCCCAACCTGGGGGGTAGCGGGCTGAATTTCAACGGGGGAAATACCAACACAGCCATAGTTTACCGCAATACCATAACCGGTAATTTATGGGGAGTCACCATTCAGCAATCGGCCAGACCAAACCTCGGAAAAATTGAACATGGCATTGTCAACATCGGGCGAAATGTGATTATGAATAACCAAAACAACGGTGTTTATTACAACCTTTATAACAATACGGCTGAAAACATTGATGCTGAAAACAATTTCTGGGGCACGTTTGACCTTGATTCGGTTGAAATGTGCATTTTTCATTACCCTGATAACAGCAGCCTTGGCACTGTTGATTATGTTCCTATATACACCATTCCTACTTCTGTTTCAACCCCGGGAACAGGCATATATTGGAATATGCAGCAGCTGGCCGGCCATAGCGATGAAACCATCAGCATTCAGGGTTCATCGGCCATTATCAATGTCGATATCATTGTTTCACAAAACGATACACTGAACATCAATGATGTTGATACTTTGAAATTCTATTCCAGAGCCTTATTGACCATTGAAGGAAATCTATGGGCACAAACACGTAACCGTCTGGTTTTTACCGGGCAAACCGATACCACCCACTGGGGTGGCATTGCTTATCATGGAACGCAATGCCTGTTGCAAAATACAGAAATAAGGCAGAGCATGGGGACAGGCATTTTTTCGCCGGGCTTTAAAACATTGCAGGGTATTTTTACTGAAAATTATCCGGTGGCCGGACATGCGGCTGTTTTTTGCGGAAACGGGAAACCTGTTTTTGAAGATTGTTTGTTCACTTCCAACGCAGGCCCGGCCATTGAGAGTTTTGGAACCGGTATCACCATAAAAAATTCTCACTTTTTATCTAACCAATATCCTGACACGATATTACCCCAGTTAATCATTGGAAAATCCGGACCGGACACTGTATTTGTAAGCCATTGTGAAATAGTTGCCCAAAGTTCAAATTCGGGAGGAATAACTGTCTGGAATGATACTGACAGCACTTTGCATTTTTATGCCGACAGTAACCAGATGACGGATAGTCGTTACGGGGTATCTGTCACGGGAAAGAATATTCAGGCGTGGCTCACAGGCAACTATATTGCTGACAACCAGCCTGCTACCGATCCAGTGACAACAGGAACCGGCATTTATGCCAACGGCGATTCAACGGTTTCAATCTGTGGTAGTTATAATTTCATCACTTCAAATTACCGTGGGATTTCGTTACTGGGGAATGTAAAATGTAATTTGGGACAGACAGATAATAACCCTGGCCATAATTATATCTTCGACAATCTGACAGGAGATACAGAACTCAACCTGTTTAACGGAACTCCCAATGTTGTTTATGCCCAATATAATTACTGGGGTTCTATCAATCCCGAAACCATTGAGCAGGGTATAATTCACGCACACGATAATCCATCGTACGGGCTTGTTGTTTATCAACCATTTATTACGATGGGAATTAATAATAGCGACAATGACCCCATCATCAGTCTGTATCCTAATCCGGTGCGTGACCTGATGTATATCAATCATTGCAGCCATGGAAATGCTGAAATTGTTGATCCGGGAGGAATTATCCTGCTCCGGTTCACAATTAATCCAGGATTAAACACGATTGATCCGGGTAATATTAAACCGGGAATTTACTTTTTAAGAATCACCGATAAAAAAGGAATCCGGGTCAGGAAAATTGTAAAAATCTGATTTAACCCAAAAAAAGTTCCGGATTTTCTATGTATCAGCAATGTTATACGTGATAAAGAAACGAAGTACTATCGTTTATAAAACCTTTTAAAGGAAATATACTGTTTTATTGAATTCATTGAAAAATATTGGTTATTTTGTACCATAAAGAAATGTTAACAACCATCAATCTATGGTGGTCTAAAAAATTAGGACAGCAACATAAGTTAAAAAATTAACGTAAAA
>CAZLJX010000037.1:0-31363 GCA_964559985.1 uncultured Bacteroidales bacterium
TTTTTGTTTTCACTATTAATGAAAAATATTTATAAGTAGCAACTTAGATTAATTACGGATTAAATACTTTTTTGAAAATTGCAAGAAAAAAAAACGATATTGAATGCATGGTTACCAGCCTCGGTAGCCGGTAGTTTGTGGGCCACATCAGAAATCATTGCCGGCAGTTTCCTTCATAATCTGCACATACCTTTTGCAGGGGCTTTTCTTGCATTCCTTGCAATCATCCTGCTGGTTGCCTTTGACAGGGCATGGCCGTCATCATTTCTGTTTATTAAAGCGGGAGTTGTATGTGCCCTGATGAAAACCATGTCGCCCAGCTATGCAATTGTGGGGCCGGCAATAGGCATCCTGGCAGAATCGGTCATGTTGCAATTGGCTGTAGGACTTAGCGGCCGTAATATATTCGGGTATCTTGCAGGGGGAGCCTTGGCTATGATTACAATCCCTGCATATTTTCTGTTTAGTTTGTGGTTAAAATATGGCAGCCGGTTTTTCGAAATGCTATTAAATGCGCTGCCACAATCTGCGGCATCCGGGAAACCACAAACGATTCAACTTTTGCTGGTTTTTATAGCGGTTGTTTTTATGCTTACAGGCATATTTGCCTCACTTTCAGGCATTAAACTATCAAACTATTACCTGAATAAACGCGATTTTAACAATTTATCAAATCCTGGATCGATTGTAACTACGCAAACAGCAATACCTTATGAAAACAGGAAAGAATTATTGCTTGCCCCACTGGTTATAATTGTACTATTAGTTTCTGAAATATGGATACTTGAGACAATTAATTTTATTGCAGCCTCTACTATCATTATTACTATAAACCTTGGAATGATTTATTATTATCCGTCGCTTACAAAAATTTACAGACAATGGCAGTTCTGGTTACAATTTATCGTGATTTTAGTGATTGCCCTGATTTTTTCGGGTCATGAATATAAAAGTATATTCTCTGCAGCCGGCATTGAAAACGGCCTGGCAATGAACCTTCGGGCACTTGTAATTATTAGCAGTTTCAGCGCTCTGAGCAGTGAACTTGGCAATAAAAAAATAAAACGTTATTTCATCCGGTTTGGCAAAGAATCTTTTTATAGTGCACTTGAATCAGCTTTTGGTTTTCTTCCGGGGCTGCTTGCCGATATGCCAAAAACAACTTCTAAATTATTTAACCCTTTATTTCTGGCTGAAAATATGATGCTTAAAGCCGACCAGCTTTTTATCGGGCTTGGTTTCAGGCCGCGAATTGTCATTATTACAGGTGATATTCATGAAGGGAAAACTACTTATGTCAAACAGCTGGCTGAAAAACTGGAACAAAAATTCAGGGTAACCGCCATCTTTTCTGAACCTGTTTTTAAAAACAACAAACGAATTGGTTATGATCTTACCAATAATAAAACCGTAGAAAGGATACCATTCTGCCGCGATACCGATTTTGAATCATCGTTTCATTACAGGAAATATTTTTTCAGTATCAAAGCTTTTGAACGAGCAAATGCAATGCTTATAAACAGCACTGATGAGGTTTTAATTGCCGATGAAGCTGGTCTGCTCGAAACTGAATTCGGACAGGGATGGAATGGTTTTTTATCTGAAATCATGAAAAAGCCTGAAAAGAACATTATTCTGGTTGTCCGGAGGCCCTTTATAGGAAAATTGAGTTCAAAGTACAAGTTTATACCTTATCTTATCGCCGATATTCATAGCATGGAGATAGAAACAGCAGCAAAACAGATTTTTCAGATTTTCAGTTCTTAGCAAGGGCAGATGCTTCGTAGGCTGCATCAACATAATGGAAAATATCATCGGGATGAATACCTCTTTTTTTCTTGTCGCGTTTATTGCCAAGCCTCACAATAACAAGGTTTTCAGCAGGGATAATAATAATGTATTGTCCGAGTATACCCCGGGCATAGTACATCATATTGCTTCTATAACTACCAATCCACCACTGTAATCCATAAAAATCAACTGGCTTTCCATGGTAGGTAAGATGTGATGCGGGTTTCAGCATATTGTTAACCAATGAATCGGAAACAATGGTTTGATTGCCCGATTTTCCGTGATGAAGCATCAGAAGACCAATACGTGCAAAATCAGCAGCTACAGCATTAAAGCAGCAAAAAGCTTTTTCAATTCCACCCGGACTATCTAAACTCCACAATGCCTGATGCCTGGCACCCAGCTTTTTCCATAATTTTTCAGAAGCATACGTATTTAACATGACACCCGTTGCCTTTTCAATGACTATGGCCAGTAGTTGAGTTGCACCGCTCTGATATTCAAATTCATGACCAGGTTCGGCTTTTAAATCGGTTTGTAGTACAAGTTGTTCAAGATTATCACCATAATATGCCTCAGAGGTGATTGTCAAAGCGTTGGTATAGTTTTCATTCCAGTCGAGTGCAGCACTCATCGTCAGCAGATGTTTTACCGTTAATTTTGCTTTGAGTCCGTGGTCAAACCCGGGTATAAAATCAGAAACCGGCTGATCGAATGATTTAATATAACCCTCATCCATGGCAATACAGGCAAGGATAGCCACAATGCTTTTAGCCATCGAAAACGAATTACCAAGTGTTGAATCGGTAAAATTTCCCCAGTAACGTTCATAAATCAGGCTGTCGTTTTTCAGCACAATAAAGGCTGCTGTTTTAAAACGATCAAAATAACGTTCAGCAGAATCGGAAAGACATAGATTGGTAAAATAATATGAAACAGGCAGTTCTGTTGTCTGGCCTTTATCAACTACCTGGTTATAAAACAGATGGTAATCGTCAATTCCAGGCTTCTGATAAATAAGGGCTTTTCTGACGTAGCCCGGCAAAGCAAACCAAATGATGAGCAATAATATGATAATGATCGAAACAATCCTGGCTGTTTTCATTTTTTTATGATAATAAAATATTGAACACGAAAAAATACACTTTATCAAAGGTACTGTTTTCAGTCCGGAATTTCAAATCAAATAAAAAACACTACACAAAAACCCTGCTACAACATTAATATAAAGAATAATAATAAATTAACCAATCCGGATTTTAAGTGTATGTCAATTTTAAACATATTAATCACTGGTTAAAACAGAAAAATCATTTTTTTATGAGTGAATATTTATATCTTTAGCCACTTATTAAAAAAGGAATTATACACAGGTACTAATAATTAATATATTACAACTTAATGACAGGGAAACTGATAAAAATAATATGCTTACCGATTGCTATTGTAAGGTTTATTGTTTTTGCCCTTTATTCGGTAATATATTTGTACTATCTTCAGATATTGTTCTTACTTAAGCACGGGAAAAATCCTGATATTTCAAAGCATAGCAAATTATGGGCTCTGGTATCGGCATGGATTCTTGGAATAAAAATGGAAATATCGAATCCGGGCAATTTACCCGAAAACAGTATTTTTATGAGCAATCACCGTACTTACCTCGATATTCTGATTTGCTTTGCCATATATCCGGCAAGCATTATTGCAAAAAAAGAGTTAGGAAGCTGGCCACTGGTAAGTACCGCTGTCAGATTTTTAAAAATTATCCTGGTTGACCGTTCCAATATGGCAAGCCTTATAGAAACCATGCGAAAAGCCGAGGAACACCTTGTTGGTGGAGGCAGATTAATTGTTTACCCCGAAGGAACCACCGGAAATGAAAACGGAACAAAAGCCTTTAAATCAGGTATTTTTGCCATAGCAGTACAAAACCAGATAAAAACCATTCCGGTTGTAATTGAATTTAAGCACCGCGATATGGCATGGGTTGATGACGATTTGTTTTTACCTCACTTTCTGATGACCCTTGGCAGGCCTGTTAACCGTGTTAAAATCATTATTGGCGAACCCCTTTGCGGAAACGACGAAAAAGAATTGCGTATTACCATTAAAAATTGGATGGATAAACAACTGGCAGAAATTCAGGCATCATGGAATTAAGGCTTTAAAAAATTTTTGCGCAGTGGAATTTCAATTTTTATTTCCTGTTGATTTTCAGGGTGCTTAAAACAAATATAATACGATTGAAGCCTGATATTGGAAAAACCATCATTTTCAATTCCATATTTTCTGTCCCCTGCAACGGGGCAGCCCAAACCCGACAGGTGTACCCTTATCTGGTGTTTACGTCCGGTTTCGATCTGAACATTCAGTAATGATACGTTCATTTTTCCGATATGCTTCATTACTTCATAATGGGTTTCGGCATATTTTCCTTCACCCTGCGCCGATTCAAAAACACGCATTGCGTCATCCTCGGCAAGCCAGTTGCGGATAATTCCGGTGTCGTGTTCAGGCTTACCATGCACCAGCGCATAATATTTTTTGGTAACCTGATGCCAGTTGTCTTTCATTTTTTTCTGAACAGCAAGATTTTTAGCAAACAGCAGTACACCGCTAACGTCTTTATCGAGACGGTGAACAACAAAAACATGACTACGGGTTTGCTGCATAGCAAAATAATCTTTCAGGATTTTATAAACGCTGGTTCCCTGTTTACCCTTTTCACCATAAGTAAGCAATCCGGCAGGTTTGTCAATGGCAACCAGCCACTGATCATTATATAATATATCGAGCGGGCAATGAATCTGCTGCCTGAAATAAGGATCACGCACATACACAACACTATCGCCTTGATTAACAATAACTTTCTGGTCAATTACCCTTTGTCCGCCGATATGAATATACCCCGAACCAATCATTTTTTTTGCCTTATTCCTGCTGCTCAGTTGCAGCCATTCGACCAGAAAATCAACCAGTAACTTTGCTTCTGTAACTTTTTTCTCCATATCTGCAATGATATTTTGGTGGATTAACCATAAAATCCAAATGTACTTAAAATTACAACATCGCAGCCTTTAAAGTAACTGGAATAGTTATTTTTATATAAGGAACTTACCCTGTCAATAATTAACTTAAAAATTAAATATTAATGGTACTGTTTGTTTTCTTTTTGTCGATTTTATTTTAATTTCACCAGATTAATTAAAAAATTTAAACCATTTTCTTTCAACTTCAAACGATGTTATCCGGTAAATCAAAAATCAGTAAATTCTATTTAAAGAGCTTATCAATAAATGGTTTTATCAGGAACAAATACCTTATGCTGCTATGAAAAAAATTTTTATTCTATGTATTGTATTAAGCGGGTTTTTAAATGCTTTCACCCAACCCGAAAAAAAACCCATTACCATTGAAGACCTTTGGAAAAATTATACCTTCTCGCCTGAAGGGGTTCCCGGGTTCACTTCACTATCCGACGGAAGATTTTATGTTGCTGTTGACAAAGGCAAAAACCTGCTGAAATATGAATTTAAAACCGGAAAGGTAATTGATACCATAGTGACGGTTGACCGCATCAATGATCAGCGGATAAAGAACCTTGGGAACTATGAGTTATCGGCCAATGAAGATAAAATATTGCTGTATATCAATGCCAGAACCATCTACCGTTATTCTTTCACCGCTGATTATTTTGTTTGGGATCTGAAACAGAAAAAACTCATTCCGGTTTCAGAAAACGGGCAACAGAGGCTTGCTACTTTTTCGCCCGATGGAAGTAAAATTGCATTTATTCGCGACAACAACCTGTTTATCAAATCTTTCTCAAACAACGAAGAAATAAAAATTACCCAGGACGGAAAATTCAATGCCATTATCAATGGGGCATCCGATTGGGTTTATGAAGAAGAATTCGGGCTTAAAAAAGCCTTTTCATGGTCAACCGACAGTAAATACCTCGCATATATCCGATTTGACGAATCAAAAGTGAAAGAATATTCTATCCTATTTTATAAAGCTTCAAATCCAGAATTGACTGAAAATGCTTTGTATCCAATGGTTTATACATACAAATATCCTAAGGCGGGTGAGGCTAATTCGATCGTCAGCGTGCATATTTACCATGTTGAAACACAAAAAACCATTCAGGCCAATACAGGAGAAGAAACCGACCAGTATATACCTCGCATAAAATGGATTCCGGGAGATGAAAAACTCTGTATTTACAGGTTAAATCGCCTTCAAAACAAACTGGAATTATTGAAAACAGATATAACAACAGGCAAATCAGAAGTTTTTATAACCGAAACCAATGCCTGTTATATTGATGAAAAAATCCTGAATTCAGTAACATTTATCAATAATGTAAAAAACGTGTTGCTGCTCAGTGAACGTGACGGATACATGCATATTTACCTGTACAATGCTGATGGAACCCCTAAAAACCAGGTTACTAAAGGAAACTGGGATGTTACCGATTTTTACGGCTATGATGCAAAGTCAAACCGGATTTTCTATAGCTCAAGTGAAGTATCGCCATTGCAACGCATTGTATATTCAATTAAACCCGATGGCTCAGATAAAAAGCAGTTATCGTCCGGTAATGGAACAAACAGGATGAATTTCAACACTGATTATACCTATTTTATAAACCGTTTTCAAACAGCCAATGAACCCCCGCTTATCACGCTTCACGAAATATCAGGCAAACTGGTCAGGGTACTTGAAGATAACAAAAAACTAAAAGATACCCTTCAATATTATCAGTATAGTAAAAAGGAGTTTTTCACTTTTAAAACCAGCGAAGGATTTGACCTGAACGGGTATATGATAAAACCATGGAATTTTGATCCGGCAAAAAAATATCCTGTACTTATGACCCAATACAGCGGCCCCAATTCGCAGGAAGTGACTGATGTATTTGGTATAGAGTGGGATCATGTACTGGCCTGCGAAGGCTATATGGTTGTATGTGTCGATGGACGGGGAACAGGAGCCAGGGGCGAACGTTTCAGAAAAATTACCTATTTGCAGCTTGGCAAATACGAAACCACCGACCAGATTGAAACAGCCCGGTATTTAAAAACACTTCCTTATGTTGACAGTACACGTATTGGGATCTGGGGGTGGAGCTACGGAGGCTTTATGACACTTTTGTGTATGACCCGTGGATCCGCTGAATTTAAAGCCGGAATTGCCGTTGCCCCTGTCACCAACTGGAGGTACTACGATAACATTTATACCGAGCGTTTTATGCGTACACCACAGGAAAATCCTGATGGTTATGATCAGAATTCACCCATTAATCATGCATCCGGACTGAAAGGGAAATTATTAATCATTCATGGAGATGTTGATGATAATGTCCATCCTCAGAATACAATGGAAATGGTAGACAAACTGGTTCAGGAAAATAAACAATTCGATATGTTTATCTATCCAAACCGCAATCACAGTATTTATGGAGGCAATGTCCGTTATCACCTGTTCACAAAAATGAACCGCTGGATTCTGGAAAATTTATAATTGGTCAGAAGGAATTTTTAGTATAACACTTATTTAATAGGAGAACAGAAATATGAGCAAAGAAATTTTAAATCTTAAACCGGAACTTATCTGGAAATATTTTTATGAGTTGACACAAATTCCACGGCCTTCGAAATTTGAAGCAAAAGTGATTGAATTTGTTGAGAAAACAGGCAAACAACTTGGACTTGAAACAATAAAAGATGAGGTTGGGAACGTAATTATCCGCAAACCTGCAACAAAAGGGATGGAAAACCGGAAAACCATTATTCTGCAGGGACATCTTGACATGGTACCCCAGAAAAACAGCGATAAGGTGCATGATTTTGAGAAAGATCCGATTGATGCATTTATTGACGGGGAATGGGTAAAAGCAAAGGGAACTACCCTTGGGGCTGATAATGGAATTGGAGTAGCTGCCGCCCTGGCGGTTCTTGAAGACAAATCGCTGGTTCATGGACCTGTTGAAGCGTTTTTTACCATTGACGAAGAAACGGGAATGACCGGCGCTTTCAATATCAAGCCAGGTGTTTTAAAAGGTGATATTCTGCTGAATATGGATTCTGAAGACGAAGGTGAATTATATGTAGGATGTGCAGGCGGCACCAATGCCAATGCATTATTCAGGTATAAAAAGGAGCCGGTCAGACCAGGGGATATCGCTTATAAACTTTCCCTTACAGGACTCAAAGGCGGACATTCCGGAGTCGACATTCACCTGCAGCGTGCTAATGCCATTAAATTATTATTCAGATTTTTAAAACATGCCGTGGCAAAACATCATGCCAGGCTTGCTGCCGTTGATGGCGGCAGCCTTCGCAATGCAATTCCACGTGAAGCATTTTGCGTTGTTACCATTCCTGAAAAAAACAAAACTGATTTTTTGAAATGTCTTACAGATCACGAAACCATTTTCAGAACTGAATATGCAACCGTTGACGGAGGGCTAAAATTTAATGCAATTTCAACAGACATGCCGGGTTCACTGATTGAAGAAATGGTGCAGGATGACCTCATACACGCTATAACCATTTGCCCGAATGGTGTGGTTCGCATGAGCGATGACATGAAAGGGCTTACAGAAACTTCCAACAACCTTGCTTTGGTAAAATCGGATGATAAAGGGGAAATTCAGGTCTTATGCCTGCTTCGCAGTTCAGTCGATTCGGCCAAAGAGTACCTTGAATCAGTGATTGAGAGTGTATTTTCACTTGCAGGTGCTGAAATTACCTTTGATGGGCAATACCCGGGATGGAAACCCAATCTCGATTCACCTATATTAAAAACGATGCAAAAAGTTTACCAGGATAAATTTGGAAAAATTCCTGAGATCAGAGCCATACATGCGGGATTGGAATGTGGTATACTTGGAGGTGTTTACCCGCATTGGGATATGATTTCATTTGGTCCAACCATTCGTTTTCCGCATTCACCCGATGAAAAAATAAACATTGAAACTGTAGAAAAATTCTGGGATTTCCTGGTGGAAACACTTAAAAATGCTCCGTTAAAATAAAAGCATCCGAAATAGCAAAGCCCGGCAACACCGGGCTTTTTAGCTTTTTTAGCACAAACTCATTTTGAATACCATCCTGCATACATCAGGTAATTGGTGGCAATTTTCTCTACCATTTCAGCAGTCTGATCAGGCGAAATATCTTTCACTTTTTTAGCCGGAACGCCGGCATAAATACTGTTCGGTTCCACCATCGATCCGGCAAGAACCAATGCCCCTGCAGCAATAATGGTGTTTTCACCTATGATTGCATGGTCTAGCACAATGGCTCCTATACCTATTAATACATTAGGCATTATTTTTGCCCCATGAACTACGGCATTATGCCCCACCGAAACACAATCACCAATTTCTACAACAGATTTTTGATATAAAGTGTGTAAGACAACACCATCCTGAATGTTAACACGATTACCAATCCTTACAGGATTTACATCTCCCCTGATCACAGCATTAAACCAGACGCTGCATTCATCACCCATTACTACATCGCCGATAAGCGTAGCATTTTCAGCCAGATAACATTGTTTTCCTGTTAACGGAGTGAAACCCCTGACAGGGATTATTAAGGCCATGAATTTGTTATTTTCCTACAAAAGTAAATGACATCCAGGTTGATTGCAGTGAAGGACTGACATTCACCTGCGGATCCTGTTCCTTATAATTGGTTCGTAACGACTCAACCGATACATTTTCCTTCAGGTATTTCATCAGGTCGCCATAGGTTGTTTTACCCTGGCTGGTCTGAAGTTTCTTTAACAGCCAATACGTAAACATACCATGTCCCATTTCTTTATAAGGCAACGAAGACTGATCACCTGTACTTGCTGAAAATACAATCAGATTGCCCTGTGCCACATCTTCCTTTGGTTTTACCTTAACTGAACGAGCACTCAGCAGGCCAGATTCGCGCCCTCCGCCCGAGAAACATGCATCAAGAAAAACAGTGATACGCTTTGCACCGCAATTGCTGAATTTTTGATATATATCGTTAAGTTTAACAGCAGTTGCCAGGTTTGCTGCATTAACATCCACGGGAATCAAATACGGCTCATGCGTTATTTCATCTGGTAATCCATGACCTGCATAATAAAATATCAATTCGGCAGTACCTGAAAGTTTGGATGCAATTTTTGCAATCAGGTCAATGTTTTGATTCATCACACCAGCAGTTGCATTGGTAACATAGAAAATATTCCTGTCTTCCACGCCAAGGGTTTTCTGGCAATATTCTTTAAAAACAGCGGCATCGTTTACAGCAAATCCAACATTGGCTTCAATACCAATAGTTTTCTGATAACTGGCATAATCTTCGTTACCAATGATAAGTGCAAACCGGTAACCCACTTTGGGATTGCTCGGAATATTCTGATCAACGTCGGCTTTAACCGAAGGCATCATCATGGTAGGTTGCTGTGCAACAATTTTTCCCGTTCCCTGCTGGAAAATAATGCTTACCGTTTTGGTATCGTCTCCCCCTGAATTTTTAGCCCTCAGCGATATCTGGTTTGTACCCGGATTGAGTGTAAGTGATTTTTCACCATAATACTCATCGCCAATTTTGGTAGCCGATGAATGCAGATTGGTAGTATTGGGAAATCCATTTAAAAACAACACGGTTTCGGTTATAGGTGAAGTACTTACAATTTTATAACGGAATAAAAACTCCTGTGTGGTGACAGTGGTATTATCCTGATTAGGCATAATCCAGGCAACCTGTGGTTTTGGATAAGAAACAACACTTGGAACCTGCGTAACCGGTGGCACGTAAGGTTGGCTATAAGTTTGTGTAACAGGCTGATAAGTTGACTTTGATTTATAAACGTAGAGGTAATCCACTTTAATGGATTGTTTACGGTAAATCAGGAACCCGATCCACGTATTTGAAAATGCAGTAAATGCTGAAGAATTAACCCTGATGTCGTTGATAAAAAATTCATATTGCGAGCCTGTTTTAACAATTTTTACAACATTGGTAACATAATTGCCTTCTTTCACAGCACTATGTTCTGTCCAGTCAATGATATCGGTATAATTGTCATTTTCCATTTTACTGAAACGGTAAAAGCCATTGGCCGTAATATTAAACTGGAAACGGTTTTTCAATTCGCTGTCCGATCCCCAGAAAATGCCATAGCCATAACTATCAACTCCCCCGAGATGGGTTGTGCTGAATTCGATGGTGAAATCTTCGTTGCTGTTGAGGTACAAATACCGGTAAGCAGTGTACCAGTAACCCTCTTCACGTTTGTGGTCGAGATAATAATACCCTGAATAAATTGAAAAATCTCTTTCGCTCGAATTACCTGTGGCCCAATCATTGCTATTATCTGAATAATCTTCACGGAAAACATATTCAATACTGGTATTACTGGTCGACGCCAGATTGTATTGAATTACTTCAAGGTAATCTATATTAATGGTTGAATTGGAATTGACATACATACCCAGCTGGGTACCAAAAAAAGCTTCAAAAGGCCTCTGAAAAACAAGGGTTTCATTAAGGAAGTAATAATAGGTTTGCCCAACTTTTCTGACTGTCAGCTTATTCCACTCGTAACGTTTTACAAGGGGGGATTTTGTCCACGCTACCAGATCAACCCAATCGTTGCCAACACGTTTATCAATGGTATAATGGCCGTCGGCAGCTATTCCGAAACGATGCTTGTCGCCATTGCTGACTGAACCGAAAGCCAAACCGATAAAATTATTATCCTCGCCCGATACATACCTGAGCATCATTTCAATCTGGAAATCTTTAGTCTGGTCAATATAGGTACTTACCCATTTTGCTCCTGATGACCCACCGGTTGACTGGTAATACATATACCCATATTCAAAACGTGTGGGAAAATTGACATCACCCATCAGGTAACTGTTGCGGTTGTCGTCCATATCGTCCCTGAAAATAACCTGACGAGGAACCGACGACATATCATAATAACTGCCCGGGTTATACTGGCTTAAAAGTATTACAGGCAAACAAACTGACAAAAGTGTGAAAAGTATTATCCGTTTCATAGCAATGGTTTTTTTTCAAAATTACAATTTTCATACAGTATTTGCAATATCAGGGCATGTTAAATAAGTAGTATTTTTTTGTGATTAAAATAACATTTTGCCTTTCTGAGTTGTTTTTAAAATAAATGTATTACTTTTACATCAACAAATACCTGCGAAAATGGTTCCCCGTTTTTAAGGGTATCTAAAAATAAATAACTGAACCAAAGGATATTAAATCTAATGGCAAGGAAGAACAGCATAAATAGATGTTTTTTTTTCAGGCATTGTTTTTCAGATGCCCTTACTATCTTTTACTGTTTAATTGTCAGGTGTTCAGTATCTGTTTTGCAAATTCACATTTAAAATCAGCATACCATGAAATTCAAACCTGAAACTTACCGGATAAAAGATGAACCGATGCAACCGTTTATTGACGAGGATGAAATATTTTCATTGCTGCATCGTGCTGACACTTCACCAGAAAATATCAGGCAGATTATTGCCCGTTCGCTGGCAAAAAACCGGTTATCGCTAACCGATGTAGCTGCGCTTGTCAAAACAACCGATCCTTTGTTAATTGAAGAAATCAAACAAGGAGCCAAAGAGCTCAAAAAACGCATTTATGGCCAGCGGATTGTACTGTTTGCCCCTTTATATGTCGGGAATCTATGCACAAATAATTGCGCATATTGCGGATTCAAAGTGGAAAACACAGACATGCATCGCCTTACACTTGAAAAAGAATCGCTCGTCAATCAGGTAGAAGCCCTGGAAGATGCCGGACATAAACGCCTGATTCTTGTTTTTGGAGAGCATCCCCGTTATAATGCTGAATTTATCGCTCAATCGGTAAAAACCGTATATGGGGTTAAAAAGGGAAAAGGAGAAATCAGGCGCGTCAACATTAATGCTGCCCCTTTTGATACAGAAGGTTTTCGCATTGTGAAATCAGCCGGAATAGGTACATACCAGATATTCCAGGAAACCTATCACCGTCCCACCTATGCCAAAGTACACCGCGGAGGACAGAAACGCAATTACGACTGGAGGCTCACTGCCCTTGACCGTGCTATGGAAGGTGGAATTGATGATGTTGGTATAGGTGCATTGTTTGGCCTTTTTGACTGGCGTTTCGAAGTATTATCGCTGATCAGGCATGTAAATCATTTTGAAGCATGCTACAATGTTGGCCCGCACACCATTTCATTTCCCAGAATTCAGAATGCTTCTTCCCTTGATATTGACAAACAGTACCTTGTTGCAGATGAAAATTTTACACAGCTTGTTGCAATTTTAAGGCTTGCGGTACCTTATACCGGCCTTATTCTGACGGCCCGTGAACCGGCATGGATAAGGGATGAAATAATGGAATTCGGAGTTTCACAGATTGACGGAGGAACTAATATCGAACTGGGTGGTTATACGCAAAAGGCTGATAAACAAAATCTTAACCAGGAACAATTCCAGATAAACGACAACCGCACTTTGAACCAGATTATGGAAGAACTGGTTGAAAAAGATTTCATTCCTTCATTCTGCACAGCTTGTTACCGTCTCGGACGAACCGGTGAACATTTCATGGAATTTTCTGTCCCGGGGTTTATAAAACGTTACTGTCAGCCCAATGCCATGCTTACACTGGCAGAATATCTCGAAGATTATGCACCTCCATCTACCCGTGAAAAAGGATACTCCATGATTAATAAGAAAATGGAAGAATTTGACGACCAGGATTTTAAAATTAAACTGGCACAAAAACTTGAAGCTATCAGGCAGGGAAAACGGGATTTATATTTCTGATTTTCAAAATTTATGAGCATGACTCGAACAGAACAGGATTTTATAGGTAAAGTTCAAATACCTAAAAATCATTTATATGGTATTCAATCGTTAAGGGCAAAAGAAAATTTTCCCGATACCTCCCGGTTTCATAAGGATTGGTATTGCGCGATTGGAAAAGTCAAATCTGCAGTGTACCTTACCTATCATGATTTCATCGATGCATTGAAAAAGAAGTACCAGCCTGATGAGATTAACATAAAAATATTAGATACTGATGTTCTTGAATCATTGATAACTGCCGCATCTGAAGTCAGTAACGGGAAGCATTTCGAGAATTTTATTGTTCCAGCAATTTCGGGTGGAGCAGGTACCAGTATTAACATGAATATCAATGAAATAATTGCCAATCGCGCCCTTCAGATCATGGGTTATGAAACCGGAAGGTACGATATCATAGATCCGATAAACGAGGCCAATATTTACCAGTCGACCAATGATGTTGTTCCCACCGCATTGAAAGTTGCTGCTATGGAATTACTTACAGGACTGGAAGAATCAATCAACCTTTTACGATATTCAACCGAACGTATTGAAAAAGAGCATCGCAACAGTTTACGGACAGGATACACACAAATGCAACAGGCTGTACCCACATCGTATGGTAAGCTTTTCAGCACTTATTGCGATGCATTGTCGCGCGACTGGTGGCGTGTTTCGAAATGCTGGGAAAGAATAAAAATGATAAACCTTGGAGGAAGTGCTATAGGTACAGGAATTGCCATTCCACGTTTCATGGTCATGCAGACAGCACGAAGACTTCAGCAGATTACGGGATTACCACTTAACCGGGCTGAAAATATGTGTGATGCAACCTCAAACCTCGACGCTTTTGTTGAGGTACATGCCATTCTCAAAGCCCATGCAGTTAATCTCGAAAAAATGTCATCCGATATCCGGTTGTTGGCTTCGGACATCAACAATTCTCCCGAATTGTCAATTCCGCAAAAACAGATTGGAAGTACGATTATGCCCGGAAAAGTCAACCCCGTTATTTGTGAATATGTTATCAGCGCTGCCCATAAAATTTATGCCAATGATCAACTCATCACATCTTTATCGGCTCAGGGCTGTCTTGAACTGAATGCTTACCTGCCTGTTATTGGTCATGCACTTATCGAAAGTATAAGACTGCTTATAACCGCCGATCAGACTTTGCATAACAACCTGATTGAAGGGATAACCATTGATACTAAGAAAGCATACGAACACCTGATTTACAGCCCATCGGTTACCACAGCGCTGGTGCCTCATATTGGCTATCATCAGGCAGCAAAACTTGCCAAAGAGATGCAAAGTACAAAATGTCATCTTTTTAAAGCAAATCAGAAGCTAAAACTCATTGATAACAATAAGCTTGAACGGATTATTGAACCATCTAACCTGTTGAAAGAAGGATTTTCAATTAAAGATTTTGAATAAAATATGCAAAAAGGACGCGATAACAAACCACACATTGGTATTTTTGGCAGACGGAACAATGGTAAAAGCAGCCTGATAAACCAGCTTGCCGGGCAAAATGTTGCTATTGTATCGGATACCCCTGGTACAACCACCGATCCTGTAAAAAAATCAGTAGAAATAGCAGGAATCGGCCCATGTATTCTGATTGACACTGCTGGCATTGACGATAGCGGAGACCTTGGCATACTGCGTGTTAACAAAACCCTTGAAATACTTCCACAGATTGATTATGCCATCCTGGTAATTGCCTTTAATCAATTCGGCCAACCCGAAAAAATGATGATTGATCATTTCAATAAACTGGATATCCCTTTCTGCATTGTCCATAATCAATCAGATTTAGAAAAAATGGACAATACCACTAATCAAAAACTCAAAGCATATTCAAATATCCGGGTGATTGATTTCAGTACCAAAGATGACAATCATGAAAAACTGATAAAAATAATCAGGGAAGGTGTCTCATCTTCAGCATGGAAACAACAAGGACTTTTGGGCGACCTGGTAAGTTATGGCGATATCGTTTTATTGATTACGCCAATTGATATTGAAGCTCCTGAAGGAAGACTTATACTTCCTCAGGTTCAAACTATCCGTGATACACTTGATAATGATTGCATTGCTGTGGTATGTAAAGAAAAAGAACTTGACAGCTTTCTGCGCAGGTCAGGTATTAAACCAAAACTGGCCATTACCGACAGCCAGGTTTTTCTCAAAGCTGATGCTATGATCCCCCTTGATATTCCCCTTACCGGGTTCAGTGTATTGCTGGCAAGATATAAAGGCGATTTTGAAAATTACCTGAAAGGTACTCCGAAAATCTCTGAACTTAAAGATAACGATCGGGTGTTAATCCTTGAATCGTGCACACATCATGTTTCGTGCGACGATATCGGCAGGGTGAAAATACCGCGTTGGCTTTCGCAGTTTACAGGGAAAAAGCTTGAATTTGAGGTTGTTTCAGGATTAAGTACCCTACCCCGCCCTATCACAGATTATGCCATGATAATTCAATGCGGAGGTTGTGTTATTACCCGCAAGCAGATTATTAACCGGCTTAAACCTGCGGTAGATGCAGGAATACCGGTAACAAACTATGGTATGGCCATTGCCTGGGTACAGGGAATATACGCCCGAGCCATCAGCCCCTTTGTTAAAACCAACGACAACGAGGATTATTTATGAAACTTATAAAAAGCCTTGCATGCAAAAAAGACTTAAAAAAGATATAAAAACCTTACTTGAAAAAAGCGAATTTTCTAAAGAAGACATTATCAGCCTTCTTAAAAGTGAGGGAGATGATAAAAAACTTTTATTCGCAAAATCGGAAAGTATTAAGCAGCAATACGTTGACAACATTGTATATTTCAGAGGATTGATTGAATTTTCAAATCAATGCTCAAAAGATTGTTTTTACTGCGGTATCAGAAAAAGCAACATAAAAGTAAAACGTTATCAATTAACAGATGCAGAAATTTTAAATGCTGCACAATTTGCTATTGATCAGCATTATGGGTCTATTGTACTGCAATCAGGCGAAATACAAAGTCCATATTTCACCCATAGAATGGAACATCTGATCACTGAAATAAAAGCCCTTTCTTCGGGCAAGCTGGGTATTACTTTGTCATGCGGGGAACAGGATAATGAAACCTATCGTCGTTGGTTCAATGCCGGAGCACACAGGTACCTGCTTAGGATTGAAACATCTGACCGGGAATTGTATGCCCGGATACATCCAACCGACAAAAATCACCGGTACGATGAAAGAATAAGGGCTTTGCAAAATCTTAAATCTATCGGTTATCAAACAGGTACAGGCGTAATGATTGGCCTGCCTTTTCAGACTATTGAAGATCTGGCGGACGACCTGCTATTTATGAAAAATTTTGACATTGATATGTGCGGCATGGGGCCTTTTATCGAACACCAGGATACACCTTTGTATGCTCACCGCGAGAAACTGATGCCCCTGGTTGAAAGATTTGAAATGACCTTAAAAATGATTGCCATTCTGCGAATTATGATGAAAAATGTAAATATCGCTTCTACTACTGCCTTACAGGCCATTGATAAAATGGGCCGCGAAAAAGCGTTGAAAATAGGAGCTAACATATTAATGCCCAACATTACACCTGGTAAATATCGTAACGATTATAAGTTGTACGAGAACAAACCATGTACCGACGAAGAAGCTGAAGATTGTGTCAGTTGTCTGGAAATGAGGATTAAAATAGCCGGAAGCCGGATAGGGTATGATGAATGGGGCGATTCAAAACATTTTTCGCAACGGAGGCAATCAATCCGGTAATACATTGTCATTTTTAAGCTATCTTATACAAAATAATCTATTTTTTCCCAGGTAACTTATTCAAGGGGATGTCAGGTTATTGCATAACTGACTTTACATAAGTCAATTGTGATATTTATTCTTTTAAATATCTAAACTATCCTTATCCGGGGCAATATTAACAACCATCAAGATATTTTGATTGCATATTTTAAAAAACCGCTTTTTATATTATCTTAGCCCTATTGTATTCCTTCGATTAAAAATACTTTTCTATGGCTCATATTATCAGTGTAATCAACAATAAGGGAGGAACCGGCAAAACCACCACCGTCCATAATCTTGGCGCTGCACTTGCATTAAAAAAGAAAAAAGTATTACTGCTTGACCTCGACAGCCAGTCGAATTTATCATCTGCATTAGGGATTAACGGTAAAGAACCCAGTTTTTGTGATCTTATTACCAATGCTGCAAAAATAGATGAAACCATTATTGAAACGGGCAATCTGCATGGTATTCCATCTTCTGATAAATTGCTTGAGAACGAATTACTGCTCAACAATGAACCAGGGAGGGAATATATTCTTAAGGAAATGATTGACCAGGTTGCAAACCGATACGATTATATACTAATCGACTGCCCTCCCAGTATGGGAACACTGTCAATCAATTCGTTGGTAGCAGCTCATTCCTTCATTGTGCCGATGCAGGCAGAGAATTTTGCTTTTATTGGCTTAGATCGCATCATGGCTATTTCGGGAAAAGTAAAAAAAAGGATGAATCCAACCCTTGAACTGGAAGGCATACTGTTTGTAAAACTTTCGCCCAGGACAAAATTCTCACAGGCAGTTATCAGCCAGCTATCGGGTGATGAAAATTTCACCGGCCGGCTTTTCAATACATTTATCCGTCAGGATATCAATCTCATGGAATCGGGAGCATTTCACCAAACCATTTTTGATTATGCACCCAAAAGCCATGGAGCAGAAGATTATAAAGATCTTGCAAATGAAATACTTAAAAAGCATGGGAAAAAATAAAAAAACCATTAACGACATCCAGAAAGCGTTACTGTCGAATACCACTTTTATAAAAGAAAAAGAGCCGGTTGCTGAGTCAATCCCTGAACCTCAGGCCGATAAAGAGACAGTTATTTATACCGTACCTCATAATGCTGTTGTTATTGACGAAGGTATTTTAAAAAAAGTCAAAATACTGGCAGCTTACGAAAAGAAACCCCCCGAGGAGCTAATTCATTTAGCCATCAATCATTTTTTAAGGCTTAAAACCATTGACCTGGCTGAAGCTATGATGAAAATCACCAATGATGAATCGTAATTCATTTACCTGATTGTAATGATTGAAGTGATGCATCAAATTTTGTAACCGATTATAAGACATAGAAATTTTAAATCAATTTGTCAAACTAAAAATAAAAAAAATGAAAGCATACGTTTTCCCCGGTCAGGGAGCGCAATTTACCGGAATGGGTAAAGATTTATACGACACTCTGCCATTTGCCAGAGAAATGTTTGAGCAAGCCAATGAAATACTGGGCTTCAGGATCACTGACCTGATGTTTTCAGGCACAGATGAAGATTTAAGACAGACAAAAGTTACCCAGCCGGCTATTTTTCTGCATTCAGTGATTCTGGCAAAGGCATTGGGCAGCAGTTTTACACCGCAGATGACTGCCGGCCATTCTCTTGGCGAGTTTTCGGCATTAACTGCCTGCGGAGCACTATCATTTGCCGATGGACTTACCCTTGTTTCGAAACGTGCTATGGCTATGCAAAAAGCATGCGAAATGAATCCTTCAACCATGGCCGCTATTCTTGGCATGGAAGATGGAGTAGTTGAAAAGGCACTCTCTGAAATACCCGAAGTGGTGGTGTGCGCCAATTACAACAGCCCGGGACAATTGGTTATTTCAGGGTCGGTAAAAGGAATTGACCTTGCCATTGAAAAACTACAGGCACTTGGAGCCAAACGCGCTTTGAAACTTGCTGTCGGGGGAGCATTCCACAGCCCTTTGATGGAACCTGCACGAACCGAACTGGCAGAAGCAATCAAAACAACCCATTTTTCAAAACCAATCTGCCCTGTTTATCAAAATGTTGACGCCAACCCTTATTCCGATGCCGAACAGATACGCAACAACCTCGTATTGCAGCTAACTTCACCTGTACGGTGGACGCAAACCATACAGCATATGATCAGCCATGGAGCAAACCATTTTACTGAAGTGGGTCCGGGAACGGTATTACAGGGTTTAATTAAAAAAATTGACCGGAATGTACTGACCGAAAGTGCAAAAATCTAAGAAATGTTTTTTTGTTATAATTCCATGATTTAGTTATTTCCGGAATTAATAAACGAAACTGACAGTCTATAAGCAAAAAACAGCCATTCTTTACCACTGGCTGTTTTTGTTTTTATTCCTGTTAATATTATTGTGTAAACCAAAAAGCAATAAAACCGGTAATAATTTTCGTCATCAGGCTGCAGCGATCAGGAGAATGAAGCAAAAAAAAGCTGCAGGTATTAAAATCCCTTCGGATTGAACCGTTTTTTATTTCCCAAATCTGGCAAGGATATCTTTCACAGCATCTTTATGGATGGTAAAATCCATCATTTTAAGCTTGACATAATCTTCACTGAAAAAATAATACCCGAATTCAGGTGCCTGCTGATTATTGTTGCGCGACCCCGAACTGCTGTCTTTTATCAGGAACCACCATTTTCCATCACGGATGCAATAACCTGTAAGATGCATGCCATGATCATCGGTGGTTGTCTGATTTGAAAACCTAAATTGGCGTGCATCATCATTGATAAACTCGGAAGGAATGTCGAAAGAAGGTATCATGGCTGCCTGGGTTGATTTTAAAAGTCCGGCTTCAGAGACATCGCCTCCAATACTCATGGTGAATCCCTTCTGGATACCATTTTTTACAATCGCCATGAAATCATCGAGAGGAACATTATAATATTCCTTGCTGTGCCACCAGTTATCAGGGACTTTATATTCCACTTTCTGCCAGTAAGGTTCCTGTTTATACGATAAAATTTCAACATAATCGTCGGGATTGAGTTTCAGGTTCTGGGTTAAATATGTCAAAGGTGTAAATTCTATGCCGTCAGCCATAAATTTTGCCGGTGGTTCACCGAGGTGGTGATTCATGATATTTTTTATAGTAGCAATCACCCATTCTTCATTCCATTCCGAAGTTTGTTTTACATGATCGAGAAATGATTTCATCTCTTCAAACATGGCATCATGAGTATGATATTTACGGTTATGCAGCAAACCAGTATAAACCGACTGTGGCATAGCTCCATAGATTTTCATCATTCGGGTAACGGCATTACTTTCAGAGCCTTCGGCAAATGCTGAATTTCCTCGTTGGCGTACAAATTCCCTTGCTTTTTCAATGTATTCGCAGTAAACGATATAAATTTCCGAAAGCCTGACCTCACGGTTATACATCCTTTTTATTTCCGATTCGAGAAATGAAATGGTTGAAAAACACCAGCAGGTATTTGAATTTCCCTGCGAAACAGGTGGAAATGACCAGAAAGAAGTATAATCTGTCACCTTTAGCGGAATCCGGGTAATATCCTGTACCATCTGGAATCTTTTATAAGGTTCCTTCTTATTGAGATTATCATTCACAGCGTTCACATCCCGCAATATGGAATTCTGGTAAAAACCCGGTTCATATTCTTTAAACTCGCTCTTGTCATATTGCTGGCAAATAGCACTATGGATGAAAAACATGGTAAATATTACCAATAAACTGATTTTTTTCATAACTGTTGAATTTTAATAATTGTAATGGTTTTAAGGTGATACAGAACAAAATTATTAAAAGCCCTGTAAAAAAAAATTATTTCAATCTAAAAATTTTACCGTCTTCAGCGAGAAAAGTTTCCGGAAAAACAGAACGTGCTTCTTCGAGCAAAGGGTTAAGATCATTATATCTGGCCGAATAATGGCCGATAATGAGTTTTTCAACCCGGGCTTTCAGGGCAATGCGGGCTGCATCTTTTGTAGTGCAGTGATATGTTTCAAAAGCTTGTTTTTTTAAATCATCAAGATAGGTTGCCTCGTGGTAAAGTAAATCCACACCATTAATATATGGTATTATTTTCTCATGATAGCGGGTATCGGTACAAAAAGCATAGCTTAAAGGTTTTGGCGGATTAATGGTAAGATGTTTGTTAGGGATTACCTGCCCCGTTGCATTTATAAAATCTGCGCCTTTTTTTATCTGTGCAATCTGTTTTACAGGAATATCATAATATTTGATCAGGTCGGGTTTTATATTGCGGTCTTTTTGTTTTTCACGGAAGAGAAACCCACAACAAGGTACCCGGTGTTTTAACGGGAAAGATTCAATAGTAAGTGCCTCATCTTCAAACAAAAGATTTTTACCTCTGAATTTCAGTGGTGTAAAAATTATTTCATAGTTAAAATGATCCCCAAAATATTTCATTTGCAGATCGATAAGATGCTTCAGGTCGTTGTGGGCATATATATAAAGCGGATGCCTGCGGTTGAGGAGGTTAAAAGTGGAAAGCATTCCCCAAAGCCCGAAATAATGGTCGCCGTGAAGATGGCTTATCAGGATATGGTTAAGTTTTCCGAACCGGATTTTATATTTACGGCATTGAATCTGGCATCCTTCGCCGCAATCGATTAAAAAAAACCGCTCAGAAACATTGAGAATCTGAGCGGTTGAAAAACGTTGTGAAGTAGGTAAAGCCGAATTGCTACCAAGTATTGTCAGCGCGAAAGACATGCAGTGCTATTTCTTTCTGGCTTCTTCTTTATCGAGGTATTCAACGGCTTTATCAATGGTATTTGTAATGTTTAATACAGTATCAAGCTGTGATATGGTGATAAGTCTTTCCACAGCCGTTTGAAGTCCGGAAAGAACAAAAGTACCATTGGCATTTTTGCACAAACGGTTAGCGACCAGAATAGCACTAAGCCCTGATGAATCGCAATACCTGCAGTTTGACAGATCAAGAATAATATTCTTTTCTCCATTGCCTGCAATTAAAACCAATTCAGATTTCAAAGAAGGGGCAATATGCGTATCTAATTTATCGACCAAAACCTGTATCAGGGTATATTTTTCCTGTTTGTCTATTTTAAAGTCCATTGCCAATATTTTTGAGGTTCAACTTTTTTTTGTTTCTTCCGTAACCAAAGATACTATTTTTTTTAATTAATTATTCTCTTTCGATTCTTTTTTTGAATCTTTTTCATTTGATTCCATTTCCGACTTCAAAGCAGCCAGTTCAGCGATATCGCCCAAGGTAGTTTTTTCAAGGTTGTCTTTTACAGCCTTAGTGCTTGATTTATCGTGTTTTACCTTACCTTTTTTCTTTGATTGGTCGTCACTCTTTCTGGCATCTTCATGAATGCGGCTATGGGATAAAATAATTCGTTTTGCCTCTTTTGAGAATTCAATTACTTTAAACTGGAGTTTGTCATCAACTTTGGCCTGCGTACCATCTTCCTTTACCAGGTGTTTTGGAGTGGCAAAACCCTCAACGCCATAAGGCAAGGCAATCAGAGCACCCTTCTCGGTAATTTCAATAATGGTGCCTTCATGGATGGAATCAATGGTAAACAAAGTTTCAAATACTTCCCATGGATTTTCTTCGAGCTGTTTATGTCCGAGGCTTAACCTGCGGTTTTCTTTATCTATTTCAAGGACTACCACTTCAATTTCGGCACCAATGGAAGTAAATTCTGCCGGATGCTTAATTTTATGGGTCCATGATAAATCGGAAATATGAATCAGGCCATCGACACCCTCTTCAATTTCGATAAATACACCAAAGTTGGTAAAATTCCTGACTTTAGCTTTATGTTTACTGCCTATCTGATAGCGGGTTTCAATATCCTGCCATGGATCAGGGCGTAATTGTTTCATACCCAGTGACATTTTACGTTCTTCACGGTCGAGGGTAAGAATGACAGCTTCAATTTCGTCACCCACTTTTAAAAATTCCTGTGCACTTCTCAGATGCTGGCTCCACGACATTTCTGAAACATGGATAAGACCTTCAACACCGGTAGCTATTTCAACAAAGGCTCCATAATCGGCCATTACAACAACGCGACCTTTTACTTTATCGCCAACTTTAAGGTTCTGGTCAAGCGAATCCCATGGATGTGGTGTAAGCTGTTTAAGGCCAAGGGCAATACGTTTTTTCTCATCATCAAAATCAAGAATAACCACATTGATTTTCTGATCGAGCTGGACAATTTCTTCAGGATGGTTGATGCGTCCCCATGAAAGGTCGGTGATGTGAATCAGGCCGTCGACACCTCCAAGGTCAATAAATACACCATATGAGGTAATATTCTTGACAGTACCTTCGAGAATCTGTCCTTTTTCAAGTTTTGAGATAATTTCTTTTTTCTGGTTTTCGAGTTCAGCTTCGATAAGGGCTTTGTGTGATACTACCACATTTTTAAATTCCTGGTTGATTTTAACAACTTTAAATTCCATGGTTTTACCAACAAAAATGTCGTAATCGCGGATAGGTTTCACATCGATTTGTGAACCCGGAAGGAATGCTTCGATGCCAAAAACATCGACAATCATACCACCTTTGGTGCGACATTTAATATATCCTTTAATAATTTCATTACTTTCAAGAGCCTGGTTTACACGGTCCCACGAACGCAGGGCGCGTGCTTTTTTATGCGAAAGCAGCAACTGTCCTGATTTGTCTTCCTGGCTTTCGACATATACTTCGACCTTGTCGCCAACAGCGAGTTCGGGGTTATAACGAAACTCGTTAAGGCTGACAATTCCTTCCGATTTGTAACCGATATTGATCAGAACCTCACGCTTGTTCATGCCCATAACTGTGCCTTCAACCACTTCATTTACATTGATGGAAGAAAGGGTTTTATCGTACATGGCTTCAAGTTTCGATTTTTCATCGTTTGAGTATTCCTGCTGATCTAACGAATCCCAGTTAAATTCTTCAACAGGCACATTACGCTGGGTGATACCTGCTGTTTTTACCAGAATTTCTTCCGGCTCATAAGATTCTTCAACTTCCTCTGCTTCTTCAACTTCTGCTTCTGCTGTTTCTTCCATCAACGCTGTTGCTGAAACAATTTCTTCGGCTTGTGGCAGATTTTCTTCAGGTGTTTTGTTTTCTGATAATTCCTCGTTTTCGTGTTTTTTTACCATTGGGTTAAAATTTTTAATTAAACATTTAATAAGTGAGACATTATGTCTTGAATCGGGTTTTGGTTATATTACACCTCACCGAAATTTCGATGCAAAAAAAACGAAATATTTTATAACTGTCAAATTTTTTACACCATTTATATTTGCTTTCAATCTATTTTAAAATAGCAAAGGATCCTGAATTTTTGAAACTGCTTTATAATCTATTGGTTACGCAAAAAACTATTGAATCTATGCATGAAAATAAATATCCTGACCAAAACCGCCTGAACAATTTTATGTAATTTAAACTGCAAAACGATAAATGATTTGATGATTAGGAAAAAATCACGTTATTTTACCGGTCAAAAAAAAAAATTAACGATATGAAAATTTCTGTAATCGGAACAGGCTATGTTGGTTTAGTTAGCGGAACCTGTTTTGCCGAAACCGGGGTTTATGTAACCTGTGTTGATATTGATGCATCAAAAATCGAAAAGTTAAAAAACGGAATCATTCCGATTTATGAACCGGGGCTCGAAGAACTGGTCAGAAAAAATGTACAGCAAAACCGGCTGTCGTTTACTACCTCACTTAAAGATAGCATTATAGATGCCGATGTGGTTTTTATTGCTGTTGGCACACCCCCCGATGAAGACGGAAGTGCTGATTTGCAGTATGTTTTGGGAGTAGCCCGTGAAATTGGCCGTTTTATCGACCATTATATGGTTGTGGTAACAAAAAGCACCGTACCTATAGGGACAGCTAAAAAAGTAAAAGCCGCAGTACAGCAGGAAATTGACTCACGAAATGCAAAGGTTGAATTTGATGTTGCATCGAACCCGGAATTTCTGAAAGAAGGTGATGCTATCAACGATTTCCTGCGCCCCGACCGGATAGTAATTGGTATTGAATCAGAACGGGCTGAAAAAATTATGGCACGCCTTTACAAACCTTTTGTGCTTAATAATCATCCCATTATTTTTATGGATATCCCTTCGGCCGAACTGACCAAATATACAGCCAATTCGATGCTTGCTACCAAAATCAGTTTTATGAACGATATTGCCAATTTATGCGAAATTGTTGGTGCCGACATCAATATGGTACGCAAGGGTATTGGCAGCGACAGCCGTATTGGCAACAAATTTATTTATGCCGGCGTTGGTTATGGCGGTTCATGCTTTCCGAAAGATGTAAAGGCACTGATAAAAACCTCGGGTGAACATCATTACAAACTACGAATTCTGCAGGCAGTTGAAGATGTCAATGACGATCAGAAAGTTGTGATGTTTAAAAAAGTGATGCAACATTTCAATGGTAATATCAAAGGAAAAACTTTTGCCATATGGGGATTATCTTTCAAACCACAAACCGATGATATGCGCGAAGCACCCTCGCTGGTGATTATTGAAAAACTACTTGAACAAGGTGCATATGTAAAGGCTTTTGACCCTGTAGCCATGGAAGAAACCCACCGCCGTATCGGAGATAAAATTTACTATGCAAAAGATCAATATGATGCGCTTATTGATGCTGAAGCCCTGTTACTTGTGACTGAATGGCCGGTTTTTCGCACACCAAATTTCAAGATCATTGAACGCCTGTTGAAAAACAAGTTGATTTTTGATGGCCGTAATATTTTTGATATTAATGAAATGAAAGAATATCAGTTTTCCTATTACAGCATTGGACGAAAACCAGTATTATATAATTAAATGATAATGTTTTAGGACAGTTATCTGATCAAAATTTTTTAAGAAATTACAGAAAATGAAACGGATATTAGTCACCGGAGGAGCAGGTTTTGTAGGTTCGCATTTATGTGAACGACTTCTGAATGAGGGAAATATGGTTATCAGCCTCGATAATTATTTTACCGGTGATAAAGCCAATATAGTTCATCTTCTGGGTAATCCGTATTTTGAAGCGATCAGGCACGATGTTACCATGCCTTTTTTTATCGAAGTGGATGAAATTTACAACCTTGCATGCCCTGCCTCACCGGTTCATTACCAGTATAATCCCATCAAAACGGTTAAAACGTCGGTAATGGGTGCTATCAACATGCTGGGACTTGCTAAAAGGTTGAAATCAAAAATTTTACAGGCATCAACAAGCGAAGTTTATGGTGATCCTGAGATCCATCCACAGGTTGAAAGTTACTGGGGGCACGTCAATACCTTAGGCCCCAGGGCTTGTTACGACGAAGGCAAACGTTGTGCTGAAACCCTGTTCATGAATTATCATCGCCAAAATGGCGTAAAAATAAAAATAGTACGCATTTTTAACACCTATGGCCCACGAATGCATCCAAACGATGGAAGGGTGGTTTCAAATTTCATTATACAGGCATTGCTCGGAAAAGACATTACCATCTATGGCGATGGCATGCAAACACGTAGTTTTCAATATATTGACGATTTAACAGAAGGATTGGTACGCATGATGGCCACCGGTGATGATTTTACCGGGCCTGTCAATATAGGTAACCCGGGGGAATTTACAATTCTTGAACTGGCCAGAAAAGTGATTCAGCTTACTGCATCAAAATCAAAAATAATACATTTACCACCCCTGGTGGACGACCCTTCACAGCGAAGGCCGGATATAAGTCTGGCAAATGAAAAACTCGGAGCATGGAAACCGGAAATTGACCTTGAAACAGGACTCAAAAAAACCATTGCCTATTTCAGCCAATATATAGAAAACCATAAAAACGATTTCAGATGAAAGGAATTATTCTTGCAGGAGGAGCCGGAACACGTCTTTATCCAATTACAAAAAGTATATCAAAACAGATTATCCCGATTTACGATAAACCCATGATTTATTATCCGTTATCGGTCTTGATGCTGGCAGGGATAAAGGATATTCTGATTATCAGCACACCAAAAGACATTCACTTGTACCAGGATCTTTTAGGGGATGGCAAACAACTTGGTATCAATATCCAATATGCAGTTCAGCCTTCCCCCGACGGACTGGCACAGGCTTTTATTATTGGCGAAAATTTTATCGGGAACGATTCGGTCTGCCTCGTACTGGGTGACAACATCTTTTTCGGTTATGGTTTTACCAAGACCCTCGAAAGTTGCTCCAAACTTACCGAAGGAGCAATAGTATTTGGCTACTTTGTCAACGACCCTGAACGCTACGGTGTGGTTGAGTTTAATGACGAGAAAAGAGTTATCAGTATTGAAGAAAAACCCAAAATACCCAAATCAAACTATGCAGTTACCGGGTTGTATTTCTATGGCAACGATGTCATTGAAATAGCCAAAACGCTAAAACCTTCACCCCGCGGTGAACTTGAGATAACCGACCTTAACCGAATATATCTTGAACAAAACCGTTTGCATGTCAGAATTTTAGGCCGTGGTTTTGCATGGCTTGATACCGGAACACATGACAGCATGCTCCAGGCTTCGAATTATATAGCCACTGTGGAGTACCGTACCGGCCTGAAAATAGCCTGTATTGAAGAAATTGCCTATAAAAAGGGCTTTATTAACAGGGAGCAACTATTAAAACTGGCTGAACCTTTCAGCAAAAACCAATATGGCAGTTATCTGAAAAAAATCAGTGAAGAAAAAATATTTCATTCCGACTATTAACCCACATTAACCTGTAAACCGATGAAAATTCATGAAACAGGCATTCCCGATCTGATTGTGATAGAACCCACTGTTTTTGGAGATGACAGGGGTTATTTTCTTGAAACATACCGTGAAAAAGTTTTTTTGGAACGGGGTATCGAAAATCATTTTATCCAGGAAAATGAATCCTGCTCAGTGGCAAATGTTATAAGGGGTTTACATTTTCAGCTTGCTCCTTATGCTCAGGCAAAGCTTGTAAGAGCAGTTGTTGGTAAAATATGGGACGTGGCTGTTGACCTGCGCCATAACAGCCCCACTTTTAAAAAGTGGTACGCTGCAGAATTATCGGAAAATAATAAAAAACAAATGTTTATACCCAGGGGGTTTGCTCATGGTTTTGCTGTTTTGTCGGAGAAAGCCATTGTTTGCTACAAAACCGATAATTACTATCATCCACCATCGGAAAGCGGAATACGTTTCGATGACCTTTCACTTGCCATTGAATGGCCGGTTGATATCGCAAAAGCAATTATTTCAAATAAAGACAGAATTCTGCCCGAATTTGAACAGGCTGCAATGAATTTTGATTTTGGCCTGAAATAACAGGTTATCAAATAATTTTCGTGAAAATCTGGAAATGAAAAAAATATTTGTCACTGGCTCAAATGGTCAATTGGGAAGCGAGATAAAAAAAACAGCTGCACAATACCCTGACTTTGAATTTATTTTTACCGATATTGAAGAGCTCGATATCACAAAGGATGATGATGTCAGGCATTATTTCCATGAAAACGGACCTTTTGATTATATCGTCAACTGTGCAGCCTATACACAGGTTGATAAAGCCGAAACAGAAACAGAAAAAGCATTCATGGTAAATGAAAAAGCGGTAAAAAATTTGGTTTTGGTGGCAACAGCAACCAATACAAAAATGATCCACATCTCAACTGATTATGTATTTGATGGTAACAAGAATACCCCTTACACTGAAAACGACGATGTAAACCCTGTATCGGTTTATGGTCGTTCAAAACTGGGGGGAGAAAAGGCATTGATTCATTCTTCAGTAAAACATATCATAATACGGACATCATGGCTTTATTCTGCGTACGGACATAATTTTGTAAAAACAATCACACGGTTATCTGCCGAGAAATCTGAGCTGAAAGTTGTTTTTGATCAGGCAGGAAGCCCCACCTTTGCAGCCGATCTGGCCAGGGTAATTTTAAGAATTATCGGAATTTCGGATAAGCAACCTGAAAAATTTGTACAGGGAATATTTCACTACGCCAATCAGGGAGTATGCAGCTGGTATGACCTTGCTGTTGAAATTGTTACAGCAACCGGCCATAAATGCAAAGTAATACCTATCGGATCATCCGAATATCCTTCGCCAGTAAAAAGGCCTTCATATAGTGTTTTTAACACAAATAAAATCAGGACTACTTTTGATATTGAAATTCCACACTGGAGGCAAAGCCTGAAAATATGCTTACATGAACTGGTAAATCCTACACGATTAAATTAGCCCATGCAAACCATTGAAAGCCGCATCAGAAAACCGGAATGGCTTAAAATAAGCCTGCCAAAAGGCGAAAAATTTTCATTATTGAGCTCCCTGGTAAAACAACACCACCTTCATACCATTTGTACCAGCGGACGTTGTCCCAATATTGGTGAATGCTGGACACGCGGAACAGCAACCTTTATGATTCTTGGAGGAACCTGTACACGCAACTGCCGTTTCTGCAATGTAGAACATGGAATCCCGGAAAGTCCCGATCAGGATGAACCTGAAAAAGTGGCTCAATCTGTTAAAATTATGGCGCTTAAACATGTGGTAATTACCTCCGTTACCCGCGATGACCTTCCCGATGGCGGCGCTCAACACTGGGCAGAAACCATCAAAGCAATAAAAACAATGAATCCGGGCATAACTATCGAAACACTTATCCCTGATTTTGAAGGCAATACATCATATATTGACCTGGTAATTGAAGCCAGACCAGATATTATTTCACACAACCTTGAAACGGTTGAAAGGCTGACATCACAGATCAGGTCGAAAGCCAACTACAAGAGGAGCCTTGCCGTATTGAAATACCTTGTGTCAAAAGGGGTAAATGCCAAATCGGGCATTATGGTTGGACTTGGAGAAACGGAAGAAGAAGTTTTCCAGGTGATGGATGACTTATTGGACGCCGGGGTAAAAATCATGACCATTGGGCAATACCTCCAGCCATCGGCACAGCATATTACTGTAAATGAGTATATTACACCTCATCAATTTAAAAAATTTAAAAATGAAGGCCTGAAGAAAGGTTTTTTGCATGTTGAAAGTGCCCCTTTGGTCAGATCGTCATACCACGCTGAAGAACATTTATAACCCTTTGAAAATGAATTTCGAAGTAAATTACCAGGATCTTGGACTTATCGATTATAAAAAAGCATGGGATTACCAGGAAGAACTTTTTGCCATGGTTGCACAGGAACATCAGCACAATAAAAATGCTCCCCATTACCTGCTTTTTTGCGAACATCCCCATGTATATACCCTTGGGCAGCACGGCCAGGCAAACAACCTGCTGATCAGGGATGATTACCTCAAAAAAATCGGTGCTTCTTTTTACCATATCAACAGAGGTGGCGATATTACCTACCACGGACCCGGGCAAATTGTAGGTTATCCGATTTTTCACCTTTATTCTATCAATGAAGGAATAAAATCATACATAGAAAAACTGGAAGAAAGCATTATTCAACTACTTGGGCAATATGATATAAAGGCAGCACGAATGCAGGGAGCTACCGGAGTCTGGCTTGACACTGGCCTGCCATCGGCCCGGAAAATATGCGCCATTGGGGTAAGGGTCGGACATGGTGTCACCATGCATGGCTTTGCTTTTAATGTTAACACCAACCTCGATTATTTCAGACATATCAATCCCTGTGGTTTTATTGATAAAGGTGTAACTACCCTCTCGAAAGAACTTGGGAAACCGATAGATTTTGAAGAAGTAAAAAACCGTTTGAAAGAAGTTATGAGACAGGTTTTTGGATTTTCCTGGAAATAATAATTAATCTAAGTTGCTACTTATAAATATTTTTCATTAATAGTGAAAACAAA
>CAZLJX010000038.1:0-29499 GCA_964559985.1 uncultured Bacteroidales bacterium
CCGAATTGACCAGCATAGGATTGAAGTTGCCTGTGGTAACAGCGCTACCGGTAAGTGTGATGGTTTTTGGAGCGCCGGTGAGTTTTACAGCATAACCCTGTCCTACGTTTAAGGCTTCATTGGTGGTAATGCGCTGCCATGCCGCTGAAGCGGTATTGCGTTTGTAAACCAGCTCGGTGCCTGCAATATCTCCAAATACAGTGGCTAAAATGCCGGTCAGCGGGGTGGAAATGTAGTAATAACGATCGCTCTGGGCTATGTAAATTTCAATAGATTTTGTCCCGTTAATCACCATGGAGCCTTTGTCGATCACTGAGCCTGAGCCGGTAGCATTGCTCTGTACAAGGAAATTGCCAAATACATGCAGGCTGCCGTCAACATTCAGGTTGGCCAGCGGGTTTAAAGTCAGGTCGTTGCATTCGGCACTGGCTTTTCCTGAAGGAATGGTAATGGTAATTCCGGCACCAATTACAACATCATCGCCCGGGCCGGGAACTACACCACCCCAGAGGGCTGGATTGGTCCAGTCG
This sequence comes from uncultured Bacteroidales bacterium, assembly GCA_964559985.1. Taxonomy (GTDB): domain Bacteria; phylum Bacteroidota; class Bacteroidia; order Bacteroidales; family CAZLJX01; genus CAZLJX01. Next base: position 531 of record CAZLJX010000038.1, read on the forward strand.
CCGGAGCCTGATGCTTCAATAAGCTGGCTAAGTGTAATATCCGAATTGGGGTTGCCTGTTCCGGTTGAATTCAGGTAACGTGAAGATGCCCCACTATTATTATATTCATAAACCCTGGCATAATAAGTTGTAAGCGAGCTTAATCCGATAACACCCAGGGTATTTCCTGTTCCGTTATAAACCACCTGCTGCCCGGCATTTTGCCATATCGTATTGGCTATCGGGTCAGTTCCGTCAGAAGGAACAGTGAATGCATTAATTGTATTCAGCAACACCACCCGTTTTTCTCCGTTACCGTTTGTCCAGCTTATGGTGAATGAATGCGCGGTTTTATCACTGAAAACAACATTGGTTGCCTGTGTTGAGGGAGGCGCTTTTATGGTAGTGAAACTGAAAGGATTACCAGTGGCAGTAGAGGTCAGATATTCAGCATCAGCGCCGGTTTCATTAAATTCAAAAATTCTTGCATAATATGTAACATTTTGCACCAGGCCGGTCAGGTTAAAGCTATTCGATGTTCCGCTGTAAACCACAAAATTTCCGGTACCCAGTTCACTGCCGGTTCCAAATGCACCTGCAGTATAACCAGTACCATTTACGGGTAACTGATCGACTGCACTCCCTTGTTTCACTATAACCAGTCTTTGTTGCCCGTTTCCCGATGTCCAATTCAGGTCAGCAGCATTAAAATCAATATTTGAAGCACTCCCTGAAGTTGATTGTGTGGTTGGAGCAGTTGTCAATGCCAGCACAGAAGCCGGATTACCCGATGCCGAGGAAGCATTGTATTTGATATATGCTGTTCCATGATTATTATATTCAATGGCTTTGAAATAATAGGTGTTGTTTCTCGAAAGTCCCGAAATATTAACCGATGGATTAGCATCATTGCCTGTATATAAAACATAAGTGCCCGTTCCAATCTGCGAACCGCTTCCAAATACAGATGAAGCTGTATAGGTTGTATTATCAGAAGGATTGGTTACCGCACCTCCTTGTTTTGCAATCAGCATGGTATATTCTCCATTCCCACGTGTCCAGCCTACTGTCATGGTGGATGATTTAACATTAGAAAAAACCAATGTTGAAGCCTGAGTCGTAGGAGCATTTTTAAGGGTAGTAACATTTGACGGGTTATTTGATGCTGCAGTGGTCAGGTATTTTGGATATGAAGTTCCAGGATTATTAAAGGCAATCACTTTGAAATAATAATTGGTGTTAGTAGCCAGATTAGTTACATTAACGGTTGATCCGGTTCCTTTATAAATTACATAACATCCGGCTCCGGTTTGTGCACCACTTCCAAAAACAGCACTTGCAGTATATGAGGTATTATCGACAGGGTTGGTCAGGCTGTTGCCCACCGAAGCTATAACCAGCGAATTGTCTCCATTTCCTTTTGACCACGATAGCGTAAGGGTTGTAGTGCTGACTGCAGAAAAAACAAGGTCATAATCCTGTATCGTTGGGGTTGGTTTAATGGTAGCCTGACTACGCGGGTTATTGGTAGCATTGGAGGTGAGGAAAAGAGAATTTATTCCACCATTGTTAAATTCATAAACCTTGAAATAATATGTTGTTCCTGAGGATAATCCTGTAATGGAAAGACTTGTTCCGGTACCTTTGTAAGCTACATAATTTCCAGTACCGATCTGGGTACCATCATTAAAAGCGGATGTTCCGGCGCTATAAATAGTTCCGTTTACAGGATCAGCATCAATGGCTGCACCTTCATGAACTACCACCAGGCAGGAATCTCCGTTTCCGCGTGTCCATTCAACATTGAAACTGGTTGTCTGTATCCCTGAAAAAACAAGGTTATTTGCCTGAGTTACCGGGGCATTTTTTAGTGTCCTGGCAGTAATGGTAGTAAGCGTTCCATCTGTTTTGTAGTTGTAGGTCGAATCGTTGCTGCCAACACCAAAAGGAATAATGGCAAATGAATAATCAGTTCCGAGTGCCAGGCTGTTGATGGTAATTTCTGTCCCGGTTGTTTGTCCTGCCAGGGTGGTTCCTCCCGGCAATGATAATTCAACAGGAGCCAGTCCATCAAAGACATTGGTATTATTTGGTGCTGTGAGTCCGGTTTTTTGTAAAATCATGTAGCCTGTTGCCCCTGAAGCAGCGCTCCAGTTGAATGTTATTGAATTTTGAGTTTTCGTCACCACTGCAGGTGAAGACGGGTGGGCTGCCGGTTCTGTAGCCAGTGTCCAGAAAGCTTTATTCATGCCATACCCTGTTCCGATTGAATTGGTGGCATATGCCCTGACAAAATAATGTGTTGCCTGTGCAAGCGCAGATAATGTGCTTGAATAAACACCCCCGCCTGTTCCATTGGTGGTGAATAAACCTCCAAGGTCAGGGTTGATTTCTGTTCCATAGCAAACACCACGTGCCGAAACAGTCAATCCTCCCTGGTTGGTTATATTACCTCCGGTTGATGCTCCGGAACTGGAAATGGATGAAATACTTGTTGTAGAAACAGTGGGTATGGTAGCTCCTGTACCCTGGATGGCAAAGGTGTACGGATTTTCATCAAGGTCGTTGCTGGCAATGCTGATGCTGGCACTTCTGATTCCTATGCCCGAAGGATCAAAAGTAATTTTAAACCTGGTTGACATTCCCACACCAATGGGGGTGGAAGGAATCTGCGTCAATGTAAAATCGGAAGCATGGGAACCCGAAATTACAACATAGGGTGAACCACCTGTCAGGCATAAATTTCCAGGGTAGGATCCGGTATTTAAATTAAAAATGGTGAACGTACTTATAATACTGTTGGTCCCGGTAACATCAACACCTCCGAAATCGGTGGAATCTGTTACACTGGGAGTATTGTCGTTATTTGCAATAGAAGCACTGCCGTTCTGAATATCAATTTCCGGGGTTACTCCTGTTCCACCAATAGCAAAATTATATTCTCCTTCGTCGGCATCGTCAGATAAAATGTGCACTTCAGCGGTATGAACTCCTACCCCGTTTGGGTTGTAGGTAACCTGAAAACTTGTAGAAGAGGAAGCTGAAACCGGTGTTGAAGGTTGAATATCAACCGTAAAATAAGCAGCATTGGTTCCGGTAATCCAAACGTACTGTCCATTGGGTGCATTATGATCTGTCAGACTCAGAGCGGCACCTCCTGTATTATGGATATAAAATGTCCGTGTCTGGGTTCCAAGGCACAGGTCAATATTTCCAAAATCGGTAAAATCAGTCAGAGAAGGTGTGGCATCTCCATCAGCGATAGACAGGCCGTCGCCACGGACATCAATTTCAGGAACAGCACCGGTACCGCGGATTGAAAAATTATAGGGATTTTCATTAAGATCGTTATTTGCAATGCTCAGGGTTGCATTTCTGACGCCTGGGGCAGAAGGTGAAAACCGCACTGTAAAAGTTGTTGAACCACCATCACGTCCAACGGGTGTCGAAGGCATTGCAGTAACCGAAAAATCAGAAACATTGGCTCCTCCAAGCACCACTTTTGTTGAACCGGTAAGTTTCAGGTCTCCATCGAATGAAGATGTTCCGGCAACATTATAAATGGTGAAGGTACGATCAATGTATCCGCCCGGATAAGCCGCTCCGCCAAAATCGGTATGATCGGTTTCGGAAGGTGTATTGTCTTCATCATTAATCACCAGCGAGTTGCCACGGACTTCGATCTCGGGGTAAACACCGATTCCTGAAACCACAATCTCACCATCGCAATTAAAATTTTCTTCATAGACGAAAATGTTTAATGACCTGTTTCCCCGTGCGGCCGGTGTAAACTTAACATAAATAGTTGTTACTGCCAGGTCGCCGTTATCATCGGTATCAAATAACAGTTCCTCCCCCCATGGGCCGGTACTGGCAAGGGCAATCTTAAATTCAGCATTGCCATCTGCATGAATTACAGTGGCACCTCCACCATCGCCAGCGCCAAGTGCATCGTCAGCACTGATAGTAAAATTGTGCGTTCCTGCTGATGATTCACTGGAAAGCACACTGCCACAATCGAGTGTACCGGGATTTACTGAAATGGTTTGAGCCTCAATTCCAAAAGGAATATACAAACCCGCCAGGAGAATAATTATTTTATATTTCATAGGATAAACAATTTTGCGTTTATACAAAGTTATGTAAATAATAAACAGTTTACTTGATTCTGTTACAAAATATTTTCTGTAATTAAACGTACGGCCGGTAAAAAGGTTTGTTATTTGGTAAACCTTTTTATATAAGTGGTCAAATCGTTTAAAACCAAATAAATAAAAAAAGGCCACCGCTGAGCAGTAGCCTCATTTTTTGAAGAAAGAAAAAACGAATGTTAACCCTTGTTTTTAATTAAAATCACTTCCACCATTTTTTCGGCAGTGGGTTCGTCGATATTCAAGCCCTTTTGCAGGTTATCAATAACGGCTTTTTCAGCATTGTTAACAACCCCGTCGGCCAGCACCAGGTCAAGGGCACAGGCAAAGGCAGTCTGTTTCATACCATCGCTGATTTTAGGCGCTGCCATTTCGAGCAGGGCATTCAGGTTACCACCATTTTGTTTTAAAATTTTAACACATTTTTCGAACAACGAATTCAGGTTGCTGCCTTTAAACATGGCTTTCTTTGACAGAATAGCCCCAAGTTCCATGGCTTCTTCCTGCGAAATTTCACCATCGGCAGCTACGGCGCCAAGAACAATGGCAAAAAATGCTTCTTTTTCGTTTTCAATTTCAACGTTTGCTTTAAATTTATCAAAAATTCCCATCGTATTTTTATTTTAAAATTTGACCGGCAAAAATATAAATTTTTATGATTCTGAATGTTTTTGGCAAAATTTTTATCATGGCATCCGGTCCTGTTTTAAGTCTTCAATCGTATAACACTTATTCAGAATATGTTGCTGTAAAACAGGTTTACTTTATAAATGCCAAATACACATTCAACATTAAAAAATTAACATTCAACCATCATCGTTACGCTGTAATCAGCTTAAAAGTTGTAATATTGTGGTTTATTAGAACAAATTAAACTTATGATAATACCGGCAAAACTCACTAAAATTGTAGCAACCATATCCGACAAAAACTGTGATGAAAATTTTATCAGAAACCTTTTTGAAGCGGGGATGAATGTAGTCAGGCTGAATACAGCACATCAGAACTTTGAACAATCATTGAAAGTTATTGAATTGGTGCGTAAAGTTTCTGATAAAATTGCCATTTTGATTGATACCAAAGGACCTGAAATCAGAACTGCTGCATCAGAGGTAGAAATTCAACTGAATACCGGTGACACTTTAAAAGTGAAAGGCAACCATTGTGGCACAAGCACTGCCGATATGCTCTTTGTTTCTTATGATGGTTTTGTTGAAGATGTGGCCATTGGCGCCAAAGTGATGATTGATGACGGGATTATTGAACTTGGAGTGATTGAAAAAAAAGATGATTACGTGATTTGCCAGGCAAGAAATGCAGGAGTAATAAAACCCCGCAAAAGTGTCAATATTCCGTCGGCACATATCAAACTGCCCTCGCTGAGCGATAAAGACCGCAGTTTTATTGAGTTTGCCATTGAACACGATCTTGATTTTATTGCCCATTCATTTGTCAGAAAAAAAGATGATATCATTGCCGTAAAAGAAATACTCGACCGCCATCATAGCCGTATCAAGATCATTGCAAAAATTGAAAACCAGGAAGGTATTGATAATATTGATGAAATAATTGAACATGCGTATGGCGTAATGGTTGCCCGTGGTGACCTTGCCGTGGAAGTACCACAGGAACGGATTCCGGTAATTCAGAAAAAAATTATCCAGAAATGCATTGATGCACGCAAACCTGTGATTACTGCCACCCAGATGATGCACAGCATGATAGATAACCCCCGCCCTACCCGCGCTGAGATAAGCGATGTAGCAAATGCCATTTTCGATGGTACCGATGCTGTCATGCTCAGCGGAGAAACAGCCTATGGAAAATACCCGGTCGAGACCGTAAAAACCATGGCAGGCATTGCCCTTGAAGTGGAAAGATCAAAACCACTATTTATTGAAATGCCTGCAAAAATATTAAACAGTGAAGTATCAGCTTACCTGGGTAAAGCAGCGGTAAAAGCAGCTGCACGGCTCAATGCTGCTGCCATTGTGGCCGATACAGGCTCAGGACGGACCATCCGCAATATTTCGGGGTTCAGGGGAATTAAACCTATTATGGCATTGTGCTACAATAAAAAGGTAATGCGCGAAATGGCACTCAGTTACGGGGTTTATGCCGAATTTATGGAACCACGCCGGAACACGGATGAATTTATGATTCACGGGTTGACTCTTTTGGCCGAAAAAAACTATTTTAAACCCGATGACCGTATTGTAGTGCTGGCAGGCAGTTTTGGCCGGTACCAGGGAGCTTCATTTATAGAAATAAGTACGGCAGGTCAGTTAATCGAAAGGTCAAAGCATTTGCTGCAATCCTGATGTTTTTCAAAAGGCATCTATGCCTTTATTATATTTTACATTTAACCGGTCAATACCTGTCATTGATTCATTTCATAATATAAATCCGACCATTGGAAAATAATTTGGATGCTTTTTCCAGAACCTTCCTGCTCTTAAACCTGTTTAATATTTTAAAAGCATCAATCAGTTTTATGATTACATACAATTTTATAACCAAACAGACTTTAAATGCCTCAGCCAGCCAGGCCTGGAAATTCATTGCAAACCCAGCCAATTTCAGGAATACTACTGCGCTATCAATGAATATGAATATCACTGGTAAAATTCAGCCTGAAAAAACACGAAGCTGTATGCATATGGACAAACTTCAAAACCGTCTGTAATTATATTTTTGACATGGATGCATCCCTAAAATTACGTTGAAATAATTTATTTTTCTGAAATATATGACATCACAAAAAATTGTTATCACAGGAGGAACTGGTTTAATTGGCCGGAAATTATCTAAGAAGCTATGGGAGCTTGGATACGATATTTATATCATCAGCCGCAGGCATAAGACCAATTTTCGCTACGGAAAAATAATCAGCTGGCGAAATGCCGATATTGAAAAAGCAATTGATGGTGCCAAGGCTGTTATCAACCTGGCCGGACAAAATATTTCCACCTTGCCATGGAACCGTAAAAACCGGCACGTGCTTATGCAAAGTCGTGTTCTTACAGGGCATATCCTTACACAGGTCATTGAAAAATGCGAAAACAAACCTGAAATTTTTATCCAGGCTTCGGCTACCGGTTTTTATGGCCCTGATTTATCAAAACCAAGCGACGAAAACACCCCTGCAGGAGAAGGCTATCTTGCCGGTTTATGCAAAAAATGGGAAGAAAGTACACGTCCGATGTTGCTTATGGGAATAAGATGGATTGCCATTCGCTCAGGTCTGGTTTTATCATGGCACGGAGGTTTTTTTAAAAAAATGGTCTATCCGTTTCGGTTTTTTGCCGGTGGACATTTTGGCAATGGCAAACATATTCTGCCGTGGATTCATATCGATGATGAAGTGGCTGCGATTATATGGTTGATTGAACAAAATCCGGTTTATGGCGTTGTTAATTTAGTTTCACCAAATCCGGCAAACATGAAACAATTTTGTCAGACATTAGGAAAAACAATGCACCGGCCATCCTGGATGCATATACCGTCTTTTTTGCTCCGGTGGTTTTTTGGTTCGTCCATGACAAAAGAATTGCTGCTGGCAAACCAGCAGGTTGTGCCCAAAAAGCTCGTTGCTTCGGGCTTTGTTTTCAGGTTTGGCCAATTGGATGAAGCCATTGCTAACATTATAAACCAGGAAAAATATGAAACATCGTAAATTTTTATTAATAACTTTCTTCTTTTTCAGTATATCAAACATATTTTCCCAGAGTAATAATGGCATCATTGAGGGACGTGTAGTCAATCTTATCAATAACGAACCAGTGCCTTTTGCCAATATTATTCTCGAAGGAACAACCATAGGTTCAACTTCTGATATTGAAGGAAATTTTTCGTTTTACGGGCTTAAACCGGGCTATGTAAGGCTCCTTGTATCGAGTATCGGGTTTGAGACTTATGCCAGCGAAGATATCATGGTTACCAACGCAAAAAAACACTATATCGAAGTCAGGCTCAACGAAACAGTAAAACAACTCGACGAAATAAAAGTCAAAGCTTCACCTTTCCGCAAACCAGCCGAAAGTCCTGTTTCAATGAGGAGTATCGGGATTAAAGATATTGAAAAAAATCCAGGGGGCAATCGTGACATTTCAAGGGTAATTCAATCATTACCGGGCGTGGCATCAACACCTGCCTATCGCAACGATGTAATTGTACGCGGAGGAGGAGCCTCGGAAAATCGGTTTTATATTGATGGGGTTGAAATTCCCAATCTCAATCATTTTGCCACACAGGGTGCATCAGGCGGGCCGGTCGGAATTATCAACGTTGATTTTGTGCGCGAAGTCGATTTTTATTCGGGGGCATTTCCGGCCAACCGTGGCAATGCACTGAGTTCGGTGCTTGAATTCAAACAGGTGGACGGAAACCTCGAAAAAATGAAGTTCCGCGGTGCTTTCGGTGCTTCCGATCTTGCATTGACAATGGATGGCCCGTTAGGAAAAAACACCGGAATGATACTATCGGCGCGCCGTTCATATCTTCAGTTTCTTTTTAAAAGCCTGGGTCTTCCGTTTCTTCCCATTTACAACGATTTTCAGTTTAAAATACGCCATCGTATCGATGAAAAAAATGAAATTATGCTTATCGGACTGGGGGCCGTTGATCAGTTTGAACTCAATACCGGGGCTAATGAAACCGAAGAACAACGTTATATTTTAAATTACCTCCCTGTGAATGAACAGTGGAATTATACCACAGGTGCAGTTTATAAACATTACCGCGGACAAAGCTACGACACATGGGTTATAAGCCGTAATCACCTGAACAATATTTCATGGAAATATCGTAACAACATAGAGACCGACTCGCTGAAAACCCTCGATTATGCTTCGAACGAAATAGAGAACAAAATACGTTTTGAACGTACAACCCGTTTTGACAACGGAGCAAAACTGGTTCTCGGCGCAGGCAGCGAAATAGCTGAATATGACAACAATACTTTCAGCAAAGTATATATTGCCGGCAACCCGTTCGAAATCAATTATAAAACAAATCTCAGCATATTCAAATACAGCGCTTTTGGCCAGTATAGCCGTCCTTTTGCCGGAAACAGGCTTAACTTATCGGCTGGCCTGAGAACCGATGCCAATAATTATTCACCGGTAATGGCCAATCCATTGACCCAACTTTCTCCACGCTTTTCAGCAGCATGGGCATTAACCGAAAAAATGTTTCTGAATTTCAATACCGGTGTGTTTTATCAACTTCCGGCCTATACTACTTTAGGATTCAGAGACAATACCCAAAAACTGGTAAATAAAGAAAATGATCTTCAGTATATCCGGGCAACCCACTGGGTAAGCGGAATCGAATACCGTCCCGATGACAACTCACGTATCACCCTCGAAGGTTTTTACAAAATTTATGCAAATTACCCTTTTTCGGTCAACGATTCCATATCTTTATCAAACAAAGGAGCTGATTATGGGGTGGTTGGCGATGAAGCCGTTACCTCCGACGGAAAAGGCCGGGCTTATGGTATGGAATTGCTTATCAGGCATACAGATTTTTACGGATTCAACTTCATCCTGAGTTATACGCTGGTAAGAAGTGAATTTACCGATAAAAAAGGAAAATATATTCCATCTGCCTGGGATAATAAACATATTGTTAATATTACCGGAACCCGCAAGTTCAGAGGCAACTGGGATGTTGGTTTTAAATGGCGGTTGGTAGGCGGAGCACCTTATACACCTTACGACCTGGAAACATCTTCCTATATTTCAGCATGGAATGTCCGCAACCAGCCCTATCTGGATTATAGCAGGTTTAACAGCTTACGATTAAAACCTTTTCACCAGCTGGACCTCCGTGTCGATAAGCAGTTTTTCTTCGATAAATGGTCATTGATGCTTTATACCGACATTCAGAATGTTTATGCTTTCAAAGCTCAGCAACCCGACAATTATACCCATCTTGATAAAAACGGAGTTCCTGAAATTGATTCACAAAACCCTGCAAAATATGTATTGCGCAAAATTCCTCAGGACACCCGTGGAACGGTTTTACCCACTATTGGAATCATTGCAGAATTTTAATACCTTTTCATTATGAAATATCGTGTACCAAATTTATTAATATCGACTGTTATAATATTAAATTTCAACATCTTGACAGTCAACGGACAAACCAATCTTAAAAGCACCGCCATTACCACCAACCCCGGGGGAAACGGAGCGACCATTACCATTGAATTTTATGCCGGGAAATCATATACTCATCCTACCATGGCCATATGGGTCGAAGACATGGAAGGAAATTACCTTCAGACACTTTATGTTTCAAAATCACTGGCTACTGGCGTTTATACGCATGCCGATGCAGGTGATGGACGATGGAAAAATGAACCGGGCATTGCCCGCAGGCCGGCTACATTGCCATATTACCTGCATAAAAGGAACGTGAAAGCACCTGATGGTTTATTTTTGCCAACGCCGGAAAATCCGATTCCCGATGCCTACACCGGAGCCACACCCAAAGGAAATTTTACCCTTACCTCCCGTTTTGACCAGAATCCGGGTAAAAAATACCGTATTGTTGCCGAGATAAACCAGGCTTTTGACTGGAATACCTACTGGAACAACTCACTTTACCCGGATGATCGGGATTATAAAACCTCTGGACAACCAGCGGTGGTGTATGCCGTTACGATTGATACCGAAAGCGGATTTGATACTTTTTACCTCAATCCTGCAGGACATAGCCATTATTCAGGCATAGATGGCAGGCTTTATACCGATTTATCTACCTTAACCACAGCACTTACAATTGTGCAAAAAATTGCAGTGAAAATCAATTAAAGCAGTGTTTGTCAAATATTGCCTGTACACTTTTGTTTCTTTAAGTTACAGATAATTTTGCTCCCGTTTGACCAACTGGATTTTAACTTTTCGGATAAAACAAGGAATTGGAAAAACAGCTTTGTCTCCATTTCATCATGACACATTTCAGTCCTGCAACTGTCGGCCTGAAACCAAACCCGGTATTTTTGCCGTTACAAAATTAATTGGATAATCATCATTTGTTCACCTCCTTTAAAAGAATATTAACCAATCTACAAATCTAACTTTATAAATAAAATAATATGTTTGGTAAAAATCAATTTTGATTGTTATATTTAAATCATAATTTTATGAATTTAAATGTTTTAATCAATGAATAGAATTATTCTTTCCTTATTGATTTTGATGCTATGTTTTAAATCAATCGGGCAAAATAACTTTACCATTAATGAACTGCCAGCCGAAAACTTTTCCGATGATACGGCATACTTTAACGGGGTGTTTAATAATGCCGACCGGTTGCAAAAAAGAAACGAGGGAATTTCAAAACTGGCATTTTCCTGTTTATATCGTCAAATAATCACTGACTCATTACATCCTTCAATAAATCAACTTATTAAACTTTCAAATATTTTCTTTCATTATGGCGAAGTTTATCGATCAATAAGACTACATAACCTTGCCTATGAAAAATCGAAACTCACAACCGATACCCTGCAGCAAATAAAAATAAGCAATTGGCTTGGTTATCTTTATACCCTTGACCGCGATTATAGTGAATCTTTTAGAGTATTAACACAAAACCTTGCTTTGTTGGAGAAAATGGATAACCACGAATTACTTTCGATGGCAAATCTTTTGTTAGGCTTTAATTTTCGTGACCAAAGAAAATATGATAAAGCAAAAATCTATTTCAGGCAGGCTTTATTGTATTCCGATTCTTTATCATCATCAGAAAATACACACATAAGTTTAAATGAAATAGGCAACCTTTATGTTATTGACTCGATGTACAACATTGGATTAAAATATCTTTTGGCCGCTTTAAAAATAAGACAAGAGAAAGGCCAACCCGAATATATCGGTTATTCGTACAATGATATTGGAGTAGCATATTTTAATATGAAGCAATATAATATGGCCCTTGAGTATTTTTTCAAAGCCATCGAAATTGCAGAAAAAACAAATGACAACCGGTCAAAGCAACGGTATTATTTAACTATCAGTGATTTATATACAAAAATAAACAAAATAGACAAAGCTGAAAAATACATACAACTATCAAGAGATTTGGCCATTTCATCAGGCGAAAATGCATTGATGCCAGAAATATACAATAAACTGATGCAGATTGAAAAAGCAAAACAAAACTTTAAAAAAGCACTTTACTATGCCGAAATTGAAAGACAATATAATGACTCAGTTATCAACATTGAATCGGTTAAAAAAATATCTGAACTGGAATCACGATTTGAAATAGAACGAATAGAAACACAGCTGAAACTCCAAAAAGAACAACTTGAGAAAACGGCACTAATAGCGCAGCAGACCAGTTTACAGCGTAATATTCTGATTTTAGCTGTTTCATTGAGCCTTATTGTTGTAATTTTATTATTTATCAACGTTAGACAAAAAAAACGTGATAACCGATTGATTAAAAACCAGAAAGAAGAAATAGCTAAAATTGCCAAAGGGCTTGCCGAGAGCAATGCCACCAAGGATAAATTTTTCAGCATCATTGCCCATGACTTACGTAATCCGTTCAATCTCTTTATTGGTTATACAGAATTACTAATGACTAATACGCTTAATTATGAAAAACAAAAAATTCTAGAGATTGTATCCATTCTAAACCGCTCGGCAAATAGTACTTTTCAGTTGCTCGAAAATTTACTTTTATGGGCAAGAACCCAAAACAGAACCATTTCTTACTCACCAAACAAGATAAGCCTTGCCAGAGAAATTAAGGATGAAATGAATCAACTTTCTGCTTTCGCCCAAAAAAAAGAAATAAAGCTTCAAAATGAATTACCGGAAAATCTTGAAATCGTTGCTGATAATAATATGATAAAAACTATATTGCGCAATCTTGTTTCAAATGCTGTTAAGTTTACACCCAGGGGTGGAACAATAAGAATATCAGTAAAGATAAGCAATGTCGATTATATTTTTTCGGTGAATGACTCGGGTATGGGAATAAAGCAGGAAACTATCGATAAATTATTTAAAATAAGTGAAAATAATTCAACCAAAGGAACTGAACAGGAAAATGGTAGTGGGCTTGGATTGATATTGTGCAAAGAGTTTGTAGAGCAACATAATGGCAAAATTTGGGCTGAAAGCCAGCCAGGTTTAGGCAGTACCTTCTATTTCTCCATTCCTTACATTTCAGAATAATAAGATACAACCATAAAAATCACTGTTGTCAATTCTTCCATTGATTTTAAAACTACCGACATTAAAAACACGGCACAAATCAGATATAGCAATGTAAAAACAATTGCAAAAATTGGCAATGTCAAATGATTCTATTATCCCGCTATTCAATGACTGCAACAAGGTTAAAGGTTCAAACAGATCAAGTCCAGGGATTTTCATCCATAGCGGGAAGCAAAAACACCTTCACCATTTTATAGGTCAGAGAAAGCAGCTCTTTCATGTAATATTCGGAATAAATACTACTACGATGAAAACTGGTGCATTATACCGGATAAAGTTGCTGCCATTTGATTTCGTTGCGCCAGCGCATAAGCCAATGGTTATGTCGTTCCCTTTGGAGATCATCTGTTTTAATATTTGCCTGGTATGCTGTACAGATAATCTATCTTATGATTGGCTGTTTTATCCTGAAATAGGTTATCACTTTTGGTGTAACCTATTTCAGGATAAAACAATATCAAACATTTTCGTATTCTTTCAAAATATCTTTTACGCCATCCGGAGCAAGCCTTCCGTACACTTTTTCACCTACCAGTACAACGGGTGCAAGTCCGCATGCTCCCACACAACGCAGACAACTCAGCGAAAATTTCCCATCGGCAGTAGTTTCACCAACACCAATGCCAAGATTTCGTTTCAATTCATCAAGTACTTTTTCTGCACCACGGACATAACATGCTGTACCCATACACACCGATATCGGGTAGCGGCCTTTGGGAATCATGGTAAAGAACGAATAGAATGTTACCACACCATATACTTTAGCCACCGGAATATTTAATTCCCTGGCAATCACTTCCTGCACTTCGGCAGGGAGGTATCCGAAAATACCCTGTGCTTTATGCAGTACATTGATCAATTCTCCCGGATCATTCTGAAACGAATTACAAACTTCTTTCAAAGCTTCCAGGTCATGTTTTTTAAGTTCAATTTTTATGCGTGACATAATCTGTTTCCTCCTTAACCTTTAATAATGATATCGGTACTGCGGTCAAAATAATGGGTGTGCAGCAAATGATGCGATTTTTCACTCAGCGGCTTACCAAGAAATTCTTCATATAGTTTTATCACATAAGGATTTTCGTGTGATTTACGGATGGGTTTATTGGCATCTTCAAGATAAATGGCCTTGTGACGTGCTTTTATAACAGATGAATCTCCATGATGCAGGGGCTGTCCGCCTCCTCCGATACAACCACCCGGGCAAGCCATGATTTCAATGGCATGAAATTTTGATTTTCCGTCGCGGATATCTTCAAGCAGTTTTCGTGCATTGCCCAGTCCGTGGGCTATTCCGATATTGATAGGCAATCCGTTAAAATCAATGGTAGCAGAGCGGATATTTTCGAGTCCGCGTAATTCGGTGAAATCAACTTTTTCAAGTTTTTTACCGGTATGAACTTCATAAGCAGTTCGTACAGCAGCTTCAATAACCCCTCCGGTAGTACCAAAAATAACGGCTGCTCCGGTCGATTCGCCCAAAGGATGGTCAAAATCTTCATCTGGCAGGCTATTGAAATCAATATTCGATTGTTTGATAAGATGTGCCAGTTCACGTGTCGACAACGAATAATCTACATCTGGGTTGTTATCGTGTGAAAATTCGGGACGTTCGCATTCATATTTCTTTGCAAGGCAAGGCATAATGGAAACTACCACCATATCTTCGCGTTTTACGCCAATTTTATTGGCAAAATAGGTCTTGGCAATAGCTCCGAACATCTGCTGGGGTGAACGTGCTGTTGAGGGTATTTCTTTCATGTCAGGAAAATGATGCTCGAAAAATTTAACCCATGCAGGGCAACATGAAGTAAGAATAGGCAACTTCACATTTTTATCGCCGGCAAGAAAGCGGCCAAGCCTGTCGAGCAGCTCAGTGCCTTCTTCCATAATGGTAAGGTCGGCAGCAAAATCGGTGTCAAAAACATATTTAAAACCGAGTTGCCTTAAAGCAGCGGCCATTTTTCCGGTCACCAGTGTTCCGGGCTTCAGACCGAATTCCTCTCCCAATGCAGCCCTTACAGCAGGTGCAGTCTGAACAATAACAGTTTTTTTCGGATCACTTAATGCCCTGATAACTTTTGGAGTATGATCGACCTCGGTTAAGGCGCCGGTAGGGCATACGGCTACGCATTGTCCGCAATAGGTGCACGAACTGTGGTCAAGATTCATTTCAAAGGCAGGAGCTACAGCTGACATAAATCCCCTGTTAAATGCCGATAATGTACCAACTGTCTGCACGGTGTTGCACATCATTTCGCAACGGCGGCACATAATACATTTGTCGAGATCGCGGATAATAGATGGTGAAGTATCTTTCCTGAAAGTAGACATTTCAGCAAATTCCTGACCTGGTATATCCCGCACCCCAAGCCTTACCGACATATCCTGCAATTCACACCGTCCCGATTTGGCACAAGTGAGGCAATCTTTCGGATGGTTGCTCAGAATAAGTTCCAGAACGGTACGACGTGCATTGATAACTCTCATGGTATGGGTTTTCACCACCATACCCTCGGTAACATTGGTACAACAAGCCGGGGCAAGATTTCGGCGTCCTTCCACTTCAACCACGCAAATACGGCATCCGCCGGGTTTATTTTCAATATTCATATCGCCCAGTTCCATGTAACAAAGGCTGGGAATATCAACGCCGATTTTTCGGGCAGCTTTTAAAATGGTCGTCCCTTTTTCAACTTCAACCGGCTTCTGATCTATAATTAATTTAACTTTTTCCATGTGATTCACTTATTTTATGCTGATTGCATTGAATTTACATTTTTCCATACAGGCACCGCATTTGATACATATAGCCTGATCGATAACATGAGGTTGTTTACGATCACCTGAAATAGCATTCACAGGGCAATTGCGTGCACAGGCTGTACAACCCACACAGGCTTCAGGATCGATGATATACCTGAGCATTGACTTACACTGGCCGGCTACACATTTTTTCTCTGTAACGTGTTCAACATATTCATCCCAGAAATTATCGAGTGTCGATAATACAGGATTGGGTGAGGTCTGTCCAAGTCCGCACAACGCGGTATCTTTTATCACACCCGACAGGTTGCGCAGGCGGTCCAGATCGTCCATGGTGCCTTCGCCTTTCGTAATTTTTTCCAACAGCTCATAAAGCCTTTTGTTACCAATCCGGCAGGGTGCACATTTACCGCATGATTCTTCTACCGTAAAATCGAGATAAAATTTTGCTACCGAAACCATGCAGTCATCTTCATCCATGACAATCATACCGCCTGACCCCATCATAGAACCGGCTGCTATCAGGTTATCATAATCAATAGGTGTATCAAGGAACTTTTTGGTAAGACATCCGCCTGAAGGGCCACCGGTTTGCACCGATTTAAATTCTTTTCCACCTTTAATTCCACCGCCAATTTCATAAATTACTTCGCGCAGGGTAGTTCCCATGGGTACTTCAATTAACCCAACATTGTTTATTTTTCCGGCAAGTGCAAATACTTTGGTGCCTTTCGATTTTTCGGTCCCGATAGAGGCGAACCATTTGGCACCTTTTAAATAAATGGGGGGAATATTGGCAAATGTTTCTACATTGTTAACGTTGGTGGGTTTTCCCAAATATCCCGATTCGGCTGGGAAAGGAGGTTTTACAGTAGGTTCGCCGCGTAATCCTTCCATTGAATGGATCAGGGCGGTTTCTTCACCACAAACAAAAGCTCCAGCCCCATAACGCAGGGTTATATCAAAATTAAAACCAGTTCCTAAAATATCCTTTCCCAACAGTCCGTATTCTTTTGCCTGGTTTATGGCAATTTTCAAACGTTCAATAGCAAGCGGATATTCAGCCCTTATGTAAATCAGTCCCTTATCGGCGCCGATACAATAGCCGCAAATAGCCATAGCCTCGAGCACCGAATGCGGATCGCCTTCAAGAATTGAACGATCCATAAAAGCTCCGGGATCGCCTTCATCGGCATTGCAAACAACATATTTCTGATCGCCTTTTGATTTACTGGCTATCTGCCATTTTATTCCGGTTGGGAATCCACCACCTCCACGGCCACGCAACCCCGAATCAATCATTTCCTGGATTGCCTGCTCACGGGTCATTTCAGTAAGCACTTTCCCCAATGCCATATATCCATCACGGGCAATATATTCATCCACTTGTTCAGGATTAATAAAACCACAGTTTCTGAGTGCAATCCTGATTTGTTTATGTTTTAGCGCAGGTTTATTTTTATCTTTTTCTGTCAGTAAAATACGTTCAACGGCTTTCCCTTTCATAATATGTCCGGTCACAATTTCTTTTACATCTGAAGGTTTAACTCCAGCGTAAAAAATGTTGTCGGGCAATACTTTAATGATCGGGCCATTTCCGCAAAAACCAAAACATCCGGTATTTATCACCTGGACTTCCTGATCCAGGCCGTTCGCTTGTAATTCGGTTTTCAACTGCTGTAATACCAATTCACTATCGGCTGATTTACAAGTTGATCCACCACATACAAGAAGGTGCATTCTGTAATTTGCCATGCCTTAATCCTCCTTTATTTATTTATATTGATTCATAATTTTCGGGAATGATTCCATCAACCAGTTCACCGTTTTTGATATATTTTTCAATAATTTCATCGGCTTTTTTAATGTCGACATAGCCAAATACCACAGGCTGGCTCCCCGGAAGGGTAATTTCAACCGTAGGTTCGGCATAGCAATATCCCATACAACCTGTTTGGGTCACTACTGCTTCAATACTGCGTTTGCCAAGCTCTTCAGTCATAAAATCCTTTACTGTTTTAGCACCCGAAGCAATACCACATGTAGCCATGGCAATTTTTACGTGAACAACCTTAGCAGGATGACCTTCTTTGGTTGCAATACTAAGTTTCTTCTGAAGATTTTCTTTCATTGCCTTCAGATCGGCCAATGATTTAATCTTATTCATCTTATTTACTCCTTTAAAATTAGTTATTTAGATAAAACGATTTGATTTCAATCTTTATCTGTGAATATTTTCACCCTGCAAACCTACATGATTTTTGCCAAATTCTCAAATCAACATTAAAAAATTCACAATACGTATTATTAAATATATTTGAATAAATATCACTTATAAAATTTTGATTATAAATTATTTAAATTTTAATCACCACAAAATAAAAAACCATTTTCCGAAAAACCTATTATTAAACATATTCTGTTTTTGAAATTTATTAAATTTTTAATCTATTGAACAAAACCTTCCATTTTCGTGCAACAAAGCCATTCTGATTTCTGAAAAGGATATTTCATTCATACAAAACCGTGTATACCGTTGTGCTATGCTTCCCGGAAGATGGGCATCGGAATTGCGTAAAAAGGTTGCTCCGGTTGTTTGCGGGAAAAGGCTGGTAATAGATTCAACGGCTGTATTCCGGTATAGTTCAAGTGCATCATAATTCAAGCCGGCTGGGAAAGAACCCATCTGTGCCAGCAATCCGTTGATGGGTCGGTTGATATGCGCCGGAATAAACAAACCACCCAAATCATGAACCTTTCTTTCAACTTCCAAAATACCCTGATCAATTGCCATTACAAGCAGGTATCTCAGGTTTTCCACCACATGGTTGTTTTCATCAACGACAAGCTGATTTCCATAGATGCCAGGATGATTGGGAATTTTAACCAGGTATCTGTAAATATATTCCGCAAAATCATTCAAAACCAGCTCATTTTCAAAAAAAACCAGACAATGCACTTCTTCGCGTGTAGTTACTTCAGCCCCGCATAAAACAAATATACCATGTTCAGCAGCAATGCGTTTCACCACCGGCCCGTGCCTGACGGCATTATGATCGGTAATGCCGATGAAATCCAGTTGTTTTTCAACCGCTTCCTGTACAATATGTATCGGTGTCATTCCGTCATCACCACACGGAGACAGCATTGTATGAATATGTATATCAGCCTTGTAAAAATTCACGTCGAACCTACATTTTGAATACAACTTACAATTTTAACGTCAATTTTCAAAATAAACCTTTAAGTAATAACCCGTATTACTGTTAAATGGCAAAAAAAATCTACTTTTGGCAAGTTAAAAAAATAACCGAATTTTGATACAATAATATAATAATGAATAATTTGGAATATAAATACATCTGGCAGTTACAGGTGGGTGCTTATGAAACCGATTTCAGCGGCAAACTCAAACCTGGTGGCTTGCTGATGTATTTACAGGAAGCTGCCAGTCGTCATGCCATGCAACTGGGAGCCGGTTTTGGCCAAATGAAGGAAATGGGTATTTACTGGGTTCTGTCGCGCATGAAGGTTGAAATAATAAAAATGCCGGCTATGCACGAAAAAGTTACATTGGTTACATGGCCAAAATGCTTTTCAGGTTTATTTGCACTGCGCGATTTTATTATGCTTGATAGTGATGGGGAAACACTGGCAAAAGCCACTTCGGCATGGCTCATCATTGATATGCTGACATTACGGCCCAGGCGTCCCGAATCAACACCTCTCGGTTTCAAACGCCTTGAAAATGAACATGCCATTGAAGAAATTCCTGAAAAAATTACACCTGGCAGCGCGGTTGATAATTCATTGTATGTCAAGGTTAATTATTCCGATCTTGATATTAACGATCATGTAAACAATACCCGTTATATAGAATGGGTATGCGACCTGCTGGGAAAAGAATTTTTTGAAAAATATAATATTACCAGTATAGAAACCAATTACCTCGATCAGGTTAAATACAATGAGGAACTGCATATTAAAAATGCCTTAAAAAATGCAGGAGAATGCACTATCTCAATCGAAAACACAAGCCGTAACAAGCAAGCTTTTAGTGCAAAAATTAACTTCACTCCCATTGTTTCCATTTAATAGAAAAATTGTTTCTGCATTTTAACCAGTATTTTTTTGCATTAACTGAAATAAACCGATAATTTTCAGCCCTGATTATTTTTAAATTTCCATATATGAAATTCAACCGGTTTTTTGCTGCTATGGCAGCAGTTTGTTTTACACCAGCAGTTTTCGGGCAGGTTTTGCCCAATTACATGACTGAACAGGAGAAACTTATTTATCCTGCTTATCTTCAGAATATTATTAGTAAGGGTTTTACAACACCGCCTTTTTCACCGGTACGCAGTGCTGCCGAATGGGAAGAAAGTGATGGTATGGTCATTTCATGGCAGGGCTATAACAGTGTTCTGACCGAAATAGTGCGACACGCAAGGAATGAATGTTTGGTGTACATTGTCTGCAGCGATAGTACCTCTGTTAAAAACTACCTGAACAATAACGGAGTGACACCCGATCCGGCCAGGATCAAATATGTGGTCGCTTCATCCAACAGTGTCTGGATTCGCGATTACGGCCCCAATGTAGTTTATACCCACGATGTTGACTCATTGCTGTATGTCGATTGGGTTTACAACCGTCCCCGTCCCCAGGACGATATCATTCCTTCGGTAATGGCAACAAAAATAGGTGTTCCGTTGTACCAGACCACCGTAAATCCTTGGCGGCTGGTAGCTACCGGTGGCAATTTCATGTCAGATGGTTTTGGTACAGCTTTCAGTTCAAAACTTATTCTCGACGAAAACAGTCTTACAGTTGCGCAGATTGATACCATTGTCAAACGGTTTATGGGTATTAAACGGTATATTAAAATGAACAACCTTCCATACGACGGGATACATCATATTGATATGCACATGAAGCTGCTCAATGAGGAAACCCTGCTTGTAGGTCAGTATCCGAACGGTGTAGCCGACGGCCCTCAGATTGAATCGAACCTGAATTATGTAATCAATAATTTCAACAGCCTTTTCGGAACTCAATATAAAGTAGTGCGTATTCCCATGCCTCCCGATAACGGCCAATATCCCGACGGATACGGAGATTACTGGACATATACCAATTCGCTGATTGTCAATAAAACAGTGCTTGTACCGACCTATAACTGCCCCTATGATACAACAGCCCTTCGTATTTACAGACAGGCCATGCCGGGTTATAATGTGGTGGGTATTAACAGCCTCATTACTATACCTGCCAGCGGAGCCATTCATTGCATCACCCACGAACTGGGAACAAAAAATCCTTTGCTGATATCACACCAGAGTTTCAGCAACCGCAAATCAACAGATGGATATCACCTGTATGCCAAAATTTTACATCGATCAGGTATTGCATGGGCAAAAATTCATTACGCAGTAAATGATGGCACTTTTTCCGAAGTTTTAATGAATTGTACCGATTCATCCAATCATATCTGGGAAGGGATTATTCCAAATTCGCGCGAAAGCGTTGATATTAAATATTATTTTGAAGCCATGTCAAATTCAGGAAAAACACAGGTAAGGCCCATAACAGCTCCTGATGGTTATTTTTCATTTCCGGCTGAAATTATCAACCACATCCCTGTTGCCAATGCTGGTTCTGATATGAATGTTTTTGAAAATGAAACTGTCACACTCAACGGAAGCCTTAGTTCAGATGCCGATGCCGATTCGCTGTTGTTTTCATGGCATGCGCCCGATGGCGTGGTTTTATCAGATACTTCGGCTGTAATGCCCACTTTTATTGCCCCCGAAACAGATGATTCACTGCAACTGACTTTTATCCTTAAAGTTAATGACGGTTTTGAATGGTCAGAACCTGACACTATGATAGTTATGGTTAAAAACATCACTGGCATCCATCGCCATTTGCTTCAGAAATCTGTTAACATCTTTCCAAATCCCGCAAAAGACGCATTTTATATCGAAGGGTACACCAATGAAACAGGAATGATTGAAATAGCCATATCAAATATCCAGGGAAATACCATTTATAAAAGTACTTTCACTGCTGGTAACCGGTTTCAATACCTCGTGAATCAAAAACTTACACCAGGGTTATACTTTGTAAAAATCACATCCGGCACAGAAACTGTTTCAAAAAAATTGATAATCAGGCAGTAACTCTGTTCTTAATGTTGAAAAGATGATTTACCGGGTTAAGCACGCATATTTTGCCATGAGCAATGAGTTTAATCCGGTATATTTTTTAGATTTGGCTTTTAAAGGCAGGCTATAAATGCATTAAGGCTGTCGTTGTATGGATTCATTTTTTAAAATATTTGCTTATCAGCCCGAAGCGCCCCTGATTTTTACAAGGCTCAGTTTCTGGATTTTCTTTGTTTTACTCTATGCGGGTTTCTGCCTCGTATATCAGAAACGTAAACTTAAAATCAGCTATTTATTTATCGCCAGTCTGTTTTTTTATTATAAATCAGGAGGTTATTTTTTCTGGCTGCTGTTATTTTCAACCATCACCGACTATTATTTCGGCAAATTTATAGCCCGGTCGGGATACCGGATTTACCGGCGGATATTTCTTGCATTGAGTATTATTACCAATCTAAGTGTGCTGGCGTACTTTAAATATGCCTATTTTTTTACCGAAACCCTTAACCAGCTATTCGGAGCAGACATTGGCGTTTATGACTGGCTTGCAGCCCTTACCAATGCTATTACAGGAAGCCAACTCGATGTAACAGGAATCATTCTGCCGGTTGGCATTTCATTTTATACTTTTCAGACCATCAGTTACACGGTTGATGTATATCGACGTAAAGTACAACCTGTTACAAATATTATTGATTTTGGGTTCTATGTTACTTTTTTCCCACAACTGGTGGCTGGTCCCATTGTACGGGCTGCTGATTTTATACCACAGTTGTACCGCGATTTTTCACTTACAAAAGCTGAATTTTCGTATGCTTTATTTTTAATAATTAATGGATTAATTAAAAAAGTAGTTATTTCTGATTTTATCAGCATCAACTTTGTTGACCGCATTTTTGAATCGCCTGAATCATATTCAGGATTCGAAAACCTGATGGCGATCTATGGATACGGAATACAGATTTACTGCGATTTTTCGGGCTACACCGACATTGCTATCGGACTGGCCCTGATGCTTGGATTCCGATTGCCTTTAAATTTCAACTCACCTTATAAAGCCTGTAGTATCACCGATTTCTGGAGACGATGGCATATTTCTCTTTCGTCATGGCTGAGAGATTATCTTTATATTCCATTGGGCGGCAACCGCATTTCGGCCATACGCACCTTTGCCAACCTGGCAGTTACCATGTTGCTTGGAGGGCTTTGGCATGGAGCAAATATAAGGTTTATTATCTGGGGTGCATTGCATGGGCTGGCCCTGGCTGCCGAAAAACTTATCGCAATGATCATCCCTAAGGGAATAAAAAAGATGAAATGGATAGGAATTTTCCTGACTTTCCAGTTTGTGAGTTTTACCTGGCTCTTCTTTCGTGCTGCCGACATTGATATTGTCAACCGAATGATAGAAAGAATTTTATATCACTTCGGGAATCTGACCTTCTGGAATTATTTTCAAAATTACACCGCTGTTTTTTCTCTTATCATATTGGCTTACCTTATTCACTGGATACCAGCACGAATAAAAGGACAGTACCGTTTATTGTTCCACCGTTTCCCCCTGTGGGTCAAAATTGTGGCAGCTGTTACTACGGGCATTATCATTATGCTGATGCAAACCAGCGATATTCAACCTTTTATCTATTTTCAGTTTTGAAAAAAAGCCGGTCGCCCGGCTTGATTATATTATCTTCTTTTAACTTCCTCCTCGTAACCTGATATTGAAAGTATTGCCATTGACAGTGACCGTAGCCAGGCGGTCGCAGGTTCCTTCACCGTAATCAAGCGAAGCAGTTTTGTTATCAATGTTAATTTCCATAACTCCCTGTACAATCCATCGGCAGTTATTTTTTATCAGCAGCGGTGTTGTGATGGTGTTTGAATAGGTCTTACCTTTTCTTGTAATCCCGTTAACGTTTCCATCAATGGCAAATTCATCGTCCCAAACCTGGAAAGGTGTATTGTAACCCGAAACCCATGTCCGGGTCTGACTCAGATTGCGGGTAAAATATGTGCCATCAGTAAAAGAAATTTTCCCACCGGTAATGGTAACAGCATACTGGTAGTCCGATGTTTTTTCAATCACGTGAAGCCCTTCAACATGATTGTTATCGATGGTAAAATTGTAGAAAGAAATCATGCGTTTATAAACCGCCTGGAATGGCCTGCCGAGCACTTTAATATAAACGACTCCTTTTTTAACCCTTTCAAAATGGCTGTTGCCATTTACAAAATCAACATATGTTATGGTATGGATCACCGTATCGCCCGAAAAAGTTGTTTCAATACTACGGGTACCTGCACCAACCGGATTGCCAGAATCCATCCCTGATTTTTCTCCCTCCCGCATGGTAACATCGTCAGCTTCAGCTAAAATATCGGCATAATAGCTTGAAATTTCATCCTCATCCTCCGAAAAACCAACAAAAGAATCTAAGTTTTCATCTTTTTCGCATGAGGTTGGCATGGTAAGCATCAACCCTGACAAAGCTGCTGCTATATAAAATGTTTTCATAACTAGTTGTTTTATATTTTTATATATATACGTATTATTATATAAAAAGTTTGAATAAAATCTGATAATTTTTATATATTCAATCTGACGAACCCAGATGTTTGTTAAACGCATTGCTTCAGCATTTCTTCATATTACAACCTATCATGGAATAATGTTATGGCGTCATTTGGGAAATAAAGAAAATGCTTCATTTTCAAATTTTTAACACCGCAAAACCCTTGCAGGTTGAACTTCCCCGGGTAGTATAAAAACAAATTTTTTTAAAGGCTAAACATTTTTTATTTATAACTGTTCTAAATAAAACATTAACTTGAAATCATATGAAAACTATATCCCTTCTTATTGCAATCATCGTTTTTGCAAATGCGTATGCGCAGGACGGAAATTATAAAATCAATACCAGTAAGTCAGTCATAGCCTGGACTGGCAAAAAAGTAACCGGCCAGCATACCGGAAATCTTTCCCTGAAAAGTGGTGAACTGGTAATGAAAAAAGGAAAAATTACCGGAGGTACCTTTGAAATTGACATGAAAAGCATGACCAATACTGATATTAAGGATGCCGGAATGAACCAGAAACTGATCGGGCATCTCAAATCAGAAGACTTTTTCTCAGTTGATAAATACCCGGTTGCCAGGCTTGTCATCACCCGTTCAAACACTACCGATGGATTAAACTACGATATTACCGGTGACCTTACCATAAAAGGAAAAACATTACCGGTCAATTATAAAGCCATTGTCACAAAAAACGGATCACAGGCTGTTGCAAAAGCTTCCATCACTGTTGATCGTGCAAAATATGACGTTCGCTATGGCAGCAAATCGTTTTTCGAAGGCCTGGGCGATAACCTTATTTATGATGAATTCCTGGTGGACGTTACCCTTGAATTTGAAATGAAATAATTTTAATTGCTTAAGCAGAAAACAATGCAAATGAATATAGAAATACATCCATCAACGCAGCGGGGACATGCCAATCATGGGTGGCTGCAAACATGGCATTCATTCAGTTTTGCCGATTGGTATGACCCGCTGAAAATTCATTTCGGCGTTTTGCGGGTGCTCAACGACGATACGGTCGCCCCGGGTAACGGGTTTGACCTTCATCCGCACAACGATATGGAAATCATTACCATACCGCTCGAGGGTACGCTTACCCATACCGATAGCACCGGCAACCGCAGGGAACTTGTTCCGGGAGAAGTGCAGGTAATGTCGGCTGGTAAAGGAATTTTTCATTCTGAACATAATCATCATAATAACAAAACATTAAAATTGCTGCAAATATGGATTTATCCGCGGCAGAAATCGCTTGAACCATCGTACAGCCAAAAAGAAATTCATTTTTCAAAGGATGGTTTGACATTGCTGGTTTCGCCCGACAACCAGGATCAATCGCTGAAAATAAACCAGGATGCATGGATATGGCATGGAAGCAGCAATAAAAACAGTGCGTTAGAATACCAGGTTAAAAAACATGGAAATGGCCTTTATATTTTTGTGATAGAAGGCGAAGTGCAGGTTGCTGACAGCCTTGCTAAAAAAAGAGATGCACTGGCAATAAAAGATACAGAAAAAATTAAGATCGCCATGGCTCCTGGCAGCCGGTTTCTCATTTTTGACCTCCCAATGACAGTTTAGCCCATCATCTAAAGCTTGTAATCGTAATTTAAGGATATTCCAGCCGAAAGGTAAAATTTATCCTGATCAGGATTAAAAACCACAGACAATTTGAAAGGGATATCAAGGCTGGAAGTAATGCGTATTTTGGTTTTGCATGAAATGCCTGTATTAATAATGGCAGCCGATTGTGCATACCCTCCTTTGGCAGGTGTACCCCCTGTAAAAATCTGGAACTGCATACTTTTAAGTGTAAGATTATAAGCTGCCTGCAGATATGTGGAGAAAAAATACTCCATACTTTCGGGATGAAAATCGGCGCCCAGAAACATGGTAGAAGCAAGCAAGCTCACAGGTATTTTTTCTGTTCCCAGATAACTGATATCGAGGCTATAATAATGAAAAGTCCGTGGACCACCTAAAATGGTAAAATCGGCCTGCGAAGGATTATAGGCCGGAGGGCAAAAATAGTCATATAATGAAACATTAAACCACCGGTAGGTATAACCTGCCCACAAATCCATTTCGTTGTACGAATTATTAAAAGCATGTGCGGCCCATATTCCACCGCTGAAATTTTTATGCTGAAGGGTTACCGAGGGTTCAACGGAAAGGCCTGAGCCACATTGAAAACCCCTCCATAGATGCGGTATGGCAAAATCGACCGAACCCGTAACAATACTGCCGGGCGAACCAGCTGCATAAAACGGTAAATAAAGAAAACAAGACAATATAATCGTCAAAGCGGTTTTCATGGATTGCAAGAAAAACAGGTGAATTTCAGAGCAGCAAAATTAGTGAAGGGCGATTATTTTTCAATACTTAAAAATATGTTATATAACATGAAATAAAGAATTTTTATCCTATGGTCATACCTGGTTTTGACGATTATTTTATAATCAGAAGAAAAATGTTTATGAAGTCTGTTAAAAAATCTTTATCGCGAAGTCTCTAAAAACCTTATAAATACAAGCATTAAAAAAAATGTCCTGTGAATGGTAAAAGAAAAATTATTTTATAAACAAAAAAATTTTTAAATTCGTAGGTTGATTTGTTAATGCATTTCGGACAATTATGGAGCTATTTGGTTCATCAAAAAAAGACCGCACAATACTTGATCTTTTCACGTATGATCTGACAACGTTTTTCTACGGAAATTATGAAGAGGTTGACAGTGAAGAGACTGAAGCAACATTTATGATTGTGTATGAAAAAGAATTGCCATGGTCGGAATTAAAAAT
This sequence comes from uncultured Bacteroidales bacterium, assembly GCA_964559985.1. Classification (GTDB taxonomy): domain Bacteria; phylum Bacteroidota; class Bacteroidia; order Bacteroidales; family CAZLJX01; genus CAZLJX01. The sequence continues at coordinate 28,217 of CAZLJX010000038.1, forward strand.
TTTTGATTATGTTCAGTTCAGGGTCTTTTATGACAAAGAAACCATTACGGGAAGCAATCCGATCAATGTTAAATTCATCTGCAAAAACAAAAAACCTACCCTTGAGCATGTTGAATATGTCGTAAGACAGGTTGCCCAGGTCTGCGGTACCGATGATCTTGAAAATGAAGAATGGAGCGATGCCGATGTGGACAATTTCAACAATAAAACCCTGAAAAGGGTTTGGACACTTGCCAAGGGAGAAAGTTTTGCCAGCGTCAATTACGATGAAGAAGGTCTGGTGCTCAATATCCTGTTTTTTAACAACCTGCTTAAGTTTATCGGAAAATTTCTCGATATCAAACCCTAAGATTACCCAACCTGTTTGATTTATGGAAACTTCAAAAATAGAATACCTGGGCGGTTTACGCACCCGGGCTACGCATATTAAATCAGGCCAGCATTTTATTACCGATGCTCCGGTCGATAACAAGGGAAAAGGGGAAGCCTTCTCTCCTACCGACCTGCTGGCCACCTCGTTAGGTGCGTGTATGGTAACCATTATTGGTATTGCTGCTGCCGAACATGGTTTCAACATCGATGGCACCGAAGTAAAAGTTACCAAAATCATGGAATCGAATCCAAGACGGGTAGGCGAAGTGGTGGTACAATTTATTTTCCCGAAAAATAATTATACCGACAAACAAAAACGCATGATCGAAAATGCTGCTTACACCTGCCCGGTAGCCAAAAGCCTGCATCCCGACCTGAAACAAACCATTTCATTCGAATTTTAGAAGCATTATATGGAATTGGATATTCCTGGAGGTATTGAATTTTCAGCCGAGAAAACGGTTGACGAAAAAGACACAGCAAAAGCCTATGGCTCAGGATTGGTAGAAGTTTTTGCCACACCGGCCATGGTGGCATTCATGGAATATACAGCACACAAAAGCATAGAACCATACCTGCCTGCGGGTTTTTCATCCGTCGGGATTGAAATACACACCTCTCATATTAAAGCCTCTCCGCTAGGTTTTAAAATTACCTGCCATACAAAACTCACCAAAGCCGACGGGAAAAAACTCTTTTTCAAAATAAGTGCATACGACCAGGACGGCCTGATTGGTGAAGGCATTCATGTAAGGTATGTCATTGATATGGAAAAATTTATGGCCAGACTTCCACAAACCAAATCGTAAAAAAATTTACACTTTTCTTGACTTATTCTGCTAATTGTTTTAATTTGTGAGATGGTCTAATCAATTAGGACAATTTTTTCATAAAGATAGTTTATTTTTGTA
>CAZLJX010000039.1:0-26361 GCA_964559985.1 uncultured Bacteroidales bacterium
GATTTATAATACAATGAATAATTTAATCATAACACATAACTAGCAACTTAGATTATTTAGTATACTGATCAATAATCCTGCTGATAGCCTGCTGGCAAACAGGACAGAAAACGTTACGGTTGCGTGTAAACATAATACAATCGGGGTATCCCCGGTACATGCCAAACTGATTATAACCCGCTCCCTCATATGCACCTACGCATTTTGAATATTTCATATTGTCGAGCAATTGTGTTTCAAACTGCCGTTCGCTTTCAAACAAAGCTTCCATGTTTTCTTCAGGTTCGTTGGCAGCCCTTATTCTTACCCTTTCTTTCTGAATTTCATAGCTTTTTTTATCAAAAGCGTCTTTTTCCCAAGGCGTAGGGATAGGAGTGCCGGGTGTAACAATATTTTTCCATTTCAGGTTGTTCTTGTCAAACATGGCTGTAATATTGGCCTCCCAAGGTTCAACCGTAATAGCAGGTATTTCATAAGCAACAGCTGATGAGTAATATTCATCGGCAAGACCTGCAAATGAATGACCGAATTCATGAACAAAAATGTAATTGCTGAATTTATTATCGGTAGCTACTGTTGAATAGAGATTGAAAATACCACCACCACCATAGGTACGCTCGTTGATCAGAATAAACATATAATCGTATGGCACGGAGGCTGCAACATTACGTATGGTTTTATTATCGAAAGCAAGTATATATCGTTCCGAATCGAAAGTGCCATAGCTTGCTGAAAGTGGTGTGCGTTTGTAAATACCGCCGTGTGGCCTGTTGATGCCCGAGACAGGCGAAGGAGTTTCAACTGCCCGCATATTAAAATCATTTTTTCTCGATTTAAAAGGTTCAGCTTTGAACAATTCAGCTGTCAGGCGTTCAATATCTCTGTGGAATTTATCCATTTCATTGGAGGTGTAACCATCGCCAAGAATAACAATATCAACTTTATAATTGATGTTGCCGTTACTGATATAATCCCATGTTTTGTAATTATTAATCTTATCGGACTTATTTACAGCCCTTGATTGCGGATCAACCAGTGTACTCCATAAAGCCACAAACCGGTTGACCGAATCACGTTTTGAAATGGTAATTTTTACAGGATTTTTTGGCCATGGAAAACGGAGGCTCTCGTGAAAAGTACCATATTTTTCCGAAGCTTCCGGTGTAGTCTGCCATTCACCGAATATGCTGCAAAAACCCCTGCTGTACAACACCTGGCTCGTTTTTGCGTCAGCAATTTCAAAAAAGTACAATCCAGCATTGAGTTTATCTTCAAAAATTTTCATACTTCCTGCCCATACGCCGTCGGCAACTATCTGGTCAATAGCAAATTGCTCACTTGCAGCATTTCCGGTATGATAGTAATCTACCCGCATGGTTCGAGGTTCAAACCATTTGTCAAAATTCGCTGCACAACCGGTTATAAATTGCATTACCATGCAACTAAACAAAAATATATGTACTTTTTTCATGTTTTTTTTTGTTGGTTTTGTTGCGAAAGATAGAATTTTTCTGAAACATATTCTGTTGCTTTTTAAAAATAAAAATATGTATATTGACCGGAATTTTTTACCTTGCAGTAAAATTTATTATCTATGAAAGCAATCATATATACCTTTTTGATTTTTATATTATTCGGCTGTTCAGAAGATAAGGAATCTGAATTCTTTTTCAACCTGAAAGGGCCTTACCTTGGACAAAAAACTCCGGGCAACAAACCTGAACTTTTTGCCCCGGGAATTATAAACCGTGGACTTATTACCCGCGATATTGCCATGACGCCCGATGGCAAGGAGATTTATTTTACATTTATGCTGCCTGGGTTTACACAAAGTGCTATCATGGTTACTAAACAAATGAACAATAAATGGGCTAAACCCGAAGTTGCATGGTTCTCAGCCAATACACGATACAGATATCTCGAACCGTGTATTTCGCCCGATGGTAAAACCATGTTTTTTGTGTCTGACCAGGCAGCTGATACTACCCTGGCCGGAGAACATTATGATATTTGGGCTATGAAACGGGTGGATACCGACTGGGCAAAACCTGCAAGGCTCGATCAGCCGGTTAATACAAAAGATAATGAATTTTTCCCGTCAGTTACATCCAGGGGTACTTTATATTTTACCAGGCAGTCCGAAGGGATTGACCAGATTTACCGTTCGCAGAATATCAACGGAAAATATGCTGAACCTGAATTGTTGCCCGATGTAATCAATTGCGGACTTACCCGGTTTAACGGATTTATATCACCCGATGAATCGTTTTTGATTTATGCAGTTTATGACTTGCCCGATTCAAGGGGTGGGGCTGATTATTATATTTCATTCAGAAATAACAGCGATAAATGGAGTGAGCCGGTTAACCTGGGAGATCAAATTAATACCTCCGATCCGCAGGAATATTCAGCTTCTTTATCACCCGATGGAAAATTTTTGTTTTTTATGTCGGCGGCTAATGCCGGAACTGTTTTCCGCAAAGGAGAATCAATGTCGTGGAAAAAGCTGCATAAAGCCTATAATTCACCGGGCAATGGCAACCCTTGCATTTTCTGGGTCGATGCTTCTTTTTTAAGCAATCTCAAAAAGCATTAACCAATCTTCATTTTATAGCTTACATGTTCTATATACGACGGGTTAATGCTTTCAGCAAGATTTTATTTACCTTGCTGATCATAGCATTTTCGTGCCGGAGAGAACATAAGGCTTTTTTAACCGAACAGGGTGACATATCGGCAAATCGCTTTGCAAAAGGATTTGAAATAATAAAAACAAATGATTTGGTCAGGTTGCATATAAAAAAACCATTTCAGAATGCAGAAAATGAAAAACAGGAATATATGATCTGTCAAAAGCCTTCCGGTGCTCAGGGAATGAATATTTTTCATACTCCGGTCAAGAGGGTAGTTTGTATGTCAACAACTTATCTTCCATTTATCAAAGCCCTCGGACAGGAAAATTCGGTAGTGGGAATCAGTGGCAGCCGTTTGGTATATGACAGCCTGTGGAAAAAGAAAATTGAAAATGGTGAAATTGCTGAAGTGGGGTATGAGCAGAGTCTCAATTATGAATTGCTTATAGCACTCAGACCAGATGTGGTTTTCGTTTATGGTGTCGGTTATGAAACATCCTTACCGATGCAAAAACTGGTGTCGCTTGGAATAAAACCGGTTTTTATTTCCGAATATATGGAAAATCAACCTCTTGCAAAGACAGAATGGATTAAAGTTTTTGGCCTGTTTTACAACTCAAGCGATAAGGCTACGGCTATTTTCGATTCAGTATCGACATTGTACATTCAACTGGCAGGAATAATTGAAACCCTGAGCTATCGCCCCGAAGTATTTTGTGGTTTACCATATAAAGATACATGGTATGTCAGCGGGGGTAACACCTATATTTCACGTTTTATTGCCGATGCCGGTGGTGATTATATTTTCAGCTATGTGAATAACGATGTTGCAGCAATGAATACCGAACAGGTTTTTTCTGTTGCTGCTAAAACAGCTATCTGGATAAATTGTGGTACTGTAAATACGTTAAAAGAACTGGAAATGTGCGATAAAAGAATGAAGCTGTTCAGTGCTTATAAAAACCGACAGGTTTTTAACAATAATAAACGTAGCAACGAAACTGGCGGAAACGATTATTGGGAAAGCGGCATTTTAAATCCCGACCGTATTCTTGGCGATCTGATCAACATTTTTCATCCGGGAATTTTACAGGACACATCACTCTATTACTATAAAAGAATCTATTAATAATAATAAAAACCAGGAAATTATGAAAACTCTGTTGCTGTTATTTTGCTTTCTGTCATTGGTAACTCAGTTATTTTCACAAACAGAAGTTGATGAAAAATCAGTGATCGATTTCAAGGAAGGACTGGGTTTTAATGCTCCTGATACTTCTTTTGGCGTGCATATCCGTTTCAGGATGCAAAATATGATCAGCGCCACCACTCAATCGGATAATGATTTTCATATCAAAGAAGTTGATGCCCGCGTACGCCGTCTCAGACTCAGGCTCGACGGGTACATCAGGGATTTTGATATTACCTATTATTTGCAGCTGGCTTTTTCGCTCGCCGATCAGGATTTTGAACGCACCCATAAACCCAATATTATCCGCGATGCGATCATTTATTATCATTTCAATCGTGATTTTTATATGGGCTTTGGGCAAAGTAAACTTCCGGGAAACCGTGAACGCATTATTTCATCAGGAAATCTGCAGTTCCCTGATCGTAGCATCGCCAACAGCTATTTCAATATTGACCGTGATTTTGGTATTTTTGCGTATTATACCCTTTTCCCCGGCATGAAACCTGTTAACCTTAAAGGTGCGATAACCACCGGCGAAGGCCGATCTCCCATAAAATCAGATGATGGTCTGGCTTACACCGGCAGAATTGAATTCCTTCCCTTAGGGCAGTTTACCAACAGTGGTGATTTTTCCGAAGGCGATCTGGAGGGTGAAAAAAATATCAAAGTAGCTGTTGCAACTGCATATTCCTTTAATCAGCGTGCTATTCGTACAGCCGGACAATTTGGTTATGACCTGTACGAGCCGCGTGATATGAAATCGTGGTATACCGATGTGGTTTTTAAATACCTGCGGTTTGCTTATATGGCGGAATATATGTGGCGTGATTGCAAAAACCCGGTCACCTTTTCCGATACACTTTATAGCTATGTTTACCCGGGTTCGGGAATGAATCACCAGATTAGTTACATGTTTAGAAATAAATACGAGCTGGCTGCGCGGTTTTCGTTTGTCAATCCAGGGAGCAAAATTGCTGCTTATGAAAATACCATCGAGAATTATGCAATTGGGGTGAATAAATATTTTGTGAAACATAAAGGCAAAATACAAGGATTGATTACCTATAAAAACATTCCGTCTGACCCGTCAAAAAACGACTTTACTTTTGTCCTGCAGGTCGAATTGGGGATATAAAACGATGTTTTGAAAATACAAGGATAGGGTTTTTGGTCAATTTTTTGAAATAAAATTGATGTTTTCAGGGATTTTTAGACTAAATTGCTTAGGTAGAAACAACCCAAATAATAACTTAAATAAACCCGCTATGAAAACAATCTACCTTTTCTCAATTTTTAGTTTTGTGTGGTTATACTTTTTTCAATCAAACCTATATAGCCAGGTGATTGAAGCTGAAAAATCACATGCTTTGTCGAAAGATGCCCGCAAAGGATACCTTGGCAGCTTTAAATACGACGAAAATTCAAAGCAGTATACACTGGTTTTTGTCCGCGAAAGAAACAAAGAAACCATTTATGAAACCATGAAATTTGATTATGATTTTAACCTGCTGGATACAAAATCTGAAACACTGAAACTGAAAGAAGCTGCCCAGAAATACGATTTTGTTGATTATGACGAAGAACCATGGTCGAACCCTAAAGTTGTACGTGTCGATGCCAATGCATGGGGCGCTGGAAATGTAGTACTGCGCAAAGGATATATTACACGTGAATGGGAAAAACCACAATCATTTACTCCCGGCAATTATACGGTTTCTTACTCAGGTTACTGGAAATTTGTTTTTAATGAAACCGAAAAAATTACTCCTAAAATTGAAGTTGCCGTTGAAATTGACCCCCGGGCCCCGAAATTTGTAAGAAATATGGCCGAAAACCAGGCAAAAAAGATTTTCCTATCAGCCTATATGACCGACGAACCCACTGTAGATTATCAGCTTGGCCGTGTTTATTACAATCCACGAAAAGCAACATCGGCCTACTGGAGGCCAAAAACTGCCTTTGCTAAAGCATCCGGAGATATAGTTGTTTTAGGAAAGCAATATTATGCCCTGGATAAAACCTATTTTAACCGGTGGGTTGCCCTGAAATATTCGGCACAGGATCTGTCTGAGAAAGCCCGTAATTTTATTCCGTTTGATTACGGCGTTGATATTTTTTATAAACAGATATTGCCCGATAATACAATGGTTGTTTTTTATGCCCCTCTTCCAGGGGTCTATGTCAAACCGGCCAAACCACATGAAAATTCCCGTGCATTTACCTATGTCAGAATTGATAAAGATGCAAATATTAAGGAACGTATTGAATTTGAATCACCCAGCAGTAAATGGGAAATTTCAGATATTCAGCTCACCGAAAAGGGTGAAATTTATGTTTATGGCCAGGCTATTCAGAAAAATAACGATAAATATTACATGGATCAGATTAACAGTAAAAAATTTGATAATTTCCAACTGATGAAGATTTCCGATGGCAAAATTCAATATCTTACAAGCACCCCTTTGTCTGAATTTGCTGCTAAACTGCAGTTACCGGCCAATATGAAAAAGGTTGATGCTTATGACGGCCGTAAATTTGAAGTTGGCGAACTCACCATCAGTTCTTCGGGCGATATTATCATTACCGGCCAGGATAACGATAACGGCAAATATGGCGATATCAGCCTGTTTCATTTTGGCACCGACGGAAAACTTAAAGCCCAGTATGCCTATAAACTGATGGAGACAGGTAAAGAAGCCCAATCAATGCCAACCATTCATGTTGAATTCGAAAACACTGATAACCGTACATTGTCGTGGATTGTTTATGAACTGACGGGTGCTACCGATGACAAAATACTGATTTATCCAAGGTTGGCAATCATTGACCTGCAAAATGCAAAAATATCCGATATCCAGCAATATGGTTATGGAAAAGATAAGGATTTCTTTGTTGATAACAGCCGGCCTGTAATAACCGTAGATAATGGAGATAAAGTAGTGTTTTTCGGTTCGGATAAAAAAGATAAGGAAATCTGGTTCTGCCGCGTTAAACTGGTGAAATGACCTGAAAAAAAGCCGGAGGTATCCGGCTTTTTTCATATCTTATTTATTGTCAATTTGCTACCTTTACCTGGTTAACAGGTATTACATTTCCGTTTTCGATACGGAACACATCCCATAAATTTCCGGTAGCCCCCTGGGGAATTTCAAAAACCTGCAACAATCGACCATCTCCGTAAACCTTTACACAGGCTTTTGATCCGGACAGGCCTTTTGAATTAGGATCGGTACGGTTGGTAAAATCGTGGACAAAAAAACCGTATAAAGCATTCTGATCAGCTTTATCTATGGTAATGGTTTCCGGTCCGAATCCATCCATATCATCGCGGTCTAGCTGTCCCGACCCATCGGCCAATACCTGTGTGTTACGGTAAGAAATATGATAGACATTGTCTTTAACAAAATGCGAATCGAGGTCGGGTGGGGTTTGATCCCAGTCCAATACAACCCGTAATTTATTGATATCCAATATAGGAGATATGGAATAACGGTTGAAAAAGATAGTGCCCGCAATCACTTCAACCCTGAAATCGGAGTGTATGTAACCTTCGGCATCGAAAACAACTTCAAGAAAACCATCCTGTGCCGGTACAGGAAAAATAATACGGCCTTCAGCATCTGTCTGCTGGGCTTCATTCCCTTCAACAGTTACTGTTGCATTTGGAATTGGGTCACCGGTAATAGCATTAAAAAAACGCAGGGTTAAATTGCCATGCTCGGTTTCTTCCATTACATCATCAAACCTTTGTTTAAACTTATCTTTACCCTGTGCACCTGCCATTAAGGTAAAAAGCATCAGTACCGATACCAAAAAGAAAAATTTTTTCATTGCTATGGTTTTTTATTTTCAAAGACGGATGTACCTGCATGTTGTGCTTGATTTAATTTATTATAAATCACCCGTTCTTTGCTGTTAATTATTATTTTCATGCAGGATTTTAACATAATTTAATCTGCATGTAAAAATACAATTTTAATTGATTAATTATTTATCCCTGCCGACAAAATTGACCAACCCCGTTGTTTTTAGATTCAATAATTTATAAAATTGGTTAAACATACAATTTTTTCATTTTTACCGATGAAATTCCTTCATTGACCACATATATTTTTTTTTATGACTATCTTCCATTAATTTTGCTACGTATTTTATAACTCTCAAAACCTTTTAACCATGAAAAAATTATTTTTACCCTTTATTTGTTCGCTGATTTTTATAAGCCAGGTATTTGCGCAGGAAACACCACAAACCCAGTACCTTTTCAGCGATAAAAATGTTCGCTTCAGCGGCTTCGGAGGCCCAGTCGTTCAGTTTGGCATTGCCGACGGCAATTTTGCTGTATATAACGGTGGGGGCGGTGCTGCTTTAATTAATCAGAAATTTTTTATTGGCGGTGCAGGCGAAGGTCTTTCTACCAGCCATTCATTTCCCGATATTGCTCAATCTCAAACAGATCATACTGCAAAATATCAGGGTCTTGAACTCAATGTTGGTTATGGAGGTTTATGGCTTGGTTATATTCATAAAAGTTACAATGTGGTGCATTGGGGTGTAAGCACTAAATTCTGCCCTGGAGCTATTTCATTGTTCGACAGGGATTATCCTACCGATAAATATCAGGAAATTGCCTCCGATTTTATTTTTGTTGTTTCTCCTCAACTTGAACTTGAAGTAAATATGGCCCGTTGGTTTAAAATGAACTTTGCAGCAGGATACAAACTTTTTACAGGAATCGATGATAAAACCTATTTTAATACCGATGGACAGGAAGTGAAATATTATACCCCTTCTATGTTCAATACACCTTTTTTTTCTGTAGGTTTTTATTTCGGATGGTTCGATCTTGCTTCAAGAAAAAGTAAGGCCGATAAAGAATAATTTACATTTATTTCTGATAATAACATCCTGATAGCCATGAAAAATGTTATCAAAACACTATTATTGTGTTTATTTATTAATGCTGCCATTGCCGGCCCGGGAAACGATATTAATCTTGTCCGGTATACCATAAGCGGACATGTAAAAGACAAAGCCAATGGCGAAGACCTGATTGGTGCCACCATATTGGTTGAAGAACTGAAAAACGGTACAACAACCAACCTGTATGGATTTTATTCTTTCAGCTTAAACCCGGGAACCTATAATGTGGTTTTTTCATTCGTAGGTTATAATTCCGTGAAGAAAAAAATTGATGTTCAGCAAAATCAAACCATCAATATTGAACTTGCACCGGCCGACAAAACCATAGAGGAAGTTACCGTTGCCGGTGAGAGAAAAAATGTGAATATCGTTAAAAACGAAATGAGTACGGTTAAAATGCAGATTCATACCATCCGCAAAATACCTGCACTTATGGGTGAAGTCGATATCATTAAAGCCATACAACTTTTACCAGGAGTTCAATCTACAAGCGAGGGAGGTTCAGGTTTTAGTGTAAGGGGTGGAAGCACCGACCAGAACCTTATTATTCTTGATGAAGGTACTGTTTACAATGCCAGCCACCTGATGGGTTTTTTCTCGGTTTTTAACAACGATGCCGTTAAAGATATTAAACTGTACAAGGGCGATATTCCTCCCAGCTATGGCGGGAGGCTTTCATCACTGCTTGATGTAAGGATGAAAGATGGAAATGCCAAAAAATTTTCGGGAACCGGAGGAATAGGTACCATCTCAAGCCGTCTGACTCTCGAAGGTCCTATCATTAAAGATACTACCAGTTTTATCATTTCCGGCCGTCGTTCTTATGCCGATTTATTCCTTCCGCTGGCAAGTAACCCTGAACTACACACCATCAAACTCTTTTTTTATGACATGAATGCCAAGATTAATCATATGATTGATAAGGACAACCGCTTATACCTTTCGGGCTATTTCGGCCGGGATGTATTTAAAAATCAATTTGCCTACATGTCGTTTGGTAATCAGACCTATACATTACGCTGGAATCATTTATTCAGCGAACAGGTGTTTTCAAATTTTACATTAATCAGGAGCGATTATGATTACGGGCTTGGCACACCCGGTGAAACCGCCAATTCATTCCTCTGGACATCCAAACTCAGAGACCTTGGTGCAAAAGTTGACTTTGTATATTACCTTAATCCTGAAAACGAAATCCGGTTTGGGGCATCTTCGGTGCATCATAAAATAGTACCTGGAAAGGTGAAAGGTACATCGGACCAATCGATATATGGTAATTATGAAGTACCGTCAAGTATAGGTATTGAGTCAGGTTTATATGCCATGAACGAGCAAAAAATAGGCTCAATGCTGACCTTGAAATATGGTTTCAGGTATTCGGCTTTCCAGAATGTAGGGCCGGGTATAGTTTATAAATACGACAGTGCTTATATAGCCATCGATTCGGCATGGTACCGCAGGGGCGATTTTTTTAAAACATATCATGGCATTGAACCCCGTGCAGGTTTGGTTTATACACTTACCGAACAATCATCAGTCAAACTTAATTATTCGCGGACACGCCAGTATATGCAGCTTGCACAGGTTTCAAACGGTGGTACCCCCCTCGATGTTTGGTTTATGTGCAGTCCCAATGTTAAACCGCAGATTGCCGACCAGGTAGCAATAGGGTATTTCCGGTATTTCCTTTCCGACAAAATTGAAACTTCTGTTGAATTTTATTATAAAAAAATGAATAATACCATCGATTTTAAGGATCATCCAATGGTATTCCTTAATAAAAAGATGGAAGGTGAAATACGGACTGGTGAAGCAAAATCGTATGGGGCCGAGTTTTATATTAAATACACCGGTGCCAGGCTGGGTGGATGGATAAGCTATACTTGGTCAGTCAGCGATCGCACCATTAAAGGAGTGAATAAAGGTAAAACCTACCTCGCCCCATTTGATAAAACTCATAATATTGCCGTGGTTGCCAATTGTGATATAAATAAACGGGTTACACTGGGGGCCAATTTTATTTACGCAACGGGACAGGTTTTTACACCCCCGGTTCAGAGATTTGAATACGGAAATGTAATGGGAAAAATTTATGCCGACCGTAATAGCGAACGTATGCCTGCTTATCATCGGCTCGACCTGTCGTTAATTCTAAAAAATAAAGAAAAAGCCGGACGACGTTGGAATTATGACTGGAATTTCTCAATATATAACGCCTATGGTCATAAAAATATCTGGGCCCTGAATTTTGTGCAGGACAAGGAAAACCCAAACCAGACCCATGCCGAAATGACCTATCTTTTTTCCGTAATTCCCTCAATAACTTTTAATTTCAATTTTTAACAGGAATGATCATGAAAACAATATATAAACTCCTTCTTGGAACAACTTTTTCAGCATTATTTCTGAATGCATGTACCGAAAAAATTGACATTGAGCTGAAAGGTTCTTATCCCCGCCTTGTAGTTGAGGGTAGTTTAACCACCGATACAATTTTACAGGAAATAAAATTAACCACCACAGCCCACTATTACGATTCTTCTCATACAAATTATGTCAGCCATGCTTATGTTACTATTTCAACCGATGATACATTAATGTGTTTGTATGAAAACCCAGTAAAACCAGGCTATTATTACACCCAATCAGCGGTTGCAGGAAAACCTTATAAAACATATACCCTCAGGATCGACAGCGTTGATATTAATGGCGATCAGGTATATGAAATATATGAGGCAACCGATTACATGGCTGCAGCTAATCCTCTGGATTCGGTAAAACTTGCTTTATATGAATACTATAATTTTGTTGAAATCATGATCTGGGCTACTGACCCGCCCACCAGAGAATGGTATGCTTTTAAAGCGCTGATAAATAACCGCATGGTTACCGATACCATTACAGAAGTATTTCTTACCGATGATGAACTGTTTAACGGACGCTCAACCAATGGCATAGGGGCACAATATCTTGATCTGAATGAAAACGAATGCGCTTTGAATGAAAATGATACCATCACATTTGAATTAAATTCCATTTCTGAACCTTATTTTAAATTTATCATGGAATTGCAAAGCGAGGTATTTCCTCAGGATCCATTGTTTAGCGGCCCTCCGGCAAATATTTCGACCAATATCCGGAAAATTAACAATAACGGCCCTGAAGCAGTAGGTTTTTTTGCTGCATATTCAATAGTGAGAAAAAGTTGTACTTATACTAATGAAAATATCATTTTAAATCCATTGAAAAAGTAATCTGTTTTATATCTTTTTTAAGTGCCTGGTATTTACCAGGCGCTTTTTTTATTTATATTTTTATATTTGTAAAAAAATATGAACCTATGCGAATCAGTATATTATGTGTATCAGTGATGTTGGTTCTTATTGCCTGTCAACCGGCCGGGAAGAATCAGACAAAGGGAAAACTCTTTATAATTGGTGGTGGTAAAAAGCCTAAAGAACTCGTTGAGCGTATGATGAACGAATCAGGACTTCATAACGGAGGTTATGCAATTATTTTACCTATGTCATCTGAAGAACCTGATTCTTCTGTTTTTTATGCTTCTAAAATGTTTACCGATAATAATATCGATAAATTTGGCGCATTGAATTTTAATTCCCAGATGACAGCCGATAAGGCTTTAATTGATTCGGTCAGGAATGCAACAATGATCTATATTCCCGGAGGCGATCAGAATAAATTTATGGCTGTAGTAAAAAATACCCCACTGTACCAGGCCATGCATGAGGCTTACTGTAAAGGAGCCCTGATAGGTGGAACAAGTGCAGGTGCTGCCGTAATGAGCCGGAAAATGATTACCGGGAATGAGAAAAAGTATCCTGTGTATACTGGCGATTACCGTACAATTGAAGCCAATAATATTGAAATAGGCGAGGGGATGGGTTTTGTTGATAAAATTATTGTTGATCAGCATTTTGTAAAACGAATGCGCATGAACCGCCTTATTGCCACTGCGATCGAAAACCCTGAATACCTGTGTGTTGGTATTGATGAATCAACAGCACTGCTCATAAATAACGATTCGGTTGAAATTGTTGGTGCCAGCCATGTATTAACCCTCAAGGCTGATCCTGAACATGTACAGTCAAATAATGGATTGCTCTCCGGCAAAAACCTGCAACTTAATGTTTATACACCAGGAATGAAATTTAAATTGCCCTGATACATTAATAATTGCAGGTTTTTGTAATATACACCGATTCATATCTGTTACTCTGATAATAACTGAAACAATAGTTTTTTAATAACCTGATATTTACTTTCTATTTTTGTGCTAATGCCATGATGGGAATGGATCAGTTTTTCCTCCGTGACTAAACATCACTTTCAAATTGAAACCTATTTCTTGATTTTTTCCTTCATTTTGGAAGTCAGATGTTTTTTATAGGTATTTTAATAATTGATTATAAGTATTTTATATTGAAAGCCTGTCAGGTGACGTTTTTAAGGTATTTTTCGAAAAACATGAACTTAAACATGATTTTGGTAGTATCATCCTATTGCTTTTAATTTATTTTTGTATCAGGTAAATCAATAAAATTGTAATAGGTATGAGAAAGCATCTCCTAAACTTAATCATTCTGGCCTTTTTATTACCATCTGTCAGCTGGTCGCAGAAGATGATAAAAGGTACGGTTACTTCGGCATCCGACAAACTTGGAGTTCCTGGGGTAAACATCATAATTAAGGAAATCTCCGGAACCGGAACTATTACCGATTTTGACGGTAATTATACACTTCAGGTACCTGCAGAAGGTAAAACGTTGATTTTTAAATATGTCGGTATGGAAACCCAGGAAGTACCCATTGGTAACAACCCTGTGATTAACGTCATTATGAAAGAAGAAAGTAAAATGCTCGAAGGGGTTATTGTCACTGCCATCGGTATTAAATCAGAACGTAAATCTCTTGGTTATGCCGCCCAGGATTTGAAAGGCGACGACCTGAATGCAACACGGGACCCGAATATTGTGAATGCACTGGGTTCAAAAATTGCAGGCGTGGCAGTTACCAGCTCTTCGGGCACACCGGGTGCAGCTTCCAAAATTACTATTCGCGGACACAACTCACTGCTGGGCGAAAACGGCCCTTTGTTTGTTGTCGATGGCGTACCAATCGATAATAGTTTTGATGGTTCCAGTACATCCGACCGCTCAAACAGGGCTATTGACCTTAATAACGATGATATTGAATCTGTTACTGTGTTAAAAGGTCCGGCCGCAACTGCTTTATACGGAATCAGGGCAACGGGTGGCGCAGTGGTGATTACTACCAAGAAAGGTTCTGGCAAAGGAACCAGAAAGTTCAAAGTTGAGTTTGGCACCCAGTTTTCTATTGATCAGGTAAATAAACTGCCTGAAAAATAAAAGAAATATGTCCTTGGATCGAATGGTAACATTGCTCAACCCGATGCATTCGGAGGTACTAACCTCAGTTGGGGAGCCTTCATTGATACTTGCCGTTTTGATGGAGTTGCATGGGATTATGATCCCAACGGAAGGGTGGTTGGTATGTCATCAGCTCCGGCTGGAGCAAAAGCTGTTAAGCCTTATGATAATGTTGAGAATTTTTTCCAGAATGCTTTAAATGCAAATCATTATCTGTCACTCAGTGGAGCTCATAAAATGGGTAATTATTATTTCTCTCTTGGCCGGCTCGATCAGACTGGTGTTATTCCCCTTAGCAATTTCAGACGTACGACACTCAAAATGACAGGTGATATTAAACCCATCGAAAAACTTAAACTGTCTGCTTCACTTTCATATACCAATTCGGGTGGTTTGCGTAACCAGAGAGGTAGTAATGCTTCAGGTGTTGTTTTTGGTTTGATGCGTTGCAATGAAATGTTCGATCTTGCCAATGGGGTTTCAGATCCTGTAAATAACCGAAGGGCATATATGCTGGGCGATACTGCCCAACGAACATTTTATAATGATATTGATAATCCTTACTGGTCTGTCAATATGAATAAAGTGAAAGACAATGTTAACCGTTATTTAGGTTTTGCCCAGGCCGATTATAAGGTGATGGATGGTCTGAATCTTACTTACAGGTTTGGGATGGATAATTACTCCGAAACAGTAAAAGATTACCTTTCTGATTATTCAAAAGACAATTATAATGTGGGGTTATTATATTTTGACACTACTATTTTTAAATCCTACAATTCTGATTTTATCATGTCTTTTGATAAGGATATCAATGAAGATATGAACATACAGGTAGTTGCGGGCCATAATTATTATGTCAGACGCAGAGAATATAATTCAGCAGGTGGTGAAGATTTTATAACTCAGGGCATATATGAACTTTCAAACATGCGTACAGTATATAATCCTGTTCATGCCCTGACCCGTTATCGCATTGCTGGTATATACTATGATATTAAATTTTCTTACAAAAAATTTCTATATCTCTCAACTACCGGACGTAATGACTGGTCATCAACGTTGCCAAAAAACAATAATAGCTTTTTCTATCCGGCGGTTAGTTTGGGATTTATTTTTACCGAACCGCTTGGACTGACCGATAACCCTATCTTTTCCTTTGGGAAAATCAGGGTGAATTATGCTGAAGTTGGTAAAGATGCTCCTCCTTTAAGCCTTCAAACTTTATGGAATCCTGCCGATTCGGTACACGGAAATCCGACTTATAGCCTTGATAACGGCATGGGAAATATGAAAATAAAACCTGAAAAAACAAAAAGTTATGAAGCGGGGATCGATCTCAGGTTCTTCCAGAACAGAATCAGTGTGGATTTTACTTATTACCGGATGAATAACAACGAACAGATTGTTCCTATCAATGTTCCTGCTTCTTCAGGGGGAACAAGCCTGCTGGTCAATGTTGGTAAGCTCCGCAACCAGGGTATTGAACTTCAGGTGGGGGTAACACCTGTAAAATCAAATAACTTCAACTGGGATGTCTGGTTTAATTTTTCAAAAAACAAGAGCGAAGTTATTGAACTTTACGGCGATATGGCACTTTTACCTGTTGGTAGCACCTATGGTGTTTCTTCCACTGAAAATGTTTTTATCAAAGGACAACCTTATGGTGTGATTTATGGTTCGCGTTGGTTACGTGACAGCCTTAACCGTATAGTTGTTGGTACCGATGGGTTTCCAAAGGTTGATCCTGTAAGGGGGATTGTCGGAAACCCAAATCCAGACTGGTTGCTGGGTATCAGAAATTCTTTAAGTTATAAAGGACTAAGTTTTAGCTTCTTATTTGATTTCCGGCATGGAGGTGATATTTATAATGGTACAGTCGGTGTTATGAAAAGTTTAGGAACACATATATCTACCCTTAACCGGAATGATAGCCTTATATACAACGGGGTTGTAGTAGAAAATGGTTACCAACCCAATACAAAGAAAATAAGGTATGCTGATTTTTACCAGCGCTACGGACGTACTGGTGTTTCTGAAGCCAATATTGAGGACGGCTCATGGGTAAGGCTGAAAGAAGTGGGTATTACTTACAGGATAGGTAAAGATATGTTAAAATCTATCCCCATTGAAGCAATCGATCTTGGATTTACTGGTCGCAATTTATTGCTTTTTACCAGTTATTCAGGACTTGACCCGGACACCAACCTCTCAGGTGCAAGCAACAGCTTTGGCCGCGATTATTTTAATAATCCAAATACCCGAAGCTTTTCATTTAACCTTAAACTCACCTTTTAATACCTAACGGATATGAAAACCATAAAATATTTCTCTTTAATATTGGTATTGTTCTTCTCAGGTTGCGAACTGAGTGATGTAAATAACGACCCTAACCAACTGAGTGATGTTCCAATTCAGACAATTTTACCAAGGGCACAATACCAGGTAGCTTCAGCCACTTACAATGATCTGTCACCTGTTATTGGTATTTTTATGCAGTATTTCCAGGGGAAATCATCAACCAATTTTTACAGGGTCAACCGCTATGAGGTCGATAATTCTTTTTATATACAGGATGTTTGGAATGCTTTTTACTCCAATCCATTGGAATACTTCAAAATCATGATGGACAAGGCAGAAAAAGAAAATGCGCCGCATTATGGGGCCATTGCAAAAGTACTGATGGCATATTCTCTGGGGACACTTACATCAGTTTGGGGTGATGTACCCTATTCACAGGCCTTTCAGGGCTCTCTCAACCTCAATCCGGCTTATGATAGTCAGCAATCAATATATACAACTATCCAGGAATTATTAAACCAGGCCATTGCTGATTTTAATAAACCTGCAGGTTCAAAAGTGCCAGGCGCCGATGATATATATTTCAATGGTGATGTACAGAAATGGAAACAGGCTGCCAGGTCATTAAAAGCAAGATACTTTATTCATCTTACCAAAAGGGCTTCACAACTTGGCTTTAATCCTGCCGATAGCGCTCTTGCCAATGCTCTTCTGGCTTTCAGCTCATCCGATAACGACCTTCAGTATCCTTATGGTTATTCTGCAAGTGAAGAAAATCCATTTTTCAGAGGTAAAAATGAAACCGATATCGTTACCACGAATTATTATGGAAATTTTATTACCCTTTCTGACCCGAGAAGGGGAAAACTTGCGAAAAAAATTCTTGGTGTATGGGATGTCGGACCTTACTATTCGGCTGCAAACTCACCTTTGCCCTTAATAACCTATTATGAACTTAAGTTTATCGAAGCTGAAGCAAGGTTACGCATCAATGTAGCTGACCCCCAGATAGCTGTTGCCTTGCGCGAAGCTGTCAGGGCCAATGTGACTAAAATAACCGCATCCGATCCATCGGTTACACCCGAGATAATTAATACATTTGTAACTGGTGTTGTTAACCTTAGTGGAAACTTTGAAACAGATTTAAATACGATAATCACGCAGAAATACATTGCAATGTATCTGCAGATTGAATCATGGACCGATTACCGCCGTACAGGCTATCCGGCACTTACTCCGGATGCAGCAGGAGATAATGCTTTTAACCCGGGTGGTGGTATTCCACGAAGATTAGCCTATGTCTGGACAGAAAAGGAACTGAATGCCAATTGCCCTTCGGGTGGTGTCCATATGCAGGACCGTTTCTGGTGGGATGCACAATGATTAATTAATCGTTTTTTATATTGGCCAAAGAGCTGCCAAATAAATGCAGCTCTTTTTTTTTATTTCACGTTATCGCGAATTTCGTATGTTTTTTCAACAGCTGCATGATTCAGATATTTCGTAACATATCGGGCTATAAACCTGATTTTGTTACTTTTAAGTTTTTCTCTGGTCTTGTCACGAAAAAATTCAGCGAATGTGCCATCACCGATTAGTGAGGTGTATTTATTTTCCCCGGTTTGGGTTTCTATTATATAAAACTTTGCATTAATTGGCTGGTTGAGCGATAATCTGATTTTTACTTCATCACTGGAACTAAAATCATCTATCAGTATCTCAGGCTGTTCTATCAGTTTCCCGGATTTGTTGTACTCTTTAATTCCGGGAATGGCTAAGCCATTTTCCATGGGTGCTTCAGAAGAAAGGCTCCCATCTTTGTAGAACTTTTTTATTGTGCCGGTAATTTTTCCGTTTAAATAAGGTATTTCCTTGTTTTTATTGCCATTTTCATAGTAATATACAGTTAGGCCATCGCTGATTCCTTTCAGGCATTTTCTTTCCATCATCAGCTTCCCTGATGGATAAAATTTTTTTTCATAACCATCAATCAATCCGTTTTTAATCATTAACTCTCTGGTCAGGATTCCTTCTTTGTTATATTCCTTCCTGATTGCTGAACTGTCAGTTCTTCCTGATTCAGTGCTTTTGCCCTGTAGTAGCCGGTTATCGTGTCGGCAAGAAAAGGATAAAATGATAAAAACACTTACCATGTATAGGGTCAGTAAATGGATTTTTCTATAGTGCATTATTGGTGATAAATTATTCCAGATTAACATTAAGTGACAATTAAAAATAACAAAAAAAGGCCACCATAATAGGCAGCCTTTTCAGATAAAAATTTCAATATTATTTAATCATAATTTTTTGCGAATAAACCTGGTTGCCTGATGTAATTCTTACAAAGTAACATCCGGCAGCAAGGTCATTTACATGCATCGAAGCGCCGTTCAAAGCATTGTCAATGTGACGAATCAATTTACCGGTTATATCGAGTAACTGAATCTGACCCTGGCTTCCTTCAAAATAAAATCTGATGGTTTCATTGGCAGGGTTTGGAAATACCGTGATTTTTGCTTTTTCAATCGGATTGACTGAAACGGTTTCTTCAACTTTAATATTATCAACACCAAGATAGCAACCGCCATCGCCACCTGTAACAAGCCGGAATGCAATCCATACCGGTGTGCCGGCAAAACCGGAATCAGACAGATTAAGCAGACGATGCATCAAGCCCTGACCGGGATTTGAAACTGCAGCTGAACTTTCTTCCATTACTTCAAATAATATCTGCCCGTTTTCTTCAAAATAGGCTTTGGTAGGGGTTACGCCATCAGCCGATGGAGCAACAAGTACCTGGTACTGGTCAGGATAATTACCCGATGAAGTTAATGACATGGCATCCCAGGTAAGCGCTGTATTATTACCGATGGTAATACTTGGCAGTATCATCCAGTCATCAGCCGGTACAGCATAATTTTCATAATACGAACATGAAATAGCAAGAAGTGTCCCCTGAAGTTCTACCCTGTTTGTATTACCTACAATCCATGCACTGTCATTAAAAGCTGCATCTGATTCATCATAAGCTAAAAATCCATCTGCATTAATCAAGGTAATATCGGTAGGAATTACCCCTCCTGTATTATCAAAATTCTGCTCATACAAAATGGTCTGAGCATTTACACCTGCCCAGGCAAGTGAAATCATCATTAAAGTAAAAATTTTTCTTTTCATAACATTACAATTTTAAAGTTACCTGTTGCAAACCTATAGTAAAAAATATCGAAAGTCAAGACCCAAAAAGATGTTTAATTGAATAAATTTTAATTTAAATAAAAACCCGTTAATAATTAATAAACCATAATAGGAAATTTATATATCTGATTATCATCAATTAATATAAGCTGATACAAACCAGGTGCTGTAATGGTAATTGAAAAATTACGCTCAAAAACGGGATTTATGTTACGATTATAAATTTTTTGGCCTGTAATATTTACAATTTTCAATTCAGAAAGTTTTTGATATTGATCATTGATAATTACCATAAATTCACCGCTATTGGGATTTGGAATTATTGAAACCGGAATATTTCTTCTATCAGGGTCGTTCACCGAAAGAATGATAATGTTCTGAACGGTAGTGTCGCTTCCGCAACCATTATAGGCAATCATTTTTACCTCATATTCTCCGGTAGCAGCATAGGTGTGAGCAGGATTTGTTGCAGCAGAGGCAATGCCATCGCCAAACATCCAGTAAACCGAAGTCGCATTCTGGGCTTCGCTGCTGAAGGTAACCACACGGTCATTAATGGTATATGAAAAAGCAGCGACAGGTTCGGGAAGCAGGGTAATGACGGCAGCATTTGAGGTTACAGTACCACAGGCTGAGGATACCTGGCAGGTGTAATTTCCCGCTGTCGATTCATCTGCATTTTGCAAAATCAGCAAGGGGTTTGTTTGACCTTCAAGAATATTGCCATCCTTTTTCCATTGATAATGAATATATTGTCCGGCAGCAAGGGCAAATATCTCAACCTGCTGGCCAAGGCATACGCTTTGATTTACCGGTTGGGTCTGGATGGAAGGCATCGTTGCCAGCGAAACCGTAATTTGTTTCTGTACCGAACATCCATTGGTTGTGCCGGTTACAAAGTAAGTTGTGGTTGCTGTTGGCGTTACATTTACCGCACTGTTAGTTCCTAATCCATTACTCCATAAGTATGAATTTGCTCCGGTTGCAGTAAGGGTGCTGTTTTGTCCCGAACAAATCTCAGTGGCTGTGGCTGAAATATCCAGGGCAGGCAGTGGCTTGATAATTACACTGGCAGCATTGGAATTTAAAGACTGGCAGGTATTTGAAACAACGCAAATATAGGCTCCGGCATCCTGTGAGGAAGTGTTAAGAATTTCAAAGGTGGGAGTGGTTGCACCGCTGATGACTACATCATCCTTTTTCCACTGGTAACTTAATCCTGTTCCATATGCTTCGACAAAAAGTCTCAGCTTGTCATCTGAACAAAGGGTAACGTCCGCTGGTTGCATCGTAATAACCGGTACTCCTTTTACTTGTACAAAGGCATTTTTAACCAGGGTGAAATTACCGTCGGCTGTATTTACTAAAAGTGAAATATCTTTATATCCTCCTGTTGAAAAAGCAACTGTATGAGGGCCGGCTCCGGTGGCTGTGGATGGTGTGGCATCGTTACCAAAATACCATGTATATGCATTGATGGATCCTGTACATGATTGTGTAAACACAACATCAGCTCCTGAACATACTGAATTCAGGCTGGCCGAAAAATCGATTACCGGTATGGCTGTAAAACTGATACACACCTGATGGCTTGCTTCGGCAGTAAAAGTGCTTCCATTAGCCAACTGCTGGTTGGTTGAAAGGTTTGTAAGGGTATAGCTTCCGTTTCCTGAAGCACAGCAGATTCCATTATTTCCTGCATCGTAAATATAAAAGGTATAACATCCTGATGCCAGGCTTATAGAATCGGTAATATGATTTATTGCACCATCTTCATAAGGGCCACCGGATAGTAAAACCTGGTTATTGCTGTTTTTAAGCTCCCATGTTGTTTCCGAACCAAGGTTGTCGGTGGTGAGATCAATTTTTACCAATTGTGCTTCGGAGGCTGAAAATGATCCTGAAATGACGTTATTTGCCATATTGGTTTCATTGGCCTGGTTGACCTGCAAAATGCTGATTTTTACATGATTGTTTCCACATATTCCATACATTCCTGCAAGACTGATGGTTGCTGATTTGAAACTGTTAATGGTTCCGGTCCATGTAAATGGTTTGACATTACCACCATTGATGCTTATGGTTCCGTCAATCTGGGTAATGGGTTGCTGTCCGAAGTTTTTAACAACCAGCTGGCCGGTAAATGGTTGCCATGCCTGAATGTTGTTGGGGAAAATGATACTTACGGTCTCTGCATCGGTAGATGGCTGCAATGGCCTTGAATATAAAGGCGATTCCCAAAGTCCACGCCCGTATGTCGAAGCACGGAGACGGTTTTCTTCAGGATTGGATGGATTGTAGTATATCTCAATTTCAGTAACAATGGTCGATGCGGGCAGTCCGTCAGAGAAAAGTACCCATTCGCTCATGGAATTGTCTTTATAAAAAACGCCAATATCGGTACCTACATATATTCCTTCATCCGATAGTTTGTCATAGGCAAGGCAGTTCATACCAACTTCGGGCAATCCGTCTGATATTTTTACCCAGTTGGTGCCTTTATTTTCTGATTTATAAATCCTGTGGTTGGTGTTTACAATATATACTATATTTTCATTGTATGGATGTGCTTCAATATCATTTATATAAACTTTTGGAGCATTGTTCAGGCTTACCCATGTTGGTGGATTTGCACTCAGGTTCTCTGTCCTGAATAGTTTATTATCTTCCCTGGCATAATAAAATATTTCAGGATTAACCGGCGACTGTTCCATAGCAATTACAAGGGCATTACTCGGGTTGGCATTGGCAGTTGTAATTTTTGTCCACGACACAACAGGATATCTGACATTATCGGTTTTCCAGACATTTTTATACCCAACATACATTTTTAACGGATTTGTGCGATGCAACATAAAAGGTGTTACCCATCCTCCTGTTTCGTTGATTCCGTTGATTCCATTTCCGGCTATGGCAGAAAATGAACTACCACCCGTGGTTGTACGTCTTATTTCTCCATAATAAAGTTCACCATAACGATAGTTGGCATCAGAATAGTCAATCTGGCATTCCATTCCATCTCCGCCAATGACTTCAGTCCACGTTCCGTTATTGTATACTGCAGTGCCGTTATCCTGGTATCCCGTAATAACAAGGTTTTTTATGGTTGCGCTTTGTCCAAGTTTATATATCTGGGTTATTGAAAGGCCATCAGACAAATCAACCCAGTTGTTCAATGCAGTGGCCTGTACATAAAAGCCTCCGTCGTTGCCAATATATAAACGACCGTTAAGAGGACTGTAGCTGAAAATATGCTGATCGGCATGTGTAAATGGAGCTCCCTGGCCAATCCAATGTCCTGCACATTGCCATGTAGTTCCGCCATTGGTCGACTTAAAAATGTTTATACCTCCGACATATACGGTATTGGCATCGGTGGGGCTGGCAGCCATGCATAAATCGTACCATGCCTGTCCGCTATCGTCTGAGCCGGTTGCCTGGTATCCCATTATATTGGGCGAATTTGATTTTTGGGTGAATGATTCTCCTGAATTGACCGATGCATAAAATGCCTTAAATGTTTCTGAATTGGTGGTAGTAACATACACAATTTCAGGGTTGGCTGGTGTAACGGCAACTACCGAACGGCTTCCGGCTAAAATGCCTGTGGTGATTCTTTTCCATGTTTCGCCAGCATTGACAGATTTATAGAAAGATCCGTTGGCTGTTCCATAAACAACATTCTCGTTGTAAGGTTTAAAAACAATGTCGGTAAATTTTCCTCCTCCTTTATACACCCAGCTTTGACCACCATTTACCGATTTATATACACCGCTTAGGGTTGCAGTTAACAATTGCTGTGGGTTATTATTGAATATAAGAATTTTACTGATTGTTTCATTTTCTATACCCTGATTGGCCATCTGCCATGTTGTGCCGCCATCGGTCGATTTTAAAATACCATAACCCGGGGCATCACCGGCATCATCGTCGCCGGTGCCAATATAAATAATATTTGGATTTACCGGGTCAATGGCTATTGCTGACACTCCCAGCGTGGGAATATCGACGGTAAGACTTTTCCATGTCGATCCTCCGTCTGTAGTTATCCATAATCCGCCCGAAGGTGAGCCGGCATAAATAATTTTTGGATCGGTCGGGTGAAAAGCAATGGCATTTACCCTGCCTAAACCTGTTCCCGAAGGACGGTTGATTGGACCAATCAATTGCCATGCTCCATAGGTGGCTTTCCCTTTTAAAGATATAAATTTCTGGTATTCTGTCCAGTTCTTATAAGGAGCGGGCTTTTTGCCGTTTTCATCAACACGGGTTCTCCAGAAATATTCCCACCTTTTAAAGGGTTTCCATCCACACCCTTTTTGTATTGGCCTGTTTTCGAAATATTTATTAAATGCTTTTACGGTTTCGAAATAATTGGCATGCTCATCCTGCATCATTTCAATCCAGTAAGGATAACTTGCTGTATCAGGCTGAACCGGCTGACTCTGAACCACGGGTGTAAACATCAGGTTGAAAGCAATAATTACTACCGGAATTAATAAACGGACCATTTTCATGATTTATTTGATTTTAAGGTTATTCCATGTTATTTCTAACGCGATTATTTGCCAAATCCCATAAAAAATAATCTATAAAAGATGCAAGATACAAAAAAATGTATAAAAAAAGCCTGCTTTTCAGCAGGCCTTTCTATCTTTTTTATCTTTTTTATCTGAAACTAATACCAAGCCCAAGTGTGTACATCGAATAATCCTGGTAGGTATAATCGACATGAATGGTGGCTAACAGCAGTTTAACCCTGAAACCTAATCCAGCTCTGAAATCAGTAGCTTTAGAGGATATTTTAAGTGGGTCTTCGATAATACCATCATCGGATAATGTGATGCGGGTTTGTGGATTTAAAATGTTTGTAGCATCAATCTTGATGCCGGGAACCGGGTATTTCCCCAAAAGATTAATATCAAAATTACTGGTATAAAAACCCACACTGCCATAAACTGTGAACATCAGCAATTTTTTACTCAGGATTAAATTGGTGGTAAATGCACTGGTGCTTAATTCAAGTTTTTGGGTTTTTGTTATGTTGGCTTCATTGTTGGCTGCAGAGAGCTCATTAACAATGCCTTCAACATCAGTCGGGTAATAATTTATTTTATTGAAACTTGAATAAATTTTTGTATAGGCCGCCATGATAGATGCATCAAACGGGAAAAGCTTCACAACCGGAATCCATTGTTTGAAATCATGTTTAACGCCAACCCCCCAAAGAGAGAATGAACCGTATGCATCAATGGCTGAAATAGGTGGAACATACCGTCCCATAATTTCAGTACCTTTAATCAGGCCTATACTTGCATTAAGCATAGGAAGTGGAACGCCTGCAGGAACAGGTAAATCAGCCGGATAAACTCCTTTTGGTAATCTGAAGAGACTTTTATCTGAAAAAGGCATGGTAATGCTAGTATCTCCAAAAGGGGTTGTAAAAGTTTGTGTTACCTGGGTTGAAATTCCAGCCCATGGTCCATAGGAATTATCACCGGAAATGGTAGGCGATTTGGTCGATTGGGTGGAGTCAAAATCAAGCATTTTCCATCGATGGTCTTTTAAATCAAATTCCATCGAATTTTTGGGGTAGGTTACATAGTTCAACGAAAAAGTAACATCAAAACCAAGCAATTTGTGTGGTGCGGCGGTATTATACCATCCACCGGTCAAGGCTGTACTGAACGCTTTACCAAAGGGCTCCATATATAAATTGGTCAGCTGCTCGGCATCATCAACGCCCGCATTTAAAAAGGACGCAATCCCTGTCTGGCTGAATGCACTTTGGGTAAACACTAATAAGCCTGCTAAAGTGATAATTTGTAATATTCTTTTCATAATTGAAGTTTTTAATTTTTACGAATGTAGAATTTATATCATTAAAAAAAAAGGATTATAACTCAAATTTTCCTTCTTACTGTTAAATTTCTCTTTGAGATAAAAAGTCAATAAATGCGTAATTTGTAAATAATAACGATTAATAACACTGATTGTTTATCAATTACAAACTATTGAATTAATTATGAAACTCCGCTATGTTTTAAGAATATTGAAAAGATATTTTGCATAGAGCCTGTTTATAATTCTGAATTTTACTTACTTTTTAAGTCATGGTTTATTAAAGATTTATCTATTTTTACATAGAGAATTTATTTTATTTGTTTTTAGCTAGATGAAAATATATTAATAATTTAAGTTAAAATACTGAAATATAATAAACTAACAAATTATGAAAAAAATAATCAATTCCGAGAAAGCACCTAGGGCTATTGGCCCTTACAGCCAGGCTGTTGAAGCAAATGGCATATTGTTTATTTCCGGGCAATTACCCATCGACCCTCTGACCGGTAAGATTGCCGAAGGTATTAAAGCCCAGGCCATTCAGGTATTTAAAAATATAGAAGCTATTTTAACGGCTGCCGGCTACTCTTTTGACGATGTTGTAAAATCGACGGTTTTATTGAGTGATATTTCCAATTTTGCTGTTTTAAATGAAGTCTATGCTCAGTATTATACCGGCAATTACCCTGCAAGGGCCGCTTACCAGGTAGCTGCTTTGCCACTTGGTGCATTGGTTGAAATTGAAACTATTGCTGTTAAGTGAAAATAAAAAAGCTACCTTGACAGCAACTTTTTATTGAGCGGGAAACGGGACTCGAACCCGCGACCCTCAGCTTGGGAAGCTGATGCTCTACCAACTGAG
>CAZLJX010000040.1:0-25175 GCA_964559985.1 uncultured Bacteroidales bacterium
TAACAATATGCACAAAAAAAAGAGGCTGTCTGGCTTTTGAGACAGCCTCTTTTTTTGTCTTGTTCCTTTCTTCATTTCCTCCGGCTTAAATGCCTGCCTTGAAAATAGAAACGTCCATTTTAGGGTTACCTGAAGTAAACTTCAAGGGTTTTGAAAACAAGACCAGGTTTCAGCCTTTTTTACCACAGCTAGTTATTACAATTGGTATGGCTTAAGCCTTCACCATTTATTGTATATTGGATTGAATAATAATTAATTAAGCCTCGCCGTCAGGGCAGGTCTGGAACTACAGGCATTAAGCTTTACTCAAGCACAATGGGTTTGCCTTTATAAAAATCGAGAATTTTTAACCTGAAAATATATTGATATTTAGCCTGTAAGAGCTCCGACTCGGCTTTATTCAGATTATTTTTTGCCAGGTTATAATCAACAGAATTGAGCAAACCCAGGTCAAATTTTTGTTTGGTATATTTATAAGACTCTTTTATTGCTTCCACAGCTTTAAAACTGCCCTGGTACTGGGCATACGATGCATTTGCCTGATGAGTGGCAGTTTGTATTTCTTTGTGAAGCTGATTTTTTGCTAATTGTAAATTGTACAACGAATTATCAAGTGCAATTCTGGAATTGCCAATAGCATTTTTTACCTGGAAATTATTAAAAATGGGTATGGTAAGGCGTAATGAAAAATAACGGCTGGCATTATCTTTAAGCTGCGGGGCAAAGCCATAATCTACTTCATTATAATCGGGCATAAGGGTCATAACCCGCTGAGTAGGGTCGCCCTGAAGATACCCGATTTCCTGTTCAAAGGGTGTGCCCGCTTCGTATTTTTTTCTGAGGTTTGAGTAGCCGGTTGAGAAAGTTGCACCAAGCGATAGCCGGGGGCTTAAGCCACCTTTGGCAGACATTAATTGGTGCCTGCTTGATTCCACTTTAAATTCGGCTGCTTTGATCTGTGGTAAATTAAGTGCCTGGTTATAAATAAAATCGATGCTATCGCTGACCTGAACAATGGCATATTGCCCAAGTTCAGGGATAGCAATATCAAAACTGACCGAATCGGCAAGTTCGAGCATTTGTCTTAATCCCAGCAATGCTGATTCAACATTATTTTTACCCGTAATAACCTGTAATGTCTCATTGGCTTCCTGGGCCTCTATTTCAAGCAGACTTCCTTTAGGAAGCGTACCTGCCTCTACCAGTTTGCGTGTACGCTCAATCTGTTGCTTTGTAATATCAAGCTGGTTTTTGGAAATTGCAAGCTGTTCCTTATTATATAAAATCTGAAGATAGGCTGTGGCTATGTTGAGCGAGATATCATTTTTCATTTTTTCAACTTCCTGAAGACTTGACATTAATTCAAATTTGTTTTTCTTAATGTTATGAACAGTTTGAAAACCATCGAAAAGATTGAGTGAACCAGATAATACAAAATTATTGGACCGATAATTATCTTCTGTAATAACATTGGTGTAAGGATTTACCGAACGGCCAAAAACAAAATTCTGATCAACCGAGCCATTCAGGCTTGGCAATAATTCCGCCCGTGATTGGCCGTACATGTTAGCCTGATAATCTGCATTCAGTTTATATTGTTTAACCTGAATATTATTTTCGAGGGCGTAAGAAATGCATTTTTCAAGTGTCCATAATTCCTGGGCTGTTAAAAGAACAGGAAGTAAAAAACCTGCTGAAACTATGAAAATTTTTTTTAAGAATGGCTTCATGGGAAAATATTTTAATTCTGATTATATATTCAACCTACAGGTACTTCACATTTTATACCAAACGTAATAAATCATTATATTATAAACAATTATTACCTTGCTTTAAAACCACAATATGATCAAAACCGAAACAAAAGTGTACGGATTTGAACAAAAACGGAATTTTTTTATGTTTATTTCAGCAATAGCAAAATGAATGAAAAGGCATGCTGCAGATGAAAAATGAGAATCAATATACGATATTTAACTCATTAATGATATTTTTTGCATCTGCAAAACGATCAATGATAAGAAGGACATAACGAATATCGACACAAACAGTTCGCTGAATTTGAGGATAATATACGATATCACCTCCCACACCTTCCCAATTGCTGTCGAATGCCAGCCCAATTAATTCGCCGTCCCCATTAAGGACGGGGCTACCCGAATTTCCTCCTGTAATATCATTATTGGTGATAAAACATATGGGCATAACCAGTGAATCGCACCAAGGTTTAAAATCTGATTTTTCCACAATCAGTTTTAGTTTTTCAGGCACCCTGAAATCGGGATCATCGGGGTCATCTTTCTCAAGTAGTCCTTTGGTTGTTGTTACCCAGCTAAAATGGACAGCATCAAAAGGTTTATAATCGATGATGGTTCCATAAGTGCAACGCATGGTTGAATTGGCATCGGGCGACAGGTTGTTGTCACCCTTCATTTCCATCAGGGCTTTGATATACAATCGTTTTGCCGATTCAATACGTTGACTTTCCTGCAGTCCGGCATTTTCAATATTGACATAGGATTTTTTAAGCGAATTAAATGTTAGGAAAGCCGGATCATTCTGGAAAATTTTTGGTTTTGGCTTTTTAAGCATGCCTGCAAATTTATCAGGACTGGAAAATACAGATTTCTTATATAACTCATCTGCCCATGCTGTTATATCACCTTTGTATTTGGTTTGTATCGTCTGTATAAAATCGGGGAAAAACTTTTCAGGAACATCTTTGATATAGTATTTAAGCTGGGCAATAAGAATTTCCTTATCGGTTTGCAGGTCATAATCCTTATAATGTTTTGCTGCCAGTTCCTCTATCTGTTTAAGTATATCAGCATTATCTTTTACCGAGGCAAGTTCCTCCAGATAAGGCACTACTTCTCCGGCAAATGCAATCATTTCGCCGGCATACTTATTATAGATCATTGAAAAATACACCACTGCAACTTCTGATCTGCTATTAATAAGGTTTTGATAAGCTTCACGGGTTACATCAAGAATTTTTCCATATCGCGCTTCACGTTCGCTGTTTTGCATTAACCATTCACGGAATTCCATTTCGTGTTTCTGCTTTAATTCAATTGCATTTAATTTTCTCAGCGCCCTTGACTGCCCATAGAAAAGTTTCCAGAAATTGGCAGTTGATGCATATTTGGAAGCATATTTAATCCTGATGGCAGGATCCTGGTCCATTTTTTCCTTCATCTTTTCCAGTATTGCTCCAATACCTCTTTCAATGGCCGGGTTATAGGTATTAATGGTATATTCTACCCCATAAGAAGTTAAATATCGTTCGGTACTGCCCGGGTAGCCCCATATCATGGCAAAATCATTGATTTGTATTCCTTTATTGGATATTGGAAGGACATATTTTGGTTTCATGGGAATATTGGCAGGGCTATAATCCGCAGGTCTGCCATCGGGGCCGGTATAAATTCTGAAAAGTGTAAAATCACCGGTGTGGCGCGGCCACATCCAGTTATCAACATCGCCACCAAAATCACCGATTGCCGAAGGAGGTGCTCCAACAAGCCTTACATCACGATAAGTTTCATATACAAACAAATAATATGCATTGCCCCCAAAAAATGAAACAACATCGGCTTCATATTCAGTACCAGCAATGGCTTTTGAGGTGATCTGCTCCGAGATCTGTTTGACTATGCCATGGCGTTCAGATTCTGTAACTTTTTTGGGTAATTGCTCATAAATCTGATCGGTAACATCTTCGATACGGATCAGAAACGAGGCTGTTTTACCCGGATTGGGCAGTTCATCTTCTGCACGCATTGCCCAAAAGCCATTGGTTATATAATCTTTTTCGACAGTGCTATGTGCCTGTATCTGTCCAAATCCGCAATGATGATTGGTAAGGACAAGG
Source organism: uncultured Bacteroidales bacterium (assembly GCA_964559985.1). Lineage (GTDB taxonomy): Bacteria > Bacteroidota > Bacteroidia > Bacteroidales > CAZLJX01 > CAZLJX01. The sequence goes on from CAZLJX010000040.1 coordinate 3,875, forward strand.
CCATTCTGGGAAATAATTTCGCCGGTACATTCCCCGTGATCGAGTGAAATAATTGCATCCTTAAGGCTTGAATGATTTATACTATACAATTGCTCGGGGGTAAGTTTTAATCCCATTTCCTGCATTGCCGGATAATGTGCCTGAAGTAACAACGGAAGCCACATTCCTTCATCAGCATGACAGGAAATATTTACAAAAAATACCGTGGATACTACCAGAGATATAATGCGTTTCATACACTGCATATTAAGTAGTATAATCTTTTAGAACAGGAAAATAAAGGTAATATATTTTTTTCTAATGATTTTAACCGGTAAAGAAAAATAATAACAATAAAAATATAAAAATCTAATATTCAATTTATTAATTAATAAGTAATGCAAGCATTTCTTAATTACCGGTGTATATAATTTGATGGTAATGCGTTGGCAATGCCTTTCAGACCCTCTAAAAAATCATGCGGTTGGTAGTGAATGACCGACCTGAGTTTACACAAATCAAATCCGGTTGTGATGGGACGTTTTGCCTTTTCGGCAAGCTGCGTAGTAAGTACAGGCTTTATCAGGGTACTATCAAGGTTAAAAAAGGCAGCGGTTTTAAACGCCATTTCATAAACACTCATCATTTGTTCCCCCGATATATGAAAAATTCCCTTTTGCATGCCAATGGCCAGTTCAATGGTAGCCTTTGACAAATCATCAACGAAGGTTGGCGTTCTCCATTGGTCAGTCACAATCTGCAATGGCTGGCCCATGCTTAGTGCATGGATAACCCTTAAAACGAGATTCATTTTTTTTACAGTTGGCAAATAACCATAAACCTGAATGGTGCGAATTATGCACCATGAATCCAAAAGGCCTGCAACCAGTTGCTCAGCTTCAAGTTTGGTTCTGCCATAATAGCTTACCGGGTTTGGAATATCGCTTTCGGTATAAGGACTTTTGCTACCATCGAAAACAAAATCAGTGGAAAAAAAAACCAAGTGGCATCCATGTTTTTTTATTTCATTTACAAGGTTATGCGTTATTGTCACATTGAGGGCATAAGCCATGTCCTGATTGGTTTCGCATAATTCAGGCTGTGATTGAGCAGCGGTATGAATCACTATGTCAGGTTTCCAGTTTTTAAACAGCTTTGAAACAGCAAAAGTGTCTGTGAGGTCAGCCTTTTCGAAAAGTAACCGATTTAATGATAACAGATTTTCCGAAAAAGAAGTACAAATCAGTTTTATTTCCGGGTGTGCCTGCAAATCGTAAGCAATTTTCTGGCCTATAAACCCATTGCTTCCAGTTAACAGCACCGTTGTAGTCATAAAATTTTAAAGCACCAATTTTTATATAAACCCCAATTAAAAAGCATCAACTTATGAAGGCCTATTTTCCGGCATCACTGAAGTATTTCATAAACTGAGCCCGTTCGTATAAACCTGGATTTTTTACAGATGCATAATTTAATTTACCTCTGAAAGATGATAAATCACTAAAATTTTTCTCCTGCATCCAAACTCCAAGGTTATTCGTAAAATCACTAATAACTTGCGGGCCTTTCATATATAAAACTGATGCCAGTTGCACTACGGTAGCTCCGGCCAGTATATTTCTGGCTATTGCCTGCCATGTATGTATTCCGCCACTGGCAGCAAGATGGGCTTTAACCAATGGGCTTAAGATGGCTATCCATCGCTGTACAATATAATTGTCTGATTCTGAACTTAAAATACCAGAAGACCCCACTGACAAGTGTTCAATACTGATATCGGGATTATAAAAACGATTGAATAAAACAAGTGCATCGGCTTTCTGAGCCATCGATGACATAAACCTTGCCATATCTGTAAAATAGTAATGTAATTTCACGGCAACAGGAAGTTTTGTATTTTTCTTTACCTCATCGGTTATTGTATAATAGATTTGTTCAATATCACTGCAATTTTGACCGGGATTGGAAGGCAAAATAAATATATTCAACTCCAAAGCATCGGCGCCAGCTTGTTCGATAATCCGGGAAAATTCGACCCATTTGCCTGGAGTTGAGCAATGGACAGATGCAATAACTGGCATTTTTACTGCTGACTTTGCTTTTCTGATCAGGTCGATATAATTGTCGATGGCATATTTTCGGGTATAAAAAGCAATATAGTTTTCACTCTGGCTATAACTATCAAACATGTTATTTGTACGCTGGCTGTCAATGTCCATCAAAATCTGCTCTTCAAAAAGCGACTTTAAAACCACAGCTCCGCAACCAGTTTGTTCAAGCTGAATGATATGATCAATATTGGCTGTGAAATCGCTTGCTGCAGCGATCAATGGACTTTTTAGCTGAAGGCCCAAATAATTGACGTTAAGGTTGGGGTTGCTCATGGTAAGGTTATTTTTCTGATGTGTTAAAATATTGGTCGATTCCTTTGGCTGCCTTATGTCCGTTGGCTATACCGGTAATGACATCGGGCCCTTGAATGATATCGCCCCCCAGGAAAAGCCAAGGAATTGCCGATTGATATGTTAAGGGATTAACCATTATTCTTCCCCGGTGATCTTTCTCTATTTGCTCCATATATTCATGGGTAAGAAAACTTAAATCCATACCCTGCCCTATGGATTCGACTACCATTGAACCTTTAAAAAATGCAGTAATCTGATTGTCGAATGCAGGGTCAAAACGCCCCTGCTGGTCAAATACCCTGGTACATTTTACGACTTTAAGCCCAACAATATTATTATTTTCAACAACAATTTCAACCGGCCCCCATCCAGGTTCAATGGTGGCACCTTCTTCCCGCGATTCAACAATTTCCTCCCTGTCGGCAGGCATAATATCTTCTGTTTCAAGTGATGTTGTGATTATACTAACCTTGCCGAATTTTATTTTCTGCAGCCTGGCCAATGAACGGGTAATATCCATTGCCACATTGCCTCCACCAATAATGACGATATTTTCAGTTACAGTAACAGGTTCATTCATGGTAATCTTTCGTAGCAGATCAATTGCCTGGAATACCATTGGATGGTTGGTTCCGGGAACCCTGGTGCTTCTTCCCTGATGCAGTCCGGTAGCAGCAAAAACTGCCCCGAATTCATCCTGAAGAAGTTTTAATGGAATAGTTCTTCCAATTTCAGTATTAAACCTAATTTCAATACCCAAAGAAAGAATAAATTGTATATCCTTATCAATCTGGTCGTAAGGCAATCTATATTCAGGAATACCATATCTCATCATTCCACCTGCTTTTGGAAGTTTTTCGAAAATTGTAACCTTATAACCCATTCTGGCAAGATAATATGCGGCACTTAAACCTGCTGGTCCTGAACCAATAATAGCTACTTTTCTATCATTTTTTTCAATTCCGTCAGCCAGTAAAACCTGTTGATATTTTTGTGATGGTACCTGATCGGCAATATAGCGTTTCAGCCACCTGATTGATATTGGTTCGCCCCTATGCCCGAGCGAACAAACTGTTTCACATTTATGGGTGCATATCCGTCCGCATATTTCGGGCAACGGATTGGTTTGGTACATAATTCTCAGGCCTTCTTCAAGGTTTCCGTCGCGAATGGTTTTTATATAATGTGGAATACCCATGTGTGCCGGACAGGTTGCGACACATATACCACAGGAAACACAGCGGTCAGCCTCGGCCAATGCTTCCTCGTGCGAATAACCTTTTACAATTTCAATAAACGATTGATCACGCTCTTCGGGTTCTAAAAGTTGCATCTCTGAACGTTTCAAAGGATATACTTCATACCCTTCGGGCTTTTTATATCCTTTTGATGCATTATCCCAGGGTTTTGCATCTACCCCGGGAATAAACCTGAAAACATCAGGATTTGAATCAACCCAGGTATAAACATTTGAAAGTTTTAAGGATGAAGTTGTGCAAACATCTACACACAAGGCACACCAGCAGCAACGTCCGTAATCGACCATAGGCCTCAGACCGCTGTCACCATTTTTGGTCTGAATTCCATCAACCGGAACCATATCAATGGCTTCGTTTTCGCATATTGATTCACACGTACCACAACCAATACATTTGGTAATATCATTCTGATGAAAACCACGGTAGCGATCGGCACCAGGCCTGTCGGTTAATGGATTTCTGATGGTTACCGGTGGTTTGAAAAAATGCTTCCAAACCAGAAAAGGACTAAAAATATCTTTTAAAGTTCCCATAAGTGTTATCGTTCAATTTCAGGTGGATAGGTATGCAATGAAACCATAATCTGTGCAACATCGGCTATATTGGCCCGGATGAGCATGCGTTCAAGCAAAGCCACTGCATGGGTGTAACTCGGGCCACGGACGTTTACACGCCTGGGATATTCAGATCCATCGGCAACCATATAATAACCATATTCTCCTCTTGTACATTCACTTTTTATATAGGTTTCACCTGCCGGAATTTTAAGATACATTAGGTTTGGCAAATCAGCCAGAAATTTACCTTTGGCAGGCATTCTATCCAGAATCTGCCGAATCAGGTCAACATCGGTAAGCAACTCCTGGTATCTTAAAAAAGCACGGGTGTAAATATCACTGTCTGTGGCAGTTTTGATATCAAAATCCAATTCATTGTATTTAGCATAAGGATAATTTTTACGGATATCGATTTCAAAACCAGCAGCTCTTGCATTTGGACCAACAATTCCATAAGGATAAACCCATGACGGGTCAATAACGCCATTGCCAACCGTTCGTTTTTTAAACACATAATTATCAAATAAAACCCTTCGTATGTCACCCATGAAGCCTTCAATTTCTGCCAGGGTATTTTTCATTCGTGCTGCAAACCCTTCAGGTAAATCGTTTCTGACACCCCCCGGTAAAATATAAATATGGTATATACGGCCACCGGTAAGTTCTTCAAATCTGTCGAGTACCAGATCTCTCAGGTAGTTTGACCACTGTCCCACTGTTCCAAACCCCAGCGATCCGGCCATACCCCCAATCCACATCAGAAAACCCTGCAGCCTGGCCATTTCGAGCACAAGAGTTCTTAACCATTGGGCTTTTTCAGGAACTTCTATTCCAGTCAAATGTTCGATACACGAAGCATAATTGAACTCATTATAATCAGGTTCGGGGACTGCAATGCGGCAAACCAGCGGAAAATTCTGGATATATTTTCTTCTTTCCATTAATTTTTCGAACCCACGGTGCAGATAACCAACATGAGTTTTTGCTTCGACAACTTCATCTGCGCAAATGGTGAGTTCAACTGACATATTTCCAGTGATTCCCGGATGATTGGGGCCGTGCCAGAGTTTTATATACTGATGCGATGTCAGGTCAATTTCAGGTTTCCCGTCTGGCCCTGAAACAGGATACAGATTCCGCTGTCCTCCCACAAATATTTCGCCACTATTCATTTGGGTACAATTTTTCTTTCATATATTCTTCCGGGTCATGAGTTTTCCTGCCTGGACGCTGGTGATAAAATTGACTGGCAAAAGCCTTGGTATCAAAATCGCGCCGGTAAGGGGGTATACCATCCCATCCTTCTAAAATAAAAGGTTCGTCAACTCCAGGGCTTCCGGGAAAATCGATTCCAAACATTTCTTTCAGTTCGCGCTGGTAGGTAGCTATTGTAGGCCATAGATGATGAGCCGATTCCATCGATGACACATGGCGTGATATTTTTACCCTGATGATCAAATCCTCTTTTCTGACCGGATGATTGACTATATAGGTTAATTGAAATACCTCAACCTCGATATAATCGACTGCGGTAAGCAGCACAAGGTGCTCAAAACCTAAATGGGATTTTAAATATTCAAGAGCAAGTATCAATTTTTCAGCAGATATATCTACGATCCATTGCCCGGGTTTTCGGGATGGACTTACCTGTACCTGAAATTTTTGTTCGATCTGTTGGATCCAATCGTTGGTCATAAAAAAATGATTTACCAGTTATAATCGGGCATATCCCATTGTTTTATCACGGCTTTCTGATTGGCTTTATACCAATCCAGATTTTTTATATACAGGTTTGCACCTTCGGCTTTCCCTTCCCTGATGATTTCCTTAAGTTTGTTAAAACCCGCTATAAGGGCCTCCGGACGAGGCATACAACCTGCTACATATACGTCAACAGGCAGATAGTAATCGAGCCTTTTGATGGTATTATAGCTGTCGAAATACATTCCGCCATTAATGGTACAGCTTCCGAGCCCCATAACAAATTTGGGATTTGGCATTTGTTCGTAGACTCTTATAACCCTTTTCAGGGTTTTGGTTGACAGATAACCCGAAACAATTATCAGATTAGATTGCCTGGGTGTTGGCCTCCACTGAATGCCATAACGGTAGGCATCGTAACGTGGCGTCATCAGCGGGCGCATTTCAATAGCACCGCATCCGGTTCCAAATCCAAGTATCCATATGCTTTCTGCACGGGCCCAGTTAAAAAATTTTTCAATAATTCCTGTATATGGTTTTGCTTCTTCTGGACGCTCATTGCAGAAATAGTCTCTTAAAGGCTCAATTTCAATAGGTTCGCCATCAGGCGACATCACTGTCTTTTTTTTCAGATCATCCATGCTCATCACTTACCTTATAAAATATTGTACATAAAACACTCCCAGAATTGCCAGAATCAATGGTACACCTAAAAACCACCGTACCGACTGCTCAACCCTGAACCTGGGAAACGAAACTCCGACAATTACAGGCCATAATAGCAGAATAAAAGTTTTTAGAAACATTTCAGCAAGCGAGGCAGCACCGCCAAAAAACAGATTCATAAAAAGAATTGCTTTTGCCAGAGGAAAAATTGCCCTGTTTGATTGCAGGAGTGCAAGATAATTACTATGATATTCGGTTGGCGGACCAATTGGAATTTCCTGTGGTGCAAGCACCACATCAAAAGGAGCACGCATCATAGAACCTAAAAATGCCAGTAAAGCAGCAGCAACAGCAATGGGATTGATAAATAATGTCCATGAATGAAACCCAGCCTGCTGGGCAGCTACAATCTCGTGAAGGGATATACTGTTATATTGGACAGCTACGGCTATTACCGATAAAACAAACGGTAACTCAACGGCTGTCATCTGCGAAAGACCTCGTGTTACGCCAATTGCTGAGTAAGGATGCCCGCTTTCCGATGCTCCCAGTGCCATTCCCAGGGTTCCAAAAAACTGAAAGGCAAGTAAAAGAATCAGATCGCCCGAAAATGAAAAATTATCAAACAGTTCGCTTCCAAAGACCACTGGTGTAAACAAAAACAAACCTAATCCACCTGTAAATCTGAAAACCGGCCCAAGGTAAAACATAATTCCATGTCTGATATTGGTCCGCTGGGCAATGCTTTTAAACAAATCAATATACATCTGGTAAAAAGGAATCCCATGCCTTCGGCCCACCCTTGCGTAAATCTTCCGTATAATTCCGTTAAGTAAATACCCGTAGTTCAAAACAATAAATACGGAAATTATGCCATAGAGTATTTTTTGTCCAATCATTTACAGCCCTCCGTAAATAAAATAATAACAAAATAAAAAGAATAAAATAATATGCAGTAGGTAAGTTTGTGCATTGCCATTATATATCTGCCTAATTTGATGAGCTATATCATGAAATATGTCTGACACTTTATTCCAGAAAAGCGTAGCCAGCGGATAGACCAGGAAACCGACCGCTTTGTTGTAATGTGCATAAAAATTATATGCATGATGCGTAGTTTCAGGCGTTGAAGGCCGTTCGGCAGAATAAACAATATCGAATTGCTTAACCTTTTTATTTCTCCTTTGAAGTAAAATATGAATCAGAAAAACAAAACCAAACAGCAACATGGTAACAACCATAACATAGGTACCATTCCAGTAACCATAATCGCTTAAAGCTGTGCGACCACCAAAAGGCAAGGCACTGTTGACCCATATAAGTGCCCCATCCGGGAAAATGGGAGCAATAATATCACCCAGATGTCTAAGCAGCAAACCCGGAAATGTTGAAAAAACCATAATCACCATAACAACAATTAACTGGGGAAGCAATATCCAGAATGAAGCTTCTTTTACCAGCCTCAGGTGGTCTTTCAGCTGCCCAAGAAACGGTGCATGAATTAGCCTGAAAAGGTAAAGAAAAGCTATTGCGCCGGCAACCGTCATGCCAGCCCCCTGCAGATAGTAACTTTTTTGCAAAATTGCATTGAATGTAATCCATTTCCCGGAATAGCCTGTCAGTGGGGGCACTCCTGACATGGCAATAATACCAATCAGAACAACAATAAATGTGAGCGGCATTTTATAAATCAGACCTCCCATGCGGTACATCATCCTGTCGTGAGTGCGTGAATATACACCTCCCACAGCCTGAAAAAGCATGGTCTTATACATGAAATGCATGATTGCCCCCGATATAGCTAACAACCACCCAAGGTGACTCATCAAAGAAAGTCCGAAAAGAATATAACCCAACTGCCCGACACTTGAATATGCCAACAGGCGTTTTATATCTTCCTGAAAAGCTGCCATTAAATTTCCGCCAATAGCTGTAATTACTGCTATCCAGCTTATAACATACATCAGGTTGATGCCCCCGATATACTGATATCCCATATTAAGGAACAAAATAATCAGTCCATATACACCGGCTTTCAGCAAAATTCCGGAAACCATGGGTGAAACATCCGATTCGGCTTCGCTATGAGCTCCGGGCAACCATATATGAAGCCCGATGGTTGCTGTTTTTGTCATAAAACCAAGGGTTAGCAAAATAAAAACCAAAGGAGCCATAGGTGATTGCATCTGCAGGGCATTAAATGTCCACAAACCGGTTTCGGCATGGGCAAGGGAAAAACCGGCAAGTATTAACATAGCTCCGCCTAAACTAAAAAGCATATAGCTTAAAGCATGTGGTTGCGATTTTTTCCCTCTTAAGATCAGGAAATATGAACCGGCAGTCATTATTTCCCATGCAAAAAAGAAAGATAACAATGTTGCAGATTCTATCAATAAAAATAAACCTGCAAACATCATTGCCACTAAGGGATAAAAACCAAGTCGTTTTCCTTTTTCGCTGTACCCGAACAATAAAGTAAGAAAAGCTCCGGCGGTAAACAATAATCCAAAAACAAATGCAAAACCCTCCAGTTCAGGAATTTTAAACCATGAATAAATAAGAATGGAAACAATGGTCAAAGTATTCTTTATCCAAACCGGAAGAAAATCAATGAATAGTAATGCGCCCACGAATAGCAGGGGTATGAAATTAAAAACTTCAGGGTAACTAATCATTCCTTTACACCAGTAGCCTGCAATAAAGAGTAATATCCCAGACAAAATAACCGGAGTCTGCATGTTCAATGCAAAGTCAGAAGTTTCTTCCTGACTATCAGGTTCTCCTTTAACAGCAATACCAAGCCACCTGAAAAGGTATACAGCTTCAAACATTGAACCGGCAAGGATAACAACAATCCATAAAAAATGCTTTCCATCAGCCAGACCAGTAATCAAATCCCATTTGGCAAAAAAAGCAGGAAAAGGTGGAAATGCCGATAAGGCAAAAAGAAATATTCCGAAAAAGACAAGCAATACAGGTTTTTTTCTAAGAATAACCCATTTATCAAGGCTGTTGGAATTTATCATTGATGAAATCCAGAAAAGTCCGGCTTTGGAAAGAAAATGAGTAATCACAAAAGCCGCTGCGATAAAAATTGTATGGTCGCCCAAAACGGGTTTTAATCCAAGCACCCCCATTATTAGCCCAACCTGGCCAGCGGAAGAATATCCCAACAGCCGGTTGGGATTTTTTTGAGCCATCCCAATCCAGTTTGAAAATAAAAAAGTTAAAAAACCAACAATGGTTAATAATTCATAAATCTGTGCATTAGCAATCACTAACAATTTGTACAGCACAAATAAAATTGTAGTGGCAATTCCCCCCGAAACCACTGCCCCAATTCCAGGATAAGCTCCATGATACAGGTCAATTGCCCATCCATTTGCAGGAAAAGGTTTTAGCTCAAGGATAAGGGCTATAATAATTAAAAAAACAACAATCATTCCCATTGGCACGGTTTGCCATTGAAACATTTTTAATTCATCGATAAACAATGTGCCTGTGTTAAAATAAGCAAGCACAACTCCAAGCAGAAAAAATACAGAAATCAGTCCTGAAGCCAGAAGATATTTAAAACCTGCCTGCCCGGAATTCTTATTACTTTCTATCATTACCATTCCCGCCAATGAAATAGCCGTAATCTCAAGAAATACAAACATATTGAAAAGGTCCCTGGTCAGAATAAGAATATTCATGGCCATAAATAAAATAAGCAGTACACCTCCGAGTTTAAATGATTCTGATTTGAATTTCTTCCAAAGAAATACCGATGAAAATAATCCCAGCAGATTAACCATCAAGCTTACAATAGCTTCATTCATCCCTAAAGCGAGACTTATCGAAAACGGAGGTCTAAAACCAGCAGTAAAAACAACCATACCTGTGCTTCTACCCGATAGAATAAACCAGCACCATTGAAGAGAAATCAACAAAAATAACGACATAACCAGGCTTACAGCAGCAGGTGTATATTTCCTCATCCGGTCACCCGAAAAACCCAGTAAAAAAGCTATGCCAAGGCCGGCAGCAAGTAATATGAAAGGGCTTACCATTTTAATTCATCGTAATGATTAATATTGAGCGTTTTTTTATGCTTATGCATATAAAGAGTAAATACAAGCAACAGGGCTGTTATTCCAAATCCAATCACGATTGCCGTTAATACCAGTGCCTGTGGAACAGGGTCAATGACTTTTTCAGCAATATTATTCACTGTTACTGCATTGCCATCAATGATGGGAGCTGTCCGACCGGCTATATAACCTAATGCAACGATAAATATGTTGATGCCGGTATCTAATACACTAAATGAAATGATAATTTTTAAAATATTTTTCTGGCTTAATGCTCCATAAAGGCCAATCAGTATTATAATAACAGCGACAATCAATGCTATTTTTTCGACGGTGAATATTTCCATTTTTTCAGTATTTTTTATGAACAAAATACACAATATTCGATATTTCTGCTCCTACCTTTAAACCAATAAGACTGTATATAAGCGGGATGGCACCTGCACTAACAAGATGGCCTAACGTACCGTTTCCTAAAATCCGGGTATCAAGAAATCCATTTGCAAAAATCAACCCCAGTAGCCCCAGAGCTATATAAAATATCCCTGAAGCAGATTCAACTGCATGCATCATAGAATGTGCCAGGGGTTTCTCAGGGTCAGAGAGCACCATCAGGGCAATTGCTGTACCAATGATGGCTCCGCCCTGAAAACCTCCACCCGGAGAGAGATGTCCGTTAATAAACACATATACGCCAAGAATAATGGTTCCGGGAATAATAATCCTGGAAGAGGTTACCAGAATTTCAGAAGGCTTGACTTTATTAATGGAAAGCTCTGACGGAGCAGCTTGTCCAAGAATAAAACCAATGATGGCTGCTGCCAGAAAAAGAACCGTAACTTCGCCCAGTGTATCAAGTCCGCGGTAAGTCACCACAATAGCAGTTACTATATTGGCTGCACCTAGTTCTGAAGCTTCATTTTCAATATAATATGCGGCTGTTTTATTAGGTTTTGAAACCGGAATGTACTGCTGCAACATTGAAAAAAGGAATATTGCAAAACCAGCTACAACCAACAGTATAAAACTATTTCTCACCATTCTGACGTTCAATTTTTCGTAAAACAATAAAGAAAATAAATGTAGTCAATCCTGCTCCAATAGCAGCTTCAGTCATAGCTACATCGGGTGATGCAAGTATGATAAACACAATGGATGCAAACAGGCTGATGATCCCCGAGGCCAATATAGCCGTATGGTTTTTTCTGGCAACCACAGCCAGAATGGCTGCAGCTATCATTATTACAGATAAAACAGTAATAACCAATAAATTAATCTGAATCATAATGCCGGTTGTTTATCTTCATCATCTTTTAATTGATCAATTACACTTCCCCCGGTCAGGGGTAATCCTTTACGGTGCGCAGCTCTCATCAGGACATTCGATGAAACCGGGTTGGTCATCATAACAAAGAGAATAATCACAAACAGTTTTCCAAACCAATCAGGGATTATAAAAATCAAACCCAGCATTACTGCTGCAACTCCTGCAGTTGAAGCTTTCGTACCAACCTGTATCCGGTTGTAAGCATCAGGCATACGCATCAGGCCGATGGCTGCCACCAGCATTACCAGCGATCCGATAAATACAAGCATTGCCCCAACTATATTTAACCATTCCATCATTTAAAGACTTTTTTCGATATATTTCCCTATAACCACAACAGCAATAAAACTTAGCAAACCATAAATAATGCTTATATCAAGGTATATTTGCCTGCCCGAAAAAAAGGCCAGCAAGGCTATTAACGCAAGGGATCCTACGGTTGTGACATCAAAAGAAATTACACGATCAACCAAAGCAGGCCCTTTAAAAAACCTCCACATCGACAGCAATAAGGCAATCAGAATAATTACTGCTGACACATATAAAATATTATTTACCAGATCATTCATATATTTTCATCAGAATTCGTTCAAATTTACATGATATTTCACATGCCAACTTCTGGGGATCATCTATGTATTGTACCTCAATCCAGTGGATGTAAAGAGCCGAATCTTTCATATCAACGACAAAAGTTCCGGGAGTAAGTGTAATGCTGTTTGCAAGTATCATTCTTGCTATTGGACTTTTCAGGCGGGTCTCAACTTTGACAATCCCAGGCTTAATAGGCAGTTTAGGGTCTAATACCCTTAAGAATACATCCACATTTGACCTGATAACCGCCCAGATAAAAACTAAAATATAATACAATGACCATAGCAATCCTGCCGGGGTAAGTTTAACCCCTTCAAAAACAGTAATTTTTTTCGCAAATAAAGCAATAATAGCTACAGAAAAGATAATACCCGATATCCATGTGTCAAATTTCAGGTTATTATTCCAAAGCATCCAGAAAAACATCAGAATAAGAAAAAGCACCAATTGGTTTTTAATATTTTTCATAATTATTCTATATCATCAAGCAAAAATATTCTTAATTTTTATATAAAGAAAATATTTAATGATTAAAATATATAAATATATTAATATTTAGATTAATTCTTAATAATACCTGATTAAAATTAAGAATAGATTTATTAAAAAACAAACGGAATAAGGATAAACCAGGATGAAAAATATGGATATTAAACTACCGTGAACTAAATCAAAATGTTAGTCATTAAATTTTATTAACTGATTATAAAATCATTATCATTTACCCCTCATTTTCTATCGTTCGTCAATTTTGTTATTGCACTCCGATTCCTTTTTCAATCGTTTTAAAACCGACAAACAAGGTTAAATGGTGGGGAATGTCATTTCAAAAAAAACTATTCCGGTGATTAAAATATCTTATTTTTGCATCGTTAAAAAAAAGGAAAAATTTAATTACAAATTTAAAGCTACAATTTTAACATGGAGATCAGACAATATTCAAATCAAATTCCAGGCCGGATACATCCGGGTGAAATGAACTAATCTCCCATTTGCCGGTTTATTCCTTTTGCAACCGGATTTTTTACCAACAAAAATAACCATGAAAGCAAAGACATTTTTTTATAGATTATATTTATTATTATTTCTTATTTTGTTTCCCGTTTCATGCCAGGTTTGGTTGAAATGGCAGCAGAAGCAGGAAATATTCCGTGTTGACCTTGACGCCATCAGGCACCGTGGAAGGTTAATAGCTATAACCGACTACAATGCATCGAGCTACTTTATATATAACGGAAACCCCATGGGTTTTCAATACGACATGCTACATTATTATGCTGATTATCTTGGTCTTGAGCTTGAAATTCTTCCGGTAGCCAGCACCGCTGAAGCTTTTAATAAACTTAACAGTGGAGCAGGTGACCTTATAGCCATGAATCTGACTGTTACTCCTGAACGCGGAGAAGAAATTTCTTTTGTTACTCCATTTGCAAAAACCAGGCAGGTGCTGGTGCAGCGTAACACTAAAAAATCAAAAATCAATTCATTATATTATTTGCACAACCGCAAGATATATGTACACGATAAATCGGCGTATGTCTCAACCCTGAAAATGCTGAAAGAAAAAGGCATTGAGGTGGATGTTGCCGAAACCTCTGATATGGAAGATGAACATCTTATCAGGCAGGTGGCTAATGGAGAAATCGATTTTACGGTTACTGATCTTAACACAGCCGAAGTGAATGGGGTGATATATAAAAATCTCGATTTCAGCCTTACGCTGACAGAGGAGCAGGATCTTGCATGGGCTGTCCGGAAAAATACACCATCACTCGGTTTATCACTTGACACATGGATGCAGCAATTTAAGCAAACCACGGAGTTTGCGGTCATATACAAAAAGTATTACGACCCGATAAAAACAGAACAACGAATCCGGAGCAAGTACTGGTCAATTAGCTCCAGACATATTTCGGCCTATGACCACCTGATTAAAAAATACAGCAAGGAAATTGGCTGGGACTGGAGGCTGGTTGCCTCACTGATGTTCCAGGAAAGCAGATTTGATGCACGGATTGTTTCAAAAGCAGGAGCTTTCGGGTTGATGCAGGTCATGCCTCAGACAGCGCGTGTGGTTAATGTGAATGCCAACCTGTCGCCCGAACACAATATCAAGGCGGGCATCAGGTATATCAAATGGCTTGACGAGAAACTTGCAGCAATGATTGAAAACCCAAACGAACGTATAAAATTTGTTTTGGCTGCCTACAATGCCGGTCTGGGACATGTACTGGATGCACGACGCCTGGCTGAGAAAAACGGTCGTGACCCCAATCTCTGGGAAAACTGTGTAAATTTTTACCTGCTGCATAAAGCAAAACCAGAATATTATAACGATGAGGCAGTGCTTTATGGATATTGCAGGGGTACTGAACCTTATTATTTTGTCAGCCAGATATTAAGCCGCTACCGCCATTACAGAAATATATTCCCTGAATAATCTGCTTGAAAAACAGCAATTTGTAATTAAAAGCTGCTGCAGGAAATCGTCAATACATTAAACCTCGTAAAAAAAGGTTACTTATTCCATTTTACAAGCATCACTCAATAATTCAACAAATTCGCCGAGCATCATGGCTGTTGCTCCCCATATAAAATCATTACCGGTTTTGTATCCCGGTGCTTTAATGGAGTACCCACGTATATGCAGATTTTCAACAACAACAGCGTTGGGTTGAAGCAGATTGATGACCGGCAATTCAATGACATAATCCACTTCTTTTTTACAGGGAGTAAAGACTGGCCGCTGCATCATATAACCTACAAATGGATTGACCAGGGTTTTGCTGACGGGTATGAACAAAGGAGTAATTTTCCCTAATATTTTGATTTTTACCGGATTTATACCAATTTCTTCGGCAGTTTCACGCAAAGCAGTCTGAAGCTCAGTTTCACCATTCATCATTTTGCCACCCGGAAAACCAATCTGCCCACTGTGCACTCCATTATATTCACTTCTTTTAATTAAAACAATGTGCCATATTCCATTATCGGGGAAAAGCAAAAGAAGCACACTGCTCTGGATATTTACTTTATCCGGTTCATCCGTGATCAGTTGCCTGATATCGGGTGCAAGCCGCTTCTGCGCATCAACTCCGGGCAAAGGTTGTTTGAGCCTCAGTTTCAGAAAATGAATAAATTGATCATCAGCAGGCATACATGTATATAAAGACAATGTTTATACGACCTTAACAATATAGTAGTTCTTTTTTCCTTTCTGCACCAACAGGTATTTGTTGTTGAGCAAGTCAGAAAAGGTCAGCCTGAGATCAGCCTGGTCGGTTTTCTGTTTGTTGATAAGTAATGCACCCTGTTGTATGGTTCTTCTCAGTTCACCTTTTGATGGGAAAACCTGTGTTTTTTCAGCAAGAAGCGATGTGATATCGATAGCCTGTTCAAATGCTGAACCGGGAACCTCAAAAACCGGAACTCCTTCAAATACAGCGAGAAAAGTAGCTTCATCCATTTTCTGCAGCGATTCGAATGTGCCTTTGCCGAATAATATCTCCGAAGCTTCGATGGCCGATTGGAGGTCATCAGGAGAATGCACCATGCGTGTAACTTCAGCAGCCAGTTTTTTCTGTAAAATCCGAAGGTGCGGTGCAGCCAGATGTTCAGCAATAAGTGCTTCAATCTCGTGGCGGTCAAGCAGGGTAAAAATTTTAATAAAATTAGTCGCATCTTCGTCGGCAGTATTGATCCAGTATTGATAAAATGCATAGGGCGATGTTTTCTGCCTGTCGAGCCACACATTACCACCGGCAGTTTTTCCGAATTTTGTACCATCGGCTTTTTTGAGCAACGGGGTGGTGAGTGCATAAGCCTGGCCACCATCCATACGACGGATGAGTTCGGTACCTGTAACAATATTACCCCACTGGTCGGATCCACCCATTTGTAAAAGGCAATTGTGATGTTTATACAGATAATAAAAATCGTAACCCTGCACCAGCTGGTAGCTGAATTCGGTAAACGACATCCCCGTTTCGAGGCGCTTTTGCACCGAATCTTTGGCAAGCATATAGTTGACGGTAATATGTTTACCTACATCACGGATAAAACCGAGGAATGAATAATCCTTAAACCAGTCAAAATTATTTACCATAACTGCTGATGATTTTCCGCTGCTGAAGTCGAGGAATTTTTCCAGCTGGCTTCGGATTCCTTTCAGGTTGTATTCGAGAATATCCTGCGAAAGCAGGTTACGTTCCTCACTCCTCCCCGACGGATCGCCAACCATACCGGTTGCTCCACCAACAAGGGCAAAGGGTTTGTGACCCGAACGCTGAAAATGCATCAGGGTCATTATCTGCACCAGGCTTCCGATATGCAACGAATCGGCCGTTGGATCAAAACCAATATAACCCGATGTAGTTTCTTTCATCAGTTGTTCTTCGGTACCGGGCATTATATCCTGAATCATGCCACGCCAACGTAATTCTTCAACAAAATTTTTCATAAAATCAACAAAAAAATAATTCTGCCAAATATAATGAATTTACTACGTGCGGAAAACCGGCAATTTCAAATCAATATAAAACAGAGAAGAATTTACAATCAACAGGTAGTATTTTTTCTCATGTTTCACCGGCACCAAATGACAGTACCACATCCTCCAGGGGAATATCGACCTTATGTTTTTTTTTCAGGGATTCTGGCTATTCGCCTGCATATTATGCAAAGGGTATTATTCCTTAATTACTTTTTTTGTTATCACTTCTCTGTTGGTCGTTACCCTGATAAAATACACTCCTCTTGCCAGATTTTCAATATTAATAGTCGTCTTATTTTCAATGCTATAAGTCGTCATTATCATTTGTCCTTCTGCATCTAAAATTTCGATTCCGGCTTTTTGCTGAGTTTCTATTGTCAGGTAATTATCAGCAGGATTTGGATAAATATCTACTGAGCAAGCAGATATATGTTCATCAATAGCATTTGGAAACGCATACTCGTACGCTCCGATGTCAATACGGGTACCACTTATTCTCAGGTTGCCCAGAATATCGGTGGCCGGTAAATTAAGCCCGGAAGTATCAGGTGTGCCTGCGTTTATGGCATGTGAAGATATCTGCAAAGACCAATCGGCTGTTGAAGCATTATAACTATTGCCGCTGCCTGCCGTAGGTGCAACAAATAAAGGTAGTGTATCAATATTATTCAGAAAATCACCGGTGTAAAAAATACCATCATTAAGTCCGAATGATGCTGTACCACCCTGTATATTGCAATAATAAAAATCAGGGTCGCTGTTTTCATCATCCAGGTATAATTGATTTCCGCTCGTACTGGCTGTATTTCCCCAAATAATGGTGTTGTTAACAACAAGGCCGGAGTACAGAGAACAGTACAATGCGCCTCCTTTTGATGCGCTGTTATTAGAAATGGTATTGCCAGTTATGGCAGGGCTGCTGAAAGTATAATCACAATAAATACCACCGCCACCATTAGCAGCGGTATTGTTAGCAATTGAATTATTCATGATTACAGGAACGCCATCATTAAAACAATAAATTGCGCCTCCATTTGAAGCCGTGTTGTTAAAAATGAAGTTGCCTGTTATTTTCGGGCTATTGTTGGTACAATAAATTCCACCGCCATTATTTGCAGAATTATTGATGATAATGTTGTTTGAAATATTTGCATTACTGCTGTTATAGATTCCTGAACAATTGATTGCACCGCCAACTCCTGATGCAGCATTGTTTGAAAAAGTATTATGCAAAATCGAAGGGTTACTGTTTTCGCAACAAATGCCACCACCATTATAGATAGTATAGTTGTCGGAAATAATACAATGTTTAATAATAGTGTTGCCTCCGGCACAACGGATAGCACCTCCTCCGGGATAAGCATCCGCTCTGCAATGAGAAATATTGCAGTTGGAAATAATAATTTTCGGAAAACCAACAATATTAATTGCCCCCCCGCCACTGGTGGATTTGCCGTATTGCAGCTTACAGTAATAAAATTTAGAACTGTCATTTGTTACCGGGGTATTGTCAAACTGAATGCCTTGCCAACCTGAAGCGGTGTCGGTTGCCGTAAATGTTATTGTATCAGTGACAGTGCCTATAGCAATTATACGACCTTGCACATATAGCTTGTATGCACCCTGAAAATTCACTGTTACTCCCGGTTCAATGGTAAGTGTCAGATTGTCAGGGATCATCACATGCCCCTGTATTAGGTACGGTGAGCCAGATAATGCCCATGTTCCGCTGATATTTCCTCCTGGCACAGTGGTTTGTCCTTTTAAAATGAATGATATAAATACAAAGATTGCAAGGAGTAAAATGAAATTTTTCATGGTGTCTGCATTTTATAGTTAAAATTACTAAAATATAATCGTGATTTTATAAATGATAAAGATAGAATTAATAATGGAATAAATTTTGAATGACTTTGTATTTAGCATCTGTCTGGCAAGTGAACCCTAAAAATTTAAAAAAATCCCCTGTTTAATTCAGGTTTACAATTCTGAATTTCCAAAGAAGTACTTTTCTTTTATAAAAATATGACACTGCAGTGTTGCTTATTACAATATCCAGGCTGCTTTTTTTCATGACCCAATTGTGCTTAAATTTCAAAACTGTCAGGTCTGGTGTTTTTTTATCAGTCAATATTCAATTTCTAAGGTTAAATTATTCGCCGACGCTATTAAAATTTTCACATCATTCAGACCAATCGCTCCTTTGAATATTTTTTTTCCCTTAATCATTTGGTTAATCCTTGCGTGTAAATCTATCGGGTCAGATTCTGATACTTTCTCCACTGTATCTACGCCTAAATCGTAAAGCATTTGCGCATAAGTAACCCCGACCCATTTTATCCTTGACAAATCAGCTAATTTGGTCAATTCCAAAATGTCCTGATATTTTATCCCCGTTAAATCAGCAAGTTTGTGCCTATCTGATTTTTTTATTACCTTGTTGTACAATTGTTCTGTATTCGAAATGCCGGTTTTCTCCAGATTTCTTATCGTTTCCTCAGCAATTCCAATAAAATCAGTAATCTTATGTGGTTTTGGCAGAGTACTGTTTAATTCCCTAAGCAGGATTGTCAAATAATCACCTGAAAAACAACCGACGTTTGATAATTCTGCGAACTTTTCCTTTTTTTTGAGTAATTGGATTAATCCCTTTACATTTTTAATCCCGATACTTTTGAAATATCCAAATCGCTCATCCAATCTGTCTTTAAGAATCATTCTACTGGGCGGTAAATATGCTGATTCTAATTTTATCCGATAATCATCAATTGATAATTTTTCCAAGTCAATATAGTATCCCATTTTTTATCTTTTTTTTTGGCGAAATCTAAGTATCCTGTGGTTTCTGTTACTTGTTGCCAACAGAATGCTGTCTGAAAACCTTTGAAAATTAAAAAAATCCCCGGTGAAACAGAAGGTTTTTACAAATTTTTTCTGTACAAAGCTTTATTCCGGAATTCAATGGGAAGGGCATTTCTTTGGCATACCCCCAAAAAATAGCTCGTCAAACAAAAAATAATTAAATGTTTTATAGATCAAATCTACTACAATTGAATAATCAAAAATATTTTATTTTATTGTTTGATTTTTAGCAGTTTGTACTAAACAGACCATATTATAAATCTGGCTTGTCAAATAGGTTTTTAGACCCTCTGACGACGTTTCGGCGCCATGTAGCGTGCGGGATTTCAATGCTTTGCCATTTTCTACCGAGGGAAAACCTAAATGCGAACCAATACCCTCAAAAACCTCTAAGACCCGCATGATATATGGCGCTTGTTGTGCCATCGTGCTTTATTTTTCTTTGGCAATTATTTGGTCGATTTGGATTTTATTTTCCGGCAAATAATTTGTCGCAACATCCCAAATTATTTCATAATCAACACCAAAATATTCATGTGAAATCCGATTTCTCAAATAATACATCTCTTTCCATGGAACATTAGAATATTTTTCCTTTATTTTTTCGTCGAGGTTTTTTGATGCTTCTCCAATTATTTCAAAATTCCTGATTACTGCATCAACTGTCTTATAATCCTTTTTGAAATGATCAAAATCATACCCCTAAATATATTCAGCAATCCGACTCATGGCAGTTTGAATATCATCAAGAAACATTTTATATGTACGTTCTTCCTTTTTCACATTAAACGTAATTAACCTGTTTTAGAATTCTTTCCTTTATTTGCTCCTTCAAAGCATTTTTAGTTACTAAATCAATTTTTCGCCCGAAGATATTCTCTAGGTATATTTCCAGTGAAAAGTATTTCCATCCAATAGGCTTTTCAAATTCTACAAGCAAATCTATATCACTATCTTCAGAATTTGAGTCGTCAGAAAATGAGCCAAATAATCCAATCTGCGTAACTGAATATTCTTTACGCAAAATTGGTTTTAAATCTCTCAACTTTTTTAATATGTCATTTTTAGTAATCATAAGTTCAAAGATAAGGATTTTTTAAATTGAATGTCTCTCCGTCATTTTTTAGCATGCTGCACAACGGCAGTCTGTCCAAAAACATTAAAATTAAAAAATTTTACATGGTTATAAATAATTTTACATTTTCTTTTACTCCAAAATTTCTTGCTCCGGTAATTAATTGCAGCATCATCTCTGCGAAATAACAACAAAAAAGTGTTTGGTAAAAGCAAAAATTAAGCTTAAAGTATTTTTGTTTATCATCATCAAATTAACGGTTTTGTCAGCACATCCTGCCTCGTGGTTTTGTGCGTTTGCGTCATTACGGG
>CAZLJX010000041.1:0-24837 GCA_964559985.1 uncultured Bacteroidales bacterium
ATGGAAAAATAAAAAGCATTAGAAATGTCCATTACTCATTAATCACTAAAAAAAAAGCATTAAAAATGTCTATTACGCCTATTTATTTTTGTTTAGCCAAATGAATCTGATAATGATTACATTTGAAAAAACAACTCAATTTATTCATGCTAAAACCTGACACTATGAAAAAGAATTACTGGATTTATTCCCTGCTACTGATTGGGATATTATCTGTCATTGCTGTAAGCTGCTCAAAAGACGATGATCCTGTTTATCCTAAAATCCGGCTGAAAACCGGGGCAAATTTAAACAGCGGGGCGCATATCTACTACCTGGCACTGTCAAAAAACACCGATTTTTCAAATTTCACTTCAACTCAACTATTCTCTTACCGTAAAACAGATGCCGACTGGTACATCGATGGTGATGTAATTCCTTTTACTACGGAATATAAAGAATTTTCAAAGCCTGTCGGAGAATATTATGTCATTATGAGTGCATCGGGCCTTGTTATGACTACATCGGTAACAATAGCAAATGAAGATCAGACCTTTGTAATTTCAGGGACTACATACGGTGGTATTAGCCTGACGATTACCAAACCTTAATACAGAACAAAACAATTCTTTTCTCTTCAAAGGCTCAGAAAAATCCGTCATCATAAATATTATGAAGGCGGATTTTTGTATCATAACAGGAAATTGCAGTGAAATTAATTTTTAAATTTTACCACACTGATTCCGGCACCACCAAAATCGATATGTTCGTCTGTAACACTTTCAATTTCACTATATTTCTTTAAAAATCGACGGATCTGCTGCCTTAAAATGCCATCCCCTTTACCATGTAGTATTTTTACTTCTCCTGCATTCAGCACAATGGCTTCGTCGATAAACATTTCAATTTTCTGCATGGCTTCTTCGCTTCGTAATCCACGCACATCAATTCCGGTGCGAAATTCAAGCCGGCGCTTTGATAAATCAACAGCCAGTGTCGAAGGCGTAATACCTGCCTTGCGCATGGCCTTACGGTAATCACCCTGGCTAATCCTGGTGAGCTTATCAGGCGAAACCGTCATCAGCATATGGCCAATGGTAACAACCATTTTATTATTGCTGGCTGTAATTACTTCTCCCGGAGTATCATAACCAGCAAGTGTCACTTTATCGCCGGGAACAAGACCTTTACTTTCCGGATCTTTTTCAAATTGTTCTTTATTTCTTATTTTGCTATTCCTGAGTGCTTTATTTTTCCGTTCAAAGGCTGCTAATTTTTCTGGCTGATCTGATTCAGAGCAGTTATTTTCCAGGATCGTCTTCTTAAACTTCTCCATCTGAAGGCGTATCTGACGTGTTTTTTCCTTTTCTGCACCGGCTTCTTTTATCTCACGGATGGTTTTTTCAATCCGGCGGTTTACCTCATTCAGCATATTCCGGGCATCTTCGCGTGTCTTTTCAAGGATGGTCTTTCGTTGCTGTTTTATCTCATCAACCAGTTGTAAGAACTCTTCCTGACGGGTTTCGAGGGTTTTTTCAAGCCGGTGAATCTTGTCACGTTTTTGTTCCCAGTATTTTTTATCGCGGATAACCTGCCGCAACAATTTATCAAACTGAACCGGACCGGTACCTGCTTTTTCTATCGCATTTTCAACTACATCAGATGGCAGGCCTGTATTGCGGGCTATATCAAAAGCAAACGAACTTCCGGGCTGTCCGGTTTCGAGGATAAATAAAGGCTGCATCCGGTTAATATCGTATAGCATGGCAGCATTGACAATTCCGGAAGTTGAGGTGGCGAAATGCTTTAGGTTAGAATAATGGGTGGTGATGATTCCCAATGTTTCGGTACGGGCAAACGCTGCCAGAAGGGCTTCGGCAATGGCTCCACCAGCCAGCGGGTCGGTACCTGCACCAAATTCATCAATCAGTATAAGTGTTGAATATCCAACATTTTTCAGAAAATATTTCATGTTCCTGAGATGAGAGCTATACGTACTCAGATCGTTCTCAATGGATTGTTCATCGCCGATATCGATCAGAATTTTTTCAAAAATACCAAAGCGTGAGGTTTCCAATACCGGCACCAGCAAACCACACTGAAACATATACTGCAGCAAACCGGCAGTGGTAAGGCAGACTGATTTACCTCCGGCATTCGGGCCTGAAATTACCATGATATGCTGATTATCATCAAGTTTAAGCGACATAGGTATTACCTTTCGTCCGTCCGTTTTAAATGCCTGCAGCAAAACAGGGTTGAGTGCTTCGTGCCATTCAATCACCGGTTTGTTTTCCATACAGGGCTTAACAGCATTCATTTCAATGGCCAGCAGTGCTTTTGCCCTGATAAAATCAATAAGTGCCAGATATTCAGCATAATTCAACAAATCAGGGATATAAGGCCGAAGAAATTGGGTGAATTTTTGCAATATCTTTATTATTTCGCGATGTTCCTCAAATTCCAGCTCGCGTATTTCATTGTTTAACTCTACCACCTCAACCGGTTCGATAAATACAGTTTTCCCGGTAGCTGATTCGTCATGAATAAATCCCCTGATGCGTCGCTTATACGGTGCAGCCACCGGAATAACCAGCCTTCCGTCGCGCATAGCCGGCGAAGCATCACTATCGGAATATCCTTTTTCTCGGGCATCTTTTAAAAGCTGTGATAGTTGTTTTGAAGCAAGGTTCTGTTTCTTCAGTATTTCCGAACGTATCACAGCAAGCTGTGGGGAAGCACTGTCCTTTATTTTGCCATGTTTATTCAAAATTTTTTCAAGCGTATCACTCAAAGCAGGAATGAGAATGATTTCTCCGGCGAGTTTTCGCAATCCGACATAGTTTTTTGACTGATCGAGCTGAAAAAAGCGTACCATAGCCTTTATTCCATTTAAAAACTGGTTCAGCAAAATCAACTCGTCAGTATCAAGGTAAACACCTTCAATGGTAGCCTTAATAAAAGCTGGTCGCAAATCAGGAAAATTTGCAGCCGGAAAATCATAACCCTTCAGGCAGATATCTTTCAACTCAACGGTAAGCAAAAGGTTCCGGCCAATTTCCTCCATATCAGCAGAAGGCTGCAGTTTTTCAACCATCGAAACACCCAGGGGGGACAGGCATTTTGATGCCAGCCATGTCCGGATTTTATCAAAACCGGTCTTCTGCTCAAAATTAGCCGGGTAATATTTCATCATAATAATAAAAATCTTGTTCTGATGATAGTAAATGCAAAAATATAGAAAAACAGCGATATCAACGTAATCGTTGAAGATTAAAAAAGACTTACCCTCAACAGAAACAGACAACCTGAGTTGGGAAGTACCGGTGCGAATATTTTGATAAAAACTTAATCATTTTAAAATTTTATATATCAACAATTTAATTGAATAAACAATTTATTTAAAAAAAATAAAGACCATTGTTGCTTAAAAGCAAAATGATTTCTGCTATATTTGAAAAGCAATAAAACCAGAACAGGAATTAAGTAGAAGTTCACCAGGTATGCGATCTGTTTTATTTTTATCTTTATTTTATTTACTGATTGTGTTTACTGCCAATGGCGAGCGTAGGAAGGTCGATTCATTATACCATGTTATTTATACCACCAATTCAGACACGGTAAAGATAAATGCTTATTTATCGCTGGGTTATCAGATAAAAGCAGACAGCATTGACAAATCGCTGGAATATGCAGATAAATGCATTTCAATGTCCAAACTTACCAGCTTTGACGTCGGCCTTGCTAAGGCATTGTTACTTAAAGCCGACTTATATAAAATAAAAGAGATCCATGATACAGCCATTGCATATTATGATTCTTCTATTACACTTTTTAAAACACTTTTAAAAAGCGGACTCTTAATGAAATATTGCAAATTGAACATTTCAAGCGCATTAAGGTCAATGGGAAATTCGTATTATTACCTGGGCATTTACGAAGATGCTGTAAAGTTGATTCTTGAAAGCATGGAAATAAGCGAGCAATTAGACGATAAAAAACAAATTGCCGCATCATTGCTTACCATTGGTGCTATTCACAATATTCAGAAAAACTGGAATGAATCAATTAAAGTGTTTACAAAAGCACTGGAAATCTCCCGGTCGATGAATGATAAAAAGAATGAAGGCACGGCGTTAAATAATCTTGGCGCTACTTATGGCAATGTAAAAGACTACGTTAAGGCAGAAGAATATTTCTTACAAGCATTGGCAATAAGCAAGGAATCGGGCAATGCTAAAAACGAAGCATCGTGTTACAACAACCTTGGCCTGATTTGCCGGCACCAGGGGAATTACCAAAAATCGCTCGAATACCTTGAAAAAACACTTGAAATAAGAAAAAAACGGGGCAATAAATTTGATATCGGGGGCACTTATGTCAGTATAGGTTATACCTATAATGCTATGGGGAATTACCACAAAGGAGTTGAACTGCTTGAAAAAGGAATGGAATTCGGAAGGCAACTCAATGCACCAAAACTTCAGATAGAAGCCAGCGAAGCGCTAAGTGATTGCTATTACAAACTGGGGAAGTACAAAGAGGCTTACGAATACCTTCTTTTGTATAAAAACTTAAGTGACAGCTTAGTTAATACCGAGAATGACCGAGAGATAGCCAGGTTACAATTCCAGCACGAATTTAACAAGAAACAAAAAATAATGGAAATGGAGCAGGCCCGCAAGGACGAAGCGGCTAAAGCCATGTTAACCCAGCAAAAAATCCTGCGTAATTCATTTATCGGCCTCTTTGTAATGGCTATGATTGTGGCATTTTTTGTATACCGTAATTACCGTACAAAGAAAAAAGCCAATGAGCTGCTTGAAATTCAGAAGAAGAACATTCTTGAAATGAATGAAGAATTGCGCCAGCAAAAAGAAGAAATAGCCTCGCAGGCTGAATTACTCACTGCCACCAATAAAGAACTCGAAAAACACCAATTGCATCTTGAACTTCTTGTAAAAGAGCGGACTGCCGAACTTGAAATTGCCAAAGACAAAGCCGAGGAATCTGACAGGCTTAAATCGGCTTTCCTGGCCAATATGAGCCATGAGGTGCGTACTCCAATGAATGCCATCATCGGATTTTCGAGCCTGCTCGATGACGACGAACTCACCGAAAAAGAGAAAAAAGAATATATCAGGCACATCATTATCAATAGCAATTCGCTGCTGCACCTGATTGAAGACATCGTGAATGTTTCAATTATTGAATCGGGAGAATTAAATATTTTCAAACAGAATATTAATATCAACAAACTCTTCGATGACCTTATCCAGGTATATGCATTAAAAATCGAAAGCATCAAAGAAAAGGAAATTGAAATCAATCATAATATTACCGAAATCAATAAGCCTTTTTTGCTTTTTACTGACGGCACAAGGCTTCAGCAAATACTCACCAACCTGATTGAAAATGCAATAAAATTCACTGAAAAAGGAACCATCAAAATAGGTTACGAACAAGTAGTCAACCAAAATAAAAAATATATACGGTTTTTTGTCAGCGATACCGGTATTGGCATGACCGAAAAACAAAAAGGCATTCTTTTTAAACGGTTTTCAAAAGCCGATGAATCGAAAGAAAAATTATACCGCGGTGCGGGGCTGGGGCTTAATCTTTGTAAAAATCTGGTTGAGCTGTTGGGTGGTAAAATATGGGCTGAATCGGAATTTAATCATGGATCAACTTTCTTTTTCGAGTTACCATTTGAAATCAGTGATACCGATTATGCCCCTGGTATGAATTTAAAAGACATGCAGCAAAATATGGCCGACGGAAAAACCATACTGATTGCTGAAGATGAAGAAAGTAATTTTAAACTGCTTGAAGCAATACTTTCTAAAACCAATACCAAAATACTCCATGCCAACAATGGCCAGGAGGCCATTGAAATGGTCAAAAATAACCATATCGACCTGATACTGATGGATATAAAAATGCCGGTCATGAACGGGCTCGAAGCTACAAAAATTATAAAAAGCATGGGCCTGAATATTCCCATTATTGCACAAACAGCCTTTGCTTTTGAAACTGATGAAAAAACATCGTATAATTCGGGCTGCGATGCTTACATTTCCAAACCCATTCTTCACCCCAAACTCATGGATTTGCTCGCGCAATTTCTGAAATAACCCCATTAACTGTATTATCTTACAGATACACAAAAAACTTTCATTTCTTACTATTAACTGAAAATAAAGTATTGCAGAGCTTTGGTTAACCTGGTATTTATCAAACACCGGTTGTTTCCCAGGTATTTTATTTTTATATTTGAAAAACTTGTCCTCTATGCAGGATAATTGGTATTAAGTTTGCCTGACATGAAAATATTGTTTCTTGTAACATTGATTTTTTCGGTTTTTTCCATTTTCTCCCAACAAAAAAAAATTGACTCAATATACCAGCTGCTGTCGACTCAGCCTGAAGATACTGTGCAAATCAATTCATTGATAAAACTGGGCTACCAATTAAAAACCGACAGCGTACAAAAAGCCCATGAATATGCTTTACAGGCAAGACAACTGGCAAAAAAGACAGGTTATAAAACAGGTTTGGCCCGCTCCTACTCCCTTACAGCCGATTTGTTTAAAAATGAGAGCAAATACGAAACTGCTATTGCCTGTTATGACACATCCATAACATTATTTGGTGAACTGAAAATTCAGTTTCCTTCTGACAGGTTTATTCTCCGCAACCTGGCAAGATCATATAAATCAGTTGGAAACTGTTATTATTATTTAGGTTTATATGAAGAAGCGGTACAAAATGTATTAAAAAGTTCTGAAATCAGTGAGCAAATTGGCGACACAGACCAGGTAGGCCAATGCATTCTGACCATCGGATCAATACATAACGCCCAGGAAAATTGGGATGAAGCATTGAAAGTTTTCCATCAGGTTATCGAAATTGCAAAGTCAACAAATGATATTAAACTGGAAGGAACAGCTTTAAACAATATCGGGGCAACCTATGGTAACAAAAAAGAATATGATAAGGCAGAAGAATATTTCGCTCAAGGGCTTGAGCTACATAAAAAAGCAGGAAATATGAAAGGATACTCCTTCTGTCTTAATAATTTAGGATTAATTTATCGCTATAAAAATGCTTATGAAAAATCACTGCAGTTTTTAAACGAAGGCCTTCAGATCAGGTTAAAACTTGGGAATAAATATGATATTGCCATCAGTTATATCAGTATAGCCTATACCTACAATGCTATGAGTGATTATAAAACTGCGATGGAATATCTGAAAAAAGCAATGGACATAGCTTTAAAAATCAATGCTTTGTATGTACAGCGGGAAGTTACAGAAACCCTGAGTGACATATATTATAAAACCGGAAATTTAAAGGATGCATATCACTACCAGGTACAATTTAAAAAACTGAGCGACAGTTTGGTGAATACAGAAAACAGTCATAAGATTTCAAAACTGAAAATCCAGTACGAGTTTAATAAAAAACAAAAAATACTCGAAATTGAACATGCCCGGAAAGAAGAACTGGCGAAAGCAACCATTTCAAAGCAAAAAATATTACGCAATGCATTTATGGCACTTTTTGCCTTGATGATTATTTTTTCTTTTATCATATACCGCAATTTCCGAATCAAAAAGAAGGCCAATGAAATGCTTGAAATGCAAAAGAAGCAAATCATAGAAATCAATGAAGAGTTGCTTCAACAAAAAGAAGAAATGTTAATTCAGGCAGGACAGCTCGAAAAAGTCAACCAACAGCTTGAACAATTATCAATTGTTGCCTCAAAAACCGACAATGCTATTATTATTGCCGGAGCAGAAGGAAATATTCTTTGGGTAAACGAAGCATTTACAAGAATTTACGGGTACACGCTCAGCGAATTTATTAAACAAAAAGGAAGTAACCTGTTTACAACTTCCAACAATCCCGGAATTGCTATGGTCTGGCAACAATGTATTGAAAAGAAAAAATCGGTTTCGTACATCACTTTATCAAAAACCCGCTACAATACAGAACTTTGGATACAAACCACTTTAACTCCCGTGTTGGATCAATCAGGGCATATTGAAAAACTGGTGGCTGTTGATGCCGATATAACAAAAATAAAAATAGCAGAGGAAGCCATTGAGAAACATAACAAAGATATTACCGACAGTATAAAATATGCCAGTCATATCCAGGAAGCAATGTTACCTACCAAAAACCTGATGAATAATGCTTTTCCACATCATTTTATCCTCAATATACCCCGTGATATTGTAAGTGGCGATTTTTACTGGGCCATGCAGACCAATCAACAGGTTATGGTAGCTGTTGGCGACTGTACCGGGCATGGTGTACCCGGAGCTTTTATGAGTGTGCTGGGTATGGCTTTTCTGAAAGAAGTGGCCAGCCAGTTACAACAACCTGAAGCTGCTACTGTTTTGAACCTTTTGAGGGAAAAAGTGATACAATCGCTTCATCAACTTGAAAAAGAGAGCGAAACAAAAGACGGGATTGATCTGGCCTTGTGTATTTTCGATTTTCAACATAGCATCATGCAGTTTGCAGGTGGAAACAGAAATGGTTACCTGGTTCATAAAGGAACAATTACAGAGCTTCAACCCGATTGTTTTCCCATAGGCATTCATGAATTTTCGGGTATTCCGTTTACCAATCACACCTTCCATCTATCGCCGGGCGACACGGTTTACCTTGCCAGCGATGGTTTTGTCGACCAGTTTGGAGGAACCCTGGGACGTAAATTCATGTCGAAACGTTACAGGCAACTGTTGCTTGATATTCAGGACAAATCAATGGATATGCAGGAAACAATTATGAAGGATGAATTTTATCAGTGGAAACGTCAGTACCAACAGGTTGACGATGTACTGGTACTTGGCATCAGATATTAAACTCAAACCAATGCCTTTTGGGTTAATTACTTTACAATCTATTGTTTAAGTTGAATAAAAAAAGGCTGCCTTGCATGGCAGCCCGCATAGTAATGAAATTCAATTATTTAATCTTATCCAGACCTCGTTTTTTGAGCAAAGGTTCAATGGAAGGATCGGCTCCCCTGAAACGGCGGTAAAGGTCCATCGGGTCTTCGGTACCACCCCGTTCAAGAATATTTGTACGGAAAGCGGTAGCAGTAGCCTGGTCGAAAATTCCTTTCTGTAAAAACAAATCAAAAGCATCGCTGTCGAGCACACCAGCCCAAATATATACATAGTAACCGGCTGAATAACCTCCGGCAAAAATATGCGAAAAATAGGTGCTTCGGTATCGCGAAATGATTTGTGGTATTAGTCCTTCTGATTTCAGGACAGCTGCTTCAAATTCAACAGGGCTTTGTGACATGGGTTGAGTAAGCATATGAAATTTCAGGTCCAGAATAGAAGCAGCAAGGTATTCGGTAGTAATAAATCCCTGGTTAAAATGTTGTGCATCATTGATTTTTTTAAGCAAAGCTTCTGAAATAGCTTCACCTGTCTGGTAATGCCTGGCAAACATATTCAGGACTTCTTTCTGGCTGACCCAGTTTTCCATAATCTGCGATGGCAGCTCGACAAAATCGCGTGCAACTGCCGTACCTGACAGACCAGGGTAAATACACCTGGACAACATCCCATGGAGGGCATGTCCGAATTCGTGGTAGAGTGTTTCAACCTCATCAAAAGTCAGCAGCGAAGGTGTTGATCCACTGGGTTTTGAAAAGTTCATCACCATGGTTACTACAGGACGGATATCTACTCCGTTTTTCACCATTTGCCCACGGTAATTATCCATCCATGCACCACCTCTTTTACTTTCACGCGGAAAGAAATCCATATACAGAATGGCAATCAGGGTATTATCGCTACCCCTGACTTCATAAGCAACAGCATCGGGGTGAGGTTTAGGAATCTGGTCGATCGGATTAAATGTCAATCCATAGAGTTTATTGGCAACAATCTGCATACCTTTGATTACACTGTTGAGTTCGAAAAATGGTTTCAGCTGTTCTTCGTCGAGGTCATACTTTTTCTTACGCAATTTTTCGGCATAATAACGCCAGTCCCAGGGTTGAAGATTAAATTTTCCACCTTCTTCATTTATAAGTTTTTGCAATTCTGCAGCTTCAGCTTTTGCTGCCTTAACCGATGGTTTCCAGAGTTTTTCAAGAAATTCCAGCACTTTTTCGGGGGTTTTTGCCATGTTGTCGGAGATGACATAGTGGGCAAAAGTTTCGTAGCCCAGCAGTTTTGCTTTTTCGGCCCGTAAAGCCACAATTTGTTTTATAATTTCTTTATTGTCGTTAGCATCGTTGTTATTGCCCCTGTTGGTATAAGCAGTCCAGATTTTTTCGCGCAGATCACGTCTGGCCGAATACTGCAAAAACGGAAATAAACTCGGAGCCTGCAGGGTAAATACCCATTTTCCACCCATCCCTAAATCAGAAGCAGTTTGAGCAGCAGCATCGATAAGCCCCTGCGGCAAACCTTCGAGCTGTGCGGAATCATCAATCACCAGTTTAAAGTTATTGGTTTCGGCAAGTACATGATCACCATACTGAAGGGTAAGTGTTGAAATCTGTTCGTTAATTTCACGTAACCTTGCTTTTCCCTGAGCATCTAAATTGGCACCATTGCGGACAAAACCTTCGTACACTTTTTTCAGCAGCATTTGTTGTTCTGTCGTAAGGTTATACCTGTCTTTATTATCATTGACAACTTTTATCCGGGCAAAAAGGTTGCTGTCGAGGCCTATATTGTCGTAATGACGGGAAATGAGAGGAGCCACTTCCTGGGCAATTTTCTGCAGGGTGTCTGAAGTGTTGGCCTCTGTAAGGTTATTAAAAACCGAACTGACAGTTTCAAGCAATTCTCCGCTGAAGTCAAAGGCAGCAATAGTGTTTTCAAAATCAGGTGCTGCTTTGTTTCCGACAATGGCTTTAATTTCATTTTCATGCTGCCGGATGGCTTCCTGATAAGCCGGCATAAAATGCCCGGGTTTAATTTTATCGAAAGGAGGAACACCATAAGGTGTTTCGAAAGTCATTAACAGCGGGTTAACATTATTTTCTCCTTTATTGCCTGTTTTACACGATACTGCAATCATGGTTATTAACATGAGGATTAAGATAAATCTGTACATATAAATAATTTTTAGTTTGTATCAAAGAAAAGAATTTTATTTCAGATCTGAAATAATTGATAATTTCAGATCAGCAGGGTATTATTTAAACTGGTTCAGGTTTTTCTTTATAATTTTAAGGTTTTGTTTCGATACATTAAGTCCGTTGCGGCCCTGGGGTGTTTTGCTTTTCGAAAAAACATCAATTGCTTCCTCATAAATCTTCAGCAAATGCCGCTGCAAATCAATAAATTTTTTCTGATCATTATTCGGATCGGGCATATTTTTCGACAGGTCAAAAGCATAACCAATCAAAGCATACCCCATAACATCGTAATTTTCGGGATTATAAGCAAAAGCATTGCGGGCGGTTTTTAAATTTTGTTCAGCAAGGGGCAATTGTAAAAATGCGGCAATGGTATCGGCAAACCAGTAACAGGTATCGGTTTTAATGATGGTTGCCATTTTTACAGAATCTGTTGAAAATTCACTTAGTTTAATCGGACAGGGTAAAAGCTGCCACATCGGGTCTGACGGCAGATGGGTGTATATAAATATGGAAGGAGGTGTAAGAAAATAATAATTACTGAATTTTTTTTCGTATTTATTTCGCTGGTTGATAAAACCGGCTCCCCAGGTTGCATCAATCAGGTACCATTTTCCTTCAATTTTTACCACATTCCATGCGTGATCAGATTGTACAGGTATTTTCCCTTCGTTATAACCATACCCTTTGCTG
The DNA here is from genome assembly GCA_964559985.1 of uncultured Bacteroidales bacterium. Classification (GTDB taxonomy): domain Bacteria; phylum Bacteroidota; class Bacteroidia; order Bacteroidales; family CAZLJX01; genus CAZLJX01. Next base: position 11,798 of record CAZLJX010000041.1, read on the forward strand.
TAGCCTGAAACCACATAACATGAAATACCGGCACTATCGCACAATGATTTGAAAAGTTCGGAATAACCCTGGCAAACCGACCGCCCTGAACGCAAAACATCCTCAGCAAGAATTTCTTTATTGCGTTGTCCCGAAAGGTATAGATCCATGTCATAGCGAATATTATGCGTTACCCATACATAAATACTTCTGACCTTTTCAAGATCGGAATTATAACTACTTGTCAGGTAGCTGGCTAAAGCTTTAATATTCTTTTTTGCGCTGTGGGGAGCAGCTTGCGCATAACGGTCAACTTCGGCAAATTGCTGTCCATTCAGGTTAACCGAGGTCAATAAAGCAAGGAAAAGAAACCATGTATTTTTCATATCTTATTCATTTTCCGGTAATTACGATACCTGTTTCCCGGTTAAGCTCTGACCCCCAAAGACTGTGAGGAAGCGAATATACCACAATCAACATCACCGATGCAGCTATGATCCAGAAAGGCCTGTTGTTTTTCAGGTTAATGATAATTGCTGCAAGCCAGCAAAGCCAGGCTATGAGGGTTTTGTTATCGGTAAGGTCATAGCCAAACGGGAATCCTGTCCAGAAATCACCAAACGCATAATATTGAAGCACAGGCCCAAAAACAAGACCGCCGGTTGTCAGAAGCACAAAACTGATCCACATCCATTGCCGGTAGCCCTCCAGGTGAAATAAAGCGAGCAATCCGGTGAGTGTTGATGCGAGCATGGCAATAAACATCAGTATGATGTGAGGAAACAAAATCCATGCGGGAACTTTTCCGGCAAACCTGATGATTACAGGTTCACTTGTCAATGAAGTTCTTTCATTGCCTTGAATCATTACTACTTTGTAAGCCAGCTTACCTGCCGGAGGCTGCGACGGAAGCATCGCTGCCAGATTTTCCCCATCTTTTATAAAATCCGCCTTGATCCACGGGTTATCGCCAGGAAAATAGCGGTACAATAATTCAGCACCGGTGATGGTATCGCTGACAGGAATCAGAATTCTGCAATCCATTCCCGATTGGTGCGAACGGGGCAGTTTTGCGCTTATAAACTGGCCGTTGATGTGTAGTTTAACCCTTTTCGGGTATGAAGGGCCCGTAAGACGCTGGTAAATCATTGCAGAGAGGGTCAGCAGGACGGCAAGAATCCAGGCATGATATTTTTTCATCCTTATCAGAGCTGGATAAGTTTTACAAGTGTTTTACCATCGCGCACAATTTCAATAATGCAAGTCTGGCCAGGTTTGAGCCTGCCAAGGTAAAACATATAATCATACACATTGCTGATTTTATTTCCATCGAGTGAGGTGATGATATCTCCTTTCAGCATTCCGGCATTGAAAGCAGGCCCACCTTTTTTTACACCGTCAATCTTCATGCCATCATTGCTGGTTGATGCCACATTGGGAATAATTCCCAGCAGCACTTTAAGTTTTCCACCCCTTCTGGAGACAGGTGGTTCGCCGGTTTCTTTAAAAGTGAGTTTAATAGCCGGGGAAGCAAGTTGATTAACCAGGGCAAGGGCAAAATCAGTTACTGTTTTCTGACCGTCGAAATTAATCTTATCAACATCATCGAAAGGAGTGTGATAGTCGTCATGAGGGCCGGTTGAAACAAACAAAACAGGAATATGCGATGAATAAAACGATGCATGATCTGAAGGTCCGTACCCATCGGGAGAAAAAGTAGCTTTAAGGGTAAGAGGTTTAAGAATTAAGTGAAGCAGACTGTCAAATTCTGCAGCTGTCCCGGTTCCGCCAATAAGAATGGAATGATCATCGCGAGAAAGGCGGCCTACCATATCAAAGTTGATCATAGCGACCATTTTAGCGGGGTCAATTTCTGGTTTTTCAACAAAATTCCTTGAACCCACAAGCCCGATTTCTTCGGCTGAAAATGCTACAAAAACAATGCTGCGTGCAGGCTTTTTTTCCGAAGCCAGTTTAGCTGCCAGTTCCAGCATGGTGGCGACTCCCGATGCATTATCGTCGGCTCCGTTATGGATAGCGGTGGTATCGGGCATACGGCTGCCCGTGCCTTTACCTCCCAACCCAAGATGATCAAAATGAGCACCAATGACAACAAACTCATCTTTAAGTTTTGGGTCATTCCCTGTCAGAATTCCGATAATATTGTTGGTAACTGCTTTTGTAATCACGATAGAAAAATTGCCTTTCACAACAGGTTTTACTGAACAGGAATAGGGCCGCTTTCCATTGATAATCATATCTTCAAGCTGTTCAATCTTATAATTTACATCTCCCAGTATCAGGTTAGCAACTTTTCGCGTTACATATACAACAGGTATACCCACATCCACAAGGGTCTGGCTATACCAGAAAGGGGGCAGTTTATCGGTATTGTCAAGCGCCGCTCCCGTGACCAGGATTACACCTTTAGCGCCTTTATCCTTTGCCATCAATACTTTAGTTCTGTCATCAGCAAAAGGCACAAAAACACTTTCACGGTTTTGAGGATCAGGTTCATCGCGCAGCATCATGGCCCATTTATCGTGCACATCAACAATTTCGTATTCATTCCATAAAAAAGTATCGACCTTTATATCAAGCCCAAAGCCAACAAAATCGACTAGTCCTTCAAAACCTGCCGATGCTGAAAATGGCAGCGGCATAAAATCAACATCCATCTCCATTTTGCGTCCATCAATATAAAATTCCGATGTGGGTGACACCCGAACCGACGTAATGACTTCAAAAGGTTGTTTACGGGTTTGTAAACCACAGGCTGCAAACTGACTTAAAATATATTCCTGTGCCAGTTTATCTCCTTCAGAGCCTGGCAGCCTACCCTGAAGCTGATCTCCGGCCAGGTAGCCGATATGGGATTTGAGGTCGTCAATGGTAATTTCAGGATTAAATTTTTTCTTCTGTGCTGCAGAAAAAGTAATGGTAAGGATAAAAAGCAGCACCATGCTGAAATACATTTTTTTCATAACCGGATATTTTAAATCATTGTTTATATTAACAAAACATTTATACATTGGTTTTATTCCAATCGCGGACAATATAGACATCATAATCACCCAGGTAGTTGAATCCCAAATTTTTATACATATTGACTGCCGCTACATTCTGGCGGTGGACTTCCAGTTTTATCTGCAGGCCAACTGTTTTTGCCCATTTCATGGTTTCAAGGGCAAGCCATTTTCCCATTCCCTTGGATTGAAAGCCGGGCAAAATACCAAAATGATGCCAATAGAGTCGGCGACTGTCGCTGGTAACCCATGAAGTACCAATAATTTGCCCGCTGTTTTTTGATACCAGCACTAAAAATTTCCCGCCGTGCTTCAGCGATGTTTCTATGGTTTGCCTGTTATCGCCTCTCTGAGGGCTACCAAGTCCGGTTTGTTCCCAAAGAACGGCTATTCCCTTCATGTCTGACTCACAATAATCGCGTACAATAAAATCAGTTTTTTCCATGGTGGTTTTATATCTTTCGGACGTAAATCTGGCTGGCTTCGGAACGCGAAATCACTACTTTTGATCCGGCTTCGATATAACTTGTTTCGGCTACTGCGTCAATAATTACACCATCAATATCTACTTTGCCTGCAGGACGCAGAATGGTTGCTGCTGTTCCGGTTTTGCCTACCATCTTTGTAATTTCCTGCTTTACACCAATAAAGCCTTCTTCAACCCGCTGGGTATCGTGCAAAGCAACTTTCAGCTCAGGTGAAATAAGAATTTTTCTCCCCAACAGTAACGAACCGATAAAGGCTGTGATCATTGAAACAATGACAAGCAGAAAAGAAAACATAATTTTATTCATCTGAGGAGCATCCCACGAAAAATCAAAATTTTCGACCATACTCATGGTCAGACCGGCTACTGCCAGAATGATTCCCGAAATTCCGGCCACACCGAAACCCGGAATAACAAATATTTCGAGTAAAAGCAACCCTATACCGGCAATAAAAATCAGGATTTCCCAATTGGCAGCAAGACCTTCGAGGTATAACGGAGCAAAATATAACAAAGCCGCTGTAATAGCAGCTACCAGCGGAAAACCCACACCCGGGGTCTGTAATTCAAAATAAATTCCTCCTACAATAATCATGATGAGCAAACCATGAACAACAGGATTAATTAAAAATTTAATAATCATATCAATCAGCGAGGGATTATATTCTTCAAGCCGGTAGTTTGATATTCCGGCCTGTTTTAACACTTCATGCACATTCTGAGCCTCACCTTCGCAATAACCAAATTTAATGGCTTCGCTGGTAGTAAATGTCAGCACTTTGCCAGTATCTATAATACCCGGGATATAGGTCCTTGGGTCAACCATGGCTTCGGCAATCAATGGGTCGCGTTTCCATTTGAAAATCGTGTCTTTGCCGGTAATGATGGTATCTTTGCCATGCGCTTCGGCCGTAGCACGCATGGTAGCTCTCATGTAAGCCTGGTATTTGTCGGGCATGGCCTTGCCTTCCATATTTACCACCGTGGCTGCGCCTATTTTTGCACCTTTACGCATGTAAATCCTGTCGCAGGCAATGGCTATCAAGGCACCAGCCGATGCTGCATTATCATCGATAAAGGCAATAACCGGGATGGGGCTGTTCAGAATTTTTGTACGAATAGAATCGGCAGCATCAACCAACCCACCATAGGTATTGAGATGCAGCAAAATATAATTTGCACCGGCTTCATGCGCTTTCTGAAACGATTTTTGTGTAATATGCCAGGCCGGCGGAGCAATTTCTTCAAGAATTGAAAACTGGAAAACAACTACCGTGTCGGTTTTTGAGTTACCAGCCAAGGCTTGAATGAAAAGGCCTGTAAAAATCATTACTACAGCGATAATTATCAGCGACTTACATGGATTTATTAAACTTCTCATTGTATCATTTTTTAAAATCGTGTAAAGATACTAATTATTGATTTGCCCGGCGAGCTGAAGAAACATTTCAATCACTTTACGCTTTTCATCATCAAGGTTGTACTGGATTCTTTTGGTAAGATACTCATTCAGCGTTAATTGCATCTCTCCGTCGAAACTTTCAAGATGACGGGCTACTACTTTTGGTATATTGCCCACACCCAGCTGCAAAGCTTTTCCGAGTTTTTCAATAAAACCCAGATCCACATCTTTATGGGCTACCCAAACGGCAAACACAAAAGGCAATTGGGTAAAATGCAGCCATTGTTCGGATAAATCAATACGGTGGGTAAATTTGGCAGCATTTTGCAAAGCCCTGTCTCCGATCATTACAAGCGCCTCGCCTTCATTGAGTTTCATAGATTCATAACCCGGGCCGGCATCGGTATATTCGAACCGGCTGTGCCAGAATATTTTTGCAAGTATTTTGATCAGAATCACCGATGTCCGGCTCTGGTAATCGAGATAAATTCTTCTAATTTTAGATAACGGACTGTCAGAATATAACATGACACTTGCCACCGGCCCGGAGGATGAGATACAAAAATCGGTAACAATTCTGTAATCAGGCAAACCCGGGATAGAAGCCACCGGGACAAGACCCACAGCAGCACGGTGGTTTATAAGGTTATCGGCAATAAGTGATGGATTGCCAAGGGTAAGCTCAATAAAATCCGGCTTGAAATCGAAATTCTGCAAACCATAAACAAAAGGCAGTGAATTGGAATATGAAAGGGTCGAAATTTTATAGATCATGTTCTTACGTTTCAGAAATACAATTTTATCGTACCTTCAGGAAAGAAGGAAATCATCAATCAGGTACAAAAATAAAAAACCTTCGTGGTTTTGATCATAAAAGCGATAAAAAACATTCATTCCTTTTTTCCGCACTTTTCCTGAAATTAACCGATATTTTTTTTCTCTCAGAATTATTATAATATTTTGGAATAAAAAAGTGCGGAAAAAAGGAATGAAAAAAACCAATTTCAATTTCAAAATGGTGCGATTAAAAGACAATATAATTCAATTCATAAGATATAAAAGAATGCATTTCAATTCCAATATGGTGCGATTAAAAGATTCATTTCGCTAAACCTTAACCCTTTATGTTGCCATTTCAATTCCAATATGGTGCGATTAAAAGGATTTACCAGACACGCTCTTTTTGTGAAAGTACATACATTTCAATTCCAATATGGTGCGATTAAAAGCAGGTACAACAGCAGTTGTAAAGGTAACAACAGCTTTATTTCAATTCCAATATGGTGCGATTAAAACCTTTTTGACAAAAAAAATGCTAAAATGCTGTAAATCAATTTCAATTCCAATATGGTGCGATTAAAACTTGATCGTTTTTCCGCATTTCATTTTCAAAATCGTATTTCAATTCCAATATGGTGCGATTAAAACGTATATAAAAAGAGCTAATTCAACTGGAAGAAATAAATTTCAATTCCAATATGGTGCGATTAAAACTTTTTGTAATGAACTCAACCGCATGTGAAAGCCTATATTTCAATTCCAATATGGTGCGATTAAAACCATGTCGCAGTCTTGTTCAATAGACCCTGATTCACGCATTTCAATTCCAATATGGTGCGATTAAAACTGATCAGGTTCAATTTCTCGAACAGCAAGAAAAACAATTTCAATTCCAATATGGTGCGATTAAAACAACTATATGAATATTAATATATTGCTTTGTTAGTTAATTTCAATTCCAATATGGTGCGATTAAAACGCTTGCAAAAGAAGAGTTTGACAAGCTGAAAAAAATAATTTCAATTCCAATATGGTGCGATTAAAACAAATTTAATTTTATCTATGAAACTGTCAAGGTAAACAATTTCAATTCCAATATGGTGCGATTAAAACTTAAACGTAGATAATATGATAGTAAAGAAAAATAGATTATTTCAATTCCAATATGGTGCGATTAAAACATCTATACCTCTATATGATAGATATTCTGCTAACAAATTTCAATTCCAATATGGTGCGATTAAAACTACAGTAAAACATATAGAAGAACTTAAAAAAAATTTATTTCAATTCCAATATGGTGCGATTAAAACCTGAATATCAATAAAAATTTTGTAACCGGTTATAACATTTCAATTCCAATATGGTGCGATTAAAAGATTTCTATTTCTCTCTCGACTTTTTTGTAAAGTCCATTTCAATTCCAATATGGTGCGATTAAAAGTATATGCTGTTGAGCTTGGTTTGTTTTTGCTCGCTAAATTTCAATTCCAATATGGTGCGATTAAAAGTTAAAACGAGCGCATAGCTGCAAAACGTTATAAACAAATTTCAATTCCAATATGGTGCGATTAAAAGTTTACATCAAAATCAACAGCTTTGCCAAATAGATGTATTTCAATTCCAATATGGTGCGATTAAAAGATACCCTCAGTTGACCGGAAAACGTTGCAAATACGCATTTCAATTCCAATATGGTGCGATTAAAAGAAGGCTCCTGTTAAAGTTCCGGGAGTTATTACCGTAATTTCAATTCCAATATGGTGCGATTAAAAGATTGTCAATAATAAGGTGCCCATATCGGTTGATTATATTTCAATTCCAATATGGTGCGATTAAAAGTTAAACAGTCAAGTAAGGCTCTTTCACCAGTAAAGATATTTCAATTCCAATATGGTGCGATTAAAAGCAAAAAGGCCACTAAACGAATCATTAATAACGATACCATTTCAATTCCAATATGGTGCGATTAAAAGCTATGTCGGTAAGCCGGTCCAAGCGCATATTATTTTATTTCAATTCCAATATGGTGCGATTAAAAGTTTACGGATGTTCGAGCATAAATAATATAAATTTCCAAATTTCAATTCCAATATGGTGCGATTAAAAGTTAACATTAACTTGATCCGTTCTGCTAATTCTAATGATTTCAATTCCAATATGGTGCGATTAAAAGTGAACTACCAATCTTTATAATTATTGATTTATAACTCATTTCAATTCCAATATGGTGCGATTAAAAGCTTCTTTGTCGTTCAGCTTCATTTCAGCGAGACCCTATTTCAATTCCAATATGGTGCGATTAAAAGTTTGATCTACATATTGTAATGCGTTACTCATTACTTATTTCAATTCCAATATGGTGCGATTAAAAGGATTTTATTGAAGAATTGGGTGATGGTTATATATTGATTTCAATTCCAATATGGTGCGATTAAAAGCAGACCGGCATTTTACCGTATTGAAACGCTTTATAAATTTCAATTCCAATATGGTGCGATTAAAAGTTTCCAGCACTTTCATCCTGTTTTTGCCCGTGAATCGATTTCAATTCCAATATGGTGCGATTAAAAGTTTTACAATTAAATGAAAAATAATTGCTTTTTTATTATTTCAATTCCAATATGGTGCGATTAAAAGATCATGTTATAATTATACATGATGAAAAAAAAACAGAATTTCAATTCCAATATGGTGCGATTAAAAGATTGGGAAGCGACTTAACAACCTCAAGGGCGCTTTATTTCAATTCCAATATGGTGCGATTAAAAGGGAGAAGTCCCCGAGCTGAGTAAATTTAAATTCCTGGATTTCAATTCCAATATGGTGCGATTAAAAGTCCATTATAAACAAATACCAGTGTAAGCTTACCAGATTTCAATTCCAATATGGTGCGATTAAAAGGGAACATTCCCCCTGCACTGTTATAATCAAATCGGCATTTCAATTCCAATATGGTGCGATTAAAAGTTTGATGAAATTAGGCAAAACTTTTTTAAAGCCGAATTTCAATTCCAATATGGTGCGATTAAAAGAATTTTGAATCGTTATGATTAAAAATATTTTAAAACATTTCAATTCCAATATGGTGCGATTAAAAGCATTTAAAAGATGCTCCGTAAATGCTTTAAGTATTTATTTCAATTCCAATATGGTGCGATTAAAAGGATGATGCAAATATATTAGTCGAAAGGGGGAACCAATATTTCAATTCCAATATGGTGCGATTAAAAGTCATGTTATAATTATACATGATGAAAAAAAAACAGAATTTCAATTCCAATATGGTGCGATTAAAAGTTTTTTGGGAAAATTGAAAACGGATATGATCAGGATATTTCAATTCCAATATGGTGCGATTAAAAGAGCCTGGGGCCGCGAATTGGGCGACGATTTTATAAAATTTCAATTCCAATATGGTGCGATTAAAAGCCGTCATAAATTTACTAAAAATTTTTGATTGCCAATGTTTTATTATTAAAATACGCTGATATTATACCCCTCCAGGTTGTCGATAACCAATTCAATAAAAACTACCTGGTAACGACAACTTATATTATCTGCCTTATTTTCAATATGTAAAAGAACATTTTTCTAACTTACATCGATAGAACTTACCAGATTATATCACAAAAAAGAGTGTTTCGACAACTTTACAGAAATTGATTTAACGGATTGCGCTCATTACCAACAACTTCTTTATCAAGCCATCGTTCATCACGACTTTTAAATATAATTAGGCTATCAACGTCCGGTTCCATCAATGCTTTTGCCTTTATTTTTAGTTCTTCCAGTTTGACTTCCGAAATTTCTCCTTCAAAAACCGAATTCTGTATCCAATTTAAATATTTCCGGCATAATTTCAACATTTTACCAACTCTTTTCTCACCAACATCGTAAACCAAAATAATATACATATTCAGCAATCTACTGCCAAATTTACATTTTTCTAAAATACAAAAGCATTTTGTATTCATATTATTGATTAATAATCCGCCGAAAAATAATTCATATTACCACCACATTTTAAATGGTTTATAGGTTTCAATACCAAGCAAATGTTTTGATAATTTGTAACATTCGAGTTTTATCAGGTGTTTATAGCTAACATCGCGTTTTAACGTCCGGTGTTGAATGGTTTCGGTCAGCCGATCTTCAAAAGCCTGGATGAAAATTTTTTTTCCCTGCTCATTCAGCAAGCATTTATTTAATTGCCTGTCGAAATGCTTTTCCTGTATCTCCTTTTTATTCAGTACTTTAAAAATCACCCGGTCAACTATGATGGGCTTAAAAATTTCGGCCAGGTCAAGTGCCAGCGAGTAGCGTCTCTCTCCCGGTGTATGCAGATAACTGATAAGTGGATTTAATTGAGTCTGGTGTATTGCTCTTAAACATTGGCTATAGCACATCATATTTCCGAATGATATTAATGCATTCACTTCGTTCTGAGGTGGTTGCTTTGTCCGTTCACCCATCTCAAAATCATTGATAATAAGCTGAAAAGCGTCGTAATAATGAATCCTGATATTGCCTTCAATGCCCATTAATACGTTGATCTGGCTTATTTCACCGATTTTTATCCTGAGATTTTCCATTGCCTCCATCATTGGTGTCATATCTTTGCCCCGGTTGTTGTAATAACGCAGGTTTTTAATCATATTGAACGATGCTCCATCGATAAAAGACCGGGCTATCAGCAAACGCTTTTCATTATCGGTAAAATGGGCAGTCTGCGCCAGCAGCATTCTCCCCGAAAGCAACTGATCGCGAGGCATAAACGAACCGGAATAGTTTTCGTAATAATCGAAAAAATGTACCGCAATATTTTGTTTTCCAAGAAAATTATAAAGTGCACTGTTGGCATCGAGAACTCCGAACACATATAAATCTTCAATGCCTTCAACTGGAAGAAATTTGGGCTGGCCTTCTGAGCCATTTTCGTTAACCGGTACAAACTTTAAGGTATTGTCTTTACGTGAAAGACGGCCGGGATTGAAAAGATAATAGGTTTTTTTCATGCAATATTATTCTCAATATTGGAATACTCAAAGCAATTTTAATCCAGTCAAATTGAAAAAACAAGCTCTCTTTGGTAAGTTACATAATTTAAGTTAAAAATAATTCATTATTCTTCTCCGCTCCAGCAAAAATCAAAATAACTGCAGTTTTTACATTTTTTCTGTTCTTGTTTTTCGGGACAGTTATTGTCAGAAATAATTGTTTTGATATTGGTTTCGAAAGTTCTGATTTCATCCATGTCGCGTTGGCTCAACACTACTTCAAGGGTTTTGCGGAGTTTTGGGTATTCAAGAATGCCGGTTGCTTCAACCCCATTTCGATGCAAAACACTGAGATAATACTTCAGTTGCCATTCATGGGCAATTTCGTAACTGTCGCTTTTTTTTACCTCATGTACAATCTTGCTTTTAGCATCAAAATAGTCAATTTTTATTCCATCCATTTCAATTTCGGTATATTTTTCCGATCGTTGCTGGTAGCTGCTTTCGTGAACCAACCGTCCCTCGAGCACCAGGTCGCTGGTATGTTCCATTTGAATACCGTTTGAAAATAACCACAATTTGCGGTGACAAACCATATAGTAGTTGAAATGGGAGCCGGTAATATGCATCACTGGTCTTGTTTAGCTGATGAGTTTTTCTGTTATTTGCCTGTTTTAATAGGTTGATTGAAGCCACCTCATAAAAAAAACATCATAAACCCGGTAACGGATCTCATCTTTTGTTTGTATCTCAAGCAAGAGTTCTTTTTCACCCAACGACTTTAACAATCTTCTTGAATTGGATGGCGTTCCAATTTGGTATTTGCTGATGAAAGCCTGGGAGGTAACTCTTACTATGTTTTCTTCCTTTGCAACGGCAATCAGATAATTCCATTGTGCTGAAGTAAGAAACTGCCTGAACTGGAAGTAATACATTTCATTTTCCTTTAACAGTTCGGAAAAACAATTTTTAACCTCGTGGGTGCCAATATTTCCCGAGCACATCGAAAATATTGCATTACACAGGTTCTGGGTATAAAATGTATGAAGCAAAGTATAGTCGGCAATAAGATTAAGTGCATCATCAGAAATTGTTTTTCTTCCGTTTTTAAAGTGCATCCTGATGAATGCTGTATATTCATTTTTGTCAATAGCATCAAGAAACAATAAACGGGTACTTCCGAAAAAAGGCCTGTTGGCAGCGGAAAACATCTGGTTCATCATGTGTTGGTTGCTGCCACAGAAAATAAAACAAATATTTTTCAAATGTTGTATATAGGTTCTGAGAACAGATTCCGTATTTTTTTCAGGATAAAAAGAAATTTGCTGAAATTCATCGATTACCAATACCGTTTTTTTCCCCTGATTTTCGAGAAAATCAAATAATGCAAATAAACTGTGTTTTTTCTCTTCCTCAGACTGAAAGGTGATCTGAATCTGTGGGGTACCGTTTACAGGGTCATAACTGATCAAAGGCCTTATCGCTTTCAGAAATTTCATAAACCTGGCACCTGTTCTGGATTTCTCGGGAAATTTTTTCAGGATAGCTTCAGCCAGCAGGTTGATAAAATCGTTTAATGTTCTGGATTGGTAAATATCAACATAGATAAATTCAACCGATGAAATGGTTTTTATTTCCTCAAAAAAACGAAAAATAAGTGCCGATTTTCCCATTTTTCGTGCAGAAATAATGCTTGTATTGATGCCATTTTCAAAATTTCGAATCAAGATCTGGAGTTCATTTTTTCTGTCACAAAAATATTCTCTCGAATAATACCCCTTGATAATAAAAGGATTTGAAGTTTTAGCCATAACGAATAATTTATCCAAAAATAATAAAATTTTTAAAAAAATATCTGTTTTAGGTTATCTATTTTAGGTTACCTATTTTAGATAGTGGCGAAAGCATTAAAGAATGCATACCTTTCATCGGCAAATCAAAACCTCTTTCGGATGCGTAATTACCCTGACAAATATTTTATATAGTTTAGAATAATATGCTTTGGAGGTATAAAGAATTAGTTACTCACGTATTTCATACCATTTTCAATGCTTTTAATCATATTAAACGATGCTCCGTTTAAATTCTATTTAAATTAACCACTGTTTGTGGCGGCAAACCATAAAATAGTTGAAATGAGAGCCGGTACTGATGATGTATATTTTTTCTTTTAATCCTGACAGGTTTTAAAAACCTGTCAGGATTAATAATTTCATTAATAAAATGCCAGCTTTATTTTGGTTCTAAAATGGAACCATCGGGGCAGTTGCAAGACCTTCAAGGTTTAATCAAGGCCTGAAGTATAATTACACCTGTTTTCCGCACTTTTTTGCAACACCTGTCTAAAGTATTGAAAATCAATATGC
>CAZLJX010000042.1:0-24730 GCA_964559985.1 uncultured Bacteroidales bacterium
CAAAAATAAACTATCTTTATGAAAAAATTGTCCTAATTGATTAGACCATCTCAATCATTCAAAAAAATGAAAACCACCAACTACTCAGGCATAGTTTGCATACTTTCTTTTCTGCTATTGTTTTCGGTGTCGTGCAAAAAAGATAAAAACGGGCCTCCTGAAATCACCACCGGCGATGTTACATCCATTACGGTAAATTCAGCGCAGGCAAGTGGCAACATCACCTCAGACGGAGGAAGTGCCGTCACCATGAAGGGAATTTGCTGGAACACAGAACCTTCTCCCGACACGACTGATTTCAAAACCAGTAATGGAGGCGGGACAGGGAGTTTTTCGGTTACCCTCAGCAACCTTGCAATATACACAACTTATTATGTAAGAGCTTATGCTATAAACGCATACGGAATAAGTTACGGCCAGGAAAAATCATTTAATACTTCAGCTTATCCCCAGCAAATAGACGGGATACCGTCAGACAGGTACCAGGTAGCCCTGAATGACGATTTTGACAATAACAATAACGGATGGTATATCCAGTCAGATAATAATATCCAGCTCAGCATCACCAACGGTTATTATACACTCCGCAGTATCAGCGATTATTGCAACTGGTTCTGGGGATCACTGAGTTCATTCCCGGTAGAGAATGATTTTGAGCTGGAAACCACTTTAAAAATTGTACCCCAGGGTCTATCGGCTGACGAAGCAGGAGCGCTGATCTGGAATGTTACGGAAAATTCTTTTACTGCTGCCATGCTTTTCAGCAACAATTCCATGTGGTATGGAAACTATGCCCATACCTGGCAGACATGGAATGCTTATAATTCCTTATCAGCTTTAAATCCGGCAGGCCAGTCAAATAAAATTACCGTAAGGAAATTCAATGCTGTATATTATTTTTTTATCAACAACCAGTTTATATTTTCACGTACATGGGAACCTTTTTCCACGATGTCATTTGGGTTTTTAATACAAACCCACGTATTGATGATGGTGGACAATATTAAAATCAGCAGAATAAGCCCGGCAACAGGTTCGAACAGCCTACCTGTGAATAAAATGCCATTGGTTGAAAATTTCAACTTTGCATGTTTTAAAGGTATTCCTTACAAAATGGAAACAAAAAAATAATATATCGCCTTTTCAATAATATATCGCTTATATAACAAGATAATCAATAATCTGAATTCTGAATTATTATTACTTATTATATTTTTTTTTTCATGTGCGAAAGATGAAAACGGGCCTCCTGAAATCACCACCGGCGATGTTACATCCATTACGGTAAATTCAGCGCAGGCAAGTGGCAACATCACCTCAGACGGAGGAAGTGCCGTCACCATGAAGGGAATTTGCTGGAACACAGAACCTTCTCCCGACACGACTGATTTCAAAACCAGTAATGGAGGCGGGACAGGGAGTTTTTCGGTTACCCTCAGCAACCTTGCAATATACACAACTTATTATGTAAGAGCTTATGCTATAAACGCATACGGAATAAGTTACGGCCAGGAAAAATCATTTAATACTTCAGCTTATCCCCAGCAAATAGACGGGATACCGTCAGACAGGTACCAGGTAGCCCTGAATGACGATTTTGACAATAACAATAACGGATGGTATATCCAGTCAGATAATAATATCCAGCTCAGCATCACCAACGGTTATTATACACTCCGCAGTATCAGCGATTATTGCAACTGGTTCTGGGGATCACTGAGTTCATTCCCGGTAGAGAATGATTTTGAGCTGGAAACCACTTTAAAAATTGTACCCCAGGGTCTATCGGCTGACGAAGCAGGAGCGCTGATCTGGAATGTTACGGAAAATTCTTTTACTGCTGCCATGCTTTTCAGCAACAATTCCATGTGGTATGGAAACTATGCCCATACCTGGCAGACATGGAATGCTTATAATTCCTTATCAGCTTTAAATCCGGCAGGCCAGTCAAATAAAATTACCGTAAGGAAATTCAATGCTGTATATTATTTTTTTATCAACAACCAGTTTATATTTTCACGTACATGGGAACCTTTTTCCACGATGTCATTTGGGTTTTTAATACAAACCCACGTATTGATGATGGTGGACAATATTAAAATCAGCAGAATAAGCCCGGCAACAGGTTCGAACAGCCTACCTGTGAATAAAATGCCATTGGTTGAAAATTTCAACTTTGCATGTTTTAAAGGTATTCCTTACAAAATGGAGCTAACAAAGTAATATGCATGTAATCAACTGGTCACTGATTGGCAGCTTGATGATATCTTACCCGGATTTTATTCAGGCAAATATTTAACTTTCAATAGTTTCTGTCCTTTGAATAGCCCAGCAATTTCCGCAATGGCTGCAACTGCAAAAATCTTTCCAGCTTTGAATGGTGGTTTCTGACACATTGCGTTTGGTGGTACCATCAGAATAATGGGTCGTGGTGGTGGTTTTCCACCAGGTTTCGCTTAACTTCTGGGTATCATAAACTTTTCCTTTCCAGTGGCGGCAATCGGGGCAACGGGTTTCGTAAATATTTTTACGTACATAAGCAAAAGAACCTATGGCTACCACAAAAACCAGGAGGCCAAACAAACTAAACATGAGAATTTCTCCCCTGTTAAATGCAGAGGCATCATAAATACTCATGTATGTATTACTATAAATTAAAAATGCAAAAAATAAAATAGTGATATATAAAACAAAATTCGGAAGAAAACGCAAACCCGATGAAATGAAACGGGCAATGGCATAGCTGATTGACATTGGGATAACCAGTAAAATCAGTATAAAAAGCCCTGCCCAGAATCCGTCGCCCAGTAATTTACTGAACCACCTTACCGGATACCAGATAGCGGGAATTACAGAATCGAACATTTGTCCCTTGAAACGGAATCTTGAACTTTCAACCCATCCGGTATATCCTTCAATCTCTATTTTTGCCCACCATGTACCGGAATGAAAAATACGATCCTTATTTTTTTCTGCTTCGTGTTTCCACTCAATCACCCTAAGGGCCGTGTTTCTTTTAAATTTAATATTTTTGTTTTCGCTGGTGACAGGTGTTGCCGGATCTGCCGATCCGGGTTTAACCAGCAATTCACTCAGTTTCAACCCGTGTAGCAGATATGCATCTTTCTCATCCGATGGTGAAACTACAGGAATATCGACCCACCCTTTGCGTCCATCATCCAGTGTTATCTGCATGCGTGAATACCTGATCCGGTGTATTTCCAGCACCTCCTGCCCTTTTTTAACCTGGCCAATGATGCCGGAAAGCTGTGAAACCTGCTTTGAATTTTTATCCACCACCGTTTCAACCGAACTTGACATTTCGCCAAACAGGTATGCATTGTCGATAATTTTTCTTTTTGCCCCTGAATCTGAAGGGTTTCCAACAGCTGAAACAAATAAACCCACAGCCGACAACATGAGCAAAAGGCGAAGATTACGGATAAAATTCAATACTGGCTTCATAGTGTTAAAAATTAAATGATTCAGAATATCCTATTTTCTTCAATATTAATAAAATATTTCGTTCAGACAAATGGAAAAAATCAATCAGCAGCCAAGCTTTTTTATCAGCTCTTCCCTGAACATTGCACTGATGGGTATCTGGTGCTCATTCATAATAATGCAGTTGCCCGAAATGGTTTCTATTTTTTGCAGATGAACCACATATGATTTATGCACCTGCATAAACGCTGAAGCCGGAAGCCTGCCAAGAAATTCCTTGATGGTGGAACGCAGCAGCAATGGCTTTTTATCTGTTAAATGAACCTTAATATAATTGCCTTCCCCGTTAAAAAATAATATTCCGGCCGGATCAATTTTAATCATCCCATAATCCATTTTAACGAAAAAGGGTTCCATACCTTCCATTTTTTTATCGGAACGGCTGAAACGGAAATTGTGCATGGCAATTTCAACAGATGCTGCCAGATCGTTGGCATCAAACGGCTTGACAAGATATCCCGACGGGAAAGTTTCGCGTGCTTTGGCCAGGGTTTCCGGATCGGACAGACTTGTTGTAAATACAAACGGAAAATGATATTGATGATGGATGGCTGAAGCCAGGAGAATGCCATCGTTATTTGCACCAAGGCATATATCAATCAAGGCAAGGTCAAAGGTTTGTGAACGGAGCAAACCAATTGATTCAGCGTATGACGCAGCATAACAACAATTTTTATATCCTTTTTCAGCAAGCATAGCACCCAGCGAAACTGCCATGGCTTTATCGTCTTCAATGATAAGAATCTGCATAATCAATCGCTAACAATCAAAGCAAAGATACAGGTTTTAAGCATTCCATCATCACAAAGCTGAAAAATTACCCGGCGGCAAAATGCAGACAGACTGCAGGCGAAATAAAATCGCCGGAGTATTCCGGTTTAAAATATTTTTTAAATACTTTAGCATTGCATTTCAGGTTTATTTTGCTGCAAAAAAGAATGGGTGGAAAACGCAATCAATGCATACTTGTTGTAATTATCTTATGGTTTGATATTTTACAGGGATTTTCTCTCAACCCATGGGTAATTGAAAAAAAATACATTTTTAATCCGGTTGTTTCCGGGAATAACCGTTCACAAAGCATTATCACCTGCATGCTGCAGGACAGGTATGGCTTTATCTGGTTTGGCACACAGGATGGGCTGAACCGTTTTGACGGGTACAATTATACCATCTATAAAAATGACCCTGATGATTCAAATTCATTATTAAACAATTACATTACCTGCCTGGCAGCATTGGATAACGGGGAATTGCTGATAGGAACATCGGGCGGATTGTGCAGCTATTTTCCGGAAAATAAAACATGGAAACACATCGGAAACCAGTCACCCGTTGAAAAAGAACATATTACTGCCCTTACCTGCGATTTAAACGGGAATATCTGGATTGGAACATACCATAACGGTGCCTATATCTATCAAACTCAAACCGGGACCATTGAACCAGCATTTTTTCAAAACAATAATATCATTGATCCGGAAATTACAGCCTTTTATCATCACAACACCGATACCATCTGGATTGGTACACGCAAAGGATTATACAGGGCAGCCGTTTCAAACCGGCAGGCAGAAAAAATACCTGTTCCGTTTGAACCTGCCATAACTTTTGAAATGGTGATGGCTCTTACCGGGGATGGAAAGAACAAACTTTGGGTTTTGGTTTTTGAAAAATTTATGCTCGGATATACCATCTCTGACGGAAAATGGGAAAAAATTGAAGTACCGCTTTCGGTTGAGCAAGGGAAGCTGAACTACGGAAACTGCATCATCTATGATAAAAAAGGCTTATTGTATGCCGGAATGTCGAGAGGGTTGCTGATATATGACCTTACGGAAAAAAAGTGGTTTGAACCTGAAGATTTTACCTGTAAAAAAATCCTTGCTGAAAAAAATGTCATCTTCCTTTTAAAAGACCACCGGGGTTCAGTCTGGATAAGCCACTGGGGTGAGATTTGCCGCATGGATGAACCACTGAAAAAATTCCTTACCCCTGCCTGGTACCTGGGAAACAATGATCTTACTCATGGAAAAATCCTCACTTCGGTAGTTGAAGACTCCATGAAAAATCTATGGATTGGTACCGACAACAATGGCCTCATTTATTGGAACAGGACAAAAAACACCATGAAATTGTACAATTCACGACACAACAGCAACGGATTATTGAGTGATAACGTAATGTGCCTCCTGTACGACAGCGAAAAAACATTGTGGATAGGAACCTGGTCGGGACTCAATTATATTCCTTTTGGGGAAACCCGCTGTAAATCTGTTGCTAACAGCATTTCGGATAACAATATGCTGCCCGACAACATTGTACGGTACCTCTTCGAAGACAGCAAACACCGGCTTTGGATAGGAACAGAAGAAGGATTGGCCATGTTTGACAAAAACCGGAAAAAAGCTTCAGTAATATACCTGCACCATGCCGGAAATACTAACTCATTAACAAACAATAAAATAAACCATATCAACGAGGACCACTCCGGAAAAATCTGGATCAGCACCGAAGATGGACTAAATGGTTTTGAGCCTGAAAACAACAAATGGACAAGGTTTTTTCATTCGGGAGGCAATACCCGGATGTCGTCGCACTGCATATACCAGGTTCATTTTTTAAACGATACGGCTTTGCTTATCACTACCCGTGGCGCTGGCATTATTTTGTTTAACCCGGTAACGGGAAATTTTAAAATGCTGGCCGAAAAACAAGGCCTTGCCAATCAAAATGTATATGCAGCACTAATCGATAAAAACGGAAAAGCATGGCTTACTTCAAACAGGGGCATATCGGTTTTTGACCTCAATACCCATCTGTTTACCAATTACTGCAGCAGCGACGGATTGATCAGCGAAGAATTCAACAATAATTCCTCCTTCCGTTCAAAAGAAGGGATTTTGTATTTTGGAAGTATCAATGGTTTGATTTTTTGTAATCCGGAAGATATAAAAGCTGATACTGCCATGTTTCCGGTGGTGCTGACCCAATGCCGCATACTCAACCGGACTGGCAGTATTTCATGTGAGCCATATACCCTGAAAAACCTTGCCATAAAATATACCGACAAAAATCTGTATTTTGAATGGGCTGGGTTAAACTTTATTCAAACCGGACGTAATCAATACTTTATTCAGCTCGAAAATTTTGATAAGGAATGGATCAGTAACAACACCTCACGAAATGTAACGTATACCAATTTACCACCCGGCAATTATACGTTAAAAATCAAAGCCATCAACGCTGACGGATACGGCACTGATGCTGCCATAGCCCTTCCGGTTTCGGTTTCAGCTCCGTTCTGGATGAAAACCTGGTTTCATTTGCTGGTGATATTGATTTTGTTTCTCGCAGCCCTGTGGGTGCAATACCTCAGGGTAAAAATCATCAGAAAGCGCAATATTTTCCTGGAGAAAAAAGTGGCTGAGCAAACAGAAAGTTTACGCACAGCCAATCAACAACTTACCGACGAAGTGAAACTGAAAAACAAATTCTTTTATATTATTGCCCATGATCTGAAAAGCCCTATGAATGCCATTGTGGAACTCTCAAGGCAGGTAAAAGATAAAATTCATGAAATACCCCGGCCTGAAACTGAAATGTTGTACCAGGCCGCAAATTCAGTCAATAAATTAATTGACAGCCTTTTACAATGGTCGGCAACCATGACCGGAAAAATAAAATATCAACCCGAACCGGTTTTTATAAATATATTGATTGACCGTATAGCAGAGGAATTGCGACCTGCTGCGCAAAAAAAACAAATTGAACTGATGATCAAAACAGAGGAAGATTTAATCGCCTGGGCAGACGAAAATATGATTCTGACCGTTTTGCGCAACCTGGTTTCAAATGCCGTAAAATTCAGTTATCCTTCAAATAACATCCGTATTTCAGCCCTCCATGATAAAAACAATATCACCGTAAGCATACACAACAATGGGCCATTGCTGAGCCACGAAGATGTTAAAAGACTGCAGGAAACAAATGACATTACGCCCCAAACCGGCACTGCCAATGAAAAAGGAACAGGGCTGGGCTTACAGGTGTGTAAAGAATTTCTTGCACATCATAAAAGTACGCTTACCATTGCATCAGATGCCCTTGAAGGTACCGTTTTCGGGTTTTCGCTCCCGAAAGCCGGCATATAAAACTGAGTTGGTCTGTTTATAGCGTAATTTATTTCTAAGCAACCTGTGGCTTTGATTTTAATTATTTGATATATTTGTGAATAGATACAGTTTTCGCGGGCTATTGCTTGATGTATTTGGACATGCTGGCGGGGGAAACTGTATTTGAAAACGATTTAAAGGTAATCATGATGGATGAAACCACGATGACTAAATTATTATCAAGCTGAAAGTCTATTTTCTAAATTTGACAAAATGAAAGAAATATTACTCTTATCATTCATTGCTGACCCGAATGTATTTTAATTTATGATTTATTGTAATATATTTTTGAAATGCTACAGACCAACTTTGCACACAATGGCAAGGCGCTCAATCGGGTATATAAAACAAAACCTGACAAAGAGTGAAATTTTGCTACCGCCTTACAAAGAAACTTTTAATAGATATTCATATGCCTAAAATATTTGACAATATCACATTACACCTAAAAACAGGTTTATTAGAAACAATTGAAAGTTCTTACAGAGCTGACTTTTGTGTTGGATATTTCAACCTGAGAGGCTGGAAATTGCTAATGAACCATATTGATCATTTTGAAGGTGATGACAATTGTTGTCGGTTACTCGTTGGAATGCAAAGACCGGAAGAAAATCTTTTAAGACAAGCTTTAAGTGAAGCAAAAAAAGGGCTGATGGACAATCCAACCGCTTTAGCACTTAAAAAAGAAATTGCAAAATCATTTACCAGACAATTGACATTCGGAATACCGACAAATGAGGATGAAGAAAGTTTGAGGAAATTAAAAACACAGATTTCTGAAAAGAAAGTGAAGGTAAAACTATTTCTTGCCTATCCACTACACGCAAAACTCTATCTGTGCCACAAAAAAGATAAAGATGCGCCACTAATCGGTTATGTAGGTAGCAGTAATTTGACAATGGCTGGATTATCACAGCAGGGAGAATTAAATGTAAATGTAGTTGAACAGGATGCTGCTGAAAAACTGGACAAATGGTTTGAAGAAAGATGGGAAGACCGCTGGTGTGTTGATATATCTGAGGAACTCATTCAGATTTTGGATGAAAGCTGGGCTGGTGAAAGCACAATTCCGCCCTATTACATATATTTGAAAATTGCCTATCATCTTTCACAGGAAGCAAGAAGTGGAATCGGAAATTATATTATCCCCAAAATATTACAAACCGACCTCTTGCCTTTTCAAATGAATGCCGTAAGTGTTGCAGCCAGACATCTTGACAAGCGAGGAGGTGTATTGATTAGTGATGTAGTCGGATTAGGTAAAACAATGACTGCATCGGCAGTTGCAAAACTTTTTGAAGAAACATTTTTTACTGAGACATTAATCATTTGCCCTAAAAATATTGTTGAGATGTGGGAAGGTTATGTACATACTTATCAGTTAAGGGCAAAGGTTCACAGTATTTCGAGAGTTGATAAAAAATTTCTGGAAGAAACAAGAAGATACAGAGTTGTAATCATTGATGAAAGTCACAACCTTAGAAACAGAGAAGGAAAGCGTTATTCAATTGTAAAAGAATATTTGGAAAAGAACGAAAGTAAAGTTATTCTATTAACGGCAACGCCTTACAATAAAAGCTATTTAGACATTTCAAATCAATTACGCTTATTTATTCCTGAGGATAAGGACATTGGTATTTCACCGGAAAACTTTATCCGTGAAGTTGGCGGGGCTATTGAATTTATTGCCAATTACCAGTATTCACCCAATACTTTGCTTGCCTTTGAAAAAAGTAATTATTCTGAGGATTGGCAGGAATTATTAAAACTTTATATGGTAAGGCGTACAAGAACTTTTATCAAAGAAAACTATGCTACTTATGACGAGAAGAAAAAGCAGTATTACCTTACATTCAACGATGGCAGAATAGAGTACTTCCCTGACAGACTTCCAAAGAAAATTGAATATTCGTTTGACCCAAACGACAAGAAAGATATTTATGTAAAACTCTACGATGATGAGGTAGTGAAAATCATCAACAGCTTATTATTAGCACGTTATGGATTGGGCAACTACATTGATAAAGAAAAAGAAGCACTGGCAAATTCAGAAGAAAAGAAAATAATTGCAAATCTAAGCCGCGCAGGTAAACGTTTAATGGGTTTCTGCCGAACAAATCTTTTCAAACGATTGGAAAGTTCTGGTTTTTCATTCCTGATTTCATTGGCACGCCACGTTTTACGAAACGAAGTTTTTGTTTATGCCATTGAAAATGGTTTGCCAATACCGATTGGACAACAGGAAAAAGCAGAAATGAATGAGTTTTTAGAAGAAAACGACAATGACGACAATATAGAATTGAATTTAATTACTGACCTGGCTGAATATCATAAGTTAGCAAAGAAATATTACGACAAATGCGTTGCTGAAAAAAGCAGATACGACTGGATTTCAACAAATCTATTTAATGACAAACTAAAGGAATTGCTGATTAGCGATGCAAAACAAATCATCTCAATTTTAAAAATTGGTAAAAACTGGAATCCGGATGACGACAAGCAATTAAATTCTTTGGAGAAACTCTGTCAGGAAAAGCATAAGGACGAAAAGATTCTCATTTTTACACAATTTGCCGATACAGCATATTACCTGTTTGATAACTTGAAAAAAAGAGGATTGAAAAATATTGCCTGTGCTACTGGCGATCTCGAAAATCCAACAGAATTAGCATACAGGTTTAGCCCTGTAAGTAACAAAGTTAAAACCGTTAAGGACGAAATTCGTGTTTTAATCAGCACTGATGTTTTGAGTGAAGGTCAAAACCTACAGGATGCCCACATCATTGTAAATTATGATTTACCCTGGGCAATTATCCGTCTGATTCAAAGGGCAGGTCGTGTGGATAGAATCGGGCAAACATCTGATAAAATATTTTGCTACTCGTTTTTACCA
The DNA here is from genome assembly GCA_964559985.1 of uncultured Bacteroidales bacterium. Classification (GTDB taxonomy): domain Bacteria; phylum Bacteroidota; class Bacteroidia; order Bacteroidales; family CAZLJX01; genus CAZLJX01. Next base: position 10,573 of record CAZLJX010000042.1, read on the forward strand.
CAGGATGGTCTTGAACGTATTATTCGTTTAAGAGGCAGATTGACACAGCGTATTAGGGAAAATGCCGAAGCTGTTGGAACGGATGAAGTATTCTTTGATGGAGATCCTGTAAATATTCGTGATTTATACAATGAAAAAGCCGGCATACTGGATGATGACGAAGGCGATGTTGACCTCACTTCACAGGCTTATGAAATCTGGAATCAGGCAATAAAAGCCAATCCCGATTTGAAAAAGAAAATTATTAAACTGCCTGATGTGGTTTATTCTACCAAAGAAAAACACGATGATGGATTTGAAAATAATAGTGTTATCACCTACCACCGAAATAGTCACGGCTATGAAGTTTTATCGTGGCTTAACGAAAATGGTGATACTATTTCAACAAGTCAATCCCGTATTTTGAAAATGGCTGAATGTTCACTCGATACCCCTGCTGTTGACAAATTAGATAATCATCACGAATTGGTTAAACAAGCTGTTTTGCTTGCAGAGAACGAAGCAGCAAAATCGGGCGGACAACTTGGCAGCAAATCAAGTGCAAGGTATAAAGCTTATGGAATAATTACCCGTTATTACGAAAGCGTTAAAAATACTTTATTTGACGTAGATGCTTTAAAGAAAACAATTGATGATATTTACCATTATCCGCTTCGTGAAACCGCAAGGGAAATTATTAACCGAAGAATAAAATTAGGCTGTTCGGATGACGAAATGGCTTCGCTTTGTATGCAATTGCGTGATGAAGGTCGGCTTTGTATGGTGGAGCAAAAAGACCAGGACGGCTTCAGAACACCGCATATTCTATGTTCAATGGGGATTAAAAAAATATGAGCATCAAACTTAATTTAAAAAGATTACTTGATTTATTAAGACAAAATGCTGATGCCATTATATTAGAATTAATTTATGAATAAACTGAAAATTTTTATAAGTAGTGTGCAATCTGAATTTGTATCTGAAAGACAGATGCTTTTTGATTACATCAGTACTGATGTTCTACTGGGGCGTTTTTTTGAAGCGTTCATTTTTGAAATATTACCAGCAAAGGACGTTTCAGCTTCCACCGCCTATCTATCACAGGTAGAACGCTGTGATATTTATTTGGGAATTTTTGGTAAAGACTATGGTTCTGAAAATACCCTTGGTATTTCACCCACAGAGATTGAATTTGACCGTGCTTCTGAATTGCATAAAACCCGTCTTATTTTCATTTCGACACACCCTGAAAATCTATGTCACCCAAAAGAAAAGCAATTAATTAGGAAAGTTGAAAATGCTGTTGTGCGAAAGAAATTCAGCAATATGTTTGAACTTAAGTCCGCTGTTTATATTGCCCTTGTTAACTTGCTGGAAGAAAAGGAATTGATTCGCACCAGCCCTTTTGATGCTACAGTATGCAAAGATGCTTCTTTGGATGATATTGATACTGAACGCATCCGTTGGTTTGTTTATTCTGCCCAAACTAAAAGGGGCTTCCCGCTTTCACCCGATGATAATCCTGAAAAAATTCTAATCCATCTTAACCTGCTTAAAAACGAAAAACCGACCAACGCTGCTATTTTACTTTTCGGGAAACAACCTCAGCGTTTTTTTATTACCTCCGAAATACGCTGTGCTATGTTTTATGGTTTTGAAGTGGAAAAACCTATTCCTTCTTATCAGGTTTACAAAGGCGATGTGTTTCGACTGGTTGATCAGGCTGTTGATTTTGTTATGGCACGCATCGACCTGGCGATTGGCGACCGTAGCCAGTCGGTAGATGTGATTACCCAATATGAAATTCCCCGTTCAGCTGTTACCGAAGCCATTGTAAATGCCGTTGCACATCGCGATTATACCAGTAATGGTTCAGTGCAGATTATGCTTTTTCGCAACCGTCTCGAAATATGGAACCCCGGACAGTTGCCTTTTCAGCTTACCATAGAAAAGCTCCGTGAAGCTCATGCTTCATTTCCTGCCAATCCTTTGCTGGCCGAACCTATGTATCTTGCGGGGTATATCGAACGTATGGGTACCGGTATTCCGGATATGATTAAGGCATGTCGGGAGGCGGGTCTCAAAGAACCCGAATTTGCTCAAAACGAAACCTTTACATCTATTCTCTGGCGTAAAGAACAAAATATTGAAAAAGTTACCCAGCAAGCCACCCTGCAAGCTACCCTGCAAGCTACCCTGCAGGTAAAAAACCTTGTTTTGGCACTTGAAGATGAAATGACAAGGGATGAACTTCAGGAAAAACTGCAATTAAAAGATAGAGAGAATTTTAGAAAGTTATACATTGCGGTAGCATTAGAAAGTGGCTTTATAGAAATGACCATCCCCAATAAACCTACCAGTCCTGAACAGAAATACCGCCTGACCAAAACAGGCAGACAATTTAAAAAACAAATAGAAACATAATATGAGCCCTTATAACACTCGTTGGCATAATAAAAATTCAATTAAACATGAGTACAATCAGTAAAATTCAATTCAAAAAGTATATTGAAAGTTTCGATTTCACAGGGTTATTTAACCAACTTGGCTGGACATATCTTGACGAACAAACTCCTGTCAGGTTAAAGGAAGAAACCTATCTGTTTCATTCTGTAGCCGAAAAAGGCGGTTTCAGAATAATGGTATTTACACCTGCAAAACATCAGGATTTGCCCGACTATGCTACCCGTCTGCAACTCGACCGAAAAATCGGGAAACTATTCCGTGAACACCTACTCATTTTCTGCGATAAAAACAATTTAATTCAAATCTGGCAATTATTTGTAAAACAACTGGGTAAACCATCCCGTCTGAGTGAAACCCGTTGGCATAAAGGACAGGAACCCGAATTGCTTTATCAAAAAACCTCTAATCTGTTTTTCACCCTCGACCAGGAAGAAAACATTACCATTGCCGATGTGGTGGATGTAGTAAATGAAAACTTTAGTAAAAATGTTGAGCAGGTTACCAAAAAGTTTTATGAAAACTTCCGTAAAGAGCATAAAAAGTTCATTGAATTTATAGAAGGAATTTCAATCGTAACCGACCGCGAATGGTATGCTTCGCTAATGCTCAACCGCCTGATGTTTTGTTATTTCATTCAGAAGAAAGGATTTCTCGACAATAAACTCGATTATTTAAAAGAAAAACTTACCTGGTGTCAGCAAAAAAAAGGCAAGGATAAATTCTATGTGAGTTTTTATAAAAACTTTCTGTTGGCTTTGTTTCATCAGGGTTTAGGTTCACCTGACCAATCCGAAGAACTGAGAAAGGAAATCGGGAAAATTCCTTATCTGAATGGCGGCTTGTTCGATGTGCACGAACTTGAAAAACAATACGGGAATATTGATATCAGCGACAAAGCATTTGAAAATATTTTTCATTTCTTCGACCAATATAACTGGCATTTGGATACTCGTATTACAGCATCGGGTAAAGACATTAACCCCGATGTAATCGGTTATATTTTTGAAAAATACATTAACGACCGTGCCCAGATGGGCGCCTACTACACCAAAGAAGATATTACCGATTATATCAGCAAAAATTGTGTTGTGCCATTTTTATTTGATGAAACAGAACGCACATTGCGACAAGTTCAGGGTACAAAAAAGTCAGAAGCTGCTTTCTCAGAAATATGGCAAATGCTAAAAGAATCAGGCGATACCTACATTTACGATGCAGTGAAAAAAGGCATTGAAATCCCATTGCCCAATGAAATTGAAATCGGGATTGACACAACTAAACCCAACCTGCTTGAACGCAGAAAAGAATGGAACAAACCCGCCCCTGCTGAATTTGCTTTACCCACCGAAATATGGCGTGAAGTGGTTGACCGCAGAAAACGCTACACAGAAATTAAAGAGAAAATAGAAAAGGGAGAGATTACTCAAATCAATGATTTTATTACTTACAACCTGAATATCCGCCAGTTTGTACAGGATGTTATTGACAACCACAGCGACCCGGATTTTATACGGCATTTTTACGAAGCATTAAGCAATATTACAATCATTGACCCCACTTGCGGTTCCGGTGCTTTCCTTTTTGCAGCAATGAATATACTTGAACCGCTGTATGAAGCCTGTATCCAACGAATGGAAATTTTTATTGATGAAGCTAAAGACGAAAACAATTATAAACATCTTCCCGAAGAAATACAGAAATCATGGAAATCCATTAATCATGAAAAATCATGGTTCCGACAATGTTTGAAATATGTTAAAGCCCCCGAACATCCCAACCTGAAATACTTTGTTTTCAAAAACATCATTCTCCGCAACCTGTATGGTGTGGACATCATGAAAGAAGCCGTTGAAATTGCCAAACTGCGCCTTTTTCTGAAACTGGTTGCCACTGTGGATGCCAATTACCGCAAACCCAACCTCGGGCTGGAACCCTTGCCCGATATTGATTTTAACATAAGGGCAGGAAATACTTTGGTTGGTTTTGCCACTGAACAGGAAATAAAAAATGCCTTTGCCGGTAAGCTCGACTTTGACAACGATACCGAAAAAATTAAAGAAAAATGCGACATCGTTGCACGAACTTTTAAGCGATATAAAGAAATACAACTTACCACCGGCGACAACTACCGGGATTTTAAACAAGCCAAAGACGAACTCAACCATAGGCTGAAACAACTCACCGGAGAGCTCGACCTGCTGCTTGCAAAAACACAATACGGTATTGACATAACTAAAAATCAGCGTAATCCCGATAATCCATTTCAATCATGGTTCAGACAGCATTTACCCTTCCATTGGTTTGCCGAGTTTTATGAGATTATTAATGACAGAGGCGGGTTTGATGTGGTGATTGGAAATCCGCCTTATGTTGTGTATGTGGCTTCATCAGCCACGTATAGATTAACCGACTATAAAACTTCGTCTTGCTCGAACCTGTATGCATATTGCATTGAACGCTCATTCAAGATTTTGAATCTTAAAGGCAAATTTAGTATGATTGTTCCCAATAGCAGCATATCAGCAGACAAACTTGCTCCTCTACAAAAGTTAATAACAACTAATCGACTTTCCTGGATAAGTAATTATTCATGGCGTCCTTCCAAGCTTTTCGAGGGAGCAGATATGCTATTAGCAATAATAATTTCTACTTCTTCAGTAAAAGCAAACATCTATTCATCAATGTACCATAAATGGTATAATGAATATCGAGATTTTCTATTTGATAATATCAAATATCACGATACAACTAAGTATTTTATTGAAGGTACTATACCAAAATTTTCATCAAATATCTTTTCATCAATACTTGAAAAGCAAAAAAGTATTTCTAAGAATAAAACACTTCAATCGGCTTTTCTTACAAGTGCGTCCAAACAAAGATTCTATTATTTTAGAGCAGTACAATACTGGTTTAAAATTCTTGAAAAAGAACCTATTTTCCTTGAAGACGGTGACCAGACAACAACAGGTGAAATGAAACCCATATTTACAGATTCTGAAGAGTACAAATACATTTTTATATCAGTATTATCATCCACAACGTTTTTTCTTCATTATATTACTTGGTCGAGCTGTCAGGTAGTAAATAGTCGTGACTTTGATTTTCTTTTTGACATAAAAACATTAGATAAAAGCAATGCAAACAAACTTGCCGAGTTAGGCAAAAAGTTACAAAAGGATTATCAAAAAAATAGTCATACAATTACTCGTAATTACTCAAAAAAGGGCAGATCATTTACAATGGAAAAGCAACATTTCTATATTAAAAAATCTAAAGACATTATCGATGAAATTGATATGGTTTTGGCTAAGCATTATGGTTTTACAGAGGAGGAGTTGGATTTTATTATCAATTATGACATAAAGTACAGGATGGGGAAGGAGCTGGAGGAGGAGGAAAATGTCTGAACTGTGATTGGAGCAGATTGTTTTTTTCTTGTTTCTGTGATATTCTGAAATCTGTTGTAATCATAGTCCAGACAATAAACGTGAATATGAAATACTAAATGACCAAAATTATGGTAGAAGAATACAAATACAAGGAGATAACCGGAAAGATTATTGGGGCGGCTATGCAGGTACATAAAGTGCTAGGCAATGGCTTTCAGGAGGTTATTTATCAGCGGGCACTGGAGATAGAGATGCCCTATTTCGGATTGAGTTTTAAGAGAGAATTTGAAATGCCTATTTATTATCGTGAGCAGCAAATAGGCACCAGAAGGGTTGATTTTCTGGTTGAAGATGTTATTTCGGTTGAGCTGAAGGCAGTAATAAAACTGGAAGATGTGCACCTTGCCCAGGCCATAAACTACCTGGAAGCATACAATATTGAAGTGGGTTTGCTGATAAACTTTGGCAGCAAAAGTTTAGAATTCAAGCGATTAATTAATTCAAAATTTAATCTGCTTAATCATTAAATCTGCTCTAATCATGGTTCAGACAATTGAATGGGCAAGGAATGGCTGAATAGGGAGGAGGAATAATATTTTTAAATAATTTTGAAAACCAGATGAAGAACAATAATAAAATAGTAAAAGCCGAAAACCTGCTCTTTAATGAGTTATCACAGCTTATTGAGCAAAGCAAAGTACAGCTCGTATCTTATGCCAACAGTACACTTACCACTTTATTTTGGCAGGTGGGTAAACGAATTAATGAACATATTCTACAAAATAAAAGGGCTGAATACGGAAAGCAAATTGTCGTTACACTGGCACGACAATTAACAGAAAAATACGGGCACAATTTTGAAGTCAAAAATTTAAGACGTATGATGCAGTTTGCGGAGCAATTTTCTGATATTAAAATTGTCGGTCCACTGGCACGTCATTTAAGTTGGTCACATTTTCTGATAATTTTACCCCTGAAAAGTATGGAAGCCAAACTTTACTATGCCAAAACTTGTGCTGAACAAAACTGGGGTAAACGTGAGTTGAGGGAACAAATTAATCGCAAAGCTTTCGAACGTGCAGAAATTGCCAATACTCAAATCGAAAAATCTAACGCTATTCCGGTTAACACATTTAAAGACCCTTACATTTTGGATTTTTTAGGTCTAAAAAATACATATCTTGAAAAAGACGTAGAAGCTGCCATTTTAAGAGAACTCGAACAGTTTATTCTTGAGGTTGGCAAAGGGTTCGCTTTTGTTGAACGTCAAAAGCGAATGATAATTGACGGCGAAGATTATCATCTCGACCTTCTTTTCTTTCACAGAAAACTAAAGCGATTGGTTGCCATAGATTTAAAAATAGGCAAGTTTCAGGCAAAAGATAAGGGGCAAATGGAACTCTATCTGAAATGGCTCGACAGATATGAAAAGCAAGAAGGCGAAGAAAAACCAATAGGACTTATCTTGTGTGCAGAAACAAGTCGGGAGCAGGTTGAATTACTTGAATTGCACAAAGATGGTATCATGGTTGCCGAATACTGGACTGAATTACCACCCAAAAAAGAAATTGAAGAAAAACTTCATAAAGCATTGATTGAAGCTCGTGAAAATCTGGAAAGAAGAAAATTAACCAAATAAGCAAATACTAAATTGTGGACTATTTGGGCAACAAAAACCTTTTGAAGCAAACCAAGACGGCTTTTCTATGTAGCCGTGCTATTCCTGCATCAGCAGTATTAAAATGCTACGATTGGGCTATTGCACAGCGTGAGGCAGGGAATTGCATTATTAGCGGTTTTCATAGCCAGTTAGAAAAAGATGTTTTTCATTATTTGTTGAAAGGAAATCAGCCTATCATTGTTGCATTAGCTCGTGGGTTAAAAGAAAAGATTGAACCGGAACTTATAAAGCCCTTGAAGGAAGGAAGAATTTTAATCATCAGCCCTTTTGATAAAACTGTAAAACGAGTAACCGAGCAAACAGCCGAAATAAGAAACAAAATGATGATTGAACTTGCCGACAACATTACCGTTGGTTATGCGAGCAAAGGAGGGAAACTGGAATCACTGTTAAGAACAATAGAAAAAGAAATGGTCAGATTAGTATGAGCCATCGCAGCCACACATCCTGATTTTACCGGGCTCAGGCCCCACACCTGCCCTGTGCTAGCCGAAAGAATCCTAAGCTCAAACCCAGGCTTGCCGGCAGCGCGTTTCTGACCCAACCCGGAAAGAATTTCATTTCCCTTCCCTAACCGGGATTTTTATTAATTTTGACAGGTTTTTGTACCGGCTGCCGTTAAAAACAATCTAGAATAATGACAATCAACGATTTGACACATGAACAAAAGCAATCAAAAATACAGAGACATAGATGAATACCACGCCTTGCAACCTGCCGGCATTCGTGATACACTTGAAAAACTGCGGCAGGCTATAAAGCAGGTTGCACCAATGGCAACAGAAACCATCAGTTACGGTATGCCAGCATTCCGGCAAGGCAAAATTCTGGTGTACTACGCCCTTAACAAAGGGCATATCGGGTTTTATCCCACGCCCAACCCCATTGTTCATTTCAAAAAAGAACTTGAAAAATACAACACCTCAAAAGGAGCAATTCAGTTTCCTGTTGACAAACCATTGCCTTTGGCCTTAATAAAAAAAATAGTGAAGTTCCGGTTAAACGAAGAAACCAATGGTAAGGATATGAAAATTCTACCAGGTGTTGTACACGAATTGACAAAAGATATTGAAAAAGCACTGAAAGCCGATCCTGATATTTTAAATCGGTGGAACAACCTTACGTCAATTCAGCGTAATGAATGGATTTGCTGGATTACGATGGCCAGAAAATCTGAAACCAGAACCGGACATATTCACCGCATGATGGAAGCATTAAAAGAAGGTAAAAAGCAGCCATGTTGCTGGCCGGGCTGTCCGCATCGCAAGCCATCAGCACAGAAATGGTTCAAAAAAACTGAGGAATGAAAAAACATCCCGGCACAACGTAAAAAAGGACCATTCGGTGCTACGTTTCATCAAATCAAGCACTGATGTCCAAGAATAAAGGCAGGAGATTGATTGCCTTGTCAGTGCCTTTACGAAGGTAAAATTTCAGTGTTGTAAATCACGATATTACATTAAGCAATGATAAGTTTGTGGCACTGAGGAAAATTGATATTACATATTTCAAAGGAACAGGCCTGCCCTTTTAATATTGTCATTAAAAAACCTGTGTTTTACATGCAGCATCTTTTGGGGAGCTTACAAATTCATTTCCGCAAGGCGATTTGTCAGTAATTAATTAAATGTTTACCTTTGAATGATGATAATTAAAGACGAAATATTAAATAAGTTAACTGATTTTATTTCATTATGTCAGTTGCATAAAGTCAGATATTTATATGCTTTTGGCTCGGCTGTTACCGACAAATTTGATTATAATAAAAGTGACATTGATTTGTTGGTTGAAATTGACGATGCAGACCCAATAGAAAGGGGAGAAAAATTGATCTCTTTATGGGATACTTTTGAGACTTTTTTTCAAAGGAAAGTTGATTTGCTCACAGATTCTTCGATTCATAACCCTTATTTACGCAAAAGTATTGATTCCACAAAAGTGTTAATTTATGACGGAGCAAGCGAAAAAGTATTTATCTGATATTTTAAGGGCAATTGAACTCATTGAGCAGTTTACAAAGGCCACTGATCATTTCAATGATTATGCTGCAGATCTGAAAACCCAGAGTGCTGTTGAACGTCAGCTTGGTATTATTGGGGAAGCTGTTAATAAAATTGATCAGTTATTTCCTGATCTTTCGCTTGAGAATGCAAGAAAAATTGTTGGATTCCGTAATCGGTTAATCCATACTTATGATGCAGTAGATTCTTCTATCATATGGGCAATTATAAAAAAGCATGTACCCCTTTTGAAAAAAGAAATAATTGATAGAATAAAATAATGTGGCATGTTGCTGACATATACAAGCAACCCGACGCCTGAAGTCAAATCGGCATTTCAAATGAAAAGGCATTGAACAAAAAAGGCAGATCACAAGTCAGATCTGCCTTTTTAAATTTTATGGTTGTTTTATTCCAGGCTACCGATGGTTTTTTCAACTGTTTCGAGTATTTCGCCCGATTTCACCAGTTCTTTCATTTTGTTGTGATCGGGGTACAACGGGCGGTCAATGTCGAGAAAATCAACATACTTCCTGATCACGGTACGGGCAGTTTTTGTTCCTTCGCCATACTGGTAAGGAGTTTCAAGTTTTTCGCGCAGGTCGAGTGCCTGGGCAGCTGCCATAAATTCAATACCCAGAATACCATAAGCATTATCGAGAATCTGGAAATTTTTGATGGCTGTGTTCATCCCCATCGAAACAAAATCTTCCTGGTCGGCTGCGGCCGGAATAGATTGTACCGAGGCGGGCATCGATAAAATTCTTTGCTCAACAATCTGCATATCAGCCGTGTACTGACTGAGCATCAGCCCTGAAAACATACCCGGGTTTTTGGTCAGGAACGGAGGTAGCCCCACGCTTAAGGCAGGGTTGTTAAGCCTGTTCATTCGTCTTTCAGAAAGAACCGATACCATGGTAACTGCAGCACCGACAAGATCCATGGGCAGCGATATGGGCGATCCCTGGAAATTGGCACCGGAAAGGGCAAGGTTTTCATCGGCAAAAAAGATTGGATTATCACCAACGCCGTTGAGTTCTATTTCGACCTGTTTGCGGGCAAATGCAAGGGTATCGTGGGCAGCACCTATTACCTGCGGGGTTGAACGCATCGAATAGGCATCCTGCACCTTGGTTTTCAGACGGCCTTCGGCCAGATCACCTCCTTTGGTGATTTTCCGTATAGCAGCAGCACTTCTCACACCACCAGGAAAACCTCTTACTTCAAGTATTTTATGATGATAAGGTTTCAGGTTGGCTTTCAATGCCTCAAGGGTCATGGCACAGGCAATTTCGGCCTGTTTGAGCCAGCGGTTGGTGTCGTAAACCATCAGGGCACTCATGGCGGTAAGGACATTTGACCCGTTGATAGCAGCCAGTCCGTCGCGTGCCTGGAGCCCCGGCACCGGGATGCCTGCCCTTTTCAGGGCTTCCTTCCCGTCAAGAAATTCGCCTTTATAATAGGCATGACCTTCGCCCATCATCAGTAATGCAATCTGCGACATGGGGGCAAGGTCTCCACAGGCACCAACACTTCCCTTGTCGCAAACATAAGGAGTTACTCCTTTATTGAGCATGTCAACAAAAGTCTGGGTTATTTCGAGCCGGCAACCCGAATTGCCGTGGGCATGTACATTGATGCGTCCCAGCATGGCAGCCCTTACATATTCAATGGGCAAGGGATTCCCGATTCCGGCTGAATGGTTATAAATCAGGTATTTCTGAAAATCGGCGATTTGAGTGTCGTCGAGTACAATTTCTGAAAATTCACCAATACCGGTATTAATACCGTACATAATCTCGTGAGCCGCAATTTTCTTTTCAAGCATATCGCGGCATTTTTTTATCCGCATGATAGCATCAGGATGAAGTTCAACTTTTTCGTTGAAGCGTGCAACTTTTACCACATCTTCTATGGTCAGATTTGAGCCGGTTAAAACAAGTGCCATATTTTTAATTTTTTTAAGTGAATAATTGTTGGTTTAAAGGATAGAAAAATCAATCGCAAATTTCCGGATAAGTAATCCCGGATTTTACCATTTAATATATAGGCCTGTCCTGTTGATTTGTATCTTAAATTTGAGCAGCCAGTTGTTCATTTCCCGCATTTTTAAGCAGGGTAAATGTAAAAATATTTCTCAATAAGTACGTCAATGACAAGGTATTTTTGATCAGTAGTGTTAAAAAGCCAACCGGCCTGAAAATATTATTTAAAGAGAACCCGATGGGTTTGTTTGCTATTAAAAAGGTTTTATGATTCTTTTTTTTTTGACCAGGCTTAAATTGGGTTAACCATCAATTGAGGACAAGCGCCTGTTTCAACTTAAACAACCTGTCAATTATCGCATTAATAACAGATTTTATCATCAGATCTGGCTGCAGTAGTTCATTGGGACTGGGCGTGTGCACAATATACTTTTAAATCAATGAAAATATATTGAATAAAACAATGCACCTCCTAACACGGTCCCTGTTGACCTGTCCCTGGCAAACAAGGGAACATAAAAAGCTTTTAGTCCGGCAGTGCTTTTCAATTTACTATCCCTTTTAAAAACTAATCCGGTATTCCAGCTGAAGAAAGGGCCAAGTGCAAAAAACGAATTTTTCAAATCCTTCAGTTCCGATTTGTAATCCGGGCCATAATGAAAGCTAAGCCCTATTCCCGGACCTGTTATAAAATTTAGTTTTTCGTTCAATAATTTCTGATATTCAAACGTAAATTCCGGTTCAAATTGCAGCATTTTAAATGCAAAACCAAATAACAACGGACGCATAACCGGAAGGTCAAAAACGATTGAATGATTTTCATTCAGTTTATATCTTGTGATAAACATTACATCTGCAATCGGGCCACCTTTGGTACCTGCAGGCGTTGCAGCACACCTTCTGAAATTATCGTACCTGCCACCTGCCAGTAACAGAACCCCATAAGAAAATTTACCTTCAGACAACACCTGACTATTTATTGTCTGGTTAAGGCCTGTTAAGATGGCAAGGAAACAGATTATTTTATTCATAAGACAATTCATTTAATAATTTAATATCTTAGTTAGATAACAATATTATAACCCAACTGTTCCCAAAATAGTCAATTATTCGGGTGAATGAAAATAATCGCTGAATACAATCAAATATTTGAAGGGCAGGTCCAATAAAAAAAAAACAGTCACTCATTCAATTATTAGAGTAACTGTTTTCTGGTCGGGGTGGCCCGACTCGAACGGGCGGCCCTCTGCTCCCAAAGCATAATTATAAGGGTTTTGTATGTTTTTTGCTGTTTTCATATTTTTATTAACTTGCTCAAAGATAGTATATTTTATTAATACATATTTATACTTGTTTATATATTTTTAAAAAAATGTTTGTACTTTTGTTTGTCCTTTTTTTAAATAGTACAAACAAATGAGTAAAACTACCAAAACACTCCCGGAGCAAAATAGTGACGAAAATAAATTGCCCGCCATTACCCACCCGGAACAGAAGGATGGAGAACTTAAAAAACGAAAAGTTTCCCTTCGTGCGATATTGGATACTAAAAGAATAAGAACCGATGGAACTTATACGGTCAAGATTCGGGTTGTTTTTAACCGTTTATACAAAATATACAGTATAAAAATCAATGTGAATGAATCTGATTTTCTCGAAATAGCCGGGAATACTAAGGATAAAAAACTACGTGAAAAAAAAGTGATTATCTATGATCAATTAAAAAAAGCCGCAGAAATCATTTATAAGATGAAATCATTTTCTTTTGAAGACTTTGAAAAATCATTTTATGAAAAAAAGGGGGCCTGGGAAAGTGTTCATTTTGCTTTTGAACATCATATCAACGAATTAAAATCTAAAGGCCAAATTAGTACAGCATCGACCTATCAAACTGCCTTTAACTCAATAAAACACTTCCACAGCGATTCCAATTTGAAATTTAAGGATATTACGGTTTCATTTCTTAAAAATTATGAAAATTGGCTACTTGCTTCAACTTATGGGAAAAACAAAAAGAAATCATATAGTCCTACAACGGTTTCCATGAATACACGTTGTTTGAGGAAACTATTTAATTTGGCAATTTTTAATAATGGAGTAGAAAAAGAAAATTATCCTTTTGGGAATGATGAAAAAAAACTATATCAACCAGCAGAGGCAAATAATGTAAAAAAAGCATTGAGCAAAGCCGATGTACTGAAAATTATTTACTATGAAGCCGAGGAAGGTAGCCCGGAGGAATTTTACAGGGATTTATTTAACTTCTCATATACTGCCAATGGCATGAATATGGCAGATATTGCACGCCTGAAATATTCCAATATCAATAATAATGAAATTTCATTTATCAGGAAAAAAATATCCACTAAGCGAAAAGTACGACCTATCATTGCACCCATCGACGAAGATATGCAAAGGATCATAGATAGGTTTGGAACAAAGCCTGTCTTTCAGGATAACTATATTTTTAATATCTTGACCAAAGGATTGACCCCGTCGCAGGAAAGAGCTAAAATTTTACAAGCAACTAAGATGTGTAATAAATATTTGAAACGGATTGCTAAAAAAATTGGCATTGACGAAAACATATCGACATACTACGCCAGGCATAGTTTCGCCTCTGTTTTAAAGCTGGAGGGCGAAGATATAAGCTAT
>CAZLJX010000043.1:0-24189 GCA_964559985.1 uncultured Bacteroidales bacterium
ATGTCCATTACTCATTAATCACTAAAAAAAAGCATTAAAAATGTCTATTACGCCATTTTTTATTATCTTCAATGGCTCTTTTCGTAAGCTGATGTTTTTTAATCTTCCATCGAATAATATTTCCTTTGTGTTTTTTTGAATCTGTCATTTTTATACCATTCCTGTAAAGTTCGCTTATATAAAACTGCGTATACCCGGAATTAAAAATAGTTTCAATCACTTTAAAACCATGTTGTTGGGCTAGAATTCCCATTGATTTTTGACTATGGAGGTAAAAATGACGGGGAGCATCAATCTGATACCAGTTTTCTTTATATTCCTGCCAGGCCGAAGAACCTGTAACCGGAATACTGATTATGCAATGTCCGCCGGGGTTTAGTAAATTGTTTGTTTTTTCTAGGGTTTCATGGGGTGTATAAATATGTTCAAACGAATTACAAAATGTAATTACATCCCACAAACCTTCCATCTGATCTAAACTGGTCTTGGCAGTTTTATAGCCAGAGCCGTACCGGATTGTTTCTTTGATATATGGATCAATACTGAGTAAATTACTGTAGCCAAGCAAAGAAAGCGGATATAAAAAATATCCGTGACCCGATCCAACATCAAGTATTTTGGAGTTTTTATCAACCCCAACTCGTCCGAGAGCGTGATACATGGTTATTTTATGTGAAGCATCGAGATTGATGTGTTTTTGAGATATTTGATTGTTTATGGCCCATAAGCGTATTTTACCCCGCAATCCTGTATACCTCTGTAGATGTGTATTGCTGAATGAATGATAATCTTTTGGATAATATTCTTCAGGATGGTCAGGAAAGTTCTCAATTTGCAGACAGTGGCAATGGTTACATTCAAAATAATGAAAAATTTTTTCTGAGCCAAACATCATTTCTTTAACCTCAAATGTTATATCGTTCCCTGTGTTATGGCAAATACGGCATGTTTTCATTGGTATTTCTGTTTAAATTTCAGAATCGGTTAATATAATAATACCTGATCATTTGCATGATTTTGAATAAAATAAATTGCTTATTATTCAATTTTCATAACCTGTTTATGTTTTAACGAATGTTTAAGATGTGCCCCGGATAGAATAAAAAAAGCCAGTTTTAATTTGTTCAAACTTTTATAAAAATATTTTGCCTTTTTAATGAAATACCAGGTTTTAATAAATATATAAGTGATATAATTTGAATATTTTCTATGGTAATACAGGGTTGAAATCATATTCTCTTTTTCAATATCAAAATTATGGTTTGTGCTTTTACCCATATGATGGATAAATTTTGCCTCAGGAACCAGGAATACTGAATATCCGGCAAGATCCATTTTTTTTGCAATATCTTCTTCTTCGCAGTAAAGAAAATAGTTTGTATCAAAGCCACCAACACGGGCAAATTTTGAATAGTCGGTAAATATGGCAGCACCGGTAACAAAATCAACCTGCAAAGGATGGATATATTTGATTTTTTTTTGCGGATATTTTGAGCCATTAAAAATACGTAGAAATGATGATCCCAATACTTTCAGTGCCAAAGTCGGAAAATAATTGAAGCTATGATGAAAACTCATATCGGAATTATACATCTGGCCGGTGCATATTCCGACGGCTTCATTTGATTTCATAAAATTATATAATATTGATAAACAGTCGTTTAATAAAACTGTATCGTTGTTGAGGAAAAAAATATAATCGGCATTTGCATATTGAATACCAAGCATATTTCCTGCTGAAAAACCTAAATTAATTTTGCTTTTAATAAGAATAATGTCCGGATTTCCGGAAATCAGGTCCGAAAGTCTTTTTTGATCTTCAGGATTTGAATTATTATCGACAATAATAATCTGATAGGATAAATCTTTGGAGGTTTTTTCTTTGATAGAATCAATGCATTCCCTTGTATAATCGGCTGAATTAAAATTGATGATAATTACTGAAATGCAATATTTTTTCATTGAAACACCTTTTTTGATCAAATGATTTTGTCCGATAAAAATAGCAAAACTTTTAATGTTTAAGCTGAATCCAATATTTCAATTAATTTTTGTCGATTGATCAGGAAAGGCTTGTGGATATATTTATTAAATCATTATTTTTCAATTTTTTACCACTTTATAGGTTTTAGACTTACCATCTGCCGCCATTTGAAATAGATATAATCCTTTTGAGAGTTTGCCTGTCTGCAACAGGTATTGGTATTTTCCGGGCTGCAATTTTCCCAAATTCATTTCATTAACAATTTCTCCTTCTGAATTGTAGACGGTCAAAACAAAATTCGCAGGCTTCACAACATCAATATATATTCCGGCCGATTCGGAGAAGGGGTTTGGTGCCGGATGATGAAAAATCCATGTTTCACTATTGTCCCGGATGAATTTTTCAATACTGATTACCAGATTATTAATTGAAATAATAACATCACTCCCATTCCATAAAAATTTTATAAAAAGCTTTTTTACCTGTTCATCGTAAAAGAAAGCCGATTGTAATGCTGCAAATTCATTATTGCTATTGGCCTGCTGAAGTGCCAGGTTGTTTATTTCGACACTACCCGGGTTGTGGTCAATTCTTCGTAATTCATAAATAATTTCTCTTTCGGCAGGTGCCTCGGGATATGTAGTTTCAGATTTTTTGAGATATAAACCTAAATTCTGTTCATTATATACGCCTTTGAAATAAATAAGTTCGAATTCCTGATCGGCGAGGGCAGTGGTTGATTTTCCGTTATCGGCATACATGGTAAATTCACTCACCGGTACATCCAAATCGGGATAATAAATAATCTGAAGATGGTCAGAATGGTATTCTTCAGTATTACTGATTATTTGTGTTAAAGGCACAAAACTACCGGCTTTAATATATATGGGGATGTGCTGTATATCTGCGGTTACAATATTATAACCATTATTGCCGGTATAATCGGCACTGGTATAAAAATCGATCCACTTACCATGGGGAAAGATTACCGACCTGGATGTGGCAGATGGCTCAAGAATGGGTGCAACAAGTATATTTTCGCCCCACAGATACTGATCGTTTACATTGGCCAACGAAGTATTTCCGGGTTCATAAAAATTCATTTGCCTTGCCAGGGGGATTCCTTTTGTTGTATTCTCCCAGGCCAGTGTGTAGTTATATGGCAACAGTCTGTATCTAAATTGAATATAATTTCTGACAATGCTTTTATAGGGTTCGGGGTAAAAAATTGGTTCTACGGTACCTACCCCATGAATACGGAATATCGGAGTAAAAACTCCCATTTGCACCCAGCGGGTGTAAAGTTCAGGATTGACAGGTGCATTGGTAAAGCCCCCGATATCTGAATGCATATATCCTATGCCACTCATTCCGGCGCCGAGCATAACAGGAATTTGGGCATTCAGCCCGCTCCATGTGCGTTGTATATCGCCAGACCATGGAAATGCCGAATATCTTTGAATACCGGCAAAACCTGAACGGATAAGGTTAAATAATCTATCCTGACCAAATATCACGGTATGTTTCTGAGCAATCATTTTTGCCCAAAGAAGAGAATAAATGTTATGTACAGCCCTGGCGTTTCCGAAATAATGCTGCATTTCCCACGGATGATTTTCAGGCTCTCCCAGGTCACACCACCATCCCGATACACCTTCATTATATCTTGCCTGGTACGACTGCCACATCCAGTCAAGGGTTTGCTGTTTTGTAAAATCGAGTAATGCAGCATTTCCAGCCCAGAAGTCATTAATAACAAATGGGTTACCATCTTGTCCGGTTGCAAAAAGTTGATGATTGGACAGATAATTATAATTCAGTGAAGAAGTAGTAACATAAGGTTCGGTTATAAGGATGGTTTTTACGCCCATATTTTTAAAATCAGCCATCATTTTCCAGGGTTGAGGCCATCTGGAATAATCCCAGTTAAGATTTCCCATATTGCCGGCACTCCCAAACCAATATAAATCAAGCACTAAAGCATCAAGTGGAAAATTCTGATTCAATAAATTGCTGACAATATTTCTGGCTTCGGTTTCATTTTCATATCCGAACTTTGATTGTATATACCCCAACACCCAAAGCGGTGGCAATGGTTGTTTTCCTGTAAGCAATGTATAGTTGGCAATAATTTCAGAAAAATCATTTCCATGGATAAAATAATATCTTAAAGGGCCACTATCTGTATTTACCTGTACCAGATTGGTTCCGTTGCTCCCAAGGTCAATATACATAGGATATTGATTATCAATAAACAAACTATAGTTTTTATCCGAAACCAAAAACGGCACATTCAGATTGAGTGTGGGGGTATTGTTAGCATAACCGTAATGCGCCTGATTGCAGAAATATAAAATTCTTCCTCTTCTGTCAATTGGAATTGCCCTTGAGCCTGAACCGTAAAAATGTTCTTCCTGATGAATTTCGAACGAAAAACCTCCACCCATTGAAGAATTATAAAAGTTACCGGCCTGTTTCAGCAAAGTATCGGAGTTTTCAATAAAACTGATTTTTACCGGGTATTTTGATATTTGGGCTTTAATGGCAGAACTAGAAAAAAGTAAAAAATCTGTTTCATCAGTCAGATATACATCAACCGGAGCAGGGTTATAAATTACAGCAAACGAAGTATCATTTATCGTATTATTTACAGGTGAAAATTGGGTTTTCAAAATCTCATCGGTATAAAAAGTCAATGAAAGAATTCCTGTTTCAGTGGTGATATCAAGTTCGTTGTCTGCCAGTTGGTGGCTGATATAATTTCCGGCAAATATTTTATTTATTGTAATGTAAATATCACTACCATCATTTTCTCTGCCAACCAAAGAAAAATTGGCATTCGTGAATAAAAAGGCCAGTTTTAAAACTGTTTCTCCTGGTTGTATGCCATAAAACCCTGTGATATTAAATGCGATTGAATAAAGGTTATTTCCTAAAGGTGTCATTAACAGTTGAGGATTGGGTATTCCCCAGCTACCCTGAACATGTTTCCAGTCGGTATCTGATTGACTTTCTGAAGTGATAACCCCGGTGTAGGCATAAACCGGGCCGTTATAACCAGCGAGTGCTCCGTTTCCAAGCATGGCATTGTAAGTAATAGTAACATTGTCCTGTTGGCTTGCATTTTGAGGTGAAATGGTCAGAATCTGTGATAATAATCTGATATGCAGGCAAAAAAGCAAATACAACAACAGGATTGTTCTCATCCAAGTATATCTGGTTAATAAATCAAATTTATGCTAATAAATGATAAAAAAAAACCGGGAAACCCCGAATGAATTTCCCGGTTTTTAATTTATTTATTCACTAATATAATTTATTATAGTCTAATTTTCTGGCAATCTGGTTCGATTTACGGCGTTTGGCTTTGACATTGCGGGTATAAACCACGAAATACATCACCGGTATTAAAATTAATGTTAGAAAAGTGGCAAAGCTCAACCCGAAAATGATGGTCCATGAAATTGGTCCGAAAAACATGACATTATCTCCTCCAAAATGAATATGTGGATTCAATTCGGTGAAAAGGGTCACAAAGTCAATATTCAGACCAACAGCAAGGGGTATCAACCCCAGTATTGCTGCAGTAGCTGTCAAAACTACAGGGGTAATACGTGTTTTTCCACCTTCAATAATTGCCTCACGGGTTTTTAATCCCTTGGCTTTTAATACATCAGTGAACTCAACCAGTAAAATTCCATTTCTTACCACTATTCCGCCTAAGGCTACAATTCCCATTCCGGTCATGATAATTGAAATGGTCATATCGAAAATCATATAACCCAAAAGCACTCCAACAATACTGAATACAACTTCAGAAATTATTATCAATGTTTTTGAAATGGAATTGAACTGGGTAATCAGGATAAACATAATCAGGAACAATGTTAAAAGCATCGCCTTCATCAGGAATATCATAGATTCTTTCTGGTCTTCCTGTTCACCGGTAATTTTAATATCTATGTTAGAAGATTTTGAAAATTGCGGCAATGATTTTTTTATCTGGCCAATAATTTCATTAGCAGTATAACCTTCCAGAACATTTGATGATAAGGTTATCACCCGTTTTAAATTCAGACGGTTTATCTGTCCGTAGCTATTGACATAATCAATCTTTGCGACTACTGATAATGGAATTTGCCTGAGGATTCCCGAATTCATATCCCTGTAGGTTATGGTAAGGTTAAGAAGTTGTTCAATATCATTTCGTTGCAATTCACTAAACCTAAGCATAATAGGATATTGATCCTCCCCTTCGCGGAATTTCGAAATTTCTTTACCAAATCTTGCAGTCCTGATAGCATCGCCGACGGTTGCTGCATTTATCCCTTCGGTATTGGCACGTTCCCTGTCAAGTGTGATAATGATTTCTGGTTTATTGCTGGCAAAATCAGATTTTAACTCCTCAATTCCCTCAATTTGCATCGAGTCAATGTATCTTTTCAGATTTGAAGTAGTTTGAAAAAGTTCGCCAAGGTCTTCTCCGGCAATTTCAATATTGATGGGTTTTCCTGTTGGAGGACCCATACGGTTTTTAGCTACTACAACCTCAGCACCAGGTATATCTTTTACCGCATTACGTAATTGATTAAGATATTTTTTTGTATGCTCACCATTTCGTTTGCTGAATTCGACAAAATTGACCGTAATTTTGGCCAGATGAGACGATTTTGATGATTCAAAATTATTATCTGATGCTCCCAATGCTACGTTGGTTACAATACTTTCAACGATCGGATTGTTATTGCCTAAAACAGATAATGCCCTTTTTTCAACAATCCTGGCAACAGAGTCGGTAACCGTAATATCAGTACCAACCGGCATTTTTATATAGGTATGGATTGAATTTGGTTCATTATCGGGGAAAAATACTACCGGTGTGTGAACAATATTATTCAGGATTAATGTGCCAATAAACAAACCTACCATGGCCCATAATATTTTTACCGGCCTTTTGCCAACCAATACCCATCGGAGCAGATTTTCATACCTGCGCATCATAGCCGGAATAAAATGTGACTGAAATTTCCTGAGAACTTTATACCAGTAAAGATTATGAACGAATATGATTATGGCAACCAACATCAGGAAATTGGCAATGCCCGGAAGTTTTAAAAGATAAAAAACGATTGCCGATACAACAATTCCGGCAGTTATGAGCATTAATTTTTTAAGAGCCACCGGCCTGTCTTCTTTGTCGTGTTTCATAAAATCGATGGCAAATACGGGGTTAAAAATATAAGCCACAATCAACGAGGCAAAAAGGGCAATGATAAGTGTAACCGGTATGTATATCATAAAACTGCCAACAACCCCCGGCCAGAATGCCAATGGGAAAAATGGTGCAAGGGTTGTGAGCGTCCCTGAAAGAATGGGAACAAAAACCTCACCAGCAGCAAACTTAGCCGAATGAACAATATCTAATTTATACTTTTTAAATATCCTATGGGTATTTTCAATCACCACAATGGCATCGTCAACTACAATTCCCAAAGCAAAAATAAAGGCGAACATCACCAGCATATTCATGGTAAAATCAATCCAGGGCATTACAATAAATGCCAGTGCCATTGACAGCGGTACCGAAAAAGCCACAAACAAGGCATTGACAATTCCCATAAAAAACATCAGCACTACAGTAACGAAAATAAAACCAAGGATCATGGTATTGATAAGTTCTTTAAGGGTGTTGCGGGTAAATTTCGACTGGTCACCGGTAATTTCAACGTTCAGGTTTGACGGAAATTTATTTTTCTGCATGTCAGCAATGATGGCCTTAATCTGGTCGGATGCATCAAGCAGGTTTTGGCCACTTTTTTTAATAACATTCAGGGTAATTACATTTTTGCCGTTGTAGCGTGCAAAGCTTTCAGGTTTATTAAAACCATCCCTGACAACAGCAATATCTTTCAGTTTTATTTGTGCACCGCTTGATGAGTTGACAACAATATTCCTGATTTGTTCAATGTCTTTAATTTCGCCAACCACCCTGATAGACCGGCTCATACCCTGCAGGTCGATATTCCCGCCCGAAACAGTCATATTGTCATATTTCACTGCATTTTCAACATCACGAAAGGTCATGCTTGCAGCTCTCATCTTGTACATGTCAATATCAATCTGGATTTCACGGTCAAGGGCTCCGACAATGTCAACCCTGGTAATTTCTTTCAGACCTTCAATTTTTTCCTGCAGGTCATCGGCATATTTTTTCAGTTTATCCAGTGGTATATCACCGTACATATTGATGTATTGAATCGGTATTTCAGAAAGGTCAATTTCCATTACCGATGGTTCAATAAACGAGGGGTCGTTAGGCAAATCGCGTTTGGTTTTATCAACAGCATCTTTTACTTTCTGCTTGGCATCTTTTATTTCAATACCAGTGTTAAATTCGACAATAATGGCTGAAAAATCCTGAACAGAGCGCGATGATATCTTTTTAACACCACTTATCGATTTCAGATTTTTTTCCAATGGTCTGGTTACCAGGTTTTCCATATCCGATGGCGAGGTTCCAGGGTATATCGAATTCACGATAACCATTGGGATAACAATCTCTGGCATTTGTTCTTTTGGAATGGTATAATAGCTTATAATACCATATATTGAAATGATAAAAACCAGGACATATACGCTGATCTTATTGTCTATAGCCCAGCTGGTTCCGAAAAATTCTTTAAATTTCTTTTCCATAGCATTGATGCTTTAAAATCATCATTTTAAAATCTTATATACTCACCATCTACCAGTTCCTGGAAACCAGCTTTGACTATTTTATCCCCATCTTTAAGACCATCAACTACCTCAGATAAACCGTTATAACTCATACCGGTTTTCAGATATTGTTTGTAGGCTGCATGATATTTATCTTTTTCCTTAACGATGTAAACATAAGCCCCTTTCTGGTCGTTCTGAATCAGGTTAACCGGAACAACTACGGCATTATCGGTATGGTAATCATTTATTTCAACCACAGTAATCATATTGGCTTTCAGATTTGGAACAGGCCTGGTAATTTTCGATTCAATTAAAAAGGTGCGGTTAACCTGGCTGATATACTGGCTTACAAAATCGACTTTTGCATCTATCTTTTGATTCAGGTCGGGAAAATATAAACTGATATTGTCTCCCTGGGTTACCCTTGCCGAATAGGCTTCAGAAACTTCAGCGGTAACCTTCAGATCATTGAAGGCAACTATCCGGAAAACAATGAGTCTCGGGTCGGGCGACACAACACTTCCGGTTTTAATGTTGCATTCGGCTATTGTTCCATTAATGGTAGCATGAATACTGAATTTTTTTATCTGCTCTTTTACTGACGATATTTGCTGTTCAAGCGATTCTTTGGTTGTTTTAGCCTGCAGGTATTGTATTTCGCTGCCAACTTTCTGATCCCATAATCGCTTTTGCTTTTCGTACATTTCTGTGGCAAAATTATATTGTGTTTCAAGGCTTTCGAGCTGTTTGCGATATTGTTCGTCATCTATCCGGGCCAAAAGCTGGCCTTTGGATACTTGTTGGCCTGTATGAGCAAATATTTCTTTGATTGTTCCCGGTGCCTCTGCATGGACTGTAACATTTTGATCACCATCCAGTTTGCCTTGTACCCGAATATAATGGTCAAAAGGCAATGGTTTTATTTCTTCAACAGAAACAAATCTGAATTTATCAGCATTGAGCGAATCAGGTGTTTGACTCGCAACCTGTTTTTCAAGCTCTTTAATTTGTATATCAATTTTTTCACGTTGTTCTTTCAAACGGGCAATTTGCTGTTTTTTATCATTATTGCATCCGGAAAGCAATATCAGTATTGCTAAAATATAAATTCCTGATTTCATAGGTATATTATTAAAAAGGTTATTCATTATTTTGAAGTTGAGATAAGTTTTTCAATTTTAGCTTTAGCCGATAACATGGTGTTTATGGCTTTAAAATATTCCGATTGTGTTGACAGATACTGATTTTCGGCCTGGTTCAGATCAGTACTCGAAGCCATTCCTTCTTTATATCTGATCAGTGTTCTGTCAAGTATTTTTTTTGAAAGTTCAAGATTCTGCTTCAAAGTCTGGTAAGTAGCTACCGCCGATTGCATTGCAATTTTTGACTGTTCAAAATCAAGAAGCAGTCCTTCACTTACCGATTGTTTTGTAAGCCGCGTTTTATCAAGTTCCATACGTGTCTGGCTTAATGCCGACAAACGCATTCCACTGCTGAAAATAGGCATGCTAAGGCTTACACCAAGAACATTTTTTGGCTGAAAATTGAATTTAGGTTCATCAAAAAGTTTTTGATAACGGTAATAGGCAGCCACCTGTGGCAAAAATTTCGATCGTTGACGGTCATGGCTTAATTTCTGCAATTTTTCAACCGTTTCCATTACTTTAAAATCAATATTCTGGTTAAGGTCAAAAGGGTTTTCGATTATTTTTTCAATACTTGCTTCATCAATGAATTGCGTTAGTTTGTCGGTCAGGTTGATAGGCTTTTCCATATCCATCCCCATCTGGAATTTTAAAAGGTTTAACGCCCATTCCGATTGTTTTTGAAGCGTGTTTACAGCGTTGTCAATATTCAGCTTAATAATTTTTACCTGGTCAACATTGGTTTCTTCAACAAATCCCTGGTCATAAAATGCTGTAATATCTTTCAGGCTGTTATTGATAACGGTTTGGTTTTCTTTAAGGATATTAACATTCTCGGCCATTACCAACGCCAGGAAATAGCTGTTTGAAACCGATTCACGTACATCATTGACTGATTTGTAATAATTCCTTTCCGACATTTCTTTGTAAACCTTTGATGCCCTTAACCCTACAATATATTCACCGCTAAAAATCAACTGGGAAACAGTAACATCGGCTGTAAAATTTTCTTTTACACCAAGCGGTACCGGCGGTGTCTGCACATAGGTTGATAACAATTGATCGCGTGTGACATAACCATCAGGCAATCTCGAAAAATCATAATATCCACCGAAGCTAAATTCAGGGACTTTAAAAATATTCTGATAATTAAATGTTCCACTCACCTGAGGCAAACCTATGGCTGTGGTTTCCCAGATTTTCTTTTTGGCAATTTCGACATCAATTTTTTTACTCTGAATGTTGTAATTATATTCAATGGCATGCTCAATGGCAGCTTCAAGCGATATACCCGTTGCAGATGTTGTATCGGGTTGTGCAGATACCTGTTGTTGAAAAATCAACAAAGTTGTCAAAATCAATAATTTATAAAATATGGCTTTCATCATGACCGAAAAATTAGGTTTAAGTGGTAATATTTTTGTATTAAAAAGGTTCATTGAAATGTTTATCAATTAGTTTTTCCAGTATAGCATATCCGTTTGCATTACAAATACCCCTGAGATGATATATAATCACTTCTTTCAATACCTGGCGGTTATGCATTTCGTGAAATGAAATTAAATCTTCCTGTCCATGTAAAATTTCAACCCTTGATATATATATGTTGGCGATTATTTCATTGTTCAGTTCAGCACGGTATACACCTTCCTGTTTGCCTTTTTCAAGATTTTGCAGCAGGATATCGAGCATTCTCTGGCGCCTGTTATGACTGAGTTTCTGGTATAATTCGGGATAATATTTTTTTAAGTCATAATAAATGGCCGGATTATATTGCTGTACAAATGCATTCAACAGTCGCTGAATTTCAAGCAATTCTTCAATGGCATTAAGTTTCCGGTCAATAACCTCGCCGAAACAAGAAATTTTATCGTCTATCTGATAGTCAATTACTTTGCTTACCAGATCGGCTTTATCTGTAAAATACTGGTATAAAGTTTTTTTCGAAATTCCCAGCTCACGGGCAATATCATCCATACTTACACTTTTTATTCCATATTTCAGAAATATTTCATTCACTTTTTGGATAATATTCAATGTATTGATTTCTGCCATTTTAGTTTAAATTAAACCCAGGAAACGTTTTTCACAAAAATAGTTTATTTTGTATAACGTATATCTTTTTAAATTGTTTGCTTCAAAAAAAAATTTCTTTACAAAAATAGTTTCCATCGTTTACAGGAAAATATATAATCGGTCAATAACCGAAAAAAAACGGTAAAGCATAGATATTTTGTACACATTGTTTCCCGATAAATCCATTGACCTGAAGAAGTAATGGTGCAGCGCAAGCATAGAAATTTATGTTGGGGGAAGTTTTTATAGATAGAAAAGGATTTAAAATTTGATTTATTTTTTTTGAAGATGGAATATAAAATTGTAAATTTGCCATCCGTTTCGGGAAAAAACCCGAGGGGCCCATAGCTCAGTTGGTTAGAGCACCTGACTCATAATCAGGGGGTCGCAGGATCATGCCCTGCTGGGCCCACATCAATGAAAGGTTTAGACTATATTTTGGTTTAAGCCTTTTTTTTATCTGCACAACCCTTTATACCCCAAAAGTATTTATCCATTTTCTCAATCCATTAATCTTATTTTGTTTTGATTTAATAAAAATGTAAAGTTAAAGAACGATAATTGTAATGATATATCGTAAATTAGCCAGATAAAAAGCAAAACGATGTCAATGCCTGTTAAAAACGGACAGTTTATTTTTATTATTTTAATCCTGACAGGGTTATATGGCTGTTATAAAGATGAATTTTCAAATCCACCCAACGGCGTTACTTTCAATGGTGATTTATGCCTGCCTGTAGCTACGGTTACCTGGAGGATTCCCCACATGGAAATTCCTGACATTGAACACGAAATTAACGATAGTGTAACTTTACCTGATTCACTGCGGTTTGCCTATTTTAAATTTTCAAAATTCAGGGAACATTTCGATTTTGATATTTCCGGAACAATTGAAAAACCTGAATTTATTAATCTTATTGAGGTTAAACTGAATGTGACCAATGAATTTCCGGGGGAAATTATAGCACAGGTTGTATTTGTCGGAGATGATGACCAGCCACTCGATTCGGTATTTAGTGATGCCCCGTTTATATGTCCTGCTTCAGAAATGAATCCGGCAGACGGGCAGTTGTTATCTGTGCCACATATCATCAATACTGTCATTATTGATGCTTCCAAGTACGAAAACTTCCATAACAGCAAATCCATCAGGTTGAATTTTGCCCTTGAAAACAGGAATTTTGACGGGGAAGATGTTACCGATGCCGAGGTAATAAATTATTTCAATCATTATTCGGGGAAAAAAATAGAAGTTTATCTGTCTATCCGAATCAGTTTTGATGCAAAAATCTGACCCGATGAGGTATTACAGGCATATTATATTTGTTATTTTTCTGCTGGCTCATCAATTCATTCAGGCTCAGCAAAGCCTTACGCTTTTTTACATGCACGACGATCCGCATGCTAACCTGGTCAATCCTGCTTTACAACCAAACTGCAAACTGTATATAGGTATTCCCGTATTATCATCCATTCATATTAATTTACACAATACCGGTTTTTCGTATCGCGATCTGGGGAAAGGTGAAGTAGATATAAACCGTCTGGTTAAGAAATCGCATTGGGTTGATTTTGCAGGGCTGGAGTTGCATATTAATTTACTGGCTGCAGGATACCGCTGGAAGGATTATTATTTTAATTTTAATCTGAACGAAAAAGTGGAGGCTAAGATATTTTATCCCAACACATTAATTAAAATATTTGATAAAGGAAATTATGCATATCTCGATAAAAAGGCTAAAATAGGTAACCTGGGGGTTAATGCCGTTCATTACCGCGAATATGCTTTTGGTGTTTCAAAACTGATTGACGATGGTTTCTGGGCAGGATTAAAAATGAAACTGCTTTTTGGCAAATCTGATATACAAACGCTTCGACGTCAATCTTACTTATATACCGATGCCGAAACATATCAGCTCAGATTTGTTACCGATTTGGCTATCAATGCTTCAGGGCCTTTTTCAGTAACCAAAGATGCTGATAATGCTGTTACCGGTTTTGAAGCTGATAAATTCAATCCATTGGGATATATGCTCAACCGCCGTAACTGGGGGCTTGCTACCGATTTTGGCGTGGTTTATCCGGTACACGAACTGGTCAATATCGAAGCCAGCCTGCTGGATGTTGGATTTATAAGGTGGGCCGATGGTACCCATAAAATAACTCAGTCCGGGACTTTTCAATATAACGGAATTGATTTGAATTTTCAGGGAGCCCAACTTGAATCAGGTGATTTTTTATCCAACCTTGTTGATTCACTGAATCAGTTTACCAAATTTTATGAAAAACCAGGAAATTATTTCATCATGTTAAATCCAAAATTGTATGCCGGGGCCACATTCTTAATTGCTGATAATCTTTATGCCGGAGCCTTATCATACACAGCTTTTTACCCACGTAGGCCGGTTACTTCAATTGCATTGACTGTCAATACAAGAAATTATAAAGTATTGAATGCCTCACTGGGATACAATATCAATAGCGGCGGATTCAACGGAATTGGTTTTGGTTTTACAGCAAAATTCAGGTCATTCCAGATGCACATGATTACTGACAACCTGACACTTGCCATCAGGCCAAGCCGTGCCAGGGATGCTAATTTCCGTTTTGGTTTTAACCTGATGTTTGGATGTAAAAAAGCAGTCAGGAAAAAGGTGAAATACGAAATAGATGATGAAAGTACTTGTGGATGCAGATGGTCGGAAGAAAAGAAATATGAAAAAATGAAAAAGAGGAAATTCAAAATTTTCAATAAATAATTACAAAATAAGATAATACAAATGGAAGCCATTAAAAATATTGCTATCGTAGCCCACGACAACCAGAAAAAAGATATGATTGAATGGGTGGAGTGGAATTATAAAATGTTGGTTAACCATAACCTGATTTGTACAGGTACAACAGGACGTTTGGTTAATGAAGCCATAAAATCGAAACTGAATGATATTGATGATGAAATTGATTTGAAAATTATCCGTCTTAAATCTGGGCCTTTGGGTGGCGATCAGCAACTTGGGGCTATGATTGCAGATGGTAAAATTGATATCATCTTTTTTTTCTGGGATCCTATGCAACCACATCCGCACGATGTAGATGTAAAAGCACTTTTAAGGGTAGCGGTGCTTTATAACATACCTACTGCATGTAACCGGAGCACAGCCGATTTTATTATTTCATCATCGCTTTTTGAAGAGCCTTATGATCCGGTAATAAAAGATTACAGTGAATATATTGAAAGAAAAATATAGGCAGAAGAATTTATTTGGTTGCCACTGGTTTTCTGATCATTGAAGAAATCGCATTAAAAATTCCCTGTTCATTGTAACCACATTCGGCATATAATTCCTGTTGTGTTCCATGTTCTATAAAACGATCGGGTATTCCCAACCGTTTTATAACAGGAGTATAGCCGTTGCCTGCAAAAAACTCTAGTACAGCACTTCCAAAACCTCCCGTTAACATTCCATCTTCTATGGTTATTACATATTTAAAGTTTTTTCCCACAAAGTGAAGAATTTCCTCATCGAGTGGTTTTACGAAACGCATATCATAATGAGCAGCCGAGATGGAAAGTAAATCAAGTTTGGGTATAATACCGGCTAAAGACTGGCCAGTGGTTCCGATTGTAAGAATTGCAATATCAGTTCCTTTGTGCAACATCCTGCCTTTTCCGGGTTGAATTTCGGTAAAAGGTTGTTTCCATCCGGCAATTTGACCGCTACCACGTGGATATCTTATTGTGAAAGGTCCATATTTTCCAAGTTGTGCCGAAAACATAAGATTGCGTAACTCAATTTCGTCCATGGGGGCCGAAACGATCATGTTGGGTATCATACGCATATATACAAAATCAAAAAATCCGTGATGGGTGGCACCATCCTGACCGACAAGCCCACCCCGATCGAGGCAGAAAATCACCGGAAGGTTTTGCAGAGAAACATCATGAATTACCTGGTCAATAGCACGTTGCATAAATGAGCTGTAAATATTGCAGAAAGGAATCATTCCTTCGGCTGCCAATCCGGCTGCAAATGTTACAGCATGTTGCTCGGCAATACCTACATCAAATGCACGGTCGGGCATTCGTTCCATCATCAGGTTCATCGAGCAACCCGTTGGCATGGCCGGAGTAATTCCGACAATATTTTTATTTTTTTCAGCAAGTTCAACCAGGGTTATTCCAAAAACATCCTGATAACGGGTTTTCTGTCCACATGTTGCCGGAGCCGTAATAATTTCACCTGTTTCTTTATTAAAAGGTCCAGGGGCATGCCAGGTGGTCTGATCTTTCTCAGCATGGGTAAATCCTTTCCCTTTTATGGTATTACAGTGTAGCAGTTTAGGGCCGGGGATGTTTTTCAGGTCTTCAAGTACCCTGACCAGATGAACAACGTCGTGCCCGTCTACCGGGCCGAAATAACGGAAATTGATAGCTTCGAAAAAATTACTTTGTTTTAGTAAAATAGATTTGATACTGTTATCAATTTTTTGTATTAATGCCTGGGTATTAGGGCCAAAACGGCTCATTTTCCCCAAAATATTCCAGACATCATTTTTTAATTTATTATATGTCTGAGAAGTGGCTATATCTACCAGGTATTCTTTAAAAGCACCGACCGATGGGTCAATGGCCATGTTATTATCATTTAGAATTACCAGTAAATCTTTCTTAAGTGCCCCGGCATTGTTCAATGCTTCAATCGCCATTCCACTCATAATGCTGGCGTCACCAATAACAGCAATGACATTTTTCTTCTCGTTTTTAAGTCCGGCAGCAGTAGCCATACCAAGTGCGGCAGAAATAGATGTGGATGAATGTCCTGTACCAAAAGCATCGTAAGGGCTCTCAGAAATTCTCGGAAAACCACTGATGCCTTTATATTTTCGGTTTGAATGAAAGGTTTTTTTCCTTCCTGTAAGGATTTTATGTCCATAAGCCTGGTGACCGACATCCCAGATAATTTTATCAAACGGAGCATTAAAAACATAATGCAATGCAATGGTCAATTCAACAACACCAAGACTGGCAGCAAAATGTCCTGGATTTTTTGATACTTCATCGATAATGGTATGACGCAATTCGTAGCAAAGTGAAGGCAACTCGTACAGATCGAGTTTTTTCAAATCCGAAGGATATTCAATTCGGTCAAGAAGATTGCTGCCCTGAACCATAATAAATATATAGAAAATTTTTGCAAAGATAACAATTATAATAATGCCTTAACCTGTAACTTTGTTTTTCACTTTTGTCTGAAAAAAATAGTTTTTGCCCGCAACACGAAAATTCAAATATCACAATTTATTATGTGGCAATATTTTATCCTTTTATTATAATGCCTCAGGTTTTCAATATTGGAAAATAACTGACTTTTAAGTTCCTGTTTGTAATTAATTTACCTTGTTTTCAGTTTATTATTATTTTTTTATCTGAAAACAATATTTTGGTTTTTAAACCTTTATAAAAATAAGTTTACCAGCGCACATTTTATTGATCATAAAATGCTTTTACAGAAAATTGGTTTATAAGAAATAATAATAACTGAAAAATTACACTTCGGGTTTCCGGAGGGTGCTGTCTTTTACACACCTTACCGAATAGGCATGGCTTTTCAGTCCGTGATACCGGAATACTTCCCCCTGGTTTTTATGGATAAACCTTTTCCAGGCATTGTCGGCACAAACCGTAGATGTCCAGAAATTTGCCGATTGGCCGAAACCATGGTAATCGTTTGAATAGAAACCTGCTGCAACAGCATTAAAACCTTCAATGGTATCCATTAGTATTTTTCCGGCCTGAAACCGGGGAAATGCCCTGGTAAGTTCTGTCCATTCATCGTCAGACGGAATATGCCATCCTGAAGGGCAAATGCCTTGTGCATTTTCGGCCGAAGATCCATTCATCGCTGTTTCCCAGTCATAAAGCAAGCCATATTGTTGTGTTTTTAATGAATCGTTTGAAGGGTAATAATAATGAACCGGACTACCGTCAGGCTTGGTCAAGGTGCGTAAATTTTCAACCATCCATGTTTTGTTTCCAAAAGTCATGGTTTTATATGTATTACCCTGTAAATCAGTAACAGGAAGGGCATAAGAGGTAAGTTCAATATTCAGTAAAACCGTTTTATTACGGGCATCGGTCACCATAGCAAGGTATTTTCCTGCTTTAAGGTCAGTAATATTTTGGGTAACCTGGTTGTTTGACCATTCCACACGATAAGGTTTCCTGCCTCCTTCGATGTGCAGGTTGATGGAACCATCGGCTAAGCCATATGCTGATGGATTTTTTGCAGAATAGGTGAGTTTAAGAGGTTTAGGTTTAAACCAGTTACACGAGGTTAGGATTAAAACAAGGATAATATTTATGAATAAAAGCTTCATAACAGAAAAATAACGGCTAAATATAAACAAAAATAAAATGCTATTTCCTGATTTTTGACTTTTTGAATGCATCAGATTAAATTGTCTGATTGATAATAAAATATTTTTCGATTTTACGGTATAAGGTTCCTTTAAGTATGGGTTTGTTTATGAAGTCATTACATCCCGAACGGTTTATTTCTTCCTGTATAAATGTATGAGCAGTTTGTGCCAATATTACAGCATTTGGAAGCAATTGCCTGAATTCGGATGCTAAATCCAGACCATTGATATCGGGTAACTGAATATCAATTAAAATAAGGTTTATCTCAGGTGAGCCCGATAAAATATTTCTGCTTTCGGTTGCATTGGTAGCTATAAAAATGCTGGTTTGTATATCCTTAAGCAGTTGTTTGAGGTATTTACAGTTTACCGGATCGTCCTCAATAATTAATATACCATTTAACTGACTTTTAGCAGAAACCTGGTTTATATTATTTGAATCATCCATTTAAAATGATCAAAATTTAATTAAATCAACTTATGTTAAATATCGCTGAATATAAGTTAAACACCTGATATTTAAATTCGAAAATATTCAATATCCGTTTACCGAAATTAATAATAAATTTGTATTTCGTGGCAGGTTTTAAATTTTATTTCATGCAGGCAAGGTGTTTTATCAAAAAAAATTGTAATAATACTTGCTTTCATTCTTTTTTAAGATTGGTGTTAGTTAATATTTTTGCTCTTTATCCAATAATGTTGACCGGACAGGAGCCTGACAAATCTAATGTATATCTGACTGGTGTTATCATGGATGCTGACACTCTTAATGCGTTGTCTCAATCATCCATTATTTTAAAAAATGATACTCTTTTATCAGGCCGAAAAGGTTTTTTTTCTTTTGCCATGCATCGGGGTGACACGGTAATTTTTAAAGCGCATTATTATATGGAGTTGCAGTTTGTTATTCCCGATACGCTTCATTATAACCGGTATTTACTGGGTGTATTTTTATCCAGAAACAGCCAGGTTTTTCCGGAAGTTATTATTGTACCATGGAATGAGCATGAAAAAGGTGAAAAACCATGGATAAACCATCAAAATAACAAAGATTTTGCAAATGCCAATACAAATCTAAACCTTCTTAAATTTCAGGCTGAAAGTGGAAATCATGATATTGAACTGTACAGTGGCCCCGATATTTCATTATCTCAGTTTCACAATAAAATAATTTATAAAGGAATGTACGGTCCGGAAAATGCTGTAATGCTTAGTATCCCGGATTTAATTGGTATGATTTATGTTATGATTGGCGCAAAAGATAATCAGGAACTTATAGAAGAAAAAATATATGAAGAACTTAAAAAAATTAAAAGTGAAAACTCAAAATAACTTTTTTGGGATTGTTTTTTTGTTTTTTGGAATATCAGTATTTACGGCATGTTCGGATAACCAGCGTGATAAATTACTGTTGCCTAACATTACCGGTAAACCAGGTGAGATTACTGTTGTAATGAATGACGAATGGTGGAAATCACCTGTAGGCGATACCTTAAAACAAATTTTTGAAAAACCATATCCGCTTTTGCCACAATCAGAACCATCATTCGATGTTTACCAGATAAATCATGAGGCTTTTACCAACCTGTTTAAGCGTAACAGGAATATTATCCAGGTTTTGGTTAAATCATATATTACCGATCCCAAAATTACCATTAAAGATAATGTCTGGGCCAATCAACAGGTATTGGTTATTGTTGAAGCCAGTAATGAAGAATCTCTGTTAAAATTACTTCAGCTTCATGGCAATAAAATTTTTAAAACGTTTTATGACAGCGAATTGCAACGATATGCCCGAAGTTATACCAAATATACTGAAAGAGGCATTAATGCAAGGTTGCTGCAAAAATTCCGGATAAATATTTTTGTACCCATGGGTTTCAAACAGCGAAAAGATACCATGAATTTCTGCTGGTTTTCGAACGAAACCAACGAAACCAGCCAGGGCCTGTTTGTTTATGATTATCCGTACACCGACACCAGCCAGCTGCAGTTAAAAAGTTTATTAAAAATGCGCGATTCAATATTTCGTATGCATGTTCAGGGCCCTCTGCCCAATACATGGATGATAACCGAAAGACTAATTTCACCGATAAAAAAAGTATTCAGGCAGAACAACTCATACACTATTGAACTTAGGGGTTTATGGCGGGTGAAAAATGACTATATGGGAGGTCCTTTTATTAGTTATTCAATGATTGATACAGTTCAAAGCCGCATCATAACTGCCGATGCTTATGTTTATGCTCCTAAATTTGATAAGCGCAATTATATTATGCAATGCGAATCGTTTTTAAACACTATATCTATTGCCAAGTAAACGGCTGTTATCTAAAAGGTTTCAAGCGAGAAATTAGTAGCTTTACGTGGATTAACGCACATAACTGGTAATTTTGCCGTGTTGGCAATGATATATTGTTCCTGTGCTCCAATAACATAATCGCTGAATCCGATATTTTTTGTAGTCATAATCAATATCATATCAGCGTTTATTCTTTGTGCATATTCTATGGTTTCTTCAGGAAATTTTCCTTTTCCGGTTGATGATTCTATATCGAAATCAATGTTGTATTTGGTGAGGTATTTTTTAGCAAACAATAAATTTGAGTTTATTTTTTTTATCAGGGAGCCTGAAAATTCCTGTTTATAGAGGTGAATTTTTGATTTAAAAATTCTTCCCAACATGATTGCCCAGATAAGTTTCTCTTTATTTTCGCTTTTAAAGTCGATGGGGAAAACAATATCGGTGAAATTTTCTTTGGCAGTAGGTGGGTCCTGTACAACAATAAATGGTGCATGGCTGCTGACAATAACTTTTAAAGCCCAGCTCCCTGTCAGTTTTTGCATTCCTTTTATACCATGGGTTCCCATCACAACCAGGCTAATTGGATTATCGCGTGTATAATCCCCAATCGTATTGAATATCGATCCTTCAATGGCAGCTACCGAAGGTTTGATTTTATGCTTTTCAAAAGTTTGTTGTGCTGTAACCAGCATTTTATCAAGTGCTTCCTGTTCATCTTTTTGCTTTTTTAAAATATGAAGCAGGATAATTTCATTTTTAATGAATTTTGCTATTTTAATAGCATGTTCAAGCGCATTGGCTGTTACTTCACTGAAATCCCAGGGAACTAAAATAGTATTTTGATCAGAATCCATCATGGCAATAAATATTTATGTTATTTAACCATATTCGATTGATCAAATTTATAATATTTTTATTCAATTAGCAAATGGTTTGTCAAATGAATCAATAACATGTAAGTCGTAATGGTACAAAAAGTGCTGGTTTTGAAACAATAAGGCCGATTTTAAAAAAGAAAATTTACCAAATTAATTAATTGATAATTAATTAATTAATATTTTAGTCTATAAAATGTAAAACGGCTAAAGGAAATGAATGATTAAAATGAAAATTTTGTATTTAAAAAACGTCGCTTTCCCCGGCAGGAGAATATCCCCTGATAATGCCACGCTTTGAATTACGAATAAATAAAATAATTTCATCGCGTTCTTTGGAGGCCGGGAGTTCGGCTTCAATTATTTCAAGTGCCTGTGCAACATTTTGTCCTTTAAGGTACAATTCACGGTAAATGTCCTGTAATTCCCGGATTTTTTCATTCGTGAATGTGCGACGCCTCAGACCAATAGAATTGATTCCAACATATGATAAAGGTTCCCTGGCAACTTTAATATAAGGTGGAACATCTTTTCTGACAAGCGATCCTCCTGAGATCATTACATGAGCTCCGATATGCACAAATTGGTGTACCAGGGTGTGTGCACTTAAAATGGCAAAATCGTCAATTTCAACCTCACCAGCCAATTGTACGCCATTTCCAAGGATTATATTGTCGTGTAAAAGGCAATCGTGGGCAACATGCACATAAGCCATTAACAAACAGTTTGATCCGATTACCGATTTGCCCTTGGAAGCAGTACCCCGGTTAATGGTAACGCACTCGCGGATAGTCGTATTATCGCCAATTTCAGCGGTGGTGTCTTCACCTTTATATTTTAAATCCTGGGGTATTGCGCTAATGACAGCACCCGGAAAAATATTACAATTTTTACCTATCCGTGCGCCTTCAAGAATGGTAACATTGCTTCCAATCCGGGTGCCTTCACCGATGATTACATTTTTATCGATGGTAACAAAAGGTTCAATTACTACATTCGGTGCAATTTTTGCTTCCGGATGAACATAAGCTAACGGTTGTTTCATTGGTTGGTAAATTAATTATTTTTATTCTTTTACTTTGATAATCTGTGCCATAAGTTCTGCTTCCATCACTATATTTTCGCCAACATAGGCCAATCCTTTCATATTGGCTATTCCGCGACGAATAGGTCCGGTAAGGTCGCATTTAAATACAAGTGTATCGCCGGGTGTAACTTTTTGTTTGAATTTTACAGAATCGATACGCAAAAATAATGTAAGATAATTTTCAGGATCAGGAACAGTATTTAATACCAGAATTCCACCAACCTGTGCCATGGCTTCAACCTGCAAAACTCCCGGCATGACAGGTTCGCCGGGGAAATGTCCTACAAAAAAAGCCTCATTCATGGTTACATTTTTAAGGCCAATAACCGTATTCTGATCTAAATGCAATACTTTATCGACAAAGAGGAAAGGCGGGCGGTGAGGTAAAATTTTTTGTATCTGGGTAACATTCAGTAAAGGTTCCTTATTTAAATCAATCTCAAGCGGTGCTCCTTTTTTTTCTTCTTTCTTAATATTTTGCCTTATTATCTTTGCCAGTTCTGTATTAATAAAATGGCCCGGTCTTGAGGCAATGATTTTTCCGTTCAATCTGCGGCCCACAAGAGCCAAATCACCAATAATATCAAGGAGTTTATGACGTGCGCATTCGTTGTCAAATTGTAGGTCAAGATTATTAAGTATTCCTTCTGGTTTGGGTTTTACACTGGGTTTATTGAACAAACCGGCTATACGGTCAATTTCCTCCTGTGATACCGGTTTTTCAACAATAACAATTGCATTTTCAAGATCACCCCCTTTTACCAGGTTATTTTTGAGCAAAAATTCCAGTTCATGGAAAAATACAAAAGTCCGGCATGGCGCTATTTCTTTGCCAAAATCTTCAATTTTGTTTAGGGTGGCAAACTGATGCCCCAGCACTTTGGAATTATAATCGATTAATACATTGACACTGAATTCATCATCAGGATAAATGGCTATTTCAAGTCCTTTTTCCTTAATTTCAAAGTGGGTTTTCTCCCTTACTTTATAATAATTTCTACGGGCTTGCTGTTCAACACTGCCTGCCTTTACTATAGCTTCATAAAAATGTCGTGCACTGCCATCCATAATTGGCACTTCAGGGGCATTGATTTCAATCAGGCAATTGTCAATTCCAGCACCATAGAGAGAGGCTATTGAATGTTCAATGGTGCTGACCTTGACGCCATTTTTTTCAATGGTGGTTCCCCTGCTTGTATCAACTACATTTTCGGCTAACGCTGGTATACAGGGTTTATCCTTTAGGTCAACGCGTTGAAAAACATATCCGGAATTTTCTTCCGATGGTCTGAAAGTCATTTCTACTTCAAGTCCCGAATGCAATCCTTTTCCTTTTATGGTAAAGGGTGTTTTTAATGTCCTTTGCTTTTCCGACATAACCTGACTAATTAATAATTAATTTGTAAAAATAAAGAAATATTGATGACTGACAAATATATCCTTTTCTGTTATTGAAAAGGGCATTAATAACCAGATTATTGATGTAAAATATTGTATTATTTTATAGCATATTCCCCGGTTAATTAATCTAAGTTGCTAGTTATGTGTTATGATTAAATTATTCATTGTATTAT
>CAZLJX010000044.1:0-23772 GCA_964559985.1 uncultured Bacteroidales bacterium
ACAATTATTGGGGTTTACCTATATACGAGCATTAATTTTGTCTATTAAGCCAATATTGTTGGTTTTTTCAGCCCATGTAATAATGAAACCGGGAGCTACTACAGGCTCATGTTGTAAAACGTGTATCAGCATAATTATTTTCCAAGTCGCAGGTCTAATTGTTCTTTTTCGAAAACATAGCAATTAAAATTGCATTCGTTCTCAACCTCTTTGGCTTTAAAACTGCAACCGTCAAAAGCGACAACTGTGTCGTACTGTTGCAGGTAAACGGCTTTGGCAGCATAGTAATGATGGGTGGGTAACCAGAGCGAAAAACTACCTAACCCGATGGTATCGTGAAAAATTAATGTTCCCTGGTCGGCTTTCCCTTCATACAGGTAAAACATGACTTCCGGATTCTGGCTGTTGATGGTAAGCAATATAGAAAGTGAAGCTGAGTCAGGGTCTGAGGTGTAACAATCAGAACAATTGACTGTTTTAAAATCGTTGCAGGCATATCCTCCAAAAATCCAGAGCAACAATATATAACTGATTTTATTCATACGTATTAATATTTTGCCATTGCATAAAGCTTTCGGCACGGCGGTTATTAAGCATCAACAGGTTATAATCAATCTGAAGCCCAATCTGCATCCAGTGAGGACTGGCCTGGTAACTCCTGAGAGGCAGGTATTGGTAACCTGCATAGAATTTCACAAAGGGCAAACCCAACCATAATCCGGCTGATGTAAGAAAAGTAAAATACGGATCGGGTTTATCATTTAGTCCTTCGTACGAAGCAAAGGTATAAACCGGAGCCAGCGAAACATACAAACCTTTAGGAAAAACAAAGTTATTCCTGTCGAGGTTAAAAAATTTAGTGGTTTTCAGATAAATCATTTTCCTGTTTTCGCGGTATTGATGGAAAAGATGCCCTGAAATTTTTTCACGCACTTTCGTTTCTTCGGGGTCATAGGCAAAACCGGCAGTAATTGAAAAATTGTATTTTATTTCATATACCCCGGCATAAAAATCGGCCATGATATGCGGATCATTCATTAAAACTGAAAACCCCATGCTGATTCCTGAAAAAGAAGGTCTGGGATCTTCAATGGCCTGGTAACCTTTTAAAACCTCAATGGCTTCGTTCTGCCCGGTAATCTTTGCCAGCGATAAAGGATTAAGTCTTTTATAGGAGGGTGGGTTCGGATCGGCCCCAAATTGTAAAAGCACCTTAGCCGTTTCGTCATGATAGTTATATAAAGCCAGCAATAGGGCAGAAATATTTTCCGATGTCAGTATTTTCGGATCAGCACCATTTTCGAGCAGCAACCTTGCCATTTCGGTATAGCCATATTGCGAGGCAAGCATCAGGGGAGTATATCCTTTTTTATCGATGGCGTTGATGGATGCTCCGGCATCGAGGAGCATCAATGTTATTGTATCGTTGTTGGCAGTGACAGCCAGGTGCAAAGCTGTCATTCCGGCGACACCCTGGTTTTCAAGGTTGGGCGAATAAGCCAGTAATACGTTCAACATATCGGTATATCCAAGAGAAACAGCAGCCTGCAAAGGAGTCAGCCCGTAATAACGACTTGCATCATTGATCCTTGCTTTGTTATCGAGCAGCAGGCCGGCAATAACAGGATAATTGTATTGAACAGCCTGGTCTAAAGCATTATAACCACCTTTGGCCGCAAGGTTAACATCGGCACCGTTCAGCAACAAGGCTTTCACGCAGCTATAACGCCCTTTTTCGCTGGCGACAATCAATGGCGTATAACCCTTTTTATCCTGGAAATTAATATTTGCACCATGGTTTAACAACTGGACAACAAGTTCGTAATTTCCGATGTCGGCAGCATCGAGAAGCTGAATACCAAGGCTGTCGGATATTTCAGTTTTTCGCTGTCCAAAAACTGTTGTAAACATTAGTAATGCAAAAAATAAAAAAATAATTTTCATGGTAATGAATACGTTAGCTTTGCTGTTTTTGCGCCTGGGGGTGTTTACGCATATAGAATGTTTTTCCGCCATGTACCAGTTTTATTACCTGTTTACCGGATATTAACTCATCAATGAGTTCAATATTGCCCCCGGTGCGTGATAAAAGTTGTATCATGGCATCTTCCCTTACCGGTGAATTCCGTGTAACATTCAGAATATGACTGGCATGCTGTGAAATTTGCGCTTCAACTTCATCTTCGTATGCAATAAGAAACTGTGGATGAAGCCCGTATCCGGAAAAAATTTCGTAGGCCAGATACATCACATTTTCTTTTGCCGGCTTACAGGAAGCCGATACGGAATTGACTGCGGGAACAGCGAGGTAACTCATCCCGATGCCGTTTGCTGCAAGAAAACGTGCAATATTTTCGATATGCTTCAGGTCATCGTTCACACCATCGAGGAGCATGGTTTCTGTCACCAGAATACCATTGTAATGAGCGGCAAAATGTTGAATTTCTTTTAATATCTTTTCCAAATCCATTCCGGGTCCCGGGCGCGCCAGTTTTTTCCAAACCGCCGGATCAACGGCATCAATCTTAAGCGATACCCAGTGGGCTTTGGCAAGGTCGGCAGCTGTTCCCTCAAGCAACAGCCCCGATGCATTGGAAATAACTGCCAGTTTGTGTCCAAGCGGTATAAGCCTGTCAATGGTTTTCCCAAGGTTGATATCAAGAGTAGGTTCACCGTCAGGGGTAAACGAAAAATAATCAAAGCTATCGGGTTGAATATTATTTTTCTCCAGGTAATCTGTTACAGCGCCGTAAATTTGGTCGGGGGTATAAAAAAAAGAACGTACGGTCTGATATCCCCGTGTAACGCCTGCCGAACAATACATGCAATTGTAGTTACAGGTTTTTGGCGGAATATTTTTTATCCCGATACTACGTCCCAGCCTTCGGCTTTTAACAGGGCCGTAGATTGAGGGAGCCGAAATTCCGTTATTATTGTTCATTTATTACCTGTTTAATAATCAACTTTCAATTTTAATGCCGGATAATAATTTTCTGACAATTTGTTCTTTCAGCCGAAATAATCTTTACAAAATACACTCCATCTGTCAGATTCTCTGTATTGATGGTAATTACATTTCCGCCATCAGAAAGGTATTGTTTTGAAAGCATTCCAGCTACATTAAACAACAAAACACATGTCTGATCTGATGAACTTACAGGAATTTTTATTTCGCCGGAGGCAGGATTGGGAAAAGCCATCCTGATATCAGAAACACCCTGTGGCTCAAAACCTGTCCCTGTGTCGAACGGATTGGCAAGAATGGTCAGTCCGGCGCTTCCGTTAGCCACAACAACTGATTGGTGGAAAAGGGCCAGGTTATGAACGGTAGATGATAGCGTATAAAAAGTCTCAGCATATGGGGTTGCCGGGTTTAAGATATTGTAAACCCATACTTTCCCATTCCAGTCGGCCAGGTAGGCATAATTACCTTTCACCAGCACCTGCCTGATATCGCCTCCCGGATTGGCCGATCCTAAAACAGACGGAGAAGTGGGCACTGAAATATCGGCAATTACAAATCCCGCGTTGGAACAAGCAATATAAGCCTTGTTCTCGACAATGTGCACATCATAAGCCTGTCCTCCGGTCTGAAGGGTAGCTACTTCCTGCAATGCCGTAGGAAATGAAACATCAATTACCCGTAACCCTGCCGATAAAGCTGCCACATAAGCATAATTCCCGCTGACATCAATGCCATAGGCGGTTCCGGGCAGGTCATACGGCGTTCCCACCAGCGATGGAATACCGGGAAGGGCAAGATTGGCAAGCTGAATACCGTAAACATCCATGGCAAGATACCCAATCTGGTTGCGGACAGCCAGGTCCTGCACCCACCCTGTCGATGCTACAGATGCTGTGAGTGCAAACTGTTCCGGAGAACTGATACGGTATTCTTTCAGTCCATCGCCACCATCTGCCAGGTAGGCATAACTTCCGTTAACGACAACCGATAAACCATTGCCGGTATTGGCAGCAGACGCCACAATTGACGGAAAAGAAATATTATTCATGTCAATCATTTTTAAACCATTACGGCCGTCGGCAGCTATGATATATCCTTCATTGCTTTCAGCAACATCACGGGTATCGTAAAGCACCGGCATAACAGCAAAAAGCTGTGGAGTCATATTCCCGGGATGATAAGCCGAAAGTCCGCTTTTTTCAGCAGAGACAACAAGATAAGATTCGTTTCCTGTAACCGAAATGACATGGCTGGTGAATGTATCGAATGTAAAAAGCTGGTTAAATGTAGTTTGCCCTATACCCAATGCTACAACACCTTTAGTGCCTGCAGCCAGGTAGCATGTATTCTGATCAATGGTAATATCATAGCAATAATCGCCCGCATCATAAGTACCCTGCACCAACGGAACTTCAGGATTGGCGACATTGACCATGGTAACTCCATAAAATTCATTGACTTCGTCGTTGTAGTTTGACAGAACCAGCAGTTTGCTACCACTGATGTCCATATCGGTAATCTCGCCCTGGACGGTAAAATATGTGATATAAACCGGATTGACCGGGTCAGCAACATTAATTATCCTCACCTTGTTCCCGGTGGCAGCATAGCAATACCCGTTTTTCAGAACAACATCATGAAAATAATCTTCCTCATCATACATAAAAGTACTTACCAGCTGAGGATTTTGAGGATCAGTAACGTTAATAAAATACATACCGGTCGTTCCGAAAGCAATGGCAACCAGGTCGCCGGAGGCCGAAAAAGCAAGCGCGCTGTGTCCCGACGGGTGAATATAACCGCCCAAGGTAGCCGGGTTGAAAGGATCAGTAATATCCAAAATCTGCAAACCTTTTTCTGAAGCCAATACAAATGCTTTGCCCGCATTGACAAAAATACCATTACACGAAGCACCAAGCGGGGTATAGGATAAAGGATCAATATGGTCATTTTGCAGCGCCAACACCTGAAGCCCGTCGTGGACTGCACAAAAAACCAGGCTGTCAGCAACAGCCATACGATTGACCATGCCAGGGATTGCCCCTGAAAATGTCAGGGTTTGTGCGTACATAAAGCCATGCATCGAAAAAGTTGCCAGCAATAAAGAGATACTTCTGATTTTCATATTTTTAAATATTTAACCGCATAAAACCGATAAATATACACGATTTTTATATTCACTGCTTCAGGTGCGTAAAAAAAACATATATTTGAAAAACCAGAAGGGGAACGAAAAAAAGAAAGCAAAAATATTCATGATAAAGCTTTTACGCACATTCATCCTGCACATAATTCCGCCTTCCGGATGGAAACCGGCTATTATTTTCATGCTTGGAATATTGTGCGGGTTATTGGTATTCCTTGTCTATATTTCAAAGGCTCCTTCCTATTTGTCAGATAACCCTAAAACCTGCATTAATTGCCATATTATGGTACCCCAGTATGCAACCTGGAGCCACAGCGCACATGGCAGGGAAACCCACTGTAATGATTGCCATATTCCGCACAATAATATTTTCAATACTTATTATTTTAAAGCAACAGATGGTTTGCGCCATGCTGCTATATTTACCTTGCGCGGTGAAGCCCAGGTAATAAAAATTGGTGATGACGGGAAAAAAGCCGTTCAGATGAACTGTATCCGTTGTCATGAATACCTGGTAACCGATTCACGTACACTTGCTTATACGCGAAGTTTCCATCAATACCGGAAAGACCATTATTGCTGGGAATGTCATCGTGAAACACCTCATGGCCGTGTGAGCAGCCTTTCAGCCACTCCCAATGCCAGGGCACCTCTGCCTTCAAGTCCTGTGCCTGATTGGCTTAAAAAATTAATTATTAACGAAAAACAAAAAATACAATGAAACCCTTGAGTCAAATGGTAAAAGAGCATCCCTGGACAGGATGGGTTATTTTTTTCGCTACCATGCTGGTAGTCTTCCTGCTGGGGCTGTTGGCTTCCGCCATAATGGAACGCCGGGCCGAAGCTGTATTTGCCTATACGCCGCAGGTGA
The DNA here is from genome assembly GCA_964559985.1 of uncultured Bacteroidales bacterium. Classification (GTDB taxonomy): domain Bacteria; phylum Bacteroidota; class Bacteroidia; order Bacteroidales; family CAZLJX01; genus CAZLJX01. Next base: position 5,983 of record CAZLJX010000044.1, read on the forward strand.
AATTTGAAGCCTGGGAACCACGATCCGCTATCTGGGGCGAAAATTTTCCACGCGAATACCAGTCGTATCTCAGCACTTCAGATACAACATTCAGAAGCAGGTACAATGGCGGGGCACCCATTGATATGCTCCAGGCCGACCCGCGATTGGTAGTGCTTTGGGCTGGTTATGCCTTTTCAAAAGATTATTACCAGGGTCGCGGACATTATTATGCAGTAAAAGATGTTTATAAAACGTTGCGGACAGGAGCTCCGCTTCAGCCTGGCGACGGACCTCAACCAGCCACCTGCTGGACATGTAAAAGCCCTGATGTTCCAAGGTTGATGGCATCAATGGGTGCGGAGAAATTTTACCATAACCAGTGGGCTGCATTAGGCCCGGAAATCGTAAACCCTGTTGGCTGTGCCGATTGCCACGATGCCACCACCATGAATCTTCACATTACCCGGCCGGCTTTGATTGAAGCCATTCAGCGACAGGGTAAAGATATCAGCACTTTTTCGCAACAGGAAATGCGCAGCCTGGTTTGTGCCCAATGCCATGTGGAATATTACTTCAAAGGCGAGGGCAAATACCTGACCTTCCCCTGGGATAAAGGAATGACCGTTGAAGCTATGGAGCAATATTACGACAACTATGCATTTACCGATTGGGTTCATGCAATGAGCAAGACCCCGATGCTGAAAGCACAGCATCCTGATTATGAACTATATGCCCTTGGAGTTCATGCAAAGCGTGGTGTGTCGTGTGCCGATTGCCACATGCCATACATAAGCGAAGGAGGTATAAAATATACCAGTCATAAAATTCAGAGTCCTTTGAACCAGGTTTCCAATTCATGCCAGGTATGTCACCGGGAAGAAACAGAACGCCTTGTTGAGGATGTATATGAACGTCAGGATAAAATTATTGAAAACCGCGATAAACTTGAAATACTGCTGGTACGTGCTCATACCGAAGCAAAAACCGCCTGGGAAAAACAGGTAGCCGAACAGGAAATGAAACCGGTTTTGCAGCTAATCAGGCAGGCTCAGTGGCGTTGGGATTTTTCTTCTGCCAGCCATGGTGCCTCTTTCCATGCCCCTGTTGAAGTTTCACGAATAATTGCTTCGGGAATTGAAAAAGCACAGGAAGCCCGTGTTCTGCTTGCCAGGTTACTTACAAAAAAAGGATTTTCTGAAGATATCCCTTATCCTGATATTTCCACCAAACAGAAAGCCCAGCAATTCATCGGACTCGATATTCAAAAATTAAAAGATGAAAAATCTGTTTTTTTAAAAACCATTGTTCCGCAATGGCTGCAGGAAGCTGAAAAACGCCAGGGCCAATACCCGGTAAAGCATTTTTAAGAATTGATAAAATTTTAATGCGATATGCTTCAACGTAAAAAATATATATGGCAGTTTCCCTGGTCTTATACCGAAGCTTTGATTATTGCAGCCGGGCTTTTTGTTTCGGCCCTTTTTCTGGAATGGGTTACAGGGAACGAAGAATTTAAAATGCTGCCTTTCCCGACCAATGTAATTCTCATCATGATGCTTTGTGGTTTCCTGGTATATGTATATTCGATTTTTGGCAAAAACCCGGTTGTTCGTTTTCTTTCAGGCATTCCGGCTGCTATCAGCAGTATCCTGCTGCTTGGATTGCTGGTGCTGATGATGGGTTTAATTCCACAGGATAATAGTCTTCCTGCATGGCAGATCAGGATGGGGTTTCACCATATCAGCCAGTCATGGACCATGGCATTTGCCATCTTATATGTGCTGGTATGTCTTGGCTTAACGATTTTAAAACATGCCAGAAAACTCAACCTGCGAAATACTGTATTTCTTCTTAATCATTTGGGATTGTTTATTTTACTTATTGGTGCCATTGCCGGAAAGGGAGACCTGAAGCGATACACAGCCGTGCTTCGGATAGGGCAAACTGTTTATACGGCTGCCAATGAGAAAGAAAACATATCTGAGCTACCCATTGCCCTTAAACTCAATCGTTTTCATATAGATTACTATCTCCCCAAACTTGCAGTGATTGACCTGCTGGATAGTTCGCTGGTTGTGAAAAACACATCTGCATTACCAGAGATTTCTGAAGAGAAAACTTTTGAGGCTGAGGGGTGGAAAATTTCAATCCTGCAAACCATCGATGAAGGAAGACCAACCGACACTTCATTTATTGCTGAAAATCAACCTGGTGCTGTTGCCGGAGCCCTGGTAAAAGCAATTCATTCAAAAACCGGTGAAATAAAAACCGGATGGATCAGCCACGGCAGCTTTACCATACCACCAAAAATATTGCCCCTGACAAACCAACGGGCAATTACCATGACAGTTCCCCAACCCAGAAAATACATTTCATATGTGACGGTTTATACCAAAAAAGGAAAAATTTTTAACGACAGCATCATGGTGAATCATCCTGTAAAAGCCATGGGATTTGATATTTACCAGCTCTCGTACGATACCAGGCTTGGCAAATATTCCGAAACAAGTGTGGTCGAGCTAGTCAGGGACCCCTGGCTGCCTGTAGTGTACACCGCCTTGCTGATGCTGATTATCGGTGCTGCCGGTTTGTTTTTTACAGGTAAAAATCTTAAATATTAAATTATGGGCTGGTTATCTTTTCCCTCGTTTTTTATTATTATTACCTTCTGCTGGTTCACAGCCATATTTTTTACCCATTTTTCAAAAAACAGGACAGCGGTATTTTTTCAGCGCATATTTGCTTTTTCAGGGCTGATGGCAACGGGTATTTTTATTGTTTTGCTCTGGATAAGCCTTTCGAGGCCACCTTTCAGGACATTGGGCGAAACACGGCTCTGGTATTCTTTTTTTCTTGCCCTGACAGGAATTACCATTCATCTTCGCTGGAAATACGCATGGATGCAGAGCTTCTCACTAATAGTTTCGCTCATATTTCTTCTGCTCAACCTGTTAAGGCCTGAAACCCATAACCGTGACCTGATGCCAGCATTACAAAGCATTTGGTTTATCCCTCATGTTATTGTATATATGATCGGTTATGCCATGTTTGCCATGGCAGCCATCATAGCGGCAAAAACACTCTGGTCAGGAACCGGTATTACCAACCATGTTGCAATGGCCGACAATGTGGTTTACGTGGCATTTTCTTTTCTTACTGCCGGACTGCTGTTTGGAGCCATCTGGGCTAAACAGGCATGGGGGCATTACTGGACATGGGATCCGAAAGAAACATGGGCATTGCTGACCTGGCTGTCGTACCTTCTTTATATCCATTACCGCCGGCATTGTCCAACCCGTCGTCAAACTGCACTATGGATGCTTGCTGCAGGTTTTATAATCCTGTTGCTCTGCTGGTTCGGCATAAGCTACCTTCCCGCCGCAAAAAACAGTATACACCTATATTCTTGAAAAATCTTTTGCAAAGCTTTTTTTCAAACATAAAACCCTTTACAATGAAAACAGGTGGGACAAAGAAAAAACAAATACCCTGGCTGTCAGGTGTTATATTTTTGACAATCATTATATTATCGGCATGTCAAATTCATAAGAAACCATCTGACAACGAAAAACCCGGTAAGATGTGCCTGCCTGCCATTCATCCACCTGTTCCAAATCTGGCAGGCATATACACAACCATTACGGTAAATCCCGGCAACGATACCGTTATTACTGGTGAAAAGGGCTTCAGTATGATGATTCCGTCCGGAGCATTCCTGGATGAAAACAAACAAATCATAGCGCAGCCGGTTGAAATCCGTTCCAGAGAATTTCTGCATGCACCTGATATTTACCTGGCCGGAATTCCAATGCAATACGACAGTGCCGGCAACAGCCTGGTTTTTGAAACCGCCGGCATGATTGAGATATGGGCTAATGCTGATAATAAGCCCGTCTTTATCAACCCTGCAAAAAAGATAAAAATAACCATACCTGCTTTTGACAACAGTAAGCGTTTTAGTATATATTACCTCGATACAGTGTCGCAAAAATGGCTTTATGCCGGAAAAGACAGTATCGCTGTTCAGAATTATGCCGAAAGGCTGTCCGGGCTTCCCGAAGTCCCTCCCGAGCCGGTAAAGGCAGGCGATTATTCATTTAAAGTTGCCGATTATTCCGGAAAATATCCTGAACTGGCTATATACAAAAATGTGTTATTCGAACCTGTTGATGGCAAACCTTGCGGTTTTACGTGCACCGATATAAAAATCAAAGCCTTGCATCATGGCAGATATGAAATTACATTTACAATGGATGCCTATGGTTATCACAACGAACAAAAATGTATCTGTTATCTCGCATTCAGGGAAGGAGCCGAATATAATGAAGCATTAACAGTTTATCGTCTGAAATACAAATCATTAATCGCAAATCGGAAAAAAATTAAACAACAGCGCGAAAATGAATGGAATAGGTATTTTGAAATCAGAAAAAAATATGCCGATGCAGGAATGCTTGATTTTTTCTATAAGGAACAGATTAAAAAACTTACTGCAGAAAAAAGAATCTTACGTACCCTTGAACTGAATCAATTTGGTTTTATCAATCTCGATGCCCCTTGTAATTACCCTCAGGGTGCTGAACTGTTGGCCCGGTTTGCCGATCAGACAGGAAAAACGTTGCTGCTCAGTCATGTTGTCCTGATAGAAAAAGGCCGGAATGCACTTTTCCGCTACTCCGACCGGATAAAATTTAACCCTTCAAAGGAAAATCTTTTATGGGGTATTACTCCCGAAGGAAAACCTGCAGTATTTAAAGCTGTTGATTTTAAAAAGATTCAGCAAACTCAGGGCGAATATACTTTCCTGATGACTCTGCCAAAAACAGATATAAAAACCTATGATGATATCATGAATTTTTTATTGAAAGATTAGGTGATTATTGTTTGATATTTTTAACAATAATGCCAAATTTTTCGTGAACATGGTAACATAATTCAGGGAAGAAAGCATTAAACTCTTCATGGTAGGTGTTATAGCGCGAAACAAGAATTTCGACACCTTCATCGCCACGATCGGGCATATTGAATCGTACGGCCATTTTATGCAAAACCACCTGGATGCCCCTTAAATGCTGATAAGATTTAAGGCGTTGAAAAAGAATAAAATGAGGGATAAACAATTTTAAATCAAAAGGCAGGTATTTCAGATTGCGGAGAATGGCAGCATGTGCTTCATCCACAAATTCAGTCAGAGGCTGGTTTGAATATTTATCCCATTGAACCGCCAGCAGATGATCGAAAAAAATATCCATCACCACCCCTGCATATTTTCCGTAAACAGGTCTTAAAGGAGCTATTCCACTGCGCACCAGGGTATGCGTATCGGTAAAATGATCGATAAACCGGTGCATTTGAATACCTTTTTGAATATCCTCAGGAAAATGGTCATATTTTGAACCTTTAATATAATCGGCAATAAAATTCCCGGTTTTAATACCAGGGTTATTTCCCGATAAATATAAATGTGCCAGAAAATTCATTTTACAGATAAAAAATCAAAAGTAAAAAAATGAACAGGATGACCAGTGATAAAATGATAAAATAAGTTATTCCCATTTTATAAACACATCTTGGCAAAATGGCAAATTTACAGTAGGTTTGGTCACTGAAATTGCAGCCCTGAAGATGGATGAAGGGTTGAATTTCTGGCAATAACAGAAAATAAAACCAATATGATTCTATTTTATCGCGGACAGGGAAATTTAATTTATGTCATTGAATCGGAAAAGGCCCTTCATGCCGGAGATCACCAAAAACTGACATGGCTATTCAGAAATGCCGTAAGGATAGATGAACCGGTTTTACAAGGTTATTTTATTGGCCCACGCCGCGAGATGATTACTCCATGGAGCACCAATGCTGTTGAAATAACCCGCAATATGGGAATTGACGGCATCATACGAATGGAAGAATTTATTAAAGCCGAAAGCCATGAAACATGGCACGACCGGATGCTGCAAGCGGTTTATACAAATCCGGGGCAGGACGTTTTCCGTATTGACCGCCAGCCTGAACCCGTTAAAAATATTGAAGATATTGCCGCATATAACCAGGAAGAAGGTTTATCACTCAGCCGTGAAGAAATCACCTATCTTGAAAATCTGTCAAAAAAACTGGGCAGGCCGCTTACCGATTGTGAAGTTTTTGGTTTTTCGCAGGTCAATTCGGAGCATTGCAGGCATAAAATTTTCAATGGCAGGTTTATCCTTAACGGTAAAGAAATGCATGAAACTCTTTTTCAGCTTATTAAAAAAACCTCAAAAATCCACCAGGGGCAGATTGTATCGGCCTACAAAGACAATTGCGCATTTATAAACGGCCCACGCATCAACCAGTTTGCACCCGAATCGCAAAACAAACCAGACTTTTTCAACCTAAAACCCATCCAATCGGTTATTTCGTTAAAAGCTGAAACCCACAATTTTCCTACTACGGTTGAACCCTTTAATGGTGCTGCTACAGGTACCGGCGGAGAAATACGCGACCGTATGGCAGGAGGCAAAGCCGGAATTCCGCTGGCAGGAACAGCGGTTTATATGACATCGTATCCGCGTACAATAGCCGGGAGAATATTTGAAAAATACACCCACGCCCGTCCGTGGCTATACCAGAATCCCCTTGAAATACTGATCAAGGCATCGAACGGAGCCAGCGATTTTGGCAATAAATTCGGTCAACCGTTGATCTGTGGCAGTTTGCTTACTTTTGAACATATTGAAAATGACGAATTTTACGGATACGACAAAGTCATTATGCTTGCCGGAGGGGTGGGTTATGCCCGCCTGAAAGACAGCAACAAAGAAAAACCTTCCCGCGATGATATCATCATTGTGATGGGTGGCGATAATTACCGGATTGGTATGGGTGGTGGCACTGTATCGTCGGTAGCAACCGGCGAATATAACAATGCTATTGAACTGAACGCTGTTCAGCGGTCTAACCCGGAGATGCAGAAAAGGGTGGCCAATGTAATCAGGGCTATGTCAGAATCTGACGTCAATCCGGTTGTTTCCATTCATGATCACGGTGCAGGCGGCCACCTGAACTGCCTTTCTGAACTGGTAGAGGAAACCGGAGGAATTATTGAGATCAGAAAGCTTCCGGTTGGCGATCCTACCCTTTCGGTAAAAGAAATTGCCGGTAATGAATCACAGGAACGCATGGGATTGATAGTTCATCCTGGCGATATACAGCTTATTACAGATATAGCTCAGCGCGAACGTGCGCCTTTATACCAGGTTGGCCATATTACCGGTGACCACCGCCTGACTTTTTCCGACGAAAAAAACCAGAAGGCTCCCATCGATCTTCAGTTATCTGATTTTTTTGGCAATCCACCGGTTTCAATCATGGCTGATAAAGACGAAAAAATCGTTTTTAAAGAACCTGTTTACCAGAAAGATCAAATTAGTACCTATATCACTGAAATATTGCAACTTGAGTCGGTTGCATGTAAGGACTGGCTTACCAACAAGGTTGACCGTTCGGTTACAGGGCGCATTGCCATGCAGCAAGCCACGGGGAGCCTGCAACTTCCGCTGAACAATTGTGCCATTGTTGCGCTTGATTATACTTCTTTTAAAGGTATTGCCACTTCTCTTGGCCATGCACCGGTTGCTGCCCTGAACGATCCGGCAAAAGGTTCAAGGCTGGCCATTGCTGAAGCCCTTACCAACCTTGTTTTTGCACCCCTCGAATATGGCCTGAAAGGCGTTTCGCTGAGTGCCAACTGGATGTGGCCCTCCAAAAACCCGGGAGAAGATGTAAGATTGTACCAGGCTGTAAAAGCTGCCAGCGATTTTGCCATTCAACTCAGCATAAATATCCCGACCGGAAAAGACTCGCTGAGTATGACCCAAAAATATCCCGACGGCAGCAAAGTGAAAGCTCCTGGAACAGTAATCATTTCAACTGTAGCACAGGTGAACGATTTCAGGCTCGCTGTAACACCTGACCTTAAGCCGGTTGCGGAATCAACGCTGCTTTATATTCATTTCGGCTCAAAACCATTCGGCCTGGGAGGAAGCAGTTTTTCACAACTTTCAGGATTTATTGGCGGAGAAACACCTGACATTATCCATCCGGAATATTTTATTAAAACTTTCGGAGCAGTTCAGCATCTTGTTTCCGAAAAATGGATTCTTGCCGGACACGACATCTCATCGGGAGGGCTTATTACTTCGCTTCTTGAGATGTGTTTTGCATCACCGGGAATTGGTCTGCATCTCCAATTTGACCCACTTAAAGAGAATGACACGGTGAAAGTATTATTCAACGAAAACCCCGGAATACTCATCCAGGTTGCCGAATTAGTTAAAGTAACACAGTATCTGGAAAAATCAGGCGTTGAATATGCCCTGTTGGGGAAAACCTGCCGAGGTACAAAAATTTTTATGCAACATAATGACTGGCAAGCTGAATTGGATATTCCCTCATTGCGCGATAAATGGTTTTATACTTCTTACCGGATGGACATTTGCCAGAGCGGTGAAAAACAAGCTTATGAGCGATTTGAAAATTACAAAAACCATGTATTGCAATACGAATTCGGAAGTTTTGATGGAAAATTTTCATCTTATCAGATACAGCCCGTACGTATATCACCTACAGGCCTTAAAGCTGCAATAATCAGGGAAAAAGGTGTGAACGGTGATCGCGAAATGGCTTTTTCGATGCATCTGGCCGGTTTTGACGTTAAAGATGTACACATGACCGACCTTATCAGTGGCAGAGAAACTTTGGAAGATATTCATTTCATTGTTTTTGTCGGAGGTTTTTCCAACTCCGATGTATTGGGCTCGGCCAAAGGATGGGCTGGCGCTTTCCTGTTTAACCCGGCAGCTGCCCGGGCGCTGGAAAATTTTTATGCCCGGCACGATACCATCAGCCTTGGCATCTGCAATGGCTGCCAGCTAATGATTGAACTTGGGCTGGTTAACCCCATACACCAGCACAAACCACGCATGGAACACAACCAGTCGCATAAATTTGAATCGGGATTTGTAAATGTTACCATACAACCAAACCAGTCAATTATGCTTGAAACGCTGGCAGGAAAAACACTGGGCGTTTGGGTAGCCCATGGTGAAGGCAAATTTGTATTGCCTTATGCTGAAGATCAGTATCATATTCCGGTTAAATATACTTTTTCAACTTACCCGGCCAATCCAAACGGCAGTGATTTTGATACCGCCGCTATTTGTTCGTCCGATGGCCGCCACCTGGCCATGATGCCACATATTGAACGATCAGTATTGCCATGGCAATGGCCTTATTACCATCCGGAACGTAAAAACGATGAAACTACTCCATGGATTGAAGCCTTTGTCAATGCCAGAAAATGGGTCGAAAAAGTGGTAAAAAAGTGAAATATCAATCAATTACAACTTAATATTTTGGATATTGCAATCATATTGACATGGCTGATATTTTAAAATGATTTGATGTATTTATCAATAAATCAACATATTAACACAAGATGTGATTACAATGATGGCTTAAATAGCCCGACCATTTGTGAATGTTGATTTTTTTTTCATAAATTTACCCTACAAATTTCATTCAATTATGGGAAATGACAAAAAATGGCTTATTTGGTTGCTTATAGCAATGCAAATAACAGTGGCAAATGCCCAGGTTGGCCTGTTTTTCTATGCAAGCACCGATGCCAAATTCAATAACAATAAAATTGTTTATCTGAATGAAGCTCCCAATAAAGAAATCTATCTGCTGAGCAAACTGAGTGATGACAAATTTCAGAATTCAAAACCAGGATTTATGCGTGTAGATAAAAAAGGGAACAAACTTTTTGAAAAAAGCATCGATGGCATGAACTTGTTTGATGTTAACAGAATGATCATTCTTCCTGACCAGAATATCAATATTTATGGCAACCTGCAAAACAACAACAAATTTACCTCATACGTCAATACCATTACTCCTGAAGGAAAATCGAAAAATATTGAATCAAAATTTTCGGTATACAGTGCTGCTTTCAACGATATTGTTTACATTGATGACAAAACAGCCCTTATCGCTGAAACACGTTATGGAAAAGCCGATTTGTACAATATTTCAATCTATCTTATCAACCTTGTAACCAGGGAACAGATATGGTACAAAAACATCAATTCGGAATATAATGAAGAAGCAACCCAGTTGCTGAGGCTCAAAGATAAAAATACCATTATCCTGGGGAAAAAATACAACCAGGATCTTACTACTTATGTGCCAATTGTTTATAAAATAAACGCAAACGGGGATGTTTTATGGAGAAAAGGACTGACTGTACCCGGCAATTTTTTCAGCCAGAGTATCAGTGCCGATGAAACAGGTGTTTTGTATTACATTTGCGGTTATTCGCGCGAATCAACCGGAACCTGTGAAACCCGTCTTGTTGTAATGAATCAGGACACTGACAATACCGATTATAACATTTTTCAGGATATCAGCGCCAATGGCATTATTGCCCTTAATGATGGCAATTTTATGATTTATGGATCGAACCTGCTGGTAAGCGAAGGCCATGTTCTGACCAAGGCAAAGTACATGATTTTTAATAAAAAGTATGAAGTCATTGCAGAAAACCAGCTTGGCATGAACGACTTGCCCGATACACAGATTCTGAAAAATTCACCGAAAAGTTTACCCTCAACTTCAGATTTTTCGGTTGCCATGCAGTTAAGCGATGGCCGGATAGCCTGTGGCGGGAAAATATATATGCCCGTTAACCTGGCTCAACCCGACAATAATCGTCAGAATCATGCCTTGCTGCTCATTATTACCCCCGATGGTAAATTTAAATAACCGGGATATTTTAACCCTTTACAAATAAAAAATATTGATCTGTTAAAATCAGGTTACAAAATGAGGGATATTTTTATTCATTAATTTTCAATAATTTATAAAAGTTTTTACCAGAAATTCCTCCATTTTTATCTTTTCAGCGAACAAAATCCTTAACTTTCGGCTTTTTCATATATAAATTAAAAACCAACAGGTAAATACCACTCTTTAGCACATTTCAATCTATAAATCAACAAAATAACATATTATAATACTTTCAAATGACTTATCATCATGGCTAAATTTTTAAATACCGTTATCACAGGCACGGGAAGTTGCGTACCAAACGTAAAAGTGACCAATTCAGATTTTATACGATACATGTTTTTCGATAAAGACGAATCGGCCATTGAAGGCGAAGGAGCTGAGATTATCCGTAAATTTGAAGAGATAACCGGAATCTATGAGCGCCGCTGGGCTGAAGACGGGCAGCATGCATCGGACCTGGCCGCAAAGGCTGCCGAAGCTGCCATTGCCGACGCAGGGATTGACAGGGAAACCATTGACCAGATTATCCTGGCCCATAATTTCGGCGATATTATCAAAGAAACCATCCAGACCGATACCGTTCCAAGTCTTGCCTCAAGGGTAAAACATAAACTGGGGATAAAAAACCCGGATTGCATACCATACGATATTCTTTTCGGTTGCCCGGGATGGCTTCAGGGAATTATCCAGGCCAATGCCTATATACAATCAGGATTAGCACGCCGCTGCCTTGTTATTGGCGCCGAAACCCTTTCGAGGGTAATTGACCGTTCAGACCGCGATTGCATGATTTTTGCCGATGGCGCCGGTGCCACCATTGTTGATGCCCGGGAAAGTGATGAGAAAAAAGGGGTGCTTGCTTTTGCCATGGCTTCGCATGCAGGTGAGGAAACCAATTATCTTTACATCGGAAAATCCAACGCACCGCAAAGCGATCCGCGTATCCGCTATATCAAAATGAATGGTCGTAAAATTTATGAATATTCTTTAATGCAGGTCCCTGCAGCCATGAAGGTTGCTCTCGATAAATCAGGCGTTCCGATTGATATGCTTAAAAAAATCATCATTCACCAGGCCAATGAAAAAATGGACGAAGCCATTGTACAACGGTTTTATAAATTATTTAAAATCAGGGAAATGCCTCAGGGAATTATGCCTATGAATATCCGTGAACTGGGCAACAGCTCGGTGGCTACTATTCCAACCCTGTATGATATGATTTTAAAGGGTGAAAAATGCGAACACAACATTGCTGAAGGTGATATTATCATGTTTGCATCGGTGGGTGCCGGAATGAACATCAACGCATTGGTTTATAAACAATAATACTGCAAAATGGTAATAAAAAAGGCCTGTCCCTGTGGACAAGCCTTTTTTATTGATGCTACTTAAACGGATTTCCCAGCTTCATGCCCGGATCGCCCGGAGGATCGCTCTGCATGACCATCGATATCCCTTTGTCTATCTTTACCTTCTCTACCCGCGGACGGGTGTAGGCCTTTTTATTTCTTTTCTGTGTTTTCATACTTTTTTGTATTTATAAACCGGACACCTCGACAAGCTCAGTGCCCGGTTATTCCTGTTATTTAATCAACATTCACTTTCTGTACCATGGTGCCCTGGGCCGATACTACTTTCACAATGTAGGTGCCCTGGGTTTCCATCTCAATGGCCTGCAATGAACCATTCATCTCAACACTGCGCAACTCGCTGCCAACCAGATTGTATACCTTAACGGTGGCTTTCAGTGCCTTGTCGCATTTGATATTGATCTGGTTGCCATATCCGTAAACCTTTACATGCAGCGATTTCAGATCAATACCCGATGCACTGCCCTGATCATAAGGATTGTAATGCGAGGTGCCATCTGAAATGTGAATGACAAAACGATTGGTGAAATCGCCCGTGGCACTTTCAAAGGCATAAACCGGGTTTTCGCTGATGTTCACGATTTTACCGGCATATTTGTCCTCCAGGTATAATACCGACAACGGTCCAAAACTTTCGGCGCCGGTAAAGGTATAGGTGAAATGGCCTGATACTCCTGTCCTGAAGCACAATGGTTGCAGGTAAACGCCTGTATACGGTGCATGCGTGGCCACGGCCATCTTCTCGTTCTCTACCATCATGTAAATCTGCGGGCAGATATTTTCCATGGCAAACATTTTCTCGGCATCGTACTTATCTGACCAGTCCTGGGCATCGGCACTGAAACCCAGCAGCGCTTCGTCGCTGTATTCGCCCCGGGTGGCTTTGATACGCAGTTTCTGGTTGTATACTTCAGGCTCTTTCAGCAACAGGTTGCCGTTGTGTACCCTTGTGTTGTCGGTAAGGTTAATGGCTGCTCCATCGGCCAGTACTTTGATCCAGTAGGCCTGGTGGGCTGGTATATAACGCGATCCGTCGTTGAGCGATTCTCCGGCTCCGCCATTGTTCTCGGGCAGCCAGTATGCAAAGTTAACGCCGTGTTTGATATAAACCACGTTGCGTATATTGCTGAAAGTGACTACAGGGCTGGCTCCTGTTCCCCAGTCAACCGGCGATGGATACGGGTTACCCACCAGGTTCCATTTGTCGCCCGAATTGACCAGCATAGGATTGAAGTTGCCTGTGGTAACAGCGCTACCGGTAAGGGTGATGGTTTTTGGAGCGCCGGTGAGTTTAACAGCATAACCCTGTCCTACGTTTAAGGCTTCATTGGTGGTAATGCGTTCCCATACCGCTGAAGCGGTATTGCGTTTGTAAACCAGCTCGGTGCCAGCAATATCTCCAAATACCAAAGCGTTGATGCCGGTAAGAGGTGTTGAAATGTAGTAATAACGATCGCTCTGGGCTATGTAAATTTCAATGGATTTTGTTCCGTCAATCACCATGGAGCCTTTGTCGATCACTGAGCCTGAGCCGGTAGCATTGCTCTGTACAAGGAAATTGCCAAATACATGCAGGCTGCCGTCAACATTCAGGTTGGCCAGCGGGGCAACGGTCAGGTCGTTACAGGAATTACCCACTTTTGTAGAAGGAATTGTAATGGTAATTCCGGCACCAATGGTAATATTTGTTCCCGGTCCGGGTAGTATTCCTCCCCACGTAGCCGGGTCAGTCCAGTTGCCGCTTCCCACAGGAGTTAAAGCACCTACAATAAGTGCTATGGTGTAATTTTTAGGTGTGCCATTTTCGGCCGTACAGGTTACTGTCAAGTTGTTAAGACCAGCGCTTACTGCTACAACACCGGTGTTTCCGCTAACAACAGCATAGGTTCCGGCAGCAGTACCTGCAATGTTCACTGTGGTTGTTCCGGCTGCTGCATTGGCTGTATAACTGGTAATGTCAGCATCGAATCCCGGGCTTAATGCAATGGCTCCGGCATTGATGGTCAGCGATGACAGTTTATTGTTGGTTTCAACATTCCGTATCACCACATCGTCGATATACCAGTAATCAATAGCTTCGTTATCTCCTGATAAGGTAAAGGCAAAATATGTAACAGTGCCAAGATCAATCGTGACAGTAACACTTTCAGATGCTCCGTTATTAGAAACCGTAGTTGCATAACTCCATCCGGCATCGTGCCAGGTAATTTTGTCGGTACTTGTCTGAAGTTTTAAAGTAGCACCAATTGAATATGCATCAAGGAACCATTTGAAGCACACTTTGATAGCAGTTAAGCCAGCAGTGTTTATTGCAGGGGTTATCATTTTATCATTATCATTAGCCCCGCTCCAGTCTAATTTAAGTTCCGGTGATGCTCCTGAAGCAAAGGTTGTGGCTGATGATGACCAGGCATTTCCTACCTTTGACCATTGTGTTGGTGGGACTGTTGCCCAAGCTGATTCAGTGAAAGGCAATGTATTGACCAGGTATAGGGTAGTAAAGCTCTTTTCCACACCATAGCTTGTTCCAATGCCATTAATAGCATACGCCTTATAATAATAGGTAGTGAAACTGGACAGACCGGTAAGAGGGATATCAAAATTACCCATTGCCACCAAAGGATCGGTATTAATTTTAATAACTCCTCCACCACCAATCAGCGGATCGGGGCTGGTGGAATAAACAATACCGCTTTCTGTTACAGCATCGCCGCCGTTGCTGGTGATATTGCCGCCAATGGTTGCAGAAGCAAAGCTGATGCCTGAAGCATCGTTGGATGCAATTACCGGTGCAACAGGTGCCGAAGAGGTAGTAAATTCAACATCGTCGCCATAAGAAGTGCCGATGCTGTTTGTTGCATATGCCCTGACATGGTAGGTGGTTCCAGCTATCAGTCCTGTAATGTTGCTTACAAATGTACCTGTTCCTGCTCCATCAATGGTCTTGTTATCGGCTGTAGTTGGATTAGATAATGTACTCCAGCATACACCTCTTTCTGTTACTGTGGCTCCGCCATCATTGGTAACATTACCGCCACAGGTTGCAGAGGTTTGGGCAATTCCGGATACTGAAGCAGTAGTAACTGTCGGAGCGGCAGGAAGAAACATTTCAACATTATCAATATACCAGTTATCAATCTGGCTTGGGGTTCCCTGAATAACAAAGGCAACATAGGTAATATTTCCAATATTATTAACAATATCGATATTAACATCAAACGGTCCGACATTGGTATTTGAAACCGAAGCCAGCGACCATGATTCATTGGTCCAGGTTACCTTGTCGGCACTTGACTGAACCCTTAAAGTGGCACCAGCCCCATAATCATCGAGCAGGTATTTAAACTTAAGTTTAAAACTGCTAAGGCCTTGGGTATTAATAGGAGGAGAAATCATCTTGTCATTGGCAACACAACCACTCCATGATAGCTTTAACTCAGGGGAAGTACCTGCAGCATATGCCGTGGCAGATGATGACCAGGCTGTTCCAACCTTACTCCATCCAGTCGGAGGAATAGAAGCCCATGCAGATTCCAAAACGGGTAAGTTGTAATATTTGGTTACCGTTACTGTATAATTCTTGGTGGTCCCATCTTCGGCCATAATGGTATACACAACCGAAGTGGTAAAATTATTAGGGGTGACACCACTTTCCTGGTCGGTACTGCTTACTTTAATACTCTGAATGTAATCAGAAGCAGTAAAACTGGCAATCAGGGCAGTAACATCAACGGAGTTGGGAACTGAGAAGGATACTGTGTTTGTTCCGATGGTGCCGGTATAATCCTCGCTCAGGGCCGGGTTATCAGTCCGCAGGAAATTAAAGGTGAGGAAATTCTTGGCTGAGCTTAGCACATTGTTGGTTACGGTATAATTAGCCACATCAGCCAGTGGATTACCAACAATATCGGTAATATTGCCACCGCTGTAATCGAATTTAACGGCCTGATGGCTCTGAACAGGAGCAGTGAGTGTGAAGGTCAATGCAGAACTGCTACTTCCTGAATAAGAATCAATGGTGGCAGCACTTCCGGCTACGGTGATTGTAACACCGGCAGCACTGGTAAGTTTCACATTTTCATCAAAGCTGACAACCACGTTGGCAGGAGCAGCATTCTGAACCACTGCACCTGTAACCTGTGGTGCTGTAACATCTCCCAGTCCGGTGGTAAAGTTTGAAGTAGTTGCCCCACCCAGGGCGTTGCCACTGATATCTTCAATATCAATTACCTGTATCTGATATTCGGTAGTAGCATCGAGTGCAGCATCGGGTGCAATGCTGATGGTTTTTAATGCCGAATTCCAGGTAGCCGTGAACGGAACATCTGTCACTCCTGGCAATTTTTTCAGTGCTATGGTAGTAGCCACATTCAGGTTTGTTAAAGTGGCATTATCCGATGCCCTGCGGACAGCTTCATTAAAAGTAATGGTTGGTGAAACACCCACTGCAACACCACTGGTTCCGTTTGACGGGTCATAGGTAGCAGTAGGAGCAACATTATCAAATATGCCTGCGTCGGCACCAATATCATAAGGGGTTAACAGGTCGCGATCCTGGTTATCAAAATCGTATAAAACACCAAGATTGGAATAATCGCCAACCATATCGGCCGGAGAACCCATGGAAAGATGCAGATCGGGAACAGCACCTGTTGCATCAATAAACAATGGATCGGCATTGACGCCATGGGCATCAAAAATGGCAATCCAACCTGCCCAGTCATTATCGGTCGTTGAATATCCTATCCATCCGCCGGTTCCGGGCGCATAAAGCAGGTTAAAATCGGTGGTGGAAGCTCCGCCTGAGTAATTGCAGTAGTGTTTGCCAACGCCAGCTCCGTTTGAACGGGCATTGACAAAAATATTGTTTTTAACTTCATCGCCTGAGGCAGCACCACGCATGGCATAACTCGATCCGGAGGCTACACCTGTACCACCAATATACACACTGTTGTGATAATAATATTGGTTTGTGCCTCCTAACTTATAAATACCATATACATTGGCCGTGGTCATATCAGCACCGGTGGTGGTATAACCAAGGCGTATCATATTGTTGCGTACCACCGAATTGGTTCCGGTAGTAAGATAAATACCATAAACCAAGGCATTGGCATTGGTACTCACCAGGTTATAAATCAGGTTACGCTCGGTAAGCAGGGTTGGCGCGTTTTTAATCCCTGCCAGAATAGTTGCTGCCGAAGTAGAATTAGCTATCAGGCTGCGAATAACGTTATTACTGAGGGTAACATTACCTGTGCATGAAATATCTAAACCAATTACATTATGAATACCCGTTGTAGATGTTCCATCACCGGCTGTAAGCTGGCCATTGCCATTGGTGCCTCCGATAGTATTTTCTGAAACCATTATTGTTGGAGTACCTGTGCCTGAAATTATTATCCCTTTTACGTAGCTTGCTAAACCAGCTGTTGTACCTAACCCGGTTAGACCTCCAATATTGTTATTTTTAATATTAATTGTAGGAGAAGTAGATGAAAGGCTAACACAAATACCAATTACAATATTGTTAGGCGTTGAACTTGAATGTGTAACTTTAATAGCATCATTTGCACTCAGGCTTCCGATGGTATTTCCGGTAACG
>CAZLJX010000045.1:0-19257 GCA_964559985.1 uncultured Bacteroidales bacterium
CAAACACCCTGACCACCGGAAAAACACAATTAGGTACAGGAATTTTCAATGTCACTGTATTTGTAAACGCAACCAAAGCTGCCGAAGCAAGGCTTTCGGTAACGGAATAAGGATAAACAATAAAAAAAGGGCAGGGTGACCTGCTCTTTTCTCAATTACATAATGGTTAAGCATAAAAAGTATAAAGGCATTTTTGTTTTTTTCCGGATTGATCAGCATTCCGCTATAGCCATGTGTGAATTGGTTATTTCATTCTGCAATTGTCGTTCATGCTAAGCATTTACCCATTGTTTCACCTCATCGGGTGCAGGATTTTTCAGGTTCAGTTTATGTTTTTTGTTCATGCCGCACATATCCTGGAAAAGTTTATTGGGATTGAGCCCTTTAAGGCTTCCTGCAGTAAGATAACCCATTTTCTGCAGCACCGGAACCCATTCAGCAGCAATTCCAAGGGCAGTATATTTTTCAGGTTCGTCAATCACGATTCTTTTTTCAGGCCTCATTTGTGGAAAAAACAACACATCCTGTATCGAATCGCTGTTGGTCAAAATCATGCAAAGGCGGTCAATTCCGATACCAAGGCCAGCTGTAGGAGGCATTCCGAATTCAAGGGCCTTCAGAAAATCTTCATCGAGCATCATAGCTTCCTGGTCGCCTCGTTTTCCGAGCAAAAGCTGTTGTTCAAAACGGTCGCGCTGGTCGATGGGGTCGTTCAGCTCGCTGTAGGCGTTGCAAATCTCCTTGCCGTTGCAGATACCTTCAAACCGTTCTACCAGCCCGGGTTTCGACCTGTGTTTCTTGGCCAGTGGTGACATTTCGACGGGGTAATCGGTAATAAAAGTTGGCTGAATCAGTTTAGGTTCGCAGCAGTTGCCAAAAATCTGGTCGATAAGTTTGCCTTTTCCCATGGTAGCGTCAACTTCAATATTCAGCTTTTTGCAGGTTTCCAGCAATTGATGTTCATCATAAGCTGAGATATCTATCCCTGTAAAATGCTGAATTACTTCAAACATGGTAAATCTTTTCCATGGCCGTTTAAAATCAATAATCTGGTCACCAACTTTAACCCGGGTGCTGCCGTGAAGGTCGATGGCTGTTTTTTCGACCATTTCTTCAACAAGTTCCATCATCCAGATATAATCTTTGTAAGCAACATACAATTCAATTTGGGTAAATTCAGGATTATGGAAACGATCCATGCCTTCGTTGCGGAAATCTTTCGAAAATTCATAAACACCATCAAATCCACCAACAATAAGTCTTTTCAGGTATAATTCATTGGCTATCCGGAGGTACAAATCCTGGTTGTGGGTATTGTGAAAAGTTTTAAAAGGCCTTGCCGCAGCACCACCATAAACAGGCTGTAAAACAGGCGTTTCGACTTCAAGGTAACTCCGCTGGTTGAGGTATTCGCGCATGGAATTGATCAGCTGCGTACGTTTTATAAAAGTATCTTTAATATGCGGGTTTACAATCAGGTCGACATAACGCATGCGGTAACGCTGTTCAGGGTCGGTAAAAGCATCGAAAAGTTGTCCGTCTTTTTCTTTCACTATGGGCAAAGGCCTGAGCGATTTTGACAACACGGTGAGCTGTTGCACATGAATGGAAAGCTCGCCGGTCTGGGTGTAGAATGCAAAACCTTTAATGCCGATAATATCGCCGATATCAAGCAGTTTTTTAAAAACCGTATTGTATAAAGTTTTATCCTCGCCCGCGCAAATATCATCGCGACGGATGTAAATCTGTATGCGGCCATGCTGGTCCTGTATTTCTGCAAACGAAGCATTTCCCATAATGCGTCTCGTCATGATGCGGCCGGCCAGGCTTACGTTCTGAAAATGTGTATCGCCGGGTTTAAATCCTTCGGTGATGGCTTTGGTGGTGGCATTTACCTCAAATGTCTGGGCAGGATATGCATTGATGCCCAGTTGGTTCAGTTCGGCAAGCGATTGCCTGCGAATAATTTCCTGTTCGCTGAGTTCTAAATTCATCATAAATGGTACAGAAAAAAATAACAAATAAATAGGTTTCAAAAAGCTGAAAAATTATGCTTTACGTTTAATCCTAAGTTTTTGGCCGGGGTAAATGCTCCTGGCCGACATAAGGCCGTTTAACTGCATAATATCGTGATTGGTAACACCTTCGTACTTTTGTGCAATGCCCCAGATGGTATCGCCCGATTTCACGGTATAATAAATATAACCATCATCAATCGTATCGGGCTGTATCGTATTTTTTGCAGTATTTGCCGGAACAACAACAGGTTTGCCGGTGGCTTTGCGTTTATCGTCGAACGACATTTTATCAAATTCACCGTAATACGATGCTTTGGCTTTTGGAACATAAATTACCAGTTGCCTTCCCTCATGAATAATATTGCGGCGGATTCTGTTCCAGTATTTCAGGTCGGCCAGGCTGACATTAAACCATTGGGCAATATACCCCAGGTTATCGCCCTGTTTGACTGTATAGAAAACTTTGGCATGATCTTTTGTGGGTGGATTGGGTATATAATCGCTGTAGCGTGAGGGTGTTCTGCTCAGGATAGCCGGATCGAAAAAAATGCTGTCTTTATAATTGAGGATCGAATCTTCCAGGTCAATATACCGGTTTACCTGATCGGCCGGAAGGCGTAATACATAACTCTTTCCGTTAACCCCAGGAATAACATCGCGTCTGTATTGCGGATTAAGTTTATGAATCACTTCCATCGGGATGTTCAGCACTTCGCTTACCTGTTTCAGGTGAAGCTGTTCGTGTATATGGATGGTATCGCAGAATACCGGCAGATTTTCTGGTTTACGGGGTACTAATTTATGTTCGGGGTAATAATTCATGACATAATTTGCTGCAATAAAAGCAGGGATATATCCGCGTGTTTCGCGGGGCAGATGATAATAAATTTCCCAGTAATCTTTTTTGCCATGTGACCGCCTGATGGCTTTATTTACACTGCCCGGTCCGCAGTTATAGGCAGCTACAACCAGTATCCAGTCCTGATAGATGGCATACAGGTCTTTCATAAAATTTACTGCTGCAAGGCTGGCTTTCAGCGGATCGCGCCGGTCGTCGACCCATGAATTGATTTCGAGTTTATACAATTTTCCTGTTCCGTACATAAATTGCCATATACCCGTTGCTCCTGCCCGCGACACTGCATTGGGATTTAATGCCGATTCGATCACCGGCATATATTTCAGTTCGAGCGGCATCTGGTTGGCATCGAGAATTTCTTCAAAAACTGGAAGGTAATAATCCTGAATTCCCAGCATATTTTCAACAAGTTCACGCTTTTTCTGTGTGTAGAGATTGATGTAATTCCGTACTACCCTGTTGAATGACAAAGGAATACACGAATTAAGGTCACGCAGCCGCTGTATATACACCGAATCGGGGAAATCAGGAATGATAGAATCGGTGAATTCTGTTACAACAAACCCGCTGTCGTTTTCAGGAGAATATTGCTGCAGGAACCAAAGATTCAATAAACTATCAACATTATCGGAAAAAGTCATATTAACCTGTTGTGCAGGTTTGGGTACCGTATCGTCGGGGTTTTTATCGGCCCAAAAGGATGTGTGAGCTGAAAGATTTAGTGAAGCACAGATTATCAGCAATATAGATAAATATCTCATGATCAGTCAATTTAAAAAGTAAACCGGACGGTAATGCCCAATGGTGCCGGATTTTGCAAAGTTAGCAGTTTTTCTTTACAAATCAATAGGGGTTCAACCCTGATACTCAGATCGTCATTAATTTCATAATTGAAAAAATGTGCATCAACGTTGGCATCGATGATATTAAGCATATATAAAATGCCCAGTCCTATCAGGTTCATATCGCGGTAACGTCTCCACCGGTCTTTCTGATGTTGAAGGCTTTCTTTGGTAGCCCAGGGATATGCATCTATTGTAGTTGTGTCATTATCAATACGATAGGAATATGCCTGTTTAAATTCAAGATAATATTTCTGGTTGTACCCAACGAAATAGATCATGGTGGCAGCTCCGGCATAAATGATGGGAACTTTCCAGTATTTGTGGTTATAAACCTGCCCGGCACCCGGGATAAAAGTTGACAGCAGGGTGGCTGCTACTGCCGAATGGCTGGTTTTTAGTGAGTCGGGCTTTTCTGCCTGTGCATAGGCATTACCTGCCGGTATTACAGAGAAAACAACAAATAATACGACTGTAAAAAATAATTTTAAAAAAATATTAACATCAGCAATAGTTGCCAAACCGTTATTATTTAAGTTGGTCGAAAAGGTTGAGCAGATGCTCCAGTTCGTCATTTGATTTAAATTCAATAATGATTTTCCCGTTACCTTTGGGCTGAACTTTAAATTCCACTTTTGATCCCAGAAAAGCCGACAACTGGGTTTGCAATCCTTCATAAGGATTTGAATTTTGCCGGGATTTGCTCTCTGTCACAGGTGTTCCATCGTTAGAGACTTCGGTATTGATTTCCGGTTCAAACAAAGGGGGTGTTTGTGCCAGTTGTACCAGTTCTTCGGTTTTTCTTACCGATAAGTCATTTTCAATGGTTTGCACAAAAAGATCGAGTTGTTTCTGCTCATCCTCAACCCCTAAAAGGGCTTTGGCATGACCCATGGTAATTTTGCGGGTACGCAGTGCAAACTGCATTTCGGGTGGCAATTTCAGCAGGCGCAGGTAGTTGGCAATGGTAGCGCGTTTTTTACCTATTCGTTCACTCAGTTGTTCCTGTGTCAGGCTAATTTCATCAATCAGGCGCTGGTAACTGACGGCAATTTCAATAGGATCAAGGTCTTCGCGGTGAATATTTTCGACCAGCGCTATTTCGAGCAGGTTCTGGTCGGTATTGTCACGCACAAAAGCAGGTATCTGTGTCAGTCCTGCCATTTTTGAGGCTTTAAAACGCCGTTCGCCGGCAATGAGCCGATAACGGCCATTATCGAGACGGTGAACCGTAACGGGTTGAATTACACCGAGGTTCTTTATAGAAACAGCAAGTTCTTCAAGCGAATCTTCATCGAAGTGCTTACGGGGTTGATCGGGATTAAGATCAATAAGTTCAATATCAATCTGGTTGGTATTTTCAAACACTGGTTTTTCAACATCGGAGGCTTCGCCCATCAGAACACCCAGCCCACGACCCAAAACAACTTTTTTCGCCACTGTCTTAAAATTTAATATTATTCAATAATTTTTTCTTCGTTCGGAATCATGGTCATGTGATTGTTCTGCAATATTTCACGTGCCAGGTTGAGGTAATTCTGCGATCCGATTGAATTGGCATCGTACAGAATAATGGGTTTACCGTAGCTCGGAGCCTCACCAAGTTTAACATTACGCCCAATCAGGGTTTGAAAAACCATTTGTTCAAAATGCTTTTTCACTTCTTCCACCACCTGGTTTGAAAGGTTAAGGCGTGAGTCGTACATGGTCAGTAAAAATCCTTCAATTTCAAGGGCCGGGTTGAGCCTGCCCTGGATTATTTTAATGGTATTTAGCAATTTACCAAGGCCTTCAAGGGCAAAATATTCGCATTGTACGGGTATCATCACCGAATCGGCCGCGGTAAGTGCATTGACGGTAATCAGCCCGAGTGATGGTGAACAATCAATGAGCACAAAATCATAATCATTTTTCACTTTATCTACCACAATTTTCATCATTTTTTCGCGATTGGGCATATTGAGCATTTCAATTTCGGCGCCCACCAGGTCGATGTTGGAAGGGATGATATGAAGTCCTTCTATTTCACTTTTCAAAATAATGTCCTGTGGTTTAACCTGGTCTATAATGCATTCGTAAATGCTGGTCTTGATGTTGCGGATATCAAAACCCAGACCCGAGGTAGCGTTTGCCTGTGGATCGGCATCCACAATAAGCACTTTTTTCTCGAGTACTGCCAGGCTGGCTGCAAGGTTGATGGCTGTGGTTGTTTTACCTACGCCACCTTTCTGGTTCGAAATGGCAATTACTTTTGACATAACAATAAAATATTTTCTAATAACAAGTTAGCAATTAAAAAACAATAAAAACGAATTTTAATTGAGCCAACAAAAATACAAAATATAAAGTGGTTAAAAATGTTTCTGTCAAAAAAATTATAACCTGCTCAGAACCATACTGTAAAAAAAATAATGATGTTATGATTTAACATTTACAGAATTAAAAGGTGGATTGGTTCAGGTTTGTCTGCCGGAAAGGGGGTAACATTGTAAAGAACTTTTTCTGTTCTTTTTCTGCAACATTATCGTTATATCCATGTAAATTCTATCATGTTTCAGGCTTCATTTATTCTACATATTCGGGGGAAAAACAGGTTTTTACAACCATTGCATAATTTTTCAAAAAATTGCTTTATATTTCAAGTGAAAAAAACATTGTTATAAAATGTTTAAATTTTTTGTTGCTTTTGTTTTACTATGGCTTTTTATCAGGGATGCATACCCAAAGGTTGATTCTTTGCTCATAAACCGTTTAGATTCGTTGATACACAAAGCCGAGGCATACAACCAGAATATGCCCGATTCAGCCCTTCCGCTTTTCCAGCATGCTGTTGCCCTTCTTGAATCTGCCCTGGAAAATGAAGATGATTCAGCCAACAGATCCTTCTATTGGGAAAAGCTGGCTTACGCCGTTACACGCAAAGGAGTAGAACTCTATAATACAGGAGATTATGCCTCAAGCCTTAGCTGTTTTCTGAGTGCACTTTCGGTCTATGAAAAACTTGACCAACCCGACCGTATTGGTTATCTGCAGATCTCGCTCGGAAGAACCTACCGTAATTACGGCCCCGAAAATTTCCCCAAATCAATCAATGCTTTCTGTATGGCTGATTCTCTTTTCAGTATCTCCGGAAATATAAAAGGAAAGGCCGCTGCAGCCAGGGAACTTGGGTGGCTTTTTACAGACAACATTAATATCAATACTTACAACCCCGATACGGCATTGTATTTTTTTTACAAGTCATCCCAATTATTAAAAAATACAAACTTTGAACATGAGATGGCAAAAACCAATACGGGTATAAGCTGGGTGCTGGGTGTACTCGGACGTTATGATGAGGCCCTCCGTACAGCAAAAATGGTGCTTGCCTTTTACGAAAAAAACGAGATGCCTGGAGGAATGGGAGATATCCTTTACACCATTGGTGAACTGTATGCAAAAAAAGAAAAATATCAGTTATCGCTCATTTACCTCGGCAGGGCATTAAAATATGCAAACCAGGGTGGAAATACCGACATGGAAAACAATATTCTCGAAGTAATGTCGACAACCTGCTATAAAATGGGTGATTTTAAAAATGCTTATGATTATTTCCGGTTAAGTGTTGAAAAGAAATTTCAGATGCTTGACCACGAAAAAATCAATACTATTGAGGAATTGAAAACCAAATACGAAACAGAAAAAAAAGAAAGTGAGATCTTTAATCTGAATCAGCAGAAAAAATTGCAATTGGCTGTCATTTATATTCTTGGTGCCGGATTCCTGATCATAGCCATCCTGTTTATAACGGCTCTGCGCCTTTATCGCGGCAAAAAAGTGGCAAACCTGCTATTATCACAGCAAAACGCCGAGATTATACAACAAAAGGAAGAAATTACTACCCAACGCGATGAAATTGAAGCGCAAAGGGATCTGGTGATGAAACAAAAACAACAAATCGAAACTATCCATCAGGCACTTACGTCTAATATTGAATATGCAAGACAAATCCAGAATACCCTTCTCCCCGATTCATCCTTGCTCAATCAATATTTTAAAGAACATTTTATTCTTTTTAAACCACGTGATGGTGTTTCGGGCGATTTTTACTGGGCAGCCAGACTCTCAGAAGAGACGATTGCTTTTTGTGTTGCCGATTGTACAGGGCATGGTGTAACCGGTGCATTGATGAGCATGCTTGGCATCTCGTTTCTGAACGATATGATAACCAATAAAGAAGCTTGCAATCCTGCTTCTTTTCTTGCCACTTTGCGCGATAAAATTATTCAGGCCCTCCAGCAGAAAGGCATACGTGGCGAACATAAAGACGGTCTCGACATCGCTTTATGTATGCTTAACACCCGGACATTGCAATTACAGTTTTCTGGCGCTATGAATCCCTGTTGGATCTTCAGCCAATTGAATGGTACAGCATTTATTGAACTTAAACCAAACCTGATGCCGGTTGCCATACATCACCATATGCAGCCGTTTAAAATGCAGGAAATTCAGCTTCAGCCCGGCGACAAGGTGTACCTTTTTACCGATGGTTATACCGACCAGCCCGGAGGTGAATGGAATAAAAAAATTCAGATGAAACACTTCAGGGAATTGTTGATTGCAAGTATTCACCTGACTATGGGAGAGCAAAAGCAACAGCTTGAAAATTATTTTGAAAACTGGAAAGGAACAAACCCACAGATTGATGATGTAACCATTTTAGGCATAAAAATTTAAATCATAATATCAACCGCTCATCATTGCAATATAATGAAAAATAACACTGAATATTTGGTAATTTGCCTGCTCGCCAGCTTGTTGATTTTGGGTACTTTTTACCCATCTCCTGGAAATAACAGCAAAAATACCATCGACTCGTTGCAGGAGATATTACAACAGGCTAAGACCGATACCACAATCTGCAGGGCTTTGCTTGAATTGGGTACGGCTTATGCGGCCAGTATGCCCGATTCGGCATTGTCATATTATGCCAGGTGCAGGGATTTGGCTAAAACAAAAAATCTCCAAAAGTTTCAGGCAAATTCTCTGGTTAAGACCGCCTTAATCCTACGTAAAAAAGGGCAGTTCGAACAGGCGATGGAGAACTATACCAATGCTTCGGAAATATGGGAAGACCTTGACGAACTGAAAGAAGTTGCCTTTTGTCATACCGGAATTGGGGTAATATATATGCAACAGGCCAATTATGACCTGGCCATTGAATGGTTTATAAAAGCAGCGGAAATATCGGCAAAAATCAACGATACAACTGAAATGTCGGCACGTTTCAATAATGTTGGTTGGGCATCTATTCGAAAAGGTGATTACGACCAGGCAGCTGAATATCTCACCAAATCTGCTGAATTTGCCAGAATTACAGGGAATAAACAACAGGAGGCCATCACGCTCAACAACCTGGGAAATGTATATTATTTCAAGGGTAATTTCGAAAAAGCTGTAGATTTTTATTTCAGATCATTAAAAATATCAGAAGAGCTTGGCCAGAAAACAGAGATGTCGAATTGTTACATCAACATAGGAAATATTCAGGCTTATCAGCAAAACTGGGACAAGGCCATCGAATATTTTAATCATGCCCTGGAACTGATGGTTCAGGTTGATGATAAAGCAAAAATATCTGCATGCCTTAATAACCTTGGAAATGTATACGACAGTAAAGGGGATCCTGACAAAGCCATTGAATATTATTCTAAATCGCTTGAAATTGCAAAAAAAACGAGCAATAAAAAGCAAATGGCCGATTTATACCTCAATATCGGTTTGGTAGAAGCAAACAGGAGCAATTATATCCAGGCCATCGAAAATTATTCAAAATCGCTTTGTTTGGTTGAAGAGATGGGCGACCAGCATGGTATTGCAATGATATATAGTTCTTTATCAGATTATTACATTCAACTGGCAAAAAAGAAAAAAGATGGCATGGTCGCAGAAAACCTGAACAAAGCTATTGAATACGGAAAAAAATCGTACAATCTTTCTCTGCAGATCGGAGCTGTTGCCATGCAGAATGAGGTGTCAGCTCATCTGATAAAAGCCTATTCATTGCTGGGCAATTATCGTGAAGCACTTAAGTATGCCAATATTTTTATCGAAACCAAAGACTCCATTTTTAAGGAAGAAAAAACCAAAGCCCTTACCGAAATGGAAACCAAATACCAGACCGAGAAAAAACAACAGGAAATTGAAAAGCAAAAACTCACCATTGATAAGCAACAGGCCGATATAAGCCGCAAACAGGCGCAGCGAAACCTTTTTATCATTGGCTCGGCATTGCTGTTGTTGCTGGTTTTGGTGGTTTACCGCAGTTTTCTGCAGAAAAAGAAAGCCAACCAGATTATCACCGAGAAAAATGTACTGCTCAGCGAAGCCAACGAAGAAATACGTGCCCAGCGTGACGAGATAGAAGCCCAGCGTGACGAGATTGAACGACAGCGCGACATGGTGATGGAGCAGAAAAAACAGATCGAAGAAATTCATGGCGAACTCACTTCAAGCATCCGTTATGCAAGCCGTATCCAGGGCGTTATGTTACCTTCGCCTGATGAAATGTTTCAGATATTGGGTGAACATTTCATTTTGTTCCTGCCGCGTGATGTTGTTTCGGGCGATTTTTACTGGGCTGCCAGGGTTGGACAGATGCAGGTTTTTTGCGTTGCCGACTGCACCGGTCATGGTGTTCCGGGTGCCTTTATGAGCATGCTGGGTATTTCGCTGCTGAATGAAGCAGTTCACAACCAAAGCATCACGCAGGCCAGCCATGTTCTGGAATGGATGAGGGAAAACATCATTCATTCGCTGAAGCAGAAAGGCCTTGAGGGCGAACAGAAAGATGGCATGGATATATCGCTGTGTGCAGTTGATACCGTAACGCTCGAAATGCAGTTTGCCGGGGCCAACAATCCGTGCTGGATAGTGAGGAGTAATGGCGAAGGCAGCAGCATTACCGAGCTGAAACCCGACCGTATGCCACTGGCCATTCACCGCCGCATGGAGCCGTTTACCAACCAGGTATTCAGGCTCGAAAAAGGCGACCGTATTTACCTGCTGAGCGATGGATTTGAAGACCAGTTTGGCGGCCCCGAAGGGAAAAAATATATGGTAAAACGGCTGCGCGAATTTGTTGTTGCTCATTCGGCGCTTGCAATGGAAGAACAAAAAGCACTGCTGCAGAACGAATTGCTGCAGTGGCGTGGCACAAACGAACAGGTGGATGATGTGACGATTTTGGGTGTAAAAATTTAAAATTAGCTATATGAGGAATGTTTTTTTTCTGGCATTCTGTATTTTTTCCATCCTAAGCAGATTAAATGCTGTCACCGGTAAAAATACCGATAGCTTAATTCAGTTGTTGAATTCAGCTAAAATCGATACATTAAAAATGAGATTACTAACCGACATTGGCTCCTTAGTTGAGGATAATTTTCCCGATTCTGCAGCAAGATATTTCCAACAGACCATTGAAATTGCCAATATAAAACCTGATGACATTTATTATGCTTATTTCAAAGCACTTGCATTGCAATGCCTTGGAGTAGCACAGGTAGATTTGGGCAACTTTAAAGATGCCCTGGAAAATTATAACAGGGCCATAGAAAGTTTTAAATCCCTGGCGTCGAAAAAAAATAAAAAACTGGGAGTGAAAATTCAGAAAGGCTTATCAAAGTCATACGGCAACAAAGGGGTATTAATGCTGTATCACAGTCAGTACGATACCGCTGTTTGCTACATAAAACAGGCATATTATATTGATTCAGTTATCGGGGACAGTAATGCCATGTACCTAAAAACAGCAAATTTAGGATTGGTATTTATGCATAAAAATGATTATGATAATTCCTTACTATATTATCTGAAAGCCCGGCAATATTTTCAACGGAATAATATGATGGGAAGGGTAGCAACAATGAACAATAATATCGGTGTTATTTATCTGAGAAAATCAAATTTATTAAATGCATTTCAATATTTTCAGGCCGCTTTGCGGATTCATGAAGAAAATAACAATCTGCCATCGATGGCGTCTTCGTTGAATAATCTCGGCACGGTACACAAGCAGATGGGAAACCTTGAACAGGCAATTTTTTATTTTAAAAGGGCAAATCAAATGTTTCAACAACTTAATAATCTTCAGAAATCTGCCACCACTTTGGTTAATATTGGCATTTGTTATAATGAAAGGAGATTGTATGATAGTGCTTTAACTGCATTCCATTCTGCAAAGGATATATATATTTCGCTAAATTCCCCTGCTGATATAATTGATTGCATGACGAATATAAGTAATGTATATGTGAGTCAATCAAAATATGACCTGGCTGAAAAAATGCTGGTTGAAACTTTATCGTTCAATGAAATTACCATTGATGATAAGGGACTCGTTTTTAACAACTTGTCATATATTTATCATAAACAATCAAAACTGGAAAAAGACGAGAAAGTCAGAATTGAATTATTGAAAAAAGCATTGAAATATGCTTTACAGGGATATGAAATTGCCGATACCATTGGACTGCTGGAGAGAAAACTTGATGTTTCGATGAACCTGAAAGATATCTGTTATGATTTGGGTAATTATAAAGACGCACTGAAATATGCACAAACGGTTATCGAGCTGAAAGATAGTATTTTTAGCCAGGAAAAAACCAAAGCCCTTACCGAAATGGAAACCAAATACCAGACCGAGAAAAAACAACAGGAAATTGAAAAGCAAAAACTCACCATTGATAAGCAACAGGCCGATATAAGCCGCAAACAGGCGCAGCGAAACCTTTTTATCATTGGCTCGGCATTGCTGTTGTTGCTGGTTTTGGTGGTTTACCGCAGTTTTCTGCAGAAAAAGAAAGCCAACCAGATTATCACCGAGAAAAATGTACTGCTCAGCGAAGCCAACGAAGAAATACGTGCCCAGCGTGACGAGATAGAAGCCCAGCGTGACGAGATTGAACGACAGCGCGACATGGTGATGGAGCAGAAAAAACAGATCGAAGAAATTCATGGCGAACTCACTTCAAGCATCCGTTATGCAAGCCGTATCCAGGGCGTTATGTTACCTTCGCCTGATGAAATGTTTCAGATATTGGGTGAACATTTCATTTTGTTCCTGCCGCGTGATGTTGTTTCGGGCGATTTTTACTGGGCTGCCAGGGTTGGACAGATGCAGGTTTTTTGCGTTGCCGACTGCACCGGTCATGGTGTTCCGGGTGCCTTTATGAGCATGCTGGGTATTTCGCTGCTGAATGAAGCAGTTCACAACCAAAGCATCACGCAGGCCAGCCATGTTCTGGAATGGATGAGGGAAAACATCATTCATTCGCTGAAGCAGAAAGGCCTTGAGGGCGAACAGAAAGATGGCATGGATATATCGCTGTGTGCAGTTGATACCGTAACGCTCGAAATGCAGTTTGCCGGGGCCAACAATCCGTGCTGGATAGTGAGGAGTAATGGCGAAGGCAGCAGCATTACCGAGCTGAAACCCGACCGTATGCCACTGGCCATTCACCGCCGCATGGAGCCGTTTACCAACCAGGTATTCAGGCTCGAAAAAGGCGACCGTATTTACCTGCTGAGCGATGGATTTGAAGACCAGTTTGGCGGCCCCGAAGGGAAAAAATATATGGTAAAACGGCTGCGCGAATTTGTTGTTGCTCATTCGGCGCTTGCAATGGAAGAACAAAAAGCACTGCTGCAGAACGAATTGCTGCAGTGGCGTGGCACAAACGAACAGGTGGATGATGTGACGATTTTGGGTGTAAAAATTTAAACCTTTTTATTTATCAGGCGTTTTTATATTTTAGCAAAAAAAAACTTTAAAATTACCGGATATTTACAAATCTGTTTATTACCTATCCATATGAAATCTAAGCACATCATAATCATTTGCTTGATCCTTCTGGTGCTACCGGCCATCATCGGGTTGTTTTTACGAAAAGACCAGATTGCTTCAAAAACAGTGGTGATAAACCAGCCATATTACCAGGTAATGGCCGATATTACTAATTATTTTGAATGTAACACCTGGCGTTTAAATGTCGACACCATGTACATGACCGGTCAGGTTGATGGCTACGAAACCTGGATCGAAAAATATAATAATGGGGATTCGGTTTTGGTAAAAGTTTTAAAACTTGGTGAAAATGACCTTATTACAAGCGTTTTTGATCAGGACGGCCATGAAAGAATGAGAAACTTTATTTTTAAAGATATTGATGGCGAAAGAACAGCATTTAAAATGGTTGAAGAGGTTATTATTACTAATCCCTACCTGCGGTTCGTTGCGCTTTTTTATCCGTTTTACAACAAGAATGTCAATCTTTATACCAAATACCTTATTGAAAAATACAAAAATCAGCCACCGGCAGCATTTTAAAAATTAAAAAACAATCTGAAGTTTCGCCCTGATTCCGTATTTCGGAATATCCGGATTATCAAGATAAGCAAGGCGCCAGTATGCATCAATCCGGAATATCTTCAGAATATTTTCAACTCCGACACCGGCCTCATAGTAAGGTTGTTTAAGCCCTTGCAAATTATCGGGAAAAAGCATCACATCCTGATTTTTCGGATCAATTCGTCCGATAAGAGCTTTACCGCTTACAACCTCACGCCACATTAATTTACGGAATAATGGCACACGGTTTAGAAAGAACCCATCCCAGTGATGTTCGATATATAGGCTGGCATACCGGTCGGAAATAAATTCGTAATAATTCATCATGTTAAAAGCATAATCGTCAAAGGCATAGGTTTCATTTCCTTCATGTAACTGTAAAAACGGGTAAGGCGCTTTACCCCAATATTTTCCTGCATCAACAATATATTTGATATAACCAAATGGGGTAACATAAATAAGATGTTCAACGCTGGCATGTAATTTCAGGTAATTGTAATGCGAATAAAACAAACCTTTGATGCCCGCCGTTACATCGAAATTTAAAATCGGATAATCGCTACCCAGGCTGGCCCTGAGAAATTCTCCATCAACTGTCCGTTCGTTATAGGCAAAACGGGTATTTAATCTTATCTCTGAAGTGGTGAGTTGTGGCCTTGACAGGGTATCGCTGGTAGATTTTTCAATATATCTGAAAGGAATATAAGGGGTTGCATAAACCCTCATCCAACGGTAATGCAAAGTATTGGATAAACCTTTAAAATATTCATGTTCGTAATATCCTTTAAACTGGTCGAGCATGGTAAGTTTATAGTTATCGTTGCGCCTCAGGAGTGATGAAAGGATATTATCGGCAAGAAAAGCATTCTGGCTTTGGCCGAGTTGTTCAATATCGTGCGAGAAATGGGCATAACCAACCCTTCGGGGCTTTTTATCAAACATATACATGGCTCCCAGTCCAAATTTAAACCGATTGTCAAGATCGGCATAGGCAATATGTCCGATATACATAATCCTTGTACTGAAATCATTGGATGTACGGCCACCAATCCTGATACGGTTACCTTCAATTACATTAAAACTGTAAAAGGTATAATAGGGCCCAAACTCAAAATTTCCTCTCACATAATACCCGCCGACAAACATGGTCACCAGGTCGACAAAAGTGCGGAATACCGGTACCTTCTTGATTGAATCAACCATATTGTATATCGCCTCTTCTTTCGGGGTGAGTTTTTCATGCCGCGAAGTATTCCAGTATTCATCATTGGTTTTCAGGGCATCTTCGAGTGTAAGGGTCTCCTGACTTACAGCTTCAGAGAAAAAACCTTCCGGATGGGGTTTATTGACG
This sequence comes from uncultured Bacteroidales bacterium, assembly GCA_964559985.1. Classification (GTDB taxonomy): domain Bacteria; phylum Bacteroidota; class Bacteroidia; order Bacteroidales; family CAZLJX01; genus CAZLJX01. The sequence continues at coordinate 15,458 of CAZLJX010000045.1, forward strand.
ATAATATTTTTGTAAGAGGTTGTTTTCCGGCCAAAAAAACCAGTTGTCTGGTTGGTGATATTAAAATCAACAAATAATGAGTGCTTTACGGGGAACCAGCAATCACCGTTAATTCTATCGTACTCAAATTCAGCAACAAGATCCTTCACAAAATTAATATTGGCATCTTCGGCAATGCGAATCTGAATTTTTTTGATGGCAAAAGTAGTATCGTGCACCCAGAAATCGCCTGTAAACGTAAGTTCCTGCTTTCTCCTGGGCTTGAAAGTCACCTGGTAACACCACTGATTATTAATAAAAGCACTGTCAATCAGGTAGTATTTATAATATAGCAGACCTGAGTTAGATATCGGGCTGATAAAATCTTTGGTAAACAAATAAATAAAATTGTCATAAATATTGATATCGAGATACATTTGCCCGGTATATTGGGCAATATTATCGTTTCTAACACCACTAATCCGTGATCCTTTTATGATTTCTTTCGACTTTTTGGGTTTTTTCTGGAAATAGAAATCCGATACCGTCTCGGTAATGAACACAGGCAGGAAATTTTTCCCGCTTACCACCGATGTATCAATATAGTCGAAAATAAACTGAAAATGTTTGAAAACCTTTTGCTTTTTAAAATCTTCATCAATATTGTTGATGTCGAGTTCAATTTTATTGTAAATCTCACATTCGTAGCTGTCAAACTTTGAAGGGTTGTTGGCAGGTTTGTTTTCAATAATTTTTCGCAACAGGCGGTGGGCAGGGTTCTCTCCGGGCACCACTACAATTTCAGCAAGTCTTATATTATCAGGGACTAAAGCTATTTCAACCTGCTGAAAAACATTCTTTTTTACTGCTATGGCATATTTTTTATACCCAATTACAGAAAATATAAGTGAATCGGAAGGAGTGCGTGTTTCGAGAAAAAAATTCCCGTTAAAATCACTGATGGTTCCAATAGTTGAGTTTCGGTAGGCAATATTAACATAAGGCATGGGTTCTTTGGTCTCTGAATCTAAAACTTTTCCCCTTATTTTGGTAGTTTGCCCCCAAATCTGGCAAGGGACAATCATTAATAACAGAAAAAAGAAATACCGGTTAATTGCCATAGATATCTTCTTTATAAGATTTAAGTCCGCAATTCAAAGTTTTTACCCAGGTACACTTTTCTAACTTGTTCATCTTCCGAAAGTTCTATAGCTGTTCCTGATTTCAGAATGCTTCCTTCAAAAAGCAGGTAAGCCCTGTCGGTAATCGATAGGGTTTCGTGAACGTTATGATCGGTGATTAAAATGCCAATATTTTTTTCTTTCAGTTTGGAAACAATATGCTGAATATCTTCCACAGCAATCGGATCAACGCCGGCAAAGGGTTCATCGAGCAGTATAAACTTCGGGTCTATGGCCAGCGCACGGGCTATTTCTGTTCGACGCCGCTCTCCACCCGATAATTGTATTCCAAAACTTTTCCGGATGCGTGTAAGTCCGAATTCTTCGAGCAGCGTTTCGAGTCTTTCTTTTTGCATCGGTTTGGTGAGGGTAGTCATTTCAAGAACCGCTCTGATGTTATCTTCCACGCTTAGTTTTCTGAAAACAGAAGCTTCCTGCGCCAGGTAGCCAATCCCTTTCTGAGCCCTCACAAACATAGGATCGTAGGTAATATTCTGATTGTCGAGAAAAATATTCCCTTCATTGGGTTTTATAAGCCCTACAATCATATAAAACGAAGTAGTTTTTCCCGCACCGTTTGGCCCAAGTAAACCTACAATTTCACCTTGTTCAACATAAAACGAAACATCTTTTACAACAGTCCGCTTTTTATATCTTTTTACCAGGTTTTCGGTGCGTAAAATCATCATTATAAATCTGAATTAATCATAAAAATTCCATGAAATACCAGTCCTGAAAACCCTGCCGGTTAAGGGGTAATCATAAGTGCTGTAATTATTATTACCAAAAATACCATAATTGGCGTGTTCCAGTTTAATAAATACCCTTGCCCGGGTAACCTGAAAATTAAAAAACAGGTCAATAACCGGGTAGTTACCTGTTTGTTTCAGATGCTGGGCAACAAACATTCCTAAGGCTGGAATATAGCGTGGAGAATAAAATTGCGTATGATACCTTACGTCAAATCCAATTTGTGTTTTCATGACATTTCTAAACCAAACCGATTCGAAAAATAGTGATTCGACACCTGAAAACAAAGGTTGTGAAATTATTTTTTTATTCGTTGAATGCTGGAAATAAAACTGGGTAGCTGATCTGAATTTCCAGAATTGAACATCTGCTTTTCCCGAAAATCCGGCAATGCTGATTGTATTATCGTGTTGTACAGGAATGGTGTCGTTGATATAAATATAATGGTTTAGCTGTGCATAATGTATTTTCAGTAAAAACTTACCGAAAAAAGGAATTTCAATGGCAAGGGCAGTCTTTTCAGGAGGCATAAACTGGTTGATCCATTGATAATGGTTTGAAACATAATAATCATAAAACCAATCTTTTTGCTTTTCATAGCTTGCCAAAATCCTTAAACCAAAAATATGGCTGGAATGTAAAAAATCAATGCTTCCTGTGACGGAGGTAAAATTTTTCTGATAGCCCGAAATTCCTTTAGCATAATTGAAATTACCTGTTACCGGCCCTGAGTCGATTGAAAATCCGGTTTCAACAACCGATGAGTACATTGAATAATTAACCGTACGCATCGACGACGCATCGTTAAAAACCGATTCGCGCCAGAAACTTCCTTTCAGATAAACAGAAACCGGCAAACCGGCACCCGGTATCTTATTCATTTTTATACCTGTATGATATTTATTGACATCATATTTCAGTTCATCCTTTGTTTTATTGGTATAGAATGAGTTCTGATAATACGGAACAACCTTATTCGTAATATAAGAAGTATATTGAGGATTGACATCGGAATACCTAAACTGATAATAGGAAAGGCTTGCACCTGTAAATACGGTAAAATATCCCTGCATATAATTGCTGTCCGATCGGGCTTTATCATTCAGCAGGTTTATCCCTGTACTGAAAATCCAGTTGTTATAATTTAAACGCGAATTGGCATCTGAAAGCTTAAAACCAATTTGCCTGGGAGAGATAAGGGTATCTTCAATATAATTCGGGCTGATAACCCCACCCGGATCAAGATGCTTTTCTTTGTTAATATTCATTGCAAACAGCATAAAATAGCGTGAACGGAAATATGAAGCGGTAAAATTTCCGACTGTAAATTTTTGCAATTGATTAACATATTGTCCCGGGGCATTGGTTGCATCAATCTGGAATGAAAAATTCATAAACCTGTCGATATTTTGTGTATGCAGAAAAGAGATCCCAACCTCTTTTTCAGGGCCAATAGCCATATTCAGGATAGAAAAAGGGACTAAAGTCCGATAGAAATGTGTTTTTCTGTAATCAATAAGAAAAGCTTTGGTTTCGGTCTGGTGAAAGGCATTTTTATTTTGGTGAAAATAGATATTTGAAATATATGGGCTGGCAAAATTACCGATAGAAGAAATAGAAAAGGTATGCTGATAATTAGGATCATTGATTTGAAAGTGGTTAAGGCTGGTATCGATACAAGAATAAACAGGCAGAAAAAGATGATTGATACCAGAAGCTTTTATTGAGGATGAGTCGGGCAAAAATGGCTGTGCCACCGCCAGATACGGGAAAGAGATGATCATGAAAACAAGTTGCTTCATTGGGGCAAATATATAAAAAAAGCCCTGATTGGATAACCAGGGCTTTAAAAAGTCGGCGACGTCCTACTCTCCCGCTGTAATGCAGTAC
>CAZLJX010000046.1:0-18824 GCA_964559985.1 uncultured Bacteroidales bacterium
ATTTATAATACAATGAATAATTTAATCATAACACATAACTAGCAACTTAGATTAAGTACTGTTCGACTGACGCACCAAATGCATCCCTTCTATTAGTTCAGAACCTCCATTGGGATCAAAGATATGCGTTATTTTATTGTCTGAACCCGAAACAGTTGGATTGGTTGGATAATCATCAATGTACAAACTTAATGGATTAGCGCCGCTAAGCGGGTTCTCCATAAGCCTTTGGAAATTAAAAACCCAATTTCCCCAAAATGACCCCGGATCGCGAGGAGGACAAGTTTCGCTATGCCAATAATCCCAGTTTCCACTGGCACTTAAAACTTTAATTTTATTGGCATCGCTGTAAAAAGAAGGAACATCTAACCTTGATGGCGATACGCTCTCTACATACATATAGATGCCTTGTTCAAAATCAGGAACAAGCTCACCATCAACACCCAAAGGTATTCCTTCCCATGGTTTGAAATCAAAATCAGATATAAGCTGATGGTTCTCGATCCAAAGATAATCGTTGGTATATGGGATTTTTATCCGGATAGCATCCCCGTAGGTGACAAAATCGCTGATGGTATAAATTCCATTGTTAACGAGGTCGCCGGCAGACTGAATATCGGAATTTACCTGGCTGCATCCTGTTATTAGCTCGTTCCACCCAAGCTGCCAACTTTCCCATGCATTGGATGTTACAGTTAGTTTTCCAATTGATGACATCATTCCCCAGCCAACAGAAGGTACATAGAAGAAATCACCACAAGCTGTGTTTGCACCCATAATATGGGGACAATGATACAATTCATGTGCGATTTCGTGTGTTAATATATTTAAATATTCACCTGCCTTACGGGTTCCACCTGAACAAAGGGTAAACCCTGCTCTATCAAAAGTATATCCGTTGTAATTTATTCCGGATAGCCCGTCGAGCACAGAATATCCTCCCGATGAGCCAGGCCAGTTTTTAACATAGGCATAAGCCGGGTTTGTATTCATTCCATTCGAGTACCGGTAACAAATTACCACATAATCCGGTTTGCCATCGGGGCCCGTCAAGGAATTGTCGAATTGATAATCGGGCCAGTTATCTCTTTGGTCATAAGGGCTCCAATCAAAGTTGGGCAACGAATCCATCATTTTTTGCATTACCCGTGCGTTTAATGTTCCCCAGCCAGATGCCCCGTTTAAACTAACTTTAATTTTTAAAGGAGTGCCATTGGGGTGGCTGAGAACATCGCCATACATGGTAAACTGCCCGCGCGACATTAAGTTATAGAATCGCGACAGGTTTTTGTATTCCTGTGATGTATAGGTCGTAAAATCTGTACTGTCGTGAAAAATAACTTCCGGGGCACGGCCTGTTAAAGGATTTACGAAGGAGGGAGCTATGCTATCATTACCCCAAACAGAAGAATAAGTACTAATCTCTTCTATTTGCGCGAAAATAATCAAAGCCCGCAGGTTGCCTTTGGGGGTAAACACGCCGCCATGAGGAGTATAATTTGGGCCTGTTTTGTCGGGGTGCCATGAAGGATCAGAGTAGTCAAAATATTCCTCGCAATCAGTTGATTGAGAATAAGTTAAACCAGGGGGGTAAAATACAATACCGCCACCAAAAGGCCAAAAATCCATTTTTTTGTTTTCATGTTTTAAAAATTTTAAGTTAATAAATAATGGTTTTATATGAAGCCAAAATGCTTCCTGATTTGTTTAAAACGGCCACGGTGTAATAACCCGAGACCAGACTTAAGGGTATATCAGTATATAACTGGCCTGACAACTTATGGTTTGCCACCACCATTCCCGTAACATTATAAAATTGCACTGTGGCAGCACCATGGGGCAGGTTGGTCAAGTGCATTTCCGCGTTGTTTTTATCGTAGCATGCCCTGAAACCGCTTTCGTCCCTGCTTGGCCCGTCTGCTCCCAACAGCCAGCCCCACTGGTTGGTTTTATAAAGCCACAAACCTGTGTCGTAGCCCTGTTCATTGTTATAGTCGCTGTTGTAAAACAACATCACAATGCCACCATCATCGTCTTCCAATACGTCCAATACTTCAAAAGGCCCGGTTTGTTGGTAAGATCTCATGTAAACAGTTTCCCCCTGAGAGTTTATGCGCCAAATAAAAGGGAAATACCAATACATATAGTCCCATCGCCCGGTAACCAAAATGTCGCCATTGCTACATTCCATCGCAGGGCCTAAGGTAGTATAGCTAAACGGCACACTTAAATATAAACTTGTATCTAAATTTTGGTCAAGTTTTAGAACTCCAAAATAACCGGAACTGAGTATTCCATCAGGAACTTTTTTTAAATTCGACAAACTAAAATACTTAGATAAAACCAGTTCAAAATTTTGATTAAAAACCACTAAACGTCCAGAATTTGCAAGAATTTTATTGTTATCGGCCCAATTAAAAATATTGGAACAGCAATCACCTGAGATATAAAAATTAGTATTAATATCTTCAAAACATTGATTTTGCAAATTATAAAGTAATAGTTTACCAGTATCGTTTTGCAGGTTACACCCTACTATTAAGGTTGAATCTGTTTTTTGGATAACACCTCTTAACCTTTTTGATCCATCTCTTTTAATAATTCTTAGAAAATTGCCAAAGGAATCAAACTCAGCAATAAAACCAACAGAATTAGAAATTGTATCCCAAAATTTGTAAAACCGTCCCACCGAAAAAATATTCCCATTGTTGGCCTCTAAAACATCCCACATTTCAAACAAGGTGTCCCCGCTATAAAGATGATGTTCCTGTTTCCAAAGCAGTTCGCCAGCTTTGTTGTATTTTAAAAGATAAAAACCCCGGTTTTTAATATTGAGTGCCGTATCGCCCTCGCAGGCCACCAAAAAATTGTTGTCTTGGGTTTTGATGAGTTTTACAGGGTAAGCATCGAGCACCTTGGTAATAAATCGGGTTTGGGCCTGGGTATTTTCAAATAATGCAAAAAGGAAAAGTAAAAGTAGTTTTGTTTTCATTCCAAAATAGTTTTAAGTTAATAAAATCAAGTTTTCTCAAAACCCTTGTTTTTCAAGCCAAATTCACCTCCTTTCTGTTTAAATGGTTTAGGGTTTGGAATTATAAAGGTAAAATAATTTTTGAAAAATTAAAAATATGGTGGGGTGAAAAGCGATCCGCCATGGTGGAGCGAAAACCAAAAAGCGATTCACGGCTGGGAAGCGATAAGTGATAAATGTAAACCATAATATCTCTTTCGCAAATGCATACCGCTATGCCTTATAGTTTGTTCATCCTGAAGGTGTGGCAGGTTTTTTATGATACCCTTTTCATCAGTTTTGCAGCGATGTCGGCAAGGGGTTTTTTATTTCCATCCGGAAGATTTACCTGTGTTAAATGATTCAATGCTGTTTGATAATATCCCTGAATTTTTTGTTTTGTTTTTTCTTCGCAACCAGATTTTTGATAAAGTGCTTTAACCAGCCTGATTTTTTCATCGGGTTGAAGTTGAGGGTTGCCGAAACAGGCTGTTAAAGTATCTCTGTCGCTCCCGGAGAGCGATTCTATAGCCTGAATAAGGAGGATGGTCTTTTTTGCAGCAAGGATATCGCCACCGATTTTTTTTCCGAAAGTGTTTTCATCACCAAAAGTATCAAGCAAATCATCCTGCAGCTGAAATGCCATACCTAACGCAATACCAAAAAAATAAAGCTGTTCGGCATCATTTTCCGGAGCATTGGCAACAATAGCCCCGCTCTTAAGGCAGCAACCGAGCAGCACGGATGTTTTAAGCCTGATCATTTCCAGGTATTCTGCTTCCGTTACGGTTTCTGCTGTTTCAAAATCCATATCATACTGTTGACCTTCGCATATTTCAATAGCCGTTTTATTAAACAAAGTTAACAGTTTTTGCAACTGATGGCCTTTATAGGCTGATATGATGGAATAAGCAGTAATCAGCATAGCATCGCCCGAAAGGATGGCGATATTCTGATTCCACTTTTTAAAAACCGATGGTTTTCCGCGTCTTATAGGTGCATTATCAAGAATGTCGTCGTGCAGAAGGGTAAAATTATGAAATACTTCAATGGCCATGGCAACATTTACTGCATCGGCCGGATCATGATCAAAAATACTGCATGAAGTGAGTGTCAGCAGTGGTCTTATTCGTTTTCCTCCGTTGCTGAGTGCATAGGTGATTGGCTCGTAGAGATTAGCGGGTTGGGGAGGAAAATTAAGCGCAAGTATTTTTTCTTCAATGTGTTGAAGTAAATATTCAGGATTATTCATAATTACAGATTGAATTCAAAAAGGCCTGTTTTGAGCAACTTTTCAATGCCTTCCCTGATGCCGGTCAAAGGGCGGTTGAGTATATGCTGCATCTGGCTGTTATCAGGCAAACGGCGGCGCATATCGCCTTCTTTCAATGGCGGAAGATGCACTATTTTTGATTTTGAGCCAGTAATATCTATGATGATTGAAGCAAGGTCAAGAATTTTAATTTCAATATTTCCGCCAATATTAATTACATCATTAACCAGCAGGTTGTTATTAAAAATCTTAGCTACAGTATCAATATTGTCATCGATATAACAAAAAGTACGGGTTTGCATACCATCGCCAAAAATGTTGATATCAACATTTTGCAATGCCCTGAGGATAAACCGCGAAATAACAAAATCGCGTGACTGTTTAGGACCATAGGTATTGAAAAACCTGAAAATGGTATAATCGAGCCCGTATTCCTGCTTGTATGAACGGCAAAATGCTTCACCCACATTTTTAACCACCGCATAAGGCAAACGGGAGTTAAGCGGGGTTGTATATTCATTCTGCGGAGTTTCAACCGGTTCGCCATAAATCTCGCTCGAAGATGAATAAAATATCCGCCCTACTCCGGTATTTTTTGACAATGACAATATGTTTTCAATACCGTCAATGTCTCTCAGAACTTTTATGGGATTTTCCTGTGTACGCTGCACACCTACTACCGCAGCATAATGAAAAACATAATCAAATTTATACGATATCATGATCTCCGCAATATCAGGGTAATGATTGATATCGCACTTAATAAATTTCCAGTTATCGCCGGGCAATTGCGGTAATTTACCTAAATTTCCGGTCGACAGGTCATCAACAATTACCACAAAATTGTTTTTATCAGTGATCAGTTTTTCGGCAAGGGCACTGCCGATAAATCCTGCTCCTCCAGTGATTAAAATCTTTTTCATGATGCATTATCTTTACACATTTCATCCGTTTCTTCATCTTCCGATTCAGAAATATCAACCAACGATTCGGCAAAAGCTTCTGAAGTTTCTTTCTTCTCAATCGATACCAGAAGTGAGGGCAATAAAATAAGGTTCGAAAACATTGCAAATAATAAGGTAACCGACACCAGGATACCAAGTGCCTGTGTGCCGCCAAACGACGATAAAATAAATAAACCAAAACCAAAATATAAAACCACAGAGGTATAAATCATACTGAAACCTGCTTCACGTATGGCAGCATGAGCTGCTTTAAATGTATTCCATTCAAAATGCCTGAGTTCCTGCCGGTATCGCGAAAGGAAGTGTATGGTGTTATCGACCGAAATACCAAAAGCTATGCTGAAAATAATGATGGTTGATGGTTTGATGGGGATAGAAAAATATCCCATAATGGCAGCAGTCAGGATTAATGGTATTATATTGGGAACAAGTGATATAACTACCATGCGGACCGATGAAAAAAGGCTTGCCATGGTAGCCGAGATCATGATGATGGCCAACAATAAACTTCCGGCAAGATTATGAATAAGATAGGTAGTTCCTTTACTAAAAACAACACTTGTCCCGGTTACGATGGTATGGTATTTATCCTCAGGAAAAAGCTGGTTGAGATAACTTTTTATTTCGCTGGTCACCTTGTTCATTTTATGGGTTCCAAGGTCAGCTACAGTAATGGTAATACGTGTTATTTGTTTCGAAGTATCGACATAAGCCCGGCTAAGATTATGCTCGCTGTTGACTTTTTTAATATATGCCATTAAAAAAGCCTGGTTCATTTCGTCCGGAAGCCTGTATTGCTCAGGATTTCCATTATAAAATGACTGGCGTGCAAATTTCGATGCTTCAACAATAGATAACGGCCGACCGAAAAAACCATAACGTTGCAGGCTATCCTGCAATTGATCTATTTTCCGCAGATTCCGCAAATTCATCACACCGTTGGGTTTCCCGGTATCAATCAGAATTTCATAGGGTAAAACTCCTTTAAAATTTGATTCAAAAAATTTCAGGTCAAGGTATAACAGATCAGTTTTTGAAATATCATCAACCATATACCCGGTGGTTTTTATAAAGGTAATGCCTAACATTCCAATAACAACAATGACTGCCGTTACAGAAAATACCCATTTGCGGTGATGATCGGTTGCTTTTGAAATAAAATTTAAAATCCGTTCGAGATACCTGTTTTCGAGATGTTTTATATGCTTTTCATCCGGTGGTGGAATAAGGCTGAAAAAAGCAGGAATCAATGCCACAGCCAGTAAAAAGATACTGATAATACTTAAGGTGGCAACCAGACCAAATTCAATCAGAAAATGGTTTTTGGTAATCAGGAAAGTTCCAAATCCGCAGGCAGTGGTAAAATTGGTAAAAAATATTGCATTGCCTGTTTTTTGTATCACCCTTTGCAGCGATTTAATTTTATTGCCGTGCTTGCGGTATTCGGAATGATATTTATTAAGCAGAAAAATGCTGTTTTCAATGCCTATAACAATCAGCAAAGGAGGTATAATGCCGGTAAGTATGGTTATCTTAAAACCTAAAATATGTAAAAAACCCATTGACCATACCACGCCAATGGACACAATAAGCAAGGAAAAAAGAACTACCCTGAAAGAACGGAAAAAACTAAACAGGATAATTGCACATACCAGGGCTGAGAGAAAAATAAACAGTACCAGTTCGTTTTTCACTTTTGTCATCATGGCAGTGCGGATATAAGGCAGCCCGGAATAATGCATATCAAGCTGATATTTATCAGCAAACCGGTCGATTTTTTCCTTAATCTCTTTAACAAGGCCTATCCTGTCACGGCTGTCAAGTTTATCTCTTGCCAGCGTAATGGTCATTAGGAAAACATGAGCCGAATCGTTGTAAAGCAGATCGCGGTAAAAAATCAAAGATCTGGCTTTTACTACCAAACTGTCAAGTTGCTCCTGGTTTTCAATTACCTTAGGGAAAACACGGTGCGATTCAAATTTCTTTTCTTCTGTATTCTTGTACAGGTTAAAAATCTGTGCTATGGATAAAACATTGGTAACGCCTTCTGTTTCTTTTATATCATCAGAGAGTCTAAGCCAGTCATTGAATTTATCAGCTTTAAAAAAAGCTGTGTCCTTGAAACCTACCGCAAAGATATTGGCTTCTTCACCAAAGATATTTTTAAAATACAGGTAATTCTGGTAAGTTGAATCGTTTTCGGGAAGCATCCTGGGAAACTCATAGGATAATTTTACCTGTGTTGTAAAATAGGTCATTATCAGGGTAATGATACCGGTGGTAACAATAATCCATATTCTGTTTCTCAAAATCAAACCGGCAATTTTAGTCCACATTACCCATAAATTTAGTTTGCTAAAAGTACTATATTATTCAGGTTTTACAAAAGAATAGCATGGATTTTCGAATACTTTACCGGATGATGAAAAAGAAATCCGTGCTGATTTTTATACCGGCACGGAACATTTAAATTTTGAAATGTTTAAATCAGGCTTTATTCAGGGCTTCAGAAGCACTAACAATTTCAAGTATTTCACCGGTAATGGAAGCTTGCCTTGCCTTGTTGTAATTAAGGCGTAGCATCCGTAGAAGTTCGGTGGCATTATCGGTGGCTTTGTGCATGGCTGTCATACGCGATCCATGCTCTGCAGCCTGAGATTCCAGCAATTTACGATGAAATTCGGTTTTTATATATTTGGGTATCAAATCGTTTATTATACTCATTTTATCTGGCTCAATGATATAATCGTATTTCAAAGCCGTAAATTTCGATTTCTGCATAATTACCGGCAATATCTGCTGGGTTGATAAAATCTGAATACCAGCATTTTTAAACTGATTATAAACGATTTCCACCCTATCATAATACCCTGATTTGTACTTTTCGGTAATAAATTCAATAATACCTGCTGAACCTTCATAGTTCACTTTATCAATTTCCTTTTTATAAGATGCCACAACCGGGTATTTTCTTTTCACAAGGCTGTCGCGGGCATGTTTACCAATGGTCAGAAAATCAACTTTTCCCTGTTTGAACAAACGGCCATATTTTTCGTGGGCAAGGCTCAGTGTAGCTTTGATAACATTGGCATTAAAGGCACCACACAACCCCCTGTTTGAAGCAAGCACTACAATCAGTACACGGTTTACTTCACGTGGTTTGACAAATATATTTTCTTCAGCCTCTTCGCAATTTTCGACCAACAATGAAACAATTTCGTACAATTTTTGGGCATAAGGCCTGAAACGGATAATTGAATCCTGTGCTTTACGCAGTTTGGCTGCCGAAACCATTTTCATTGCGCTGGTAACCTGTCGCGTGGTGATTACCGAATTTATCCTGATACGTATTTCTTTTAATCCTGACATAATATTTCAGGTATAACCAGATATTTAATAACAAACTGACCTATAGAATATTAATTTTGTTCAAATTTACCAATAGTAACATTTACAGCACTTTCAAGTGTTTTTTCAATGGGTTCATTCAGAATACCTTTTTTAATCTCAGCAAGCACATCCTGATGATTAAGTCTTAGATATTCGAGGTATTCACCTTGAAATAACCTAATTTTATTTTCCGGAACTTTTGACAACATTCCTTTCATACCCACATAGATAATTGCAACCTGTTCTTCAACCTTCATGGGCGAATGGAGCCCCTGTTTCAGAATTTCAACATTGCGGCGTCCTTTATTTAATACGGCAAGGGTTGCAGCATCAAGGTCAGAGCCGAATTTAGCAAACGATTCCAGCTCACGGAACTGAGCCTGGTCAATTTTTAAGGTTCCGGCCACTTTACGCATCGATTTGATCTGGGCTTTACCACCTACCCTCGACACAGAAATACCGACATTGATAGCTGGCCTGACACCAGAGTTGAACAAATTGGTTTCGAGAAAAATCTGTCCGTCGGTAATAGAAATAACATTGGTGGGAATATAAGCTGAAACGTCACCTGCCTGTGTTTCGATAATAGGAAGGGCGGTCAGCGACCCGCCTCCTTTTACCATATGTTTAATGGTAGCTGGCAAATCGTTCATATTGCGGGCAATTTCGTCCGATTCAATAATTTTTGCAGCTCTTTCCAACAACCTTGAGTGCAGGTAAAAAACATCGCCGGGGTAGGCTTCACGACCAGGCGGGCGGCGAAGCAGAAGCGACACTTCACGATACGAAACAGCCTGCTTCGACAGGTCGTCATAAATGATCAGGGCTGGTTTTCCGGTGTCACGGAAAAACTCACCGATTGATGCTCCTGCAAAAGGTGCAAAAAACTGCATGGCGGCAGCATCGCTGGCAGTTGCTGAAACAATGACGGTATAATCCATGGCACCATGGTGCTCAAAAGTTTTGACGATATTGGCTACTGTCGATCCTTTCTGACCCACCGCTACATAAATACAATAAACAGGGGTTCCGGCTTCAAAATTCTCGCGTTGATTGATAATGGTATCAATGGCAATGGAAGTCTTGCCGGTTTGCCTGTCGCCAATAATAAGTTCGCGCTGTCCCCTGCCAATAGGTATCATGGCATCAATGGCCTTAATACCAGTTTGAAGTGCTTCATTAACAGGCTGGCGGAAAATTACCCCGGGAGCTTTCCGTTCCAGTGGCATTTCGAATAATTCACCTGTTATCGGGCCTTTTCCATCAAGTGGTTCTCCAAGGGTATTTACAACTCTTCCAAGCATTCCATAGCCAACATTGACAGAAGCAATTCTTCGCGTGCGTTTTACCACATCGCCTTCTTTAATCAGGTTGGATGACCCCAGGATGACAGCCCCGATGTTGTCTTCTTCGAGATTAAGGACAATGCCTTTCAGCCCGTTTTCAAATTCAATCAGTTCATTGGCCTGCACATTGGTCAAGCCATAAATACGGGCTATTCCATCGCCTACAGTCAACACACTACCAACTTCTTCAAGCTGAGTGGCAGTGCTGAATCCTTCGATCTGCTGTTTTATAATTCCTGATATTTCAGATGGTTTTATCTCAGACATAAACGTAATTTTTCTTATTGTTTAACGGTATATTCGGTTGAATGAAGTGTTTGGCGCAGACGGTTTAATCCACCGGCAATGCTGTTGTCGATCTGTTGGTCGCCGATTCGTAAAACAAAACCGCCAATCAGCGAAGGTTTTACTTCCCGGTTTAGTTCTACTTCGCTTTTAAATGCTTCTTTGATAATGGCTTTTATATTTTCAAGCGCTGCAAGGTTTATCTCTGATGCCGTGGTAACAGATGCTGTGATAATATGTAATTCTTTACGGTAAATATCGGTAAAATCGCGGTGAATATCGTTGATATACAATTCACGATTATTTTTTACAAGCAACTGCAAAAAGGAAAAAAGGTATGTATTGATTTGATTTTCAAACACCAGGGTAATAATTTTCGATTTTGTCTGATTACTGATTACAGGGCTCATAAGTGCTCCCTGCAGTTCCGCAGAATGCCTGATGCAGTTGAAAACCAGGTCAAGGTCTGCCCTGATTTGTTCAACCACATTATGCTCAGCAGCAAGAAGGTATAATGCCCTGGCATAGCGTACCGGTATTTTTGCGTTATTCATAGGCCACTCAACATCAATTTATTTTTAAATCGTTTATTAATTGCTGTATCAGTTTCTGCTGCTGCCCGTCTTTTTCAAGCTGGGCATGTAATAGTTTTTCGGCAATAAAAATACTAAGGCCTGCAATCTGATTTTTTAATTCTGAAAAAGCCACTTCTTTTTCATGCTGAATATTCTGGTGAGCTTTTGCAAGTAATTTTGATGCTTCGGAGGCAGCTTCCGTTTTTGCTTCAGCAATCATTTTATCTTTCATTTCGCGTGCCTCTTTAAGTAATTTATCGCGCTCTATCATAGCCTGTTGAATCAGTTTTTCATTATCAGCTTTCAGCATCGCCATTTCTTCTTTGGTTTTTTCGGCAGCTGTTAATGCACCTGCAATTGATTCTTCACGCTCTTTTAATGCATTAAGAATGGGTTTCCAGGCAAAAGCTTTCAGAATGAAAAATACCATTCCAAAGGAAAGCAGCATCCAGAATACGATTCCTAAACCCGGTTGAACTAGTTCCATACTTTACATTTTAAATGGCGTATGGGCTGTCCGCCCATACGCCGGTTTAATAACTTAAACAAACAAAATGAGCAAGCAAACAACAATTGCAAAAAAAGCTACCCCCTCAATAAGGGCTGCCGAAACAATCATGTTTGAACGGATATCGCCGGCTGCTTCAGGCTGACGTGCAATGGCTTCCATTGCACTGCCCCCGATTCGGCCAATACCCAGGCCTGCTCCCAAAACACCAATACCGGCACCAATACCGGCACCCATTTTGGCAAGCGCCATATTGGCAACTACTTCCAGGATAATACTTAAACTAATCATACATATAACACTTTAAATTAAACAACTTTCAGATTTTTATTTTTCATGGTGATGCTCAACCGTTGCCATTCCAAAATACAAGGCCGAAAGTAACGTAAAAACATAAGCCTGAATGAACGAAACCAACACATCGAGCAATATCATAAACATGGTAAAAAACACAGAAATAACCGATACTCCATAACCAATCCAAACCGACATAGCGCCAAAAATAAATATCAGGCTTAAAAAGCCCAGGGCTACAATATGACCGGCCGAAATATTTGCAAATAAACGAATCATCAATACAAATGGCTTTGTAAACACACCAAGCAGCTCAACAAGGGGCATCAGTGGTATTGGGAATTTTAACCACCACGGCACACCCGGTGCATTGTAAATTTCTTTCCAGTAATGCTTGTTACCGTTTATGGTTGTGATAACAAAAGTAAATAATGCCAACACCATAGTAACGGCAATATTTCCCGTAACATTAACACCAAACGGAAAGAACGGTATAAGGCCAACAAGGTTATTGAGCAGAATAAAAAAGAAAACAGTAAGCAGAAATGGCAGAAATTTTTCATATTTATGTTCTCCGATTGCCGGTTTTGCCACTTCATCACGAATGAAAATAATAATGGGTTCAAGCAACGACTGAACTCCTTTAGGCGCTTCGGTTTTCAAACGGCGATACCGGTTGGCCACTGATAAAAATATCCATAGTAAAATAATAACTGATACCAGAACACCTGCCACTACCTTTGTAATAGATAAATCGAGATAGACGGGTTTAAAGCCTTCATTGCCATTACGTTCAAGAATTTTGCCTTTATTTTCCCCTTCGGTTGAGAGCATAAACCCATTGTATTCCCTGTGACCATGATGAAATGCAGAAGACCAGAAAAAATGCCAGCCACTTGTTTTGCTGTAGATGATAACAGGTAACGGAATGCTGACATGGTGCCCCGAAGGAGTGGTAAGGATATGCCAGTCGTGTGCATCAACAATGTGATCGATGATAAAGGAACCGGGGTCAAATTTTTCGGTGGTTTGATGTTCCGAAGCAAGGCTATCGGTGGGTGAAGGTTCGCCGGCCAACGCAGTAAAAATGTTCAGGCTTGCTACCAGCGTAAAAACCAAGCAATAAGAAAGTGACCTTTTCAACATCCGAAACAAGATTAGCAAGGTTTAACTTAACAAAGATAAAAAAATTTTTAAATTCCCTGCTATTGTCGAAAACTTATTGCATGCCTGTTTTATTTTTTTGTAAGGAAAGAAGAAAAAAAGTTTCAGTAAATGCAAAAACAAGGTAAACACCCATTAAATGAACACCAATGGCTATGGCAATGGGTCGTAAAAGATAAAAACAGATGGCAGCATAAACGATATAAATCAATAATTTGGCACTGCTTCCAGCAATAAAAGCATTATTATATTGCGCCTGCTTTTTATTCTTTAACAGATGAAGGATATATTGAAATCCAGCCGAAACACATAAAACCAATATCAGGGTGATGTAAAAAACCGGATGCTGCAGGTGGGGAAATAAAAACCATAGGGTTGCCTGTGTGATCAATACCAGTAATGCTGTTATAATAAGATAAATAGCAAGCAACTTTTTCATTTTTCTTTTAAAAAATCACGTATGGTTGAATAAATAGCCAGTGCCACAGACCCCATAGAGAAAATTACAATAAGCAACGGACTGGTTCTTAGAAAAATATCAAGTTTATATCCGATAAAAACACCTAATCCGATAACTGCCAACATTTTAAAAGCAATAGATGAATACCTGGCGTAGTCGTTCAGTTGATTCTGAGCTTTTTTATCAGTCTTTTCGTCTTTCAGCATTTGTGTGGTTGGATGCAGTTTCCATTCTGCAATTTCCATTAAAAACAGCACCTGGTTCAATGGCTATTTTGGCAGCAACAATATCGCCTGCAAAAACGGCAGTTCCTTTGAGTGCCAGCAACTCATCAACTTTGATTTTACCTTCAACCCTGCCCATAATATCGCTGCATTTACTGGTAATTTCACCGACAATACTCCCCGAAGGGCCAATAACAAGTTTGCCCTTTGCCGACAGGTTGCCTTTTAAAATTCCGTCAAAACGCACATCACCGGTCGATTGAATATCGCCTGTAATGACAGTGCCATTATTTATAATATTGTAGAGATTGTTTTCTACTTCTCCCGGTTTTGCCATAGCAGATGTATTACTTGTTAAATTTATTTCCGTCGTACCCCCATTTTACATATACCGCACCCCATGTAAAACCAGCTCCAAAGGTAGCTATTATGAGGTTATCCCCTTTTTTCAGACTCGGTTCCCATTCCCATAAGAGAAGTGGTATGGTTGCTCCTGTAGTATTACCGTAACGTTCAATATTAATCATTACTTTTTCTTTGGCAAGGTTCATGCGTTTTGCCGTAGCTTCAATAATCCGCATATTTGCCTGGTGTGGCACCAGCCATGACAAGGTTTCGGGTGTAAGATGATGGCGTTCCATCATTTCAACCGATACATCTGCCATTTTTGAAACAGCTGCTTTAAATACAGGTTGTCCTTCCTGGTAAATATAATGCTGACGGGCATCGACTGTTGCATGCGAAGCCGGGTAAACCGATCCGCCGGCAACCTGGTGAAGATGTACCCTTCCTGAACCATCAACGCCCAGTATGGAATCAATCACACCCAATTCTTCATGACAAGGTTCGAGCAGTACAGCTCCGGCTCCATCTCCAAAAATGGGGCAGGTGGTCCTGTCGGTATAATCTACAATAGATGACATTTTATCGGCGCCTACAACAACAATTTTTTTGTGCGATCCGCTTTCAATAAATTTTGCTGCTGTTACAAGTGCATATAAAAAACTTGAACAACCTGCATTGATATCATATCCAAATGCATTTTTAATACCGCATTTATCGCTGATAATATTTGCCGTTGCCGGAAACTGATGATCTGGTGTAACACCTCCCCAAAGAAGCATATCAATATCATCGGGGTTGGTTTTTGTTTTTTCGAGTAACTGATTTACAGCAATGTAAGCCATATCTGAAGTACCTTTACCGGGCTCTTTCAAAATGTGGCGTTCTTTAATGCCTATTCGTGTCATAATCCATTCATCGGTAGTATCGACCATCCGTGAAAGTTCTTCGTTGGTAAGGATATATTCCGGAACATATCCGCCAACACCGGTAATGACTGCATTTAATGTTTTCATTACTTAAAAATTTCAGTTATCTTTTCAGTAAGTTTTGCTTTAATAACATTGCGGGTTTGAACAACCATTGTCCTGATTGCCCGTGCATTTGAAACTCCATGGCCTATCATTACAGTACTGTTAACCCCAAGAATTGGAGTACCTCCGTAATTTTCAAAATTAAATCTTTCCAGAAAAGGATTACCCGGCATGTGCTGATTAAAAATCTGGTAGAAACCTTCGGCTTGTTTTAAAACCACGTTACCGACAAAACCTTCGCAAACCACTACATTGATATCGGTCAGGTTAAACAGGTCATATCCTTCGATGTTGCCGGCAAAATTAAAATCATTGGTCGATTTCATCATTTCGTGCGTGGCTTTTACAACCAGATTGCCTTTTGATTCTTCTGCCCCGATATTTAACAGTGCCACCCTTGGATTTTTTATTCCAAATACATATTCGCAATATGCCCTTCCAAGCTGGGCATACTGATACAATACATCCGGACGGCAATCGGGATTGATACCAACATCGAGAATGATACAACGGTTTCCGTTCGATTGTGGCAGTTCAGAAGATATTGCTGGCCTGATTATTCCCGGAATTGTCTTGATGGTATACATCGTTCCCACAAGCATGGCTCCGGTATTGCCGGCACTGGCAAAACCATCAACCTTATTTGTGGCAAGCATTTTAAATCCCACGGCAATGCTTGAATCAGGTTTTTGCTGAAATGCCTTTGCCGGATTATCGTGCATATCAATTACCTGTGTGGTTCCAACCAGGTCAAATTTGGCAGGGTCAATATTTTCCCGGCTTAAAATATTCATTATCTGGTCTTTATCTCCAATCAGGACAAGACGCTCATTTTCATCAAGAAATTCGAGTGACTCAATGGCACCCAGAACTATTTGTTCGGGGGCAAAATCGCCACCCATGATATCAAGACCAATTTTCATAGATAAT
The DNA here is from genome assembly GCA_964559985.1 of uncultured Bacteroidales bacterium. Taxonomy (GTDB): domain Bacteria; phylum Bacteroidota; class Bacteroidia; order Bacteroidales; family CAZLJX01; genus CAZLJX01. The sequence goes on from CAZLJX010000046.1 coordinate 15,801, forward strand.
GAATTAATAAATAACTATGCAGCAACTTCTTTCTGTACAGCAAGTTTACCACGATAATAACCACATTCGGTGCATACTCTATGACGCAGAACCGTTGCCCCGCAATTGGAACAGGTAGCCAGGGTAGGAACTTGGGCTTTGTCATGTGTACGGCGTTTGTCTCTGCGTTGTTTTGAATGTCTGTGTTTCGGATTTGGCATTGCTTTAAATTTTAATTGGTTAATTCTTTTAATTTGTCCCAGCGAGGGTCTTGTTGTTTGGAATCAGCATGGGATAATGATCTGAGCCTGTCAATCATTTCAGGATTGCAGCCACTTTTTCCACCTCTCTTATTTGGATGAACACGTTGTAAAGGCAGACTGACTTCAATAAACTCGGCAAACCAGCGCGAAAGCCATATTTCATTATATCCCGGAATGATAAGTACCTCATCACTGCTATATTCTTCTTCACTGATGGCTGTCCTTACCGGCATTTCTTCATGATAAACCACCGGCAGGGAAACCAGTTCAAGGCAACGGTCACATGGCACTTCAATTTTTCCTTCAAGGCTGATGGATATGGTATAAATATCATTACTTTTGGTAAGCATTGTTTTTACCCTGACATCGGCATGTTGAATTTCACCATTGGATAATCCGGAAATAAAAGTATCATCCAGACTGAAATCAAATTCATGAATTCCATCTCCGAGATTATCAAGTTGAATGCAATATGGATCGTTTGTCTTCAAATTTTTTACAGAAAATTTCGGCAAAAGTAAAAATTAATATTTAATAAAAAAAACTTGACACCTATGTTATTTTAGTGTATCTGGAAATTCAGCCCCTGTCCTGAAAAATGAAATATAAAATGTTAACATTGGTGAATCTGTTCCTTTAAAAACATAAATCATTCAACTCATCAATAAATTACAACCTCTGATATCGCTTGCATCGAAACGCCCGGCAACTTCAAAACTGCCATCGGGGTAGACTATTCCTAAATCTGATGTAGCAATAAAAGCACAGCTGTTCAGATTTGCCAGGTCAATTACATTGATGCCACCACGTTTCCCAGGTGGTAAAATACTAAAAGGATCGTTCGGATCGCGCACCAATACTGCCATCCACGGAGGACATTTAAAAATTCCGTTTCCTGATGAATAGGCCTGTGACAGAAGTTCTGTCATACCATATTCTGAATGAATTACAGGGCAATGAAATCGTGAACATAAAATTTGATGCAATTCACTCCGGGTAAGTTCCGGCATCCGGCCTTTCATTCCTCCGGTTTCAAGCACGATTGATTCCGACAGATTTAGTTCATGCTCCTGTGCCATTTTCAGCAAAGCATAAGTAACGCCCCATATAAAATATTTCCTGTTCGGCGGAGCCGGGTTTTTGATTATTTTCACCAGTTCATCGGTGTTATTGTGAAAAAATGCAGATAAAGGATGAGAAGAATATTGAATAAGCTTTTCCATCATATACACCAGCGATGATCCCTCACGCCCGAGATAGGAAGGAAGCAAAGCCAGGAAAATATATTTATCCGGATTACCGTAAAATAGTTCGAAGCATTGTAAAAAACTCCGGTGATATATTTCAATATCCGTGATATAATGATGGCTGGTTTCTCCTCCGGTAGTGCCACTGCTGGTGAAAACAAGCTGAGGAGGTTGATTACCGGTTACAATGCAATGATTTTTAAATAATTCTATTGGAAGGAATGGTACCTGGCTGAAATGAGTAATTTTTTCAATATCGCATTGAAGATTGTTGATAAAATCATGATATAACATATTATTTTCAGCCTGAATTCTGAAAATATTCAGAGCCATTTCATTAAATTGTGCTGTATTTTTAATCTGGAAAATAATTTCTGAAACATGCATGACATTGAAATTTCAAGGCACAAATCTACATAAATCGTCAGTTTTACGTTCTAATTAAATGTTTATTTTTCCTGAACGAAAAAAAACTTGACTTTTGGATTTTTATGTTGTAAATTGTATCCCTTTATAACAAATATAAAATATGACAAAAAAACAAAATCCTTTTACCCCTGATTTAAGTAGCAAGCGCGTTCTGATTGTTGAAGATGACGAAGCCAACATACTATTACTTGAAGAAGTTCTCAAAAAAACTCATATCCAGACTTATTTTGCCCGTGATGGCAAAACTGCGGTTGATGCCCTTGAATTTTTCGATGCAGATGCCGTACTCATGGATATCAGGCTCCCTGAGCTTAATGGTCTGGAGGCAACAAAATTGATTAAAAAACGTAACCCTGATATTAAAATCATTGCACAGACGGCCTATGCTGCCCTGGCCGACAAAGAGAGCTGCTACAGGGCTGGTTGTGACGATTATTTAAGCAAACCGTTTTCACCTTCCGTATTGGTTGAAAAACTGAAAAATAATCTGAATCAATAAATAAAAAAAGCCGGTTTTTAATGAAACCGGCTTTTTTACTAAATATTTTCAGGTATTACATCATATCCATTCCGCCCATTCCCGGATTTGGCATGTTGGGTTTGCTTTCCTTTTCTTTTTCTTCTGCAATAATGCATTCAGTAGTAAGGAACATACCGGCAACTGAAGCCGCATTTTCTAAGGCAATACGTGTTACTTTTGTAGGATCAATAACACCGGTTTTGTAAAAATTCTGGAATTCGCCTGTTCTGGCGTTATATCCAAAATCGCCCTTTCCTTCTTTAATACGTTGAACAACAACGGCTCCTTCGGCACCGGCATTTTCAGCAATCTGCCTTGATGGTTCTTCAATAGCGCGTTTCACAATGGCAATTCCGGTATTTTCATCTTCGTTATCTCCTTTAAGACCTTCGAGGGCAGAGATTGACCGGATATATGCCACACCACCACCCGGAACAATTCCTTCTTCAACAGCAGCACGGGTTGCACTCAATGCATCATCAACCCTGTCTTTTTTCTCTTTCATTTCCATTTCAGAAGGTGCACCTACATAAAGTACAGCAACCCCGCCTGAAAGTTTGGCTAAACGTTCCTGTAATTTTTCTTT
>CAZLJX010000047.1:0-18562 GCA_964559985.1 uncultured Bacteroidales bacterium
ATGTAAGTTATTAACAATCAATATTTTATATATTTTTTGTCGTGTACAAAGAATATGCATTACCTTGCAAAAAGCAATGGCTAAAACAGTCAAAATGATTCAAAAAAGTATTGGTGCACTGATCATTATTTTGTTTTGTGCTTTTTCCTGCAGTAAAGAAGAAAAACCTGAACCCATTGAGGAACAAACCTTTGAAATAGGACAGGAATATGGCGGAGGGTTGATATTTTACATTGACAACAGTGGAAAACATGGTCTGATTGCCTATTATTTTAATCCGGGAAGAGTACCATGGGGTTGCGAAGGAGATGGCTATATCGGCGCCGACCAGTTTGATATTGGCGGAGGTCTGCAAAATACACAAGCTATTTGTAATGGATGCAGCGAACCGGGAATTGCTGCCCGCCTTTGCAGCGATATGGTTTTTGGTGGTTACGACGATTGGTATCTTCCCTCTGTGGAAGAATTAAGAAAAATGTATATAAACCTGCATCTGCAGGGAAAAGGAAATTTCAACAACTGGTATTACTGGAGTTCGACCGAACATAGCAGCGGATATGCATACAGAATATCTTTTGGCAACGGTTTTCAGTACTATCTATCCAAATCATCTGAAATAGATTACAGGCCAATCAGGGCTTTCTAAATTTTCCTTTCGTTTCTTTTTAAAAAAACAGCTGTTTGTAACATAGGTTACAAATTTCCGGCAAACGGTCCTGTACTTTTGTTTTATAAAATAAACGACAAAACAATGCGTCAAGTAAATATTTTCCCGACAAAAGTTAATCTGCCCGGCAGCATTACCAAAACATACAAAATAAAGCCTGACAGAAATAAAAAATTATACAAATTTTAATATGAAACGACAGATTGTAAAAATTGATCGTGAATTATGCAATGGATGTGGCGAATGTATTCCCAACTGCCACGAAGGGGCATTGCAGATGATAGATGGAAAAGCTACCCTTGTCAGTGAACTGATGTGCGACGGACTGGGAGCATGTATAGGGCATTGCCCTTCAGGTGCGATTACCATTGAAGAGAGAGAAGCTGAAGCTTATCATGAAACTGAAACCATTAAAGAAATTGTGAAGCAGGGGAAAAATGTTGTAATTGCCCATTTACAGCACCTGAAAGACCATCAGCAGATTGAATACCTGAGGCAGGGTGTGAAATACCTGCTGGAAAATGAGCGGGAATTGCCTTTCAGCGCCGACGAGGTGATACATTTGGTACATCACCATATTGCGGGGCACCTTGACAATAAAAAAGAAGTACAGGCACAATTTGTTCAGATACCAGCTCATCAACATGTTGCAGGATGCCCCGGATCGGCATCACGGGTATTTACCAAACCTGAGACATTTGCTGAATCACAAGCAACTGAAAACCAATCAGCATTGAGCCACTGGCCGGTACAAATGCACCTGATAAACCCAAATGCATCGCATTTTAAAGGGAGCGACCTGGTTTTTGCGGCCGATTGTGCCTCGTTTGCTGCCGGAAATTTCCACCAGAAATTTCTCAGGGGGAAAACACTGACCATAGCATGCCCCAAGCTCGACAGTGATAAAGATGCCTATGTTGAAAAATTGATCAGGTTGGTTGATGATGCACTAATCAATACCATCACGGTGGTGAGAATGGAAGTTCCCTGCTGTGGCGGACTTGAGCAAATGGTAAAAATTGCATTATCGCAATCGAAACGGAAAGTGCCAGTAAAAGTAATCATGCTGAGTGTACAGGGAACTATTATCAGCGATGAATGGATATAAAAAGATAGAGTAAATAAATTATTAACATTTAAAATTGAAGATTATGAGTATGTTTTGTTTTCAGTGTCAGGAAGCTGCAAAAGGCACAGGTTGTACCATTCGCGGCGTATGCGGTAAGACCGACACCCTGGCCACCATGATGGATTTATTGCTGTATGTAACCAAAGGAATATCGGTTTATGCAGTAAAAGCAAGAGAAAAAGGTTTTACAGACGAAAAAATTGACCGTTTTGTTTTCGATGCTTTATTTATGACCATTACCAACGCCAATTTTGATGAACAGCGCATCATAGGTAAAATTCATGAAGGTTTTTCAATTAGGGAAACAGCAAAGGATTTAGCCATGAAAGCCGGCCTTGATCCTAAGGAAAAACTGCACCATTCCACCTCATGGCGTGGAACTAAACGCGAAGACTTTGATAAACGCGCTATAGCTATCGGGGTACTGTCAATCGAAAATCCTGATATCCGTTCGCTACGCGAGCTGGTTGTTTACGGTGTCAAGGGAATGGCTGCCTATGCCGAACATGCTTTCAACCTTGGCTATTCAAAACCGGAAATTTTTGGTTTTATGCAAAAAGCACTGGCTGCAACTACCGATGAAAATATTGGTATTGACACATTGATTGCCCTTGTTCTGGAAACCGGCAAATACGGAGTTGAAGTAATGGCTCTGCTCGATAAAGCCAACACCGAATCATTCGGGCATCCGGAAATGACAAAAGTTAATATCGGAACCCGTAAAAATCCAGGGATCCTGATCAGTGGCCACGATCTGAAAGACATGGAAGAACTGCTGAAACAAACCGAAGCAACAGGTGTAGATATTTATACCCACAGCGAGATGCTTCCGGCCAATTATTACCCTGCATTTAAAAAGTATAAACATTTTGTTGGTAATTATGGCAGTTCATGGTGGCATCAGAACGAAGAATTTGAAAAATTTAACGGTCCAATTCTTTTCACCACCAATTGTATTGTGCCCCCAAAACCGCATCATATTGAACGTATATATACCACAGGCTCATCGGGTTATCCTGGCTGCAAACATATTCCCGACCGGAAAGACGGAAAATCAAAAGACTTTTCATCTATCATAGAACATGCAAAAAAATGCCAGCCCCCGGTTGAAATTGAAAACGGATACATTATGGGTGGTTTTGCCCACAACCAGGTCTTTCAGCTGGCAGGGCAAGTTGTTGACGCCGTAAAATCCGGAGCCATACGCAAATTTATTGTCATGGCAGGTTGCGACGGACGCATGAAAAACCGCGAATATTATACTGAATTTGCCGAAAAATTACCTAAAGACACTGTCATTCTTACGGCAGGTTGTGCCAAATACCGTTACAATAAACTCCCGCTTGGCGATATCAACGGAATACCCAGGGTTCTTGATGCAGGACAATGCAACGACAGCTATTCGCTTGCTGTTATTGCGATGAAACTTAAAGAGGTTTTTCAATTAAACGATATCAACCAATTGCCAATTGCTTATAATATTGCATGGTACGAACAAAAAGCTGTAATCGTGCTGTTGGCGCTGCTTTATCTTGGTGTTAAAAACATCCATCTCGGGCCAACGCTTCCGGCTTTCCTTTCGCCGAATGTGGCCAATGTACTGATTGAAAAATTCGGTATTGCCGGAATTAAAACGGTAGATGAGGATATAAAAATTCTGATCGGATAACATGATATGCCGGGGAGAGGCAATGCTCTCCGGCATTTTTAAAACATAAAAAATATGAATAACGAATTTATAAAAGCCGAAAAATTCAGATTCGGAAATGAAATTGACTATCAGTTAAAAAGTATTGTCAGCAAACACGTTATCAAACGAACAACCGGTAATATTTCACTCTTTGCGTTTGATAAAGGAGAAAGCCTTAGCCCACACAGTGCTCCGTACGATGCACTGGTTCAGATAATCGAAGGCCAGGCCATGGTTACCATTGACGGCAAACAAAACCCATTAGAAGCCGGAGAAACCATCATTATGCCCGCCGGAATTACACATGCCATTGAAGCAACCGAAAAATTCAAAATGTTGCTCATCATGATTAAAGAACAATAAATTATTATTGCTGTTATTATTAAACAAATCATCATGAAAAACGAAATCATCTGCACGTGTATGGAAATAGACCTTGAAACGATAGTCAAGGCTATTCAGAAAAATAATTTTGCCAAAGTTGATGAAGTAATGGATGCAACCGGTGCAGGAACCGTTTGCGGCGGATGCATTGATAAAATACAGGAAATTATAAATACATTAATAAAAACCAATAATATCTGACCATATGGAAGTAATAGGATTAAAAAATGCTGTTCCGGTAGAAGGTACCATTAAAGCATGGCGAATGATTAAAGACAAAAAAACTGAATTGATCCACCTGGTTCTTAATAAAGGTGAAACCATAGCACCTCATGTCAACGAATCGGATGTTATTTTTTATGTTTTAAACGGAGTAGGGCGTATTACAGCAGGTACCGAAGAACATGAACTGGTAAGCCATTCGGCAATCAGGGTCGAGGCTGGATTGACACGATCATGGATCAATCCCGGTTTTACTGAGCTCAGGATGCTGGTAATTAAAGAATTGAAATAAGTTTTACAAAGGAAAAGCAAATTCCAGGCTACTATTTTGCGCCATCTTTCCAAATCAGTGCACTTGCACCAAGCACAGCAGCATTTTCGTTGAGTTGAGAAGGCAACAATGTTACTTTTCCTTTAAAAATTTCGAGCATATTTTTTTCCATATGCTCCCTTACCGGCTTGAGTAATTGCTCACCTGCCCTGGCCAGTCCACCAAAAATGAAAATAGCTTCGGGATTGGTAATTGCCACGGTATTGGCAAGGGTTTGACCCAGAATACGTCCGGTATAATCAAAAGCTTCAATGGCTATTTTATCACCGTTCAGAGCAGCTTCGCTGATGGTGTGCGCCGAAAGGTTTTCGAATGCAATGCCACGGAGCAGGGAAGGTTCGAGTGAATCGGCCAGCAATTTATAAATGGTACGTTTAATTCCTGTGGCGGAAACATAGCTTTCGAGGCAACCACGCCTGCCGCAACCGCACATCCGTCCCTGTGGATTGACAACAACATGTCCCAGTTCACCGGCAAAACCATCACGGCCGTAAATCAGTTCGCCATTGGCCACAAATCCGCTTCCGAGGCCTGTGCCCAGGGTAATAACAATAAAATCTTTCATATTTCTGGCGCCACCGTACACCATTTCACCAATAGCAGCAGCATTGGCATCGTTTGTAATTACCACCGGAAGATTAAAATGCTCTTTAATAAGTGAAGTAAGAGGCACTTTCCCTTTCCAGCGAAGGTTTGGTGCATTTTCAATCATTCCGGTATAATAATTGGCATTGGGAGCTCCGATACCGATTCCTTTCAGGTTGTATTTGTCCCCGAGCTTTTCAAAATCAATCTTGATTTTATTGCATAAGGTCTGAATATAATCTTCAATGTGTTCATATTCCTGTGTCCTTATGGAATTCTGGAAAAGACATTCACCCTGCACAGTAGTAAAACCATATACTGTATTGGTTCCGCCAATATCCATGCCTATTGCTAAATGTTCCATAAAAATCGGTTTTATATTAACTTAAGCCCCCGGCATCATGCTAAAATATAAGCTGCCAGTTATTTTATGCATTCAAATATATAAAAAAATAATCATTTGACTGCACTTAAATCATGAATACTGACGCAACCATGCGATTTGCATTTCTTTATAGGTAGTAAACTGAAATATGATTATAAACAACAATCCGTTTTATACGATATGAATTTATTAAAGGCTTAATAGACAAAATTAATGCTCGTATATAGGTAAACCCCAATAATTGTATAGCTTTGATGGATTTGAAAGCTATGAATCATGTGTTTGGACTTGAAGAAACTGGATGGTTTTCATGTTTTGCTTCCGGGTTACATAAGTGCAATTAAAAAAGCCCCTGTCAGCATCATTATTGTTGCTAAAGTTCTTAAAAGCAAATGTTTTTCATGGAACATTTTCCCTGCTACCACAATGGCAAAAAATACCGAAACACGTTTTACCGATAAGATGAGGGCAACCGGTCCTGTTTGAATGGCTGCAAACTGAGTATATCTATAAATCAGAGTAAAGACCGCTGCAAGCACTATCGTTATCCAGACTGACCTGACTTTATGCAATGATTTTTTCAGATTGCTTCCATAATAAAAAACAGGAATAAATACCATAACCTGGAAAAAATGCTGATACACCATGAAGTCGTTTAGCGGAAAATGGTAATTCGAAAGTAAGGTTTTATCGAGCAGGGAAGTAAGGGTATATAAAATTAAAGCACCCAACATGTACCGGTGGCCGATAGAACGAAAAATTACTGACAAATTCAGACTTTTAGAATCGGCAATGGTTTGCTGTAACATCAGCGTTCCGGCAAGAAGCAGAATCATTCCAACCACCTGCATCATGGTTAAAGCATCTCCTAAAAAAATAAATGCACAAATGGCCACCAGTCCGGGAGTCAAGACCATAAGAGGCAAAGAACTGCTGAGTTCTGATTTTTTTATTCCGTTCATCACCAGCAGAAACGAGACCGATGCAAGCAAGGTTTTCAGAAAAAGCACCAAAAGCAGCCATCCGTCAACCTGAATAATGGTATTAACACTGAAAAAAGGCAGGCTTAAAACCAGCAGAAATACAGATACCGCCAATGAAAATTCAGCAGCACTGAGGCTGAACAACGATTTTTTTTCCATTACTGTTGAAGCTGCGGAAAAAAGAGCAGATACAACGGCCAGCCAGAACCAGGAGCTATTCATTAAAAATAAACTAGATAATTACTTGTGAATGACCATCTTTAGTTTGGTCAACGGCCTTGGTTATCTGGGCTGCTTCAGGAATTTCGGTTTTTAACCTGTTTTCGATTAAATCGGTTGCTTTGCGGTTTACCATTTTTCGTTCGGCCCTTACCGGAAATAAATCGTAAAAAGCATTGCATGATTGCAATAGGGATATCAGTAAAACCTGCATTATGCCAGCTTTCTTATCATTAATCAAAATATTACGGATTTCATCATGAAGCAGTTTTTGTACTTCGGGTTTAAGCAAAGGGTACCGGTGGTAGGGAATAAAAAACAGGATTTTTTTCCTTTCGTGGGCTAATATGCCATTATCAACCAGATCGTTGAGCGCTTCGCGTTTGATTTTAGCAATTTTGTACGATAGGTTTGAAACCCAGTATTGAACTGATTTCGGCTTCTTTTTAGCTTCGATTATTTTAAGGGTCATATCGAAAACCCTGTTTTTTGCATCGGGTCGCAATACGGTCACGCGGTTATCTTTTATTTCAATATGGCCCCTGATTGCCAGTTCGGACAACAAACCACCGGCCAGGCCAAAATTTAATGAAATAAACGAATTACTGGTAAAACTTCCGTTCTTCCTGAGTGAAAGCAGCAGCATCTGATGAATCAGGCAAAATTCCATGATGGTAGGTTTTTGATTATTGAGAGTACTAAGGTAATGATTTATTTGATTGTCAAAACATAATATTCATATTTGGTATTCCATTGAAGATGCAAAATATAAGACAGGGTTCAAACCTTTATTTATTTTCAAATCTTTTCAATGCATTCCTTGTTGCCTCCAGAATAGGCTCAACGGAAATTTTCTGATTTACCGCTCCCTTCATCCACAGTTGGGGAATAATACGTCCCTGTCTCAGCATACGGGTGATTTCAGCAGCAACATTTTTGTCCTTTACAGCCTGTTCAATCTGAAAATCAATAATGTGTCCAATCGGATACGCTGGCAAATACAAAGGATTATCAATCATATGCGAATAAATGGCGAGTACCGGCTGATCTTTCATGCCGAAAACGGGAGCATAAAAAGCATTCCACACTTCACATGCAATGCGGTTTACAGCATCTTTTAACTGGGCAGCATTACATTCAGGATTAGCGTATAACCATTTCCAAACCTTCATATCAACCATTGATACACCCATAATTTCATAATTCGACCAGAAATTATCAAGGGCAAGAAATAGTTCATCATCGTTATTTTTGGTTTGCATTTCAAGAAACCACCGGTCGCGCTTCTGGAACAAAAATGCTATAGCTTCGGTAAAAGCAGTATTAGGAACTCCATGCAGAAAATAATAATCCATATCATAAAGGGTAATGGTTTGCTCCACATTGTGTCCGAATTCATGAACAGCAATATTATACCCTTTGTAATCCATACCATCAGCACCAATCCGGGTTCTTAACCGCGATTTATCAGAGCGCATTTCTGCACCCCAGGCATGCCCGGCGCCCCTTGACGGATCGACCTGGATCAATGATGTTATACGATTTGCATCGGTTGAGGAGAAACCCATTTTTGACATGATACGCGGAAGATCTTTTTCAAAAGCAATTTTATCGGGATATTTTTTACGTAAAATCTGGTTTAGTTTTTCCTCGTCGAGGCTTTGATCGGTCACCTGAAATCCATTGTACCATATATCGAAAGGTTCAAGTGGCCGTCCGAGCCTTTTTTCAATCAGTGAGGCTACCTGTTTTACTTCGGCAGATGAGATAAATTGCGTAAAAAGTGCTTCCACTTCGGCTTGCGAAATTTCCATATTTTCATCAAAAGCTCTTTGCATATAGGTTGGATATCGCGGGCAATATTCATCCATCGCTTTCAGATACCTGAAAAGAGTAAGTAAATGATGGTAACGTGTATCAGGTTCAAACGACGGTTTTACCTTCCTGGCATCAGAAAAAAGCTCGTTTGTTTCAGGGTTCCATTGAAAATTATTTTTATTGATTACCTGTTCAGGAATGGTTTGGTGAATAATATGCAACATCACCTGGTATATCATTTTTTGTTTTTTCAGGCCGTTTTCTTTATCTGCATAGTTCGATTTCAACTCATCGCGCAAACCCCAGTGGGTAATCAATTTTAACCCTGGCCTGAAATTGCTTTTACCGGACTGATCGACCAGCTTATCCATATAAATGTTATATTCAGCAATATAATTATCGGCTTTTGCAGATGCTTCGGAATATTGCTGAATCAACGAAGAAGGTATTCGGGAGGTAAAGATGTCTCCCACCCTGGCGTAAGCCCATTCCTTGCGCGACCAATGGATACCTTTTTCTGATTTTTCCTGCAGGCTATAAGATGGAAAATTGAGCAACAGGAAAAAGGCAATTTTATTTTCAAACAAATCGTTGGTAAGATGGGCTGATGCATTATAACTGCCAAACATCATATCGATACTGTTTACAGGCCCCATGTCCATATGAACAGGTTCTTTCAGTTCAACATCCATTTTGTGAAAGTGGCCGTTAATAATTTCAAAATTTATTGATATACTGTTAAATACTGCATCAAGTTCTTTTTCATCGGCCACAAAATTGTTCAAACAAAATTGTTTGAAATCTTCAGGGCTGCCGTCATTGGTAAACCACATGGCAGCTACCTGTTCAAGTCCGCGTGAAATACGCAGATGCGATGCTCCTGGGTATCTGGATTTTAAATCAGATATCACTTCATCCCTGATACCGGCTGGTAAAAATGGTTTCATGGATGGGTCACTTTTATGGCACGACCAAAATATGGCTGTTGAAAATACCATTAAAATCATGATTTTCATATTATTAATATTATTGTTGAACATATTAAGAAATCTCATAATGAAAGTTATTTTTTATTCTCGTTTCCTGTTTATTTTACCTTTGTAATGCTGGCATATTTCTGTCAATGCACAGCTTTTACACAAAGGGTTGCGTGCACGGCAAACGTATCTTCCGTGCAGGATAAGCCAATGGTGGGCTTTGGGGATGATATCGGGCGGAAATAGCAATGTAAGTTGTTTTTCAACCTGTAATGGATTTTTTGCCTTCGGGGCAAGCCCAATCCGTACCGAGACCCTGAAAACATGGGTATCAACAGCAAAAACAGGTTTATTATACAATACCGAAGCTACTACATTTGCGGTTTTACGCCCAACTCCGGGCAGTTTCATCAGATCATCGGTTGTTTCAGGCACTTTTCCATTAAAAGATGTACATAGCATTTTAGCCATTTGTGACAGATGTTTTGCCTTGCTGTTGGGATAGGAGCATGATTTTATCAGGGTATAAATTTCTGCTTCGGTGGCGTGCATCATTGAAACAGGGTCGGGAAATTGCTGAAAAAGCAGCGGGGTAATAAGATTTACCCTTTTATCGGTGCATTGGGCCGATAATATCGTAGCTACAAGCAACTGGAAAGGGTTAACATATTCCAGCTCGGTCTGAGCATCCGGCCACAACCTGCTTAAATATTCCGTCACTTTTTGTGCACGCTGCTTTGTATTCATCTTATTACCGGTCAATATCAGTATCTTCTTTATAAAGGGGAACGGAGAAACTGAATTTTGAACCTTTTTCGGGTTGGCTTTGTATTTTTATTTCGCCCATGTTCCGGGCTACAAATTCGTTGGATATTATTAGTCCGAGACCGGTTCCCATTTCATTTGCTGTACCTTCTGTTGAATTGAGTTTTTCTATTTTAAAGAGATTATTGATTTGTTCTTCAGTCATTCCTGTTCCGGAATCTTCAACATTTACCCATACATACAGATTTTCGGGTATGGCCGATATCCTTACAATAACTCCCGGCTGGCTATATTTCAATGCATTTGAAATCAGGTTGCGTATCACGGTATCAATCATTTTTTTATCAGCAAAAACAGTGGCCTCGGGTAAACCAAAATACTCCATTTTCAGTTGCTTAATACCAGCGTGTTCGGTATGAAGTTGTATGTTTTGATTTATCAGTCCGATAAGATCAAATTTTTCAGGATTTACTTTTATGATACCGGTTTGGGTCGAAGCCCAGTTGAGCAGGTTATCAACCAGGTTGTACGCATTTTTTGATGATTTATACAACATTCCTATTAATTCCCGCTGATGGTCCGGTGAATTGCTTTCAAAGTTACGCATCATCAGTTCGGTAAGGCCATGAATGGTATTAAAAGGATTTTTCAGGTCGTGGGCAATAATATTAAAAAATTTATCACGGGTAGCAATCAGTTTTTCCAGATCATGATGCTGCCTGGTAATTTCGAGTTGCTGTTGCTTGAGTTCTTCATTTTGTTGTTCCATGGTGACAGTATGATCTTTCATAATTTGCAGGGTGCGTTTTCTTAGGCGCAACATTCTGAAAATTAAAAATATAATCACTGTCAGTAAAACAATAATTCCGATGCCCGGATAGATTAGCATTTTTTGTGATTTGACCTGATGTTCCAGCGCTATTTCTTTTTGCCGTTGCTGGGTTTTGAACTGTTCCTGTTTGTTATCGAATTCATATTGCAGACTTTGTTGAATGAGTTGCTGGCTGTTTGACAATCCGGTAACACTGTCGTGAATTACCAGATATTTTTCATACGCATCCAAGGCTTTCTGATATTGATTGTTGGTTTTAAAGGCCTGTATCTGAATATAGTACGATCTTTCCAGTATTGGCAGGGCATTTGCTTTGTGTCCAATGTTGATAGCTTCTTTTAAAAGGTCAAGTGCTTTGGCAGGCTCCCGGGTCAGGACATAGTAATTGGCCAGATTATTCAGGCTATAAGCCAGATCAATCTGATTGCCAACCTGACGCCTGAGTTCCAGTCCTTTTTTTATATAGGCCGCTGCTTTATCGTAATCTTTAAGCTTTAAATAAACATCTCCCATATTGTCGTAACAATGAGCTGCCCTGCCCATATTTCCAAGTTCGCGGTATATCTGTTCGGCTTTTGTAAATATTTCGAGTGCTTCATTATCATGTCCGTTTTTCATGTAGGTGCTTGCAATATTGATATTCAGGTCCGCAATTCCGGAAGCATCGTCGCTATTTTCTTTAAGTTCAAGCGCTTTTTTATAGTATTCGAGGGCTTTGTCGTAATCGCCTTTTGAATAGAAAATATTACCGATATTCTGTAAAGGGGAAGCCATCATGGTTGTTGATCCCTCACGTTCAAACCCGTTCAGGCTTCTTAAAAAATACTGAAGGGCATGATCAAGCACTCCCTGGTTGCGAAAAATCAGACCAATATTATTACATAACCGGTACACGCCAACACTGTCGCCTGATTTTTCACGAATGCGAAGGCCAAGCTGGTAATAAAACAAAGCACTGTCGTTATAACCCATATAGCGGTGAAGCCTACCGAGGCTTCCATAAATGAACGACCTGACATTGATGTTGCTGGTTTTTAAATTCAGATTCAATGCAATGTGATAAAGCGTCAATGCATGGCTGTAATCAACATTTTGTACCAGCACATGGGCTTTATAAAGGTATGCTTTTGCCATCAGTTCTTTTGATCCGTTATGTCTGGCTATTTCAATCGCCTGCAAAGCATAGTTAAGTGCCTTGTTTACATCTTTATCAGTGTAATAATCGATGAATTCATTCAGTACTTTAATTTTTACTGAATCAACCCTGGCCTTTTCAAACGCCTGCTGAAGGCTGTCGGTATATTTATTCTGGCTATTCAAAATCAACGGGGCAAATAACAAAAACAAAAAAAACAATCCATATTGCCTTATTAATGCATTGATAAATAAATATTTTTCTTTTATGCTCATTTTAAATTGTGGCAAAAAACTTTACCCTTAATATCCTATCTTTCAACTGACTGAGATGCTATATAAAGCCTGAGAAAAAGCCCAGGTATTATTTTTATGCAAATTCAAATTTAATGAATTATTCAATATTGTATTAAATACCTCAGAAATAATTCCGACAGCTTAATAGTTAATCAATATCATTAAAAAATTTGATACCAAACAACAGCCGCATCAAAAGATTTTAGAGTGTAATGCAGGAACTATCATGTCCCTGATAATTTCTTTAAACCTGTCTGGTTCTTCGGTCAATGGCCTGTGCGCACTATGCTCAAACCAAAAAACTTTTTTCGTTTCAGAAGATTTCAGGGTATTAAAAAAGGAAAATGCCAGTTCGGCAGAAACCAGCTTATCGTAGCGACCGAGTATAAAAAATACCGGGACATGCAGACTGTCAATACTTTTTGACAAGTCTATTTTTAACATTTCGTTCCAAAGGGCCTTTCCGCTATATGTTGAGTACCTCAATATCCGTATTTTTTCGGGTATACGATAATACGGACACATCATCATCCGGGTGGCTAACTTAAAATTAATATAACCCGACTTTTGATTTCCTGCATGCACAATCCCCCCATAACGATTTACCCATTTTCTGATTTTCAGGGCATCATCAATGGAATAATGATTTGTATCTATTTCTTCAATGGTTTTTAAAGCTTTAAAATGTTTTTCCTGGTTAGCTTTCTGCCATACAAACCGGTAGCACAGGCGTTCGTTTTGCAACGGACAAACCGATTGCCCAGTCGACAGGTAGGCTAATACATCGTTGGGATATCTGGCTGCATATAACAATGCAAAATTAGTTCCCCATGAATGTGCATAAATGACAACCCCGGTTTTGTTGTAATTTTTCTTTACAAAACTGATGATCCGTCTCAGGTCGGCAATAAACCCTGCTATATTCATGCCGGTTGTATCATTCACCGGCAGGAATGATTTTCCGGTTCCCCGTTGTTCGTAAAACACAAGGCAAAAATACTGCTGTAAAAAATCAAAATCATGAATAAAAGGAAATACAGGATATCCGGGACCACCATGCACATAAACCATCATCGGGAGGCTGGTATCTCCTTTCACCAAAATGGCCATATTCAACTTTCCCGATACGATATGATGCATTTTTTCATAAATAGAATGAGCTGGTTTACTGATTAATAAACAAATAACAATAACACTCATCCATTTTGCCATCATAAACAAAAAGTATTAAAAAATATATAAAATGATATTAAACATAATCAACAAAGAAATCAAAATTAATATATTGCTATATATTTGAAAAAGAAAAAACAGACAATAATTTTGTAGAAATCCAGGCCATCAAAACCAAAATGTTTGTGTAGTTAAACCATTGATAAAATATAAATTAAAAAATTTCAGCTATGAAAAAAGGAATGTTATTAATCTTAATCGTGATTATCAATATTCTGGCAGATGCTATGCCAGGACGTTTACTGGTAATCGGGGGCGGATCGGAACGTAGCCAGCCCGATACTTGGAACGCACTTCCTTACCAATGGGCAGTTAACCAATCGGTGAATAAAAAGGTGGCTGTGATTGACTTTGGAGCAGCTCCGGATACATGGCTGACCGATTATTTTGTAAATAACTGCGGTGCTGTCAAGGCTGTTTTTTTTGATATCAGCTCAGTTGCAGTGGCAGATTCGCAGGCAACCTACGATAGCCTGATGCTCTATGATGTAATATTTTTCAAAGGTGGGAACCAGGCCAATTATTACAATTCATACCGCAATACAAAAACCCAGCAGGCAGTAGAAGAAATTTTTAACCGGGGTGGTGTTATCTGCGGCACTTCGGCCGGAGCCGCAATACTTTCGGGGGTGGTTTATACCGCTGTCAATGGAAGTGTTTATCCTGATGAAGCCATTCAAAATCCGTTTGACAACGACATGACTTTGGCCAACGACTTTTTCCAGTTTATGCCTGGCTATGTATTCGATACCCATTTTGCCGAACGCGGACGTTTAGCAAGGCTAATCGGCATGGTGGCCAACTGGAAATTAACACACGGAGAAACTATTACAGGAATGGGTGTTGACGACCTTACAGCGATTGCTATTGATACAAATCTTATCGGAACCGTGTATGGTACCGGCACAATAAATATCATCAAATCGTACGGTGTAAATAGTTTTTCAACTTCAAATAATGAATTACTGGCCGATTCGGTAAAAATTATTTCACTGCTGCATGGCTGCACTTATAATTTCATTACCGGTGAATATGAAGGATGGACTGAAACCTATACCCCACCTTTAATGGGTGAAACAGGAAATTATACCGTAATTGCCTCAGGCAGCGATGTTGCCAACCTTAATTACAACACTCTGAGACATTTACGCGATTCGGTCGGGAATGTTTCTGATGCAATTTTAATTATTACCGGATCAAATACAACCTTGGCCACCAGTTTGAAAACCTATCTCGAAAATAACAGCATTACTACTGCTGAAATTATCCAGGTTTCATCAACCAATGCCAACGACAATAGCATAGCTGCAAAAATAAGCAATAGTCATAAAATACTGATTGCCGGCAATACTTTCAGCGTTTTTAAAACTTTTTTAAGTGGAACGGCCGGGCAGACCTTAATCCGGAAAGTTAAGTCAAACGATATGATAACGGCATTTATCGGAGACAACAGCCGTTTTGCAGGCGCAAAAGTAATTGAAAAATACAATGTGGCTGGCGCTGCTTACGATGCTGAACTTCAGTTTTTCGATGGTATGGCACTTCTTTCCCAGAGCTGTATCATGCCCAACACTTATCTGAATTCCGATATTTATGAAAATACTGTTACGGGACAACCTTACGCCATGATGAAATTCGGCATCAGGTATGGTTTCTGGCTTACCAGCCGCAATTATATGGTTTACTCCCCTGAAAACGAAAAGACATACATAAAAACCTATGGAACAGCACCTTTAATGATAGCCATTCATGAGGCTACGCAAGGCGGTTTTTCAACCCATACCTCCTCGGGATCAACATCGGTGAGCCCCCGTATGCTTGCTGGTTACGACCATTTTGAACTGAAACTTATTGATGAAACCTGCCCTTTTCAGTCAGGCGATTCGGTACATGTGTCGGTATCCAGGCCATTATGTGATGCATCAGGTGATGATATTAAAATTTACCAATCAGATAATCAAATTATTATAGAGCCCGGTTTTATACAATACAGGTGCTTTATATTTTCAACCGATGGTAAACTTACTGACGTTTATCAAACAACAAACGGAAAAATTTGCATTCCTTCTGATTATCTGCCAGAGCAGCTTTTTATTGTCAATTGTAAAGATGTTACAGGAACCTTGAATAAAACATGCAAAGTATTGCTTTCCAGATAATTGAGCTAAGCCTGAAACCGGTTCATGAAAAGTTCCGCTGATGATCAAAGCCGGATGACAATAATTTGAACTTATGTCAAGGTTTCGGGTTTCTTTGGTAAATAAATTAAAGCGGATCTTAAGCCAGAAAAAAGGCAGTTAGCTTATAAGCATTTTTTAATGTAACGTGGTTTTCCATCCCGGGGCTACAGTAAAAAACTCCGGCGGGCCTGGTATGAAAGTGGTCGAAAAGGCATGGTTCTGATGAAAGCAATAATTGTATTCGACTTCACCGGCATACCAGAAAAACCGGTACTGGTATCCATTTTTTTCTTTAAAAAGTCCTTCGTTAATATAACCATGCAAACTGCTCCAGTCTTTGCGGTAAAACAAGGTTGGTCCATTGCCAATGTTGGCCTGGTGATTCTGCCAGTAGCCATGAATGCGGGGCCCGAAATGAATAAAACCGGCGGGTTGGCGGGCACAATCATAAAAAAATCCCTGCGCATATTTTACCGAAATAATATTCTGATAAACAAAATATTCGATGCAAAAAACAACACCGGTATTAATTACTGAATAACCACGGCCATCCATTTTTAGTTTGTAGAGATAGGGATGGGGATTTTTTTTCAGATGAAACGACAATCCGATCAGTTTTACGCCTATCATTACCTGTGACCAGCCAAAAGATGCATAAAAAGCTATCAGAAAAATCAGAATTAATCTCTTCATCGGGTAAACATTTCGGCAAACCAAAAATAGTTATTAATTTGGCCGTACAAAACGATAAGAGGCAGCTTTATGTTTTTTGTTCTCTCAAAAATCATGTATTTTATTATTTCCCCACTCACATGGATACTCATGCTACTTCTAATGGCATTACTGGCCGGGGCAAAATGGCGAAAACGTTACATTATCACCATCCTGGTGATGTTGTTATTTTTTTCCAATAGTTTTCTGTTCAATCACATTATCAAGGCATGGGAATATCCGGTGGTTAACGAAAAAAACCTCCACAGGAAATATCGTTACGGGATTGTGCTGAGTGGCATGGCTACGTATTTAGGCAATGTAGAAAGGGCCAACTTCCAGGGACCATCAGACAGGTTATGGCAAACAATTTATTTATATAAAAAGGGGTTTATTGAGAAGATATTTCTCTCGGGCGGTTCAGGCAGTCTGCTGCTTCCGGACGATTATGAATCACAATATGTCAGAAAATATCTTATCGATATCGGCATACCAGATTCTGTTATCATGGTAGAATTAAAATCGCGAAACACATACGAAAATGCCATTAACACAGCCCATATCCTCGATTCGGCGGGAGTCGATGCATCAGACTGCCTGCTTATAACATCCGGATATCACATGCACCGTTCGCTGGCCTGTTTCCGCAAAGCAGGTTTTAATCCACGCCCCTATCCTGCTCACCAGCTTTATCAATGGACACCATCTGTCTGGCGCGATTTGCTGATCCCTGATGTAAGACCCTTATTTTACTGGGATGCATTAATACACGAATGGGTTGGATATTTAGCCTATAAAACAGTTGGATATATCTGAAATAAAACCATTTAAAAAATGAATCATCCGTTTACTATTGGTTTTTCAAGTTGCCCGAACGACACCTACCTTTTCGATGCGCTTATTCATCAAAAAATTGATACAGAAGGGCTTAAATTTAACCCTGTCATGGCCGATGTGGAACAGCTTAACGAAATGGCATATAATCAAGAACTTGATATTACCAAGATGTCTTTTCATGCTTATTTCCATGTTTCTCAACATTACCAGGCTACAATGACCGGCTGTGCACTTGGCCGTGGGAACGGGCCCATTATTGTCAGTAAATCAAAAATTTATCCCGATGAATTAAAACACATTGTGGTGGCCATACCCGGAAAATTCACAACAGCGGCATTATTGCTGTATATTGCAGCTCAACATAAAACAAAAACCCTTCCCTATTTATTTTCCGATATTCCCGATGTCGTATTATCGGGCGAGGCTGAAGCGGGCATTTTAATCCATGAAACGCGGTTTACCTATCAAAAAAAAGGATTAAAAAAAATTATTGACCTGGGTGAATTCTGGGAAAATAAAACCGATCTGCCACTGCCGCTGGGGTGTATTGCCGTCAGGCGCAACATGGACGAAATGCAAAAAATTACCATAAACAGGCTTATCCGTGAAAGTCTGCTATTTGCTATAGCCCATCCGGAAACCTCCAATGAATTTATTTTCAGCAATGCACAGGAAAAAGATGATAAGGTGATAAAACAGCATATCACAACATTTGTAAACGATTACACCCTGAAAATTGGTAATGAAGGTATTCAGGCTGTTGAAAAATTATTCAGTCTTGCGCAGCCATACGTAGTAAATATTGATTTAAAAAAACCAATATTTACAGGAGATTAACTTTTACTATAAATCAGTGAAATAAAAAATCCGGAAGGTCCATTAGAAAAAATACAACCAAAACCCTATTATGTGTAGAAAGGACGCTTCCGGAATTAATGAAACAAAATGAAGAATTCGATACAAAGAAAAACCAATCAGCGAAAACAAAAAAATAAAACTGTATGATTTACCTCATATAAAAATATGATATTTCAAGCCTTTTTATCCATCAGCTGATTTTGCTTAATAAATTTGTTCATAGCTCAGGCTAAAGGATTAAAAAATAACATTTTAATATTTCAACCACTACTAATTAATCTAAGTTGCTACTTATAAATATTTTTCATTAATAGTGAAAACAAAA
>CAZLJX010000048.1:0-17067 GCA_964559985.1 uncultured Bacteroidales bacterium
TGAGTCCATAGTTGAATTTCTGCCCTGCAGGAGCGGTAAACAAAACATTTTCGGCGGTAACTGCCGTTCCGGCCTGGTCGCATTTAATTTGACCGTTCACGGTTTCAAAGTATACTTTACCGTTGCGGAGGGTGAATTCAGCGAATTTAGCAGGAAATATGTCTTTGGAAATTTTTAGCATTAACTGCTCCCTGTTTTCCCCTTCCATTGAAAATGCACAATTTGAACCAATAAATAGGGTTCCGTTAAAATGGAAATAACCATTCCCATTGAAGCTAAAACTGCAATTGTCTTTTATATACAACGAGCCATCTAATACAAATATATTTTGATTGCCGGACATATTTATTACAGAATTATCGTAAACTTCAACAGTTCCACTATTGGATGCATCTTTTTGAATAATTAACTGACCCGACCCGGCAAAGTTGATTTCTGCACCATTTTTTAAAATTAGTTTTGCGCCCGGGGCAATAGTAATATTGCCAGTCCATGGATAGCACTGCCCATAAATTTTTGAACCGTTTAAAATCAAGGTAGCCCCGGTATTTACAGTAATATTACTTGAAATTTTTAAATAAGCCAGGTCTTTCCTGATTTCGAGGGTTTTATTGTTAGTAACTATTATATTGGACGATACAAATGATTTGTCGAACCAGATAAGGTTTCGGTCGACGGTAATATCGCCCTTGGTACCCGACACAAATTCGCAGTTTATTGTTGGAGAAAAATTTTCATCGTATGGCCCATAAATGGGATTGGAATCATCGGAATCTTCTTCATCGGGGCAATCGGGGCAATTTGCCGGTTTTGAGCCAATACCCCAGTTGTAAAAACCATCGCCATCGGCATCGCGGCAAACAACAGTGCAAGTATCATTTAGTATTTCAGAAACAGAATCCTGAAGGCTCCAAATTCCCCATGGTTTGTCAGCAAGATAAAAATATCCCCTTTCCTGAGCTAAAGCCCCTCTTGAATTTTTACAAATCCAACAATTTCTTCCAATAAAAGGAGAATTTTCAGGAACAATAATTTTATTTCCCCAATCGTCAAGATAAACAGTATCCCCTTCATTTATCCTAAAATATCCGGTTAATACTGTAACATGACTTTTATAACCAAAAACACAAGGACCATTATTTAGAAGTTTACGTTTAATATTATCATTTGTCAGGTTACTAAAATAGCTATAACCTCCAATTTTTAACTTAAATGTTGGCGTATCACATACATTACAAGGGATTGTATCGAAAATATAAGGGAAACAGGTTTCATTTGATATACCATAGTCGCGTATGTAGTTAAATGTAGTATCTGCGTGACCACCTCTAAAACAGTTATCATTGTTTTGATTATTCCCGCAAGCCATGGCTTCCTGCTCAGAAAGATCGAAATCTTTATGTTGATTATAGTACAAATTTGCTAATGCTTCAACGGCTCCACAAGCCGAAAACAACCAACATCCATTGGGACAAGGCATCTCCTCGTACCAACTCTGAGTTTTAACACGGGTCATCCATCCATTCGATTCAAAAAATGAAGGAACAGTAGGAAAGCATGACCATTGATAATCACGATTGCCATCCCAGTAAGGAGACTGATGATTTCTAGCCTGGTGTTTATCCCTCCAATCAAAAAAACCAGGAAAATCTTCATCTGATTTATCATCATAGGGTAAAATTAAACTTGAATAAATACCTCGTTCATAATATTCATAACCTTGTAAATTATATTTGTTTCCAAAATATGTTTTTTTTTCCTGATGGGGTATCATTCCAAATTCACCTGAACCAGCTTTCCATAATAGACCATTTATTGTTATAATTTGGTTTATGTTATCGATTTTATTTATAATTAATTGTTGACGATGAGTTTCGTTTAATTGAGCAGCATTGGAGTATTTTGTAGTTGTATAGCCAATGCTGGTAATAGTAACACTTGCTGCTACCAGTTGAATTTTTAACATTACAGGTTGCAAATCATCCAGGGCATACAATTCCTCGGTTTTGTCAACCACGCTAAATTGTTTTTGAACATTGATAAGAGGATACGCTTCGAAGAGAAGGTATTCGTTACCACTAAGTTGATCTATTACAATTAGCCGGACAAGACTGGTATCGGTTTGAAGGTTTACCGAACCATTAAATGTTAAACGCGAAAAATCGGTTCGGCCACAAAAAGGGTTAATTTGGGAGTCGATGTTAAAAGTTTGGTTTACTGGAAGTGTTTGAGAAATACCCCCCCCCCATTTATTAAAATACTGAATATCAATGATATAAAAACTATCTTTTTCATAAAAATTTGTTTTATTGATTAATAAATTTTATTGTTTGAATGGTTTGGTTGTTTTTTATTATACGGGCAACCAACAATCCCGCGGGCAGTTTTGATGCTTCTATGATTATTTCATCCATTTCACCTGGATAAAGGTTCAACATTTTATTTCCCATAGTAGTATAAACAGAAATACATTGCGGCTTTTGTACTGCAAACAAAAACTTTATGCTTTCCTTATTTTGATAAAAACGGACTGGTTTAGTATCGCCCAACAACAAATTAATGTGATCGTAAATACTACACCGGTCCAGGTAGGCATCATAATATAGCAAGTGCCCGTTTTCAACCACGCAGGTTACGGCCTCGTATATATTTGTACAATAGACACAATAAACAGAATGTTCAAAATGACCAAGGTTGCCAACCCCCTCTATCCAAGTGCGTGCAAGCGAATCAAAATAGGGATGGATTTCTTTGTTGCATTCCTGTTTAAGGTTGCACTCAAAATAAATCCTTTTTCTGTTTTTGCCCAATATTTGAACGGTATCAACGGCAATTACAATCCCATCCCTCTCAGGCCACTCATCACCCACTTTCAGGCTGTAATCGTAAAAAAGAAAATCATCACCGGTGGGATCGTATTGTGGCTTGCGATAAACCTTACCTTCCACCGTATCTTCCCGAAAAAAACCTTCAAGCATAAACTGGTAATTTGGGTCACATCCGCTATAAACCGGGTAGTAATGTGCATTACCATACAAACTGTCTTTTCCTACTTTATATATGCAGGTGCCATAAGTAGAAAGGTCGTTGCCGTTTATTTGCAGAACAGCCCAGCTTCTCCCCTCGGCCAGCATAGGAAGGTAGCCCTGGCTAAAGCCATCGAAACAGCTTAATATAAAGCATAATACCACCATTAAAACTGCTTTCATTGGACAATGAGTTTTAGCTGTGGCAGGTTTTTTTCGGAAACAACCCGGCAGGTATACAAACCCGGATCGAGGCCGTGCAGGTTTATTTTACTTTGCGGGCCTTGAAGGCATATTTTTTTACAAACCTGGCCTAACGAGTTATATATCTCTATTTCACATGGAAATCTCGAATACCCTTTGAGTTCGACCTCCATGTTGTGGCCAACCGGGTTGGGGAACAAGTTAAGTTTTCCAAATTTCGGGCTGTCTTCTATTCCTGTAAAAAAGCAATCTGCAATGGTAAGCCCATATGGAAGCTGGTTGAAATGATACAGCAATTGACCGTCCTGTTCAAAGCAAAGCAGAAATCGGTAAACTCCAACCCATCCCAGATAGGGGGTTGATAAAAGTCCATAAACAGACCCTATACCCTCGATCCATAAATCCTGAGGATACTCAACAGAATCTTTTATATTATAACTGTTTAACAATAAATGTTTCCTATTTATCCCAGCGAAATTTTTAAAATAAACGCTATCCACTACATAACTTTGCCATTGGCTAGGAATAAAAAAAACCGTATCGCCTTTGTTTAGGGAGAAATCATAAATTTGTTTTTCGGCGGTTTCCATACTACCCCGGTAAAACACAAGGCTGTCTTCTGTTTCCCTGATATACCCGTTTGCAGTCCATTCGGCGTCTATCGAATCGGCACATCGCAATAATTCCAGATAGTGCAAATCGTTAATCATAACCGAATCACCAATTTTGTAGCGATACGATTCACCTTGATGCCCGCAGGCACTCAAAATTAAATCTGTCCAGATTTTGGACGGGTTAATCAGTGGGTCGTAGTTTTGGGAAAAACCAAAACCTGCTAAAAAAATAAAAAATAAAAGCCATTTTGTTTTCATTCATGAATAGTTTTAAGTTTATAAAAAATCTTGTTTCATCTTTCCAAAACCCCTGTTTTTTCAAGCTATATTCACCTCCTTTCTGTTTAAATGGTTTAGGGTTTGGAATTATAAAGGTAAAATGATTTTTGAAAAATTAGAAATATGCTGGAGAATTAATATTCAAAAATTATTTTAAAAAAAATCATCAGGATAAAAATGCACATTCGATTCCAAATCGTCAATGGCAAATCTGATTTGGGAATCGTAATTTTGGAGTTGTGGGAATCCGGGTTGTGGATCGGAAGGGATGCTATTGGTAAATTTTTGATTGATCAGATCAACAATATGTTGAAATCGTTGTAAACTGGCAGGAGTAGGGTTTCCCGAGCTGTCTGAGCGTTGCAAAACATGAAAGTTTAGCTCAATTACTTTAAGTGGTTGATTATTAAGAGGATTCCCCCCCCCGTGTTCCAGGGGATAAAATCTTTAAAATTGGCAAAAACAGGGGTAAGTAGGGGTATTTCTTTCATTATGGTGCTATCGTTGGTGGCACAATAAAAACTATCCTGTGCAGAAAGAAAGCATGGGAAAAGTATTGTTGCAAAAAATGGAATTATCGTTTTCATAACTAAAGTTTTATAAAATATTTTACCGGCATATTGGCAATTTTTATGAAATAAAGCCCTGGGTTTAAATTTTTAATATTTATTTCCGCCTGTGTTGTGGAAGTTTTGAGGACAATATTTCCAGGCTGGTTAAAGATTGTTATGTCAAGTTCTTTGCCGGTTGTATTTTTAAAATATATTTTTTCGTATGCCGGATTTGGCCAAATAGCACATTCAGGCTGAGGTTTTTCATAAATCGCATCAACATCCCAGGTGCAACGGCCACCCAGCAAACCTGAATTAAATGTAAAAATCCCGTCTTTTTTAGCACACAGCACTGTATTGCCATGATAGCCAACATAGGCTGTCATTTCAAGCAATCCATTCGAAGGCCCCATACCTTCAACAAATTTTAACTGGTGCTCGGTACTGTCAAAGCCAACGGTTCTGTTAAAAGTAATAATTTTTTTTCCTTCTTCATAATATACTGTATCAACGATAATATCAATTGTTTCATGAAAATAAAATGACATTTTAAAAGTGTCACCTTGCTGAAGAGAGAAATCTAAAATTAGCTGTTCATTTTCAGGAAGTATTATTCCTAATCGTGCGTAAATTTTTCCTGTATTCAATTCTTCTCTGCAAAATAATTCAGCGTGGTGAGCAGGAAATGCAATTTGATACCATTTATTTCCCTGAAATTGAATTGTGTCAACTACAAAAGCGTGGTCGGTACCATAAGGCCAGTCTTTAGCTATAGGTAGGCGATTACTTGCAATATACCACTCTGTGCTTTCCTGCCCAAAAATGCTCTGGTAAGGCTGGGCCTTCCCAAGCAGGGGCAGTAGTAAAATAAGAATTAAAAAGTGTTTTGTTTTCATTGTAAAATAGTTTTAAGTTAAAAAAATCAAGTTTTCTCAAAACCCTTGCTTTTCAAGCCATATTCACCTCCTTTCTGTTTAAATGGTTTAGGGTTTGGAACCTTAAAAATAAAATATATTTCGAAAAGATAATAAATTTTTTTTTGGGAGTGGATATTTATCGAAAAACGAGAATATGACTTTGCCCTGTTGCCTTTTTAAGGGACAAGCAGCAAGCGTTCCGCTGTGGCAAATCCTTAATATTCATTCTGACATCCTTTTTTAATTCGCAGCTTTTAAATTTTATATCTTTTAACTTTTTTGTACCCTGCCTTTCTAAACTTACAATCTGGAGAGGTGCAATTCCGGAATATTTAAAATCTTCTTTTATTAACCTTTCTATCCTCTTTTCTTGAAACAGGAATAGCGGTTACAGATTCTGAGAGGGAATAACCTTATTTCCGGGATAAACAATCCACGTTTTATGCAAAATAAGATCGTTCATAGATATGGTCAGCGATCTTGTGATTTTTGGCGTATCTGAAAACTTAACCTCTAATCCATACATTCTGCCATTCAAATCCTGTATAAGGTTAATCTCTGCATCGGGGTGCGTGGAGTAGAAGTATCATTGTTTTGAAGATGCACTTAAAATACGAATTGCATTTTCAATACAAAAACCTCCCCATGACACACCCAGTTTTGGATTTGTTAATAATTGCTTCTGGTTGTTGATTGAAAGCAATGTATGCAATAGTCCTGTATCGCGAAAATAAATTTTGGGTGATTTGACCAATCGTTTGCCAATATTCACAAACCATGGTGATACCCTTTCAAAGAGCAAGCTTCTATATTTTCAATAATTATCGGCTTTTTCGTTGAAATATGCCTGCGGATGGCTGCAAACAGGGCAGTTCATCAATGCTTTTTTGCCATGGTGCACATAACCGCAAACCGAGCAAACCCAGTCAATATCATCGTCGCGTTCAAAGACTTTACCACTTTTTACCCTGTCGAGGAGTTTACGGTAGCGCTCTTCATGTTCTTTTTCAATTTTTGCAATCAGTTTGAAAGCAGTGGCAACCTTCTTAAAACCTTCTTTTTCAGCTACTTCGGCAAAATGCGGATAAAGGGCTGTCCATTCTTCGTTTTCGCCCATGGCTGCAGCTTCGAGGTTTTCGGCAGTATTTCCGAACTTTCCGGCAGGGTAACCTGCTGTAATCTCAACAACGCCACCTTCGAGAAAACCAAAGAATATTTTGGCATGTTGTTCTTCCTGCAAAGCGGTTTCCATAAAAAGATGCGCAATCTGCTCAAATCCTTCATCGTGGGCTATGCGCGAGAAAAATGTGTAACGGTTTTTTGCCTGCGATTCACCGGCAAAAGCTTTCAGCAGGTTTTTTTCGGTTTGTGATCCTTTTATACTCATATTTACTCTAATTTTTAAACTGATTTATAATACAAAATTTATGGATGGTGAAAATAGGAAAAAATTTAATAAAACGATAAAAGTTTTTTGAATTGCAGCAATAAAACATGGTTTAAACAGCGATTGTGGGAATAGTAAACATAAACGTACTCCCTTGTCCCGGACTACTTTCAACCCAAATTTTTCCGCCATGCCGTTCCACAAATTCTTTACATAAAACCAGGCCCAGCCCGGTGCCTTTTTCATTGTCGGTTCCTTTGGTGGTAACATGCTGATCAATCCTGAACAGTTTTTCACGAATTTCGTCGCTCATGCCCGTTCCGGTATCGGCTACCGAAAAAATGACAACGTGGTCGTCACAAACGGATGAAACCCTTACGGTTCCCCCTTTTGGTGTAAATTTGATAGCATTGGTTATCAGATTGTGGAAAACCGTGCGGATCATGTTTGCATCAACCGTTAAAACCTGGTTGCTCTGGATTAAATGCTGCAACTTAATTTCTTTTTTTTCTGCAATTTCTGATTGTGTTTCAATCTCACCAGCAATAAGTTCCTTAATATTGGCCGGTTGTGGATTAAAATTTATCTTTCCGCACTGCGAACCCGCCCATAACAAAAGGTTTTCAAGCAGTAAATAGGTTGATGATGCCGAATTGTGCATTATTCTTACCATGTTGATAATTTCTTGTTTATCATATTGGTCAAGATTATTTTTGAGCAATTCGGTAAAGCCCAGGATATGATTGAAAGGGTTGCGTAAATCGTGGGCAATAATGCTGAAAAATTTATCTTTTGTTGCATTTATTGAAGTAAGTTGTTGATTTTGATCAACAATTTGCTGGTTACGAGCCTCTATCTCTTCTTTTTGCTGTTCAATTTCATGGGTCCTTTCTTTTACCAGTATCTCCAGGTTTTTGTTATAGTCTTCGAGGGTGTGGCTGTAGTTTTGAATGGCTTCGGCCATGGTGTTAAAATTCAGTGAAATATCACCAACTTCATCGTGATATAAAATCTCAGCCCTGACCGAAAAATCATGCCTGGCAAATTGTGATACCACAATATTGAGTTTAACCAGTGGCATCATTAGCCGGGTAATCATTAAAAACAGGATTATCCCTGCAATGAGCAGAACCATTGAAATAATAATCATATATTGCTGATTGATGACGCTTATCACAGCATATGCTTCGCCCAGATTGACAGCTACCCCGAACACAAAATCATGTTCACTTTTTGCAAAATAAAAATCATATTTGTTTTTTTCAACGATTTGTTCCTGTAAATACATAATGTCATTCGCAGGTTGTTGTTCAAAATGAACCAGGTTTCCCCATTTCTGGGCTGTATAAGGTTGCATGATTGATTTTTTATCGCTGCTGTAAAGCATTTTGCCGGTTTTAGAGTCAACCAGAAAAACAAATGAATTTGGTGTAAAGCTGATGGTATCAAGGGCTTTCTTTATCAGGTCCAGTGTCCAGTCGGTAGTGCTGACTCCCAGTATTTTTCCTTCGCGGTCATACATCATTCCGGCTATGGTAATATAGATAACATCATGATTGCCAAGTTTATCGAGGTAAGGTGGTGAAATATAAATGTCGTTTCTTCTGATATTTTTATCTCCATCGGGCGGAATAGCCATGGTGTACCAGTTCTGACGAAAATAATCGTATTCCTGGTTCGAGAATTCATAGGTTATTTTTGCCTTTCCATTTTCCCAAAATGCATACACACCATAGTATTTTTTCTGATTATCAAACCGGTATGGTTCAAACCATATCCCGTTGCCTATAATTCCGGGAAACTGTTTTAAGGTATTGAGGCAATATTTCTCCAGTTCATTTTTAATATCAGCTTCTGTGTTCGGGTTATGTAAGTTGTAAAAAGTTTCTCCACCCCTGGCAAGCATGGTTGCATTATTTTCCATGTGATAAAAAAAATCATCAATGGCATAAAAACTGGTCAGGAAAGTATTTTGAATCTGTTGGCCCCTGATTTTTTTAATTTCGCGGGTGAGGATGGCAGCATTGAATATGCCGTTTATAAAAAAAGCCAGCATCATAAGCACCAAAACGCTGATGATGATTTTGAATTTTATTTTCATTTTCTGTTACCTTTTTGCTGAAATTTAAGACGAAGATATTCAGAATATTGTATTTATTTAGTTTTTCATCTATTTTTTGTAAAAAAGCACCATCTCACATGGCAAATTGTGGCAACTGTATTTTTCTGTGTAAAGGGTTATTAGCAGGTTAATCGTTTTTGAGGAGACAATTCTGTTTTTTTCATAGAAAGTTCATGGTGGCAGATGCCAAAGTAGAATTTTCCAAAAATGAATTATCTTTGAAATGGTTATATGGACATATTTTTAAGAACTTAATTTTCTGTTGCTATGAGCCAGAATCGTTTAGAAAGGTCAGACGACCGCGTTATTGCAGGAGTTTGTGGAGGTTTTGCCGAATGGTTAGGATGGGATCCTACCCTGGTCAGGATTCTGTATGTTGCTGTTTCGATATTCAGCGCTGCTTTTCCGGGCATTTTATTTTATATCATCATGTGGATAGTAATGCCATCGAAAAAAAATTACTGAAACGAACGATCAGTGTTAACAGGTTCTTCCATGCGGGTTTACAGGCATTTATTTTTCGATCTTGACCGTACATTGTGGGATTTTGAATCAAATTCCCGTGAAGCGCTTCACGACGTGTTTAATTTGTATCATTTGTCAGATTATTTTGGCAGTGTGGAAGTTTTTACCGATACCTACAAGTTTCATAACCGTAAATGCTGGGATTTGTACCTTGCCGGCGAAAAGACCAAAACATGGCTTCTGCTGCACCGGTTTTTCGATCCGCTGGCCGAATATGGTATAAGCAATGAAAAACTCGCCCTGCAACTATCCGATCGTTACCTGACACTGCTTGAGACAAAAACCACTTTATTTCCATTTGCTTATGAAATACTTGACTATCTGAATCATAAAAGTTACCACCTGCATATTATTACCAATGGATTTGCTTCGACACAGTACGAAAAACTGAGAAATTGCAGGCTCGATGGAATGTTTAAAACCATAACCACCTCAGAAGAAGCGGGATATCATAAACCCCAGTGGCAGATTTTTGGCCGTGCTTTATCATCGGCCAATGCGCGTAAAACAGAAAGCCTGATGATTGGCGATGACTATGAGGCTGATATTCTGGGAGCAAAGGAATTTGGTATTGATCAGGTTTTATTTAATATTTCGGGTGCCGAACATCCCACGCAGCCAACCTTTGAAGTAAGTTCGCTCCATCAGTTACAGAATTTTCTGTAATGTTATATTTTTTTTGCCAGTTCCAGTATTTTAGCAAGCCACAAGGCATCTGTTTCGTCAAACATGGCAGGTTTGTCGGAGTCGATGTCAAAGACACCGGTAATTTTTTTATCGCTGCCGTATACCGGGATGCAGATTTCTGACTTCGATCGTGAATCGCAGGCAATATGCCCCGGAAAACTATGAACATCAGGTACAATTATGGTTTTTTGCTGACGGATACATGCCCAGCACACCCCTGTGTCTTTTTTAAGTTCCATGCAGGCTACCGGGCCCTGATACATCTTTACAATTAACCTGTCATTTTTGATGAAATAAAAACCGGTCCAGAAAAAATAGTCCATCTTATGATGCAAAACAGCGATGATGGTTGCCAGCCGGGCTTCAAAATCGTCGCATTTGGGCATTAAAGCTTCCAATTGATTGTAAATGCGGGTATAACGGCCTTGTTTTTTATCAGTTTGCATATTTTTATAAAATTTATTTTCAGTAAAGGAAATCATTTTATCAGAGTTTTTCAGCAGTATGATTCAAAAAACATATTATTAAACATATTCTGTAATTGCAAAAAACGTATTAGTTTTGCATTTATCCCGAAAGGAAATGGCCGGATTTTGATAAAAAAATTAAAATCAGGCAGATATTTTTTTTAATATTGAAGATGATCAGGATATTGATATATATCATGTTTTTTTGCAGTGTGTATGCATTTTCACAGGCGCAAGTGGTGCCGGCTGACAGTGCCAATGCCCCGGTTATTACTTTTTTAAGCACAAGCCATGATTTTGGAAGTCTTAAAAAGGGTGATAAAGCCGAGTTTGCATTTGAATTTCGTAATACCGGTAAAAATGAACTGGTTATCAATGCTGTTTCTGCTTCATGTGGCTGCACCGTTGCCGAATACTCAAAAAAACCAGTCAGAAAAAATAAAAAAGC
Source organism: uncultured Bacteroidales bacterium (assembly GCA_964559985.1). GTDB lineage: Bacteria > Bacteroidota > Bacteroidia > Bacteroidales > CAZLJX01 > CAZLJX01. Next base: position 11,228 of record CAZLJX010000048.1, read on the forward strand.
GGCTATCAAAGTAAAATATAATACCAATAGCACCGGGTCGTTTCAAAAAACTGTCACGGTGAATTCAAATGCAGCCAATTCACCGGTAAAACTCACCATTAAAGGAACAGTTGAATAACCGGCTTTAATTAAAATTCAGATTATCAATGGAATAAATCAACAGATAAAAAATAATATTAATATTTAATTTAAATTATATGCCACAGATTTCAGAAAAAGCAAAAAAAATGCCGGCTTCACCCATACGAAAGCTGGTACCTTATGCCGAAGAGGCAAAACGAAAAGGGAGAAAAGTTTATCACCTTAATATTGGCCAGCCCGATATCCATACACCTGATTGTGCCCTGAATGCCATCAGAAATCTTAGCCTTAAAGTAATTGAATACAGCCATTCGGCCGGAAATGAATCCTATCGCCGCAAACTGGCAGGCTATTACCAGGGAATTGGCATTGATATCACCTATGATCAGATTATCATTACAAATGGCGGAAGCGAAGCCATTATTTTTGCTTTCCAGACAACCATGAATAATGATGAAGAAGTCATTATCCCTGAACCGTTTTATGCCAACTACAACTCATTTGCACAAATGGCTGGTGTCAAGGTTGTTCCTATCCGCTCGTATATCCAGGATGGTTTTGCACTGCCAAAAATTGAAGAATTTGAAAAAATCATCACCCCAAAAACAAGAGGTATTGTTGTTTGTAACCCGAATAACCCGACCGGTTATCTCTATTCGCAGCAGGAACTCGAAGAATTGAAAAAGCTGGTTTTAAAATACGATCTGTATATTTATTCCGATGAAGTTTACCGTGAATTTTGCTACGACGGCAATCATCATTTTTCGGTGATGAACCTGAAAGGAATTGAAAATAACGTCATTATGATTGACTCGGTATCAAAACGTTATTCCATGTGCGGTGCCCGCGTCGGAGCATTGATTACCAAAAACAAAGAAGTACTGACCAATGCCTTAAAATACGCACAGGCAAGGCTTAGCCCGCCATCGTTCGGACAGATTGCCGGCGAAGCAGCGATCGATACTCCTGCATCGTATTTTACCGAAGTATACAACGAATATATTGAACGCCGCAACTTTATGGTTGATGCATTGCAGAAAATGCCCGGTGTAATCTGCCCCAAACCCAAGGGTGCTTTCTATACCGTGGTTGAACTCCCCATCGACGACAGCGATAAATTCTGCCAATGGCTGCTTTCTGACTTTGAATATGAGGGACAGACCGTTATGCTTGCCCCGGCCACCGGCTTTTATAGTAAACCCGAACTTGGACTGAAACAGGTTCGCATTGCCTATGTGCTGAAAAAGGAAGATCTGGCCAAAGCCATGATTGTGCTCGATAAAGCTTTGAAAGCTTATCCCGGAAGACAAATTTAACAGAATAACACCTAATCACCGGCATTGCAATTTGTAATGCCGGTTTTTCATTTCCTCGCAGGCGGAACCTTCAACTGCATTTGTATGAAAAATATAGTTAGACACCTGGTCTCCCTGATATTGCCATTTACTGTGGTTGTTGTTATCCCATTTATGATAGAACAGCATGGCCGGATGGTATTCGGATTTTTTTCTTCAGCCGGAATTCTATGCATTTTATCCGGACTTTTTGTTCTGATTCGTTCGATATTAAATTTTGCAAACCCGGGCAAAGGGACACTGGCCCCATGGTCGCCTCCACGGCACCTGGTTGTGAGCGGTTTTTACCGGTATGTCAGAAATCCAATGATTTTGGCAGTTGTGGCAATACTGGCGGGCGAAGCAATCTTGTTGCATTCACGGAATATTGCCTTATGGGCATTTATATTCTTTATTATCAATCATTTATTTTTTGTTTTGTATGAAGAGCCTTGTCTTGAACGCAGATTCGGAGAGCGGTATCTTGAATATAAAAAACATGTCGGCCGGTGGTGGCCAAAAATAAAACCCTATAAACCTGAATATTAAATTACGCTATCCTGATCCTGGCGTATCAGAAATCGTCATATAAGAGATATTTTTTTCGTGTTTCTCTGAATTTTTGCAGTTCTTTTTCCCAGCTTTCTCTTATTTCAGCTTCACTTTTACCATTAACGATCTGCGTCCTGAGCTGATGGTTGCCTGCCAGTTTATCAAAAAACGGAGTGAAAAAACCGGGGTTTTTCCCCATGGTGTTGTACATTGAGATAAGGATGTCCAGACTTATTTGCCGGGGTTTCCATGCTACAGCAGTGTCGGTATTTCTCAAATCAAGCCCGTAACAGATCTGCCCTTCAAAAAGGGGATTTTTTGCAGTCCCGGGAATTGTGGCCGGAACAAAACTAAATGCTGTATCAGGATAGAGAGGATGTCCTATCACCTGGAAAGGCCAGGGTGTTCCCCGTCCAACACTCATCATTGTTCCTTCGAACAGACACAGCGTTGGGTAGAGGTATACCGACCTCATATCGGGCAGGTTGGGAGAGGGGCGTACCGGAAGGTGATAAACCGATGTATGACTGTAATGGTCACATGGAATGACTTTAATATTGCATTGCATATTTTTTTTGAGCCATTTTTCACCATTTATCATCAGGGCATATTCACCCATGGTCATGCCATAGACAACCGGAACCGGATGCATGCCTACAAAACTCCTGAACGATGTATCGAGCACCGGCCCGTCGATATAATTCCCGTTGGGGTTAGGACGATCGAGAACAACCAGCAGAATGTCATTTTCGGCACAACTTTCCATAACATAATGCAATGTGCTGATATAGGTGTAAAACCTTGCGCCAACATCTTGAATATCAAATAAAAAAATATCAATCCCAGTAAGGTCTTTTCTGGCAGGTTTTAATTTTTTTCCATAGAGTGAGATAACAGGAATGCCGGTACGGCTGTCTGTTTCATTCTGTATTGTTTCGCCGGCATCTGCTGTTCCCCTGAAACCATGCTCAGGACAAAATATTTTCTGAATGTTGACATGAAGCGATATAAGCGTATCGACAAGATGAACATTACCGATTAATGAGGTCTGGTTGGCTGCTACGGCGATTCTTTTCCCTGATAATAAAGGGAGATAAGAGGTTAATTGACAGGCTGCCGGAATGGGTGATGATTGCCCGCAGAGTGACAGGGGTAAAAACAGGATAAGGTATATTATTGGTTTCATTATGAATGCAATATTAGGAATAATATGCAGAAGCAACAAACGGGTTTTGGGTTTCGGTAAAAATCTTATAGGTTTGCGAAGAATATTATTGTTTTTCATTTGAGAACCTCTTTTTTCATTGCACGCCGCATTATTGCTTCGGGACGAAGGTCGGGGAGCCAGGCTTCGCCTGTGTTGCGTATTGCCATTGCCGGTGTAGCCCTTAGTGTGGCAGTTATGCTTGTTTCGGTAGCGGTGGTTACAGGTTTTAAAAAGCAAATCAGGGAAAAAGTCATTGGCTTTGGTTCGCATATACAGATTGTGAATTACGATAACAATTTCACTTTTGAAACCAAGCCCATCAACGGGCAGCAGCCTTTTTTACCTGACCTGATGAAGAATAAACTGGTGCGTCATGTACAACGTTTTTCGCTCAAGGGCGGTGTGATAAAAACCCACGATCAGATTCAGGCAATCGCTATCAAGGGCATTGACCAGGGGTTTGACTGGTCTTTTTTTGAACAGAACCTGGTGGAAGGTTCACGTTTTGAATGCCCCGACTCTGCCACTTCAAATAAAGCGGTGATTTCGAAATACCTTGCCGGCCTTTTAGATATTAAAACAGGCGATGCATTCCAGGTGTATTTTATCCAGCAACCGGTCAGGGTTCGGAAATTTGTTGTTTCGGGCATTTACCGCACTTCGATTGAAGATTTTGATAAACTGTTCATACTGGCCGACATGCGTCATATTCAGAAAGTAAACGGATGGGATGCAGACCAGATTACGGGTTTTGAAATATTGGTAAACGATTTTGACCAGCTCGATGCAGCTTCGGATGATGTTTTTCACCTGGCAGGTTACACCTATACACCCGATGGTATGACTTTGAGCATCACTACCATTAAAGAACGTTACCCGCAGATTTTCAATTGGCTCGACCTGCTTGATATGAATGTATGGATTATACTGGGACTCATGCTGGTTGTGGCCGGTTTTAATATGATTTCAGGAATCCTTATTCTGATTCTTGAACGCACGTTTATGATTGGTATCCTTAAAAGTGTAGGCATGAACAACTGGAATATAAGGCAGATTTTCATCACGCAGGCTTTGTACCTTACCATGTGGGGATTGCTCATTGGTAATCTTGCCGGTATGGGCATCTGTTTTGTGCAGAAATATACCGGCATGCTCCGGCTCGACGAATCGGCTTATTACCTGTCGGCAGTGCCTGTCAATATAAGTATCAATATATGGCTGGCTGTAAATTTTTTCGCCATGCTTGGTATTTTTATCATGCTGCTGTTGCCCTCATGGATTGTTACCCGTATAATGCCGGCCCGTACCTTACGGTTTGAATAATATCAGGCTGTTTTTGGTTTCCGGTTGGTTTTTACTCCGGTAGTGAGTTTTGAGCTTATTTCCCTTACAGCAAATGCAACCATCGAATTGCGGTGCGTTTCAAGAAAGCCGGTGACCACATTTTTATCGCGTTTCGACAGTTCACGCAATGCCCACGACAAGGCTTTGGCAACCATCGGGCGATGGTCGGAAACATGCATGGTGCATATTGATAGGGTATTCGGTATATCACCTTTTCCTCCCCTCGATTTCAGGTTAAGGGCAACCGTCGATACCAAGGATAATCTTCTGTCCCATACATTGGGAGAAACAGCCAGCAACCTGAAAAAATCAGGGCCTAAAATACCGGTCCGCCACATCACCCCAAGAATCATTACCGAAAGGGTATCGGCCAGCACCCAGTTGTCAATATCGCGGCAAAGCCATCTTACATCTTCCGGTTTGAGCGATTCAACAAGCTGTTTTTCGCTGCCAAGGAACAGCAGGGCTGTCTGCCTTACTTCGAGATAAGGCGAGCGCAACAATTCCATTACTGTTTTTATTTTCTGGTGTGCGGTTTTCGATCGTGCCGCTTGCTGCAGCCAATGTACCGTTTCTTTAATGGCCTTGCTGTCAGCCCCGATATACTCAAGTGCTGATGGTATATTTTTTTTATAAAATGCAATTCTTTTTTCGTCAGAATAGTCTTTCAGTTTCTTTTCAAGGGTTTTATCAATGCCGGGTATTATTTCCATCGGATTATTTTTTCTCACGAAAGATAAATGAAATACCGGGAAAATGAAACGGTGAAGAATTTTGTTGATTCATTTATTTAAAAATTAAATCAATTACATTTCCCTTTTTGTCCATTTAATAAGCCTTTATACCGCAAGTCTTCGACCTGTGGCATGTTGTTTATTGAAGCCCGCTCTGCCGGACACTAACCCCTGCGGCAAGGTAAGCCGAAACGGAACAGGCTGAAGCTTATTAGTACTTTTTTGCTTTTCAGGAAATGATAGGCAAAATGTTGTTGTTCCGTTTCGGAACGCAAGCGCCCTTGCACGCAGGGATAACTATCCGGCATTCACGCTGACGCCGGCTCGCCGTTTTGCCATGGCTTACCCGCCAGAAACTCAAAATCTATGGTTGTGGTTGAACTACCGCATCCGGGAAATTTGCGTGGTATTGTAGAAAAATTTGTGTGTGCCTGGCCAAAGTAAGCGATCCACAAGTCCCGACGGATAATGGTTGTTTTAAGGTAAAAACCTCATTTCGGGACGGCCTGGGTCGCGTGAAAACAAATTTAATGTAATTAATCTAAGTTGCTAGTTATGTGTTATGATTAAATTATTCATTGTATTATA
>CAZLJX010000049.1:0-16100 GCA_964559985.1 uncultured Bacteroidales bacterium
TTTTGTTTTCACTATTAATGAAAAATATTTATAAGTAGCAACTTAGATTAATTATACACCGAAAAACGGTACATTCCGTTGTGCATCAATTCAATGGTGGTTGTTTCAGGGCCATAGCTGTAAGTATCATCCACATCAAGATTTACGTCGCTGCCATAGGGATTATGATTGGAATAATAGCAGTGGAAACGTTCGCTTGATCCTGATAAAGGTCCGGTAAGGTGGCTGTCAAGGTCATAAGGAGTTTCTCCCCAGCTAAGAATGAAGCGCAGGCTGCCAACCGGAACATTTTCGACCAGGGTAATATTGTCGATGTTGGTTTCGGTGTTTGAAGAGATTTCAACACCGTTTATAACACGCGGGGTAAAGTTAGCGGCCCTTATTACAGCACAAAACAGACCAAACGGAACACTATCGGTATAATAGTAACCGCTGTAATCAGTGGTTACAAAGAAATCGGCATGTTCGGGCAGGGTGTCCGTCATGGTGCTTTTATTTGTACTGCTGAAAGTGAATGAAATGGTGGCATTTGGAAGACCATATCCGGTCTGGCTGTTAATAATATGGCCATATACCGAAGCATTGCCAAAAATCCGGTAATTCTGGGTATGATCGGCAGTGATAGAAACTTCAGCATAAAAATTGCCATAACCGGTGGCTGTAATGTAAATAACGTAAGATCCTTCGTCAACACCTGTAAATGAATAATTCCCTTCATTATCAGTGGTGGTTGAATAAATGGCTGCGCCATCGATATTTTTTCTTAATTCAACGGCAGATGATTTTATAGCCCTGTCGTACGTGTTTATGATTTTTCCATCCAGTTTATAGGTAACATCTTTTTCACACGATGTCAGGATGATGGCGGCAATTGCCAACAAGCACAAAAATAAATTTTTCATAGTTATCAATTAATTTGGTTAATACAGCAAAGATAAAAAACGATATGAATAATTTCAAGAAGTAATTTTAAATTGAGATAATCTATATACTTTAAATTGTTATTTTCTATTCTTTGGTTTCTGATAAAAATACATATTTTGAAATATTCTGACCATTTCTGAAATAATAAGTTCCGTAGGTATATTGCACTTCAATATATTCGCGGGCAATGCCTTTATGGTTCACAATAACACGTTTGATTTTCTTTTTTGGTTTATCATAATTTTCAACCGTAACTCCTTCGGGATAAAGTTTAGCCAGCTCATTAATAAATTCTGATTTTCGTTCTTCCCCGTTGTAATCGAAATCTTCTGTTTTCTGCGGTTTAGGTGCAGTGGCTGTTGCAACAGCTTTTATATCACGGAGTTTTTGATCAATTTCAGCAATTTTTTGTTTGGGGTAAGGTTGTTCTGGCTTCATATTCAAAGCTTTCTGATAAAATACTTTGGCGTTGGTAAAATCCTGTGCGTTAAAAAGGTTATCACCCTGAATAATGGCATCGGAATATTCTTTATCACGTGCCAGTTTTTCTTTTTCGGCTTTTTTAATATCGGCCAGTAGTTGATCAATTTCTACCATTTTTTGTTTAGGATAGTTTTCGGTGGGTTTTAATTCAAGGGCTTTCTGAAAGAATAATCTTGATTTTTCATAGTCGCGGGCAGCAAAAGCTTTATCGCCCTGGCTTACAGCGTCGCTATACGATTTATTTTTAAGATCGATATCGGCAAGAATTTTGTCAATTTCAGCTATTTTTTGCTTTGGTTCGGGCCTGTCGGGCAATAATGACGCAGCATTGGCAAAGAATGTTTTTGCCTGGGCATAATTTAATGCAGCAAGTGCCATTTCGCCATCGTTCATTGCTTTATCATAAGCTTCTTTGGTTTGTTTTATTTTAGCGGTTATCTGGTCAATTTCGGTAATTTTTTGTTTTGGATAGGTTTGTTCTGGTTTAAGATTCGAAGCAGCAAAATAATCGGCCCTGGCCTGGTCGTAAAGCGATTGTGACAATGATTTATCGGCTTTGGTTATCAGTTCGTTATACATACCATCGAGTTTGGCTTTATCTTCGGCAGCTTTTTTAAGTGAGGCGACCAGCTGGTCAATTTCGGCCATTTTCTGTTTGGGGTATGTCTCATCGGGTTTTATCTGTAGGGCTTTTTCATAGGCAGTGCGTGCATTGTCGTAGTTTTTGCTGTTAAATAACTGGTCAGCGCTTGCAATTGCCTGGTTGTAAGCTTTGTTTTTAGCTTCAAGGTCAGCAACAATACGGTCAATTTCATCAATTTTCTGGCGGGGTTCAGGTTTTTCGGGATAAACAGTCAATGCCCTTGTAAATGAAGATTTTGCAAGGGGATAGTTTTTCTGGTTAAATGCTGTATTCCCATCAGCCATGGCTTTGTCATAAGCTTCCTGATCGGCTTTCTGTTTGGCAAGCAGTTGGTCAATTTCTGTCAGCCGTTGTCTTGGGTAGGTTTCTTCAGGCTTAACGAGCGAGGCTTCTGTATAAGAGCTTTTGGCGTTGATATACTGTTTGCTGTTAAATTCATTATCGGCTTTGGCAATCAGGTTTTTATACTGGTTTTCAATTCTTGCTTTTTCATCGGCTTGTTTTTTCAGATCGGCAAGGATATTGTCAATTTCAGCTATTTTCTGCTTCGGATAGTTTTCGTCGCTTTTGATGCCACCAGCTTTCTGGTAAAGGTTTCGTGCGTTTTCGTAATTCTGGCCGGCAAACTGGACGTCTGCCAGGGCAATGGTTTCGTTATATGCTTTGAGTTTTGCATCAATATCGGCCAGTATTTTATCAATTTCGGCAATTTTCAGTTTTGGCTCCGGTCTGTCGGGATAAACAGCCAAAGCCCTCAGATAAGCTGATTTTGACATGGAATAGTTTTGTGCCGAAAAAGCGGTTTCTCCATCGGTCATGGCTTGTTTATAAGCATCTTCGTCTGATTTGAGTTTTGATAAGATACGGTCAATCTCGGCCAGTTTTTCTTTGGGATAGGTTTCGTCAGGCTTGATATTTGATGCTGCTAGGTAATCGGCACGGGCAGGTTCGTAAAGGTTGCTTTTAAACGATTTATCGGCGTTTTTAATAAGCTGTTTGTACATATTTTCCTGTTCAGTTTTATCTTCAGCGGCTTTTTTAATGGCTGCAAGCAACTGGTCAATTTCTTTAATTTTATCCCGGGGATAGGATTCCTGTGGTTTTAAACCTGCAGCTTTCTCATATTTTCCTTTTGCATCCTGGTAATTACGGTTGTTAAATAAATTATCGGCCTCGGTGATGAACTGGTCGTACTGTTTATTCAAAGCATCCAGGGCTGCCAGGAGTTTATCAATTTCATCAATTTTTACCCTTGGGTATTTTTCATTGGGTTTATGAGTGAGTGCATTTTCGTATTCACTCTTTGAAAGTGGGTACGATTTGAGGTTAAAAAGCGAATCGGCCCTGCGTATAGCTGTTTTATAGGCTGTTTCAAGAGCTTTGAGTTTTTCATCGGCTATTTTCATGGCCATCAGTTTCTGATCTATGTCGTCAATTTTTTGCCTTGGATATGTTTCGTCGGGCAATATTTCAAGTGCTTTGGCGTACTGTTCTCTGGCTTCCTGCCACTTCTGATCTTTATAAAACCGGTCGGCCTGCAGAATAATATTCTGATATTGTTTTTGTTTTTCTTTTAAAACGGTAAGAATCTGGTTTATTTCAGCAATGCGGTTTTTCGGATAGTTTTCGGCGGGTTTTACATTCGATGCCGACTGATAAGCCATCAGCGCTTCGTTGTACTGCTTAATAATGAAACTGTTATCAGCTTTGGTGATCAGGTCGTTATATTGCTGGTCGGTTTCCTGTTGTTTTTTCAGAGCCAGTGCCCTTTCGGCAAGGATGCGGTCAATATCATTGATTTTCTGTTTCGGGTAAACTTCAGTAGGTTTTATATTGAGTGCTTCCTGGTACAATGCCTTGGCATCAGGCAGCCGGTCTTTTCCGAACTGCTCGTCGGCTTTGACAATCAAACCAGCGTATTTTGCCTGTATCTCCTTTTCGAGCCCAAGTTTTTTATTTATTTCATCAATTTGCCTGGCAGGATATTCTTCGCCGGGTTTTAGGCTCAGGCATTTTTCATACAAAGGTTTGGCATCGGTGTAACGGGTATTTTTAAAGTGATTATCTGCTTTCACAATAACTTCGTTATACTCTTTTTCAGCGGCTTCAAGCTGGGCCAGCAGTTTGTCAATTTCATTGATTTTGTCTTTCGGATAGGTTTCTTTCGATTTAATCGTTAAGGCTTTTTGATAAAACTGTTTTGCAACATTATACTGACGGTTGCCAAATTCTTTGTCAGCCTGGGCGATGGCGTCGTCGTAAGCTTTTTGTATGGCTGCGGCATTCTGATCTTTCAGGGCAAGGTCGGCAAGAATTTTATCAATGGCTGCAATCTGGTTGGCCGGATAAATCATGCTGGGTTTAAGGTTAAGGGCCTGTGCATATAAATCGCGGGCCTGCGTATATTCCTTTTGCTTGAAAGCAGCATCGGCATCCTGGATAAGTTGTTTGATCTGGGCTTCAATTTCAGCCAGTTTATCTTTATCGCTGTCAAGATTTTTGAGAATGAGATTTATTTCATCAATTTTCTGAACAGGGTAAGTTTCTTCGGGTTTATAGGTAAGGGCTTTATTGTAATAAGCCAGCGCAGCTTTATAATCTTTTTTTGTAAATGATTGATCGGCAACTTCTATCGCATTCTGATACAATTTATTAACATTTTTCTCTTTATTTAAAATGCGGTCAATGCTCATGATCTGGTCTTCGGGGTAAAGATCGTATGGGTCAAGGTCAAGGGCTTTTTCATAAAGATAAAGGGCTTCTTCATAACTTTTCTCTGTAAATTTGGTATCGGCCTGTGCAATAATCTCGTTATAAGCTTTTTTCCGGAGTTTTTCATATTCTTTCAATAAACTTTTTAGCTGGCCAAGAATCACTGCCGTGTACTCTTCGTCATAGTTAAATTCACCCAGCTGGTCATCATAGGTAAATTTTCCAATGGGTTTATCAAGCAAAGAAACGTCAAGTCCATCAACCATGGTAAAGAGTTCTACAGAAAATTTAAAATTATATATTCCTATTTCGTTGGGTGGTACGTCGGTTTTAAATTCAAGACGTTTTGTCACAAGATCGGTTTTTGAAAACTCAAGGATATATTCATTGTTCAGTTCAAGTTTAATATTGAATTTACCACCCGACCACGATAAGATGGAATTTATTTTTTCCCCTTTCTGGTACACATCGATGGTAACGCCATCAATCGGGGTGTTATCTTTTAAAGTGGTGCCCCTTAGCTGTAAATATCCCGATTCCTGTTGTGCAACAGTCTGCAGGCTTATCAGTATTATCCAGAAAAGTACACTAAGATTGATCCGTTTCATCAGGGAAAATGTTAAAAGTTAAAAATAAATGTACAGTCAGATTTGCCGCAATACAGAAATTCAGGCGACAGAGATTTAAAATTATTCAAATTTGCTTCAGCCAGTAAACAACTTAGCATGGTCATATAAATTAGGATGACTCTTTTACCTTTTCAAAAATAAGAATAATTCCATAATAATCATAAAAGGATGGTCAGTTATGGTGCAAAAAGTCAAATTAATTTTATATATTTATAGCATGAAAGATCAATATTAAAACTTGAATTATGGAAGATATTTTTAAACGAATCAATGAGTTGTCGGAAAAGTACAAAGACTATACCGCCCGCAATCTTTCCGAACTGGTAAAAATAAAATCGCTCAGCATGGGTGAAAAGGAACATCAGTTCAAACTCAAAAGCCAGATGGAACAAGCCGGATTTGATGAAGTTTTTATTGATGGGCTTGGGAATGTAATCGGGCGGATTGGAAATGGAAAAAAAATTCTTGCTATCGATGGTCATATTGATACTGTTGATGTCGGAAATATTGCCAATTGGGATTTTGATCCTTTTTCAGGCGAAATAAAAGATGGATTTGTGCATGGACGTGGTTCGGTTGACCAGAAAGGTGGTCCTGCAGCTTTTGTTACAGCAGGCCGTATACTGAAAGAACTGGGTTTTGACCGTGACCTTACTATTTATTTTACCGGAACGGTGATGGAAGAAGATTGCGACGGCCTTTGCTGGAAATACATTGTAGAGGAAGATAAAATTAAACCGGACTTTGCCATCAGCACCGAACCTACCAACCTGAATATTTACCGTGGCCATCGGGGCCGTATGGAAATTGCCGTTGAATTTCATGGTGTTTCGTGCCATGGTTCGGCTCCTGAACGCGGTAAAAATGCGATATACGCAGCTTCAAAGGCTTGTCTGGAAATCGAGAAACTCAATGAAAGGCTCAGATTTGATCCTTTTTTAGGAAAAGGAACCTGTGCATTGTCAGAATTTAAATCCTCAAGCCCTTCCTTATGTGCTGTTGCTGATTATGCACGCATTCATATCGACCGCAGGCTTACATGGGGAGAGACCAAAGAATCGGCTGTTGCAGAGATAGAAGCCATTGTAAAAGACCTTAACGCAAAAGTGGAAGTTTTGTATTATGAAGAAACGGCTTTTACCGGCTTAAAATATGGAATGGAAAAATATTTCCCCACCTGGAAAATTGAACCTGACCACCCAATAGTAAAAGCTGGCGTAAAAGCTTTTGAAAAAATTATGGGGAAATCGCCAAAAGTTGATAAATGGACTTTCTCAACCAATGGAGTTACTATCAATGGTTATTATGGAATTCCAATTATTGGATTCGGCCCTGGAAATGAGGTGATGGCCCATGCTCCCAACGAAAAAACTCCTGTTGAAGACCTTCGTGTTGCATCGGCATTTTATGCTGCTTTTGCTTATATTATTTCTGAATAAATATGTGTTAAACTTATACCTGAATTATTATGGAAGAGAATATTCGTAAACATCTGTCAGACCTTGCTAAACTGACTTCTGATCTTTATCAGCAGGATTTTTTGCTGACCTGGGAAAAATCGCACGACGAATTGCATGCTATTTTCCATGTGGCCGAAATTTTAAGAGAAATGCGTGAACTGAATATTTCTACCCGTTGCTTCGATAGCGGCCTGGCTGTTTCCAATTTCAGGGATAACAGCACAAGAACCCGTTTTTCGTTTGCATCGGCTGCCAACCTGCTTGGGCTTACCATCCAGGATCTTGATGAAACAAAATCGCAGATTGCCCACGGTGAGACAGTACGCGAAACTGCTAACATGATTTCGTTCCTGACAGAAATAATTGGTATCCGCGATGATATGTATCTTGGCGAAGGCGATAGTTACCAGCGTGAAGTTGGCGAAGCCCTTGATGATGGTTTCAAAGACGGTGTGTTACCCCAGCGTCCCGGAATCGTTAACCTGCAGAGCGATATTGACCATCCTACACAATCAATGGCCGATATGTTGCACCTGATCAATCATTTTGGCGGTGCAGAAAACCTGAAGGGGAAAAAAGTTGCCATGACATGGGCCTATTCTCCATCTTATGGCAAACCGTTGTCAGTTCCGCAGGGTGTCATTGGGCTTTTTACACGCTTCGGAATGCATGTTGATCTTGCGTACCCCGAAGGCTATAACCTGATCAGTGAAGTGGAACAAATGGCCGGAAACCTGGCAGGTGCTAACGGCACTATGTTTCGTATAGTCAATTCAATGGAAGAAGCTTTTGAAGGTGCTGACATTGTTTATCCAAAAAGCTGGGCTCCTTTCTCTGTAATGCAGCAAAGAACAACCCTGCTGAAAAATAAGGATGTAGAAGGCCTTAAAGACCTTGAAAAGCAATGCCTTGCCAATAATGCTAAATTTGTTTCATGGGAATGCGATGCTGCAAAAATGAAACGTACACGTAACGGAGAGGCACTGTATCTGCATTGTCTTCCGGCCGATATTACAGGGGTTTCGTGCAAACAAGGTGAAGTAACTGCCGATGTATTCGATAAATACCGCACCCCGCTTTACCTGCAGGCAGGTTATAAACCGTATATCATTGCAGCTATGATACTTACAAATCGCTTCGATAGCCCGGTGCTGGCCCTTGAGAAATTACTCGAAAATCGCAGAGAAAGAATATTAACTTACTGATTGATTTTCATTTTAATATAAAAAAACCGGATAATTCAGTTTATCCGGTTTTTTTGTATTTGTTTTATTTCAGTTTTTTACAAACTTCCGGACTACATTTCCGCTGCTGGTTTTGATATTGACAGCATAAATCCCTTGGTTTAGCATTGAAACGGGTATAATTGCATCATTCAGGTTCATCTTGTCAATTTCAGCAATTTTTAAACCTGTCATATCGTAAATAGTTATCGATGATATCATGGCATCGGGACTGAATACTGAAAGCGATGATTGTACAGGATTGGGATAAATAATAATTCGTGAATGATGAAAAACCCGGAAACCCACTGCATCAAAATAAACCCTTGCCTGGTTGGAAGGTGCCGAATTTCCCTGTGAATAGGATGCAGTAACAAAATAATAATACATTCCCATAACCGGAGGTGCATCAGTGAAGTTGTTCTGATTACCGGTAACCGAATCGGTTGGTATGCCATTGCGATAAATGATAAACCAATCGGGAGGGTAGGCATCAACATTAAAATCCCATGAAAGCTCAATACCGAAATTACTCCTTTCAGCTTTAAGTTCTGAAGGCGCCGGCAACTGAGGTGGTATTACTGATCCGGTTATTTTGATATTGTCAACAGCTGCATACCATGCCCACGTATTGTTATCGTCGTAGAAAAAAGCAACCTGGGTATTTGAAGTCAGAGCTTCGGACGGAAGATTTATTTCCATTGTTGTAAAAGTAAGATTTTCTGTTAGTCCTATAAGTAAATTCCAGTTTCCCTCAGGACTGGTCCGGTAAGCTACTTTAAAAAAATCTGAAGTATAGTCACGATATGCATAATCGAATTGCAGAGCAATGATGCTATAAGCAGTTAAATCCATGACGGGCGAAACAGCGTAACCCCAGACATGGGTTCCGCTGCCAGCACCATCAGAATCAATGCTGAGGTAGATCGTATTGTTCCCTTGCAGGTTAACCGGATGATTGATCTGCCAGCTATGCGTAGTAGCCTGAATCTGCCAGCCTTGTACGCCACTTTCAAAATTCCAGAAATAAAGTGTTTCGACACCCGGTGTGAAACCAACTTCAACGGTAGGATTCGATTCGGCAAGGGTGTCGTTAAAGTAAACCCCGGTAATAAAATATTGATAATTAATACCATTGGCAATAGCATAATCGGTATAAACAGTATCGTTTACATCTCTTAATGTATCGTAAAGGAACTGATTGCGGTAAATTTTGTAATACATAAAATAATCAGCATTCTGAGGTTTTTCCCATGATAAATGGATGCTGGAATTTAAATAATTAAGGGAAAGGTTTTTTGGAGGGTAATAGCCATTGAAAGGTTCGGCAAAACTTGCCGTAAATGCAATGGATGCCTGCACAAATTTCTCAAGTTGTGTTTTGCTGTTGACACTGGTTCCCAGCAGGTCGTTGGCTGAGTGAATATAAGGGCTGTAATTCTCGTCGTCTTCGAATGGGAAAATACCCATAATTCCGGAAGTATTGAATGAAGTGTGGTCACTGTCGCCTCCTGCGAGGCTTCCATCATAAGCGGTAAAATCATTGACATAAGTTGTAACAACCTGTTTGTAGTAATTGGCCAGGGGTTGGGCCGAATTGGGAGCAATAATATCGGTATGCATGGCAGCTCCTGCCTGCAGATAGCCTATCATATCGAGGTTAAGATAACCCATCATGTCGAAATTATGGTTCAGGGCATAATCAACAAACGCTTCGCTACCCACCAAACCCACTTCTTCAGCAGAAAAAGCACAATAGATGATGGAATAATTAAACCGGTACTGGCTCAGAATGCGGGCAACTTCCATCACTCCTCCGGTTCCGGATGCATTGTCGTCAGCACCCGGGGCAGAGCCTCCTGCAAATGAATATGAATCGTAATGCCCTCCGATTACAATATATCGGTCCGGATTGATAACACCACGCTGAATGGCAATTACATTATCGGAACAACCCTGGTAATAAGAAAAATCGTGCAGCATGGTCTCAAGCCCGAGAGCCTGGTAATACTCTAATATCCAGTTTTGTGCCTGAACTGCCTGTGGTGAAGTACATAAACGGGTTCCGTAATTCTGTAAATGCTGGATATGTGCCCATACACTGTCGCCACTGGCCTGGGCTACCATATTTTGTATCAATGGATTGGCTTTTTTGGGAAGGTTAAATTCCTGTTTTTTTGTTAAACGGGCTTTTTTACCGGGATTAATTCTGATAGATGAAGGTATAAAAAGGCTCAAGGATGTATTTTGAATTTTATATATGGTATAATCACGGGTTTTATGCAAAACAATGGCGTTGCTCAACGAAAGCCTTTCAGTATTTATTTCTGAAAAAGTGATAAAATATTCACTCCTGCTTTCAATGCTTTTATCGAGTAAAAATTCTCCTGGTTTCGCATCCCTTGAAGAGGTGTAAATGGCCAGATTATCATTGTAGTAATGAATGATAATGGCCGGTTCACTGAATAGGTTTTTCAGCTGTTCATTATTTCCAATTTCTTTTAAAAGTAATGCCTGACCTGAAACATACATTGACAAGGCCAGGAATGCAAAAACTGCAATTATTTTCTTTATCATCATGATGAAAATTTTAAATCCTGCCACTGTAAAATTCTGAATTAAAAAAAGAAGCAGTATTGTTAAATAAAAATTTATTGGTTGCCAATGTAATAAAAAATTTTTTGGAGGGAACACCATGCACAAAGTTTATCTGTGTACAGAAAAATGCTTAATAACGTATTAAAATTCAATATTTTAAATGATATTGATTAAAAACTGCATCAGGCTTGCTGATGTTTCATAAATAAATTCTTAATATCTATAAATCAATCAATGGATTGTGAATTCTGATATGGAAAAACATATTATAGTAAAAAGCAAAAGATTTACACGGTTCCTTTTTATAACCGATTAATAATTCATTATAAAACAGATAATTAAATTATTATGATAAGATTTTATAGACAATCCATGTTTATTTGTGCATTTCTTGTTAGCTTGCATTTCTGTAAACATATAAATACTATGGCTGCACGGATCCCGACACTGGTAAAAAACGACAAATGGCTTGTTCCATATAAAGAAATCATAACTCAGCGCATTCAAAGGGTCAGGCAAAAAGAAAAGCAGATTTGCCGTGGCCGTAAATTGTGCGATTTTGCCCTTGGGCATCTGTATTACGGCCTGCACCGCACTTCTGAGGGTTGGGTTTTTCGTGAATGGGCTCCCAACGCGACGGCAATTTTTCTTATTGGCGATTTTTCGGATTGGAAAATGAATGAGCGATACGCGTTGCATCGGTTGAAAAACGGTAACTGGGAAATACAGCTTGAAAATCAGATGATGCAACATGGACAGCGATATAAATTACTTGTTAAATGGGATGGAGGAGAGGGTTACAGGTTACCTTCGTACGGGAAAAGAATGGTGCAGAACGATACTACAAAAGTATTTGACGCCCAGGTCTGGGCACCGGAAGAACCGTATCGATGGAAGAATCAGCATTTCAGGCCGCAAAATACTCATCCGCTTGTGTATGAAGCGCATGTTGGGATGAGTTCGGAGGAAGAAAAAATTTCCAATTTCAACGATTTCAGGGTTAATATTTTGCCACGCATTAAAAAAGCCGGGTACAACACCATACAGCTGATGGCGGTGCAGGAGCATCCCTACTACGGATCGTTTGGTTATCATGTCGCTAATTTTTTTGCAGTATCATCACGTTTTGGCACTCCCGACGAATTAAAAGCGCTGATTGATGATGCTCATGAAATGGGCATTGCTGTTATTATGGATCTGGTTCACTCTCATTCAGTGAAAAATACCGAAGAAGGGCTTGGCCTGTTCGATGGCACCGGTTATCAGTATTTTCATGCCGGAATTCGCCGATTGCATCCGGCATGGGATTCTTTATGTTTTAATTACGACAAACCTGAAGTGATACATTTTTTACTCTCGAATTGTAAATTCTGGCTTGATGAATATCAATTCGATGGTTTCCGTTTTGATGGTGTTACCAGTATGTTGTACCTCGATCATGGGCTGGGGAAAAACTATACCAGCTATGATATGTATTACGACGGATTACAGGACGAAGATGCCATTGCATACCTGGCCCTGGCAAACAAGCTGATTCATGAAAGCAAACCTGAAGCAATCACTGTTGCTGAAGAAATGAGCGGTATGCCGGGAATTGCTGCGCCGCTTGAAGATGGTGGTTATGGTTTTGATTACCGACTGGCAATGGGAGTACCTGACTATTGGATTAAACTGATCAAAGAACTGCCCGACGAAAAATGGAATGTTTCCGGTATGTATTATGAACTTACCAGCCGTCGTGCTGACGAAAAAGCCATTTCGTATGCCGAATCGCATGACCAGGCATTGGTTGGCGACAAAACCATATTCTTCAGGCTGGTAGATAAGGAGGCATATTTCAATATGTCAAAAAATATTTCAAACATTGTCATCGACAGGGGTTTAGCCCTCCATAAAATGATCAGGTTGATCACCCTTTCCACCTCAGGGTCGGGATATCTTAATTTTATGGGTAACGAATTCGGGCATCCCGAATGGATTGATTTTCCGAGAGAAGGAAATAACTGGTCGTTTTCCTATGCACGCCGTCAATGGAGTTTGTCTTCGCATGAATACCTGAAATACCACTGGCTGCTCGATTTTGACCATGCCATGATTCACTGGGCATCAGAAAACCATATTTTTGAGCAGCCATATCCCTATCGCTGGCATACCAACGAGCCGGATCAGATTTTAGCTTTCAGCCGAAGTGGTTTTTTACTGGTCTTCAGTTTCAATCCTGTAAATTCATTCACCGATTATCATATCCCGGTCGAACAAGGTAAATACCAGATTATTTTCTCTACCGATGATACCGAATTCGGCGGTTTTGGAAGGTTAGACAAACAGTATGTCTTTTATTCACATACTGTACAGGAAAACAACCGGTCAAAATCGTACCTGTCGCTCTATATCCCTTCAAGAATGGGAATGGTGCTTAAAAAGCTTGAATAATCAATACCCGGAATTTCGGGATATCGAATCACAGGTTGTAAAAAAAATGCACAACCAGGGTGGACTGGCTGTGCACCGGGCACAACGATGCTGCTTTTAACCTTTGATTATCGTGCGATAATAAGCTTATGGTTTTCGCTGCGTCCGTTTTTAAAATTCAATTTGGCCTGATATATTCCCGAAGGCAGGTACTCAACCGAAATAACCGGAGCGAAGCACTGGTCACCTGTAGTATGGTAAACCATTTTCCCGGTAATATCATAAATACCGATGGTTGAAATTTCTTCGGCTGAATTAATAAAAATGGTTCCGGCCGATGGAACCGGGAAGATTGTTGCCTGTGAAAAATCCTGTTGTTTTATCCCAACCGGAAGCTGGCTTAGTACAACATTGTCAATCAGTATTTCATCTCCGGCTGTGGTAACTTCATCACCGCCAATGGCAAGTACAATCCAGGCCGAGTCGGCCAGGTCGGTTTCGCTGAAATATTCAATGGGCGCGGCATATTCGGTGTAGTCATTACTGACTGAAGTAATTGAGAATGAACCTCCTGCAATCATATCATTGTTTTTGTACAATATAACACTTGCATCAAAAGTAGATCCATGGGTAAATGAACCTTTCAGGTGCATCCTGAAACTTAACGGATGGCTGTTGGTATGAAAATAACTGGTCAGGCTACCGCCCATCAATGTTGAGTAAACTTCAACCCAGTCAAGTTTTGCTGAATAATTCCCTGAATATGCTGATGTTGACTGGTGGACATTTGGGGAAGTGCAGAACATAAATAAAGTGGTCCACGACTGAGGCATGTAGCAATTCTGCCCGGTTGTTTCCCAGGTTTCAAAACTGTTGTTGGGCACCAGCTGTGCCGATGCGTTAAGTGCGAGTGCAAGCGCAAGCGCAATAATCAATGGTAGCAGATTTTTTTTCATATTAATTTAATTTTTTGTGATTGATTTTAAATTGGAAAACCCACAGGATTATACATCGCTGTGGGTTTTGTTAAATATTACTCTTCGCGGTAAATATTACCGTCAAGATTGTTGTCGTAGGTATTGCCGGTACTTACTGATGTCCAGTCGGTTCCCCATGAAAAATAGACTCCGTAATGGCTTGAATAGGCAATACGGCAATCTTTTACCGTTACTTTGTCAACATTTTCGGTGCCATCAAACCTGATGAGGCTGCCGTTTTCTCCATATCCGCCATAGAGCAGCTGGCAGTGCTCCAGTTTTGAATTTGCCATGGTATATGCACCAAAAGTAATACCTCTCCAATTGCCATGGGTCGGATTTATTGCAGCAGAAGTGAAAACAACAGGTTCTGCAATGGTTCCCTGAGCCACTATGCGTGCATTTGACATATAACCGATCCAAATTGTACCTTCTGTCGCCATTTTAAAAACTGTTCCGGCTTCAATAACCCATTCGGTATTATTTTCAACTTCTACATCCCCGATAATATAGTACGGAAGCGTCTGTTTTTTCCAGGTAACGGTATTTCCGCTTTCGAGATACTGCCCTGATACTTCTATACCATAATTTCCGGTTGTATTAAAAGTATTGAATAAACCAATGGTCGGAACAAATTTAGCTTCTATCCTGAGCAGGTGTAAGCCGCAATTGCTTACTGTATTGCTGTCGAACCTGACAAACCCGGCATCGGCATCACAGAAAATTCCATAATTGGCACTGTTAAGAATCTGGCATTGAACCATTGATATTTTTGAACCAACAATGGCAATAACACTTGAAAAGTAACTTGATTTGCCCGCACCTTCAAATCGGCAGTTTTTCAATATATTGCGGTTGGTAGCATACGAGGCAAACCATAAACCATACCAGGTTGAGCCAGCCGAGGCATTTTTAAAGGTAATGGGTTTGTCAGCTGTGCCAATGGCAATAATGGCTGCATTTCCGGTATAACCAACCGTTATTCTTCCCTCGGGACCAAACCGTAGCACACAACCGGGCTGAATGACCAACTCGGCATTATCGATATAAACCTCCTGGTTAATGACATAGGTTTTGTCGCCAAAAAATGTAGTATTACCAGTAATGGTGGTAATTTCAATATTAGTCAGTTCTTCGGTTTTTTCGCAGGAACTGAAGATTAAAGCTGCGCCAAGAAAAATCAAGGCAAAAAGTTTTGTTGTTTTCATACGATAATCAATTTTAAGGTTAGTTTGCAACATAAAAACATGACAATGATATTGCAGTCTCAGGTTTGTAGAAAATTTATGTGATATAACAGGGTGATGTTGTGATAACCTTGTTTAATGTTGGGATGATGGGATACAGAAAGCGGAAATCTCGACACTTTTCGCTTGCCACTTGACACTTGTTGCTTCCAAAATTGCTTTCAAATTGTTTTTTTACGATCTTTGACTGAAAGAGCGACAAGAGACAAGCGAAAAGCGACAAGAGACAAGAGACAAGCGACAAGAGAGAAGCGAAAAGTGATAAGTTAAAATACATGAGAAGCTACAAAGAGTTGATAGTCTGGCAAAAGGCAATGGATTTGGTGATAGAAATATACCAGGAAACTACATCGTTCCCAAAAGATGAGCTGTTTGGACTTACCCTTCAAATGAAAAGGGCAGCAGTTTCAATCCCGTCAAATATAGCAGAAGGTTATGGCCGGAAAACCACAGCAGATTTTATTCATTTTCTGATCATTGCCAGAGGTTCTTTATATGAACTTGAAACACAGCTTGAGATTGCAAAATCCTTAAATTTTATTGCACCTGAAAAATTTCAGCCCCAGCTGGATAAATGCCTTGAAATAGAAAAAATGATGAACAGCCTTATAACTTCATTAAACCGGAAATCAAAGTAATTTTAATTCACAAACCACCCTATTGGGTTGCACCACTTTTCGCTTGCGGCTCCACCATGGCAGATATCTCGACACTTGACACTTTTCGCTTGCCACTTGACACTTGTTGCTTCCAAAATTGCTTTCAAATTGTTTTTTTACGATCTTTGACTGA
>CAZLJX010000050.1:0-16058 GCA_964559985.1 uncultured Bacteroidales bacterium
TGTCTTTAAAAGTATAACAATCTTTTTTTAGACAGAGTTCATTTTACGCCCTCTTGGGAATCATTATATTTGCTCATTAATTCAGTTATTTATTAATGATAATTTAATGTGACAGCAGTTATTTTATATTGAGATTATTTCTTATTTCGAAAAAACAAAATATGATTCCAGGAAGATTCATTACATGTCTGATTTTTACAATAATTTTTAATTTCTCTTTGTGTATTGTTAATGCTCAACAAAATGATTCTTTAGTAATTCCCAAGCAATTTAAACATTCGTTTGATATCGGACCAATGGGTGATATATTCATCCTTCAATATGGATATACTTTTTCCCGAAATAATGAAATAATTGTTGGTTTAAGTTACACCAATCCTTCCGTATTAAAAGCAATCAAATATCCCGGATATGAGGAGATATTGACATTAGAATTGGGTTATAGACGATATTTATGGAAACATTTACATGCTGAAATTCAATTAGATCCCCAATATTTTAAATGTCAGGATACAATTGCGAATAAAATCTATCATGGATTTGGAATTACTACTGAGATTCGTTTTGGATATAGATTTGATTTTGAGATAGCTCAAATTCCATTCTTTCTGAATCTACAGTTATTTTCGGGATTTCATATTATAAATCCAAAACCAAAGAGCTTTCAAAATATTGACAAGGGTTCCATGTATATTTCACCAATACCTATGTTTTTCTTAGGTTATAAATTCTAATTGATGTTAACGATTGAACTGACATTTACCTGAAACGCCACAGAACAACGGCTTATACTCAATATGGGGTTCAGTGGTTTGCAGTTGTCGCTGCTTTCTATGACCTTTGTTATAGGAGGAAATGTTGATGCTCCAAAAACCTTTACGGAGCATACACGAAACCATAGAATTTCAGCATATAATTCAGGAAATATGCGCTATTCCTCCAAAAAAAGACCATGGGTTTTGGTGTATGCCGAAAATTTTGAGAATATGCGTGATGCCCTCATCCGGGAACGATTTCTTAAAACACAGAAAAACAGACAGTTCTATCTGAAACTTATTCAAAATCAAAAATCAATACCTTAAATCAGTATTTTGGTTAAATTTGACCCTGTTGCAAATGGTGCCTGTCATCCCGAGTGACCGGGGCCTTGGGATATCAGATGCTATCAATGATTTTTCTTAATATGGATTACAAAGTCAGGCACGTAGTTTTTGATTTTAACGGGACCCTGTTTCACGACACATCCTTGCATACAGAAGCATGGGTAAAAACATCGGCAAAATACAGCAAAACACCTTTTACGGCTGAAATTGTTGAGGCAAAGCTGATGGGACTTACCAATCATGACATCGTTGCTGTTTTATTGCAAAAGGCACCTTCAAAAAATGAAGTCGATACAATAGGGCAGGAAAAAGAAGAATACTACCGGAGTCTTGTTTCTTCAGTAAAAGGCGGGCCACATCTGGTCAGCTCTGCTGAAGCAGTATTTATGTTTTTACAGCAACATGGGATAAGCTATACCATTGCGACATCATCAGAAATAAATAACCTGAAATTTTTTACCGGAATATTTCAACTGGAGCAATGGTTTGATTTAAAAAAAATTGTTTACGACAATGGCTGCTACCCTGGAAAACCAGCGCCGGATATTTACCTTAAAGCCATGGAAGTTTTAGGTGCCAGGCCTGATGACACCCTTGTTTTTGAAGATGCTGTTTCGGGTCTGAAAGCTGCACGTGATGCGGGTATTGAAAGGCGGGTAGTCATTAATACAATTGACTTTAACCATCATCTTCCGGAAAGATTAGCGTGGAAAAAAATCACCTCGTTTGAAGAAGTGTTGCATGAACCGGAAAAATTTTTTCATTAAAAAAGCTATTGATATTTTTATATTTGACATTTTAATATTATTTTCGCAGGCAATTTTTTCATTAACGCAATCTCTTACACATTTAGGTGTAACATTGTATGAATCATAAAGATAAAAGAATACGAACATGGATTTAATGAAAGTTTTAACAAATCAGACTGAACCAAGGACTGATTTTCCGGAATTTAAAAGTGGGGATACCATCACCGTTCATTACAAAATCAAAGAAGGTAATAAAGAACGTATCCAGCAATATAAAGGTGTTGTTATTCAGCGCAAAGGCACATGGCCCACATCGACTTTTACGGTCAGAAAAATGTCGGGTGATGTAGGTGTTGAGCGAATTTTTCCGTTGTCATCGCCTTTTATTGATAAGATAGAAGTCAATAAACTCGGAGCAGTAAGGCGTGCACGCCTGTTCTATCTGCGCGAACTGACCGGTAAAAAAGCCAGGATTAAGGAAAAAAGGGTGTAAACATCCTCTACGTTATTTTCGTGAGCCATCAATACATTGTGTTATTGGTGGCTTTTTTTATTTACCGGTAATCACAAATGTTGTCCTTCGGTTTTTGGCTTTTCCCTCCGGAGTAAGATTACTTGCAACCGGTTGCGATTCGCCCAGGCCTATCCATGTCATTCTTGCAGAATCAATACCGGCGGTGGTAAAATACCTGAAAACCACTTCTGCTCTTTTCTGGCTTAAAGCAAGGTTATATTCATCGCTGGCAGTATTGTCGGTATGTCCTTCAATACGAACGGATATGGTCGGGTTTTCAGTTAAAAACTGAATAAAAGCATTCAACACCAGTTTGCTTTGACGTTTGAGCGAATCGCTGTCGGAGTCAAAATATATATTATTGAAAACCACTTTTTTGCCGGTATCGGCTTTAATAACTTCAAAATCGACTTTTACAGGCTGTATGGCAGAAACCGAATCAGGGGAAATCCATTCTGCATGAGCGATGAAATCTTTCTTTTTTACTTCAAGGATATATTCTGTTTTTTCGGTCGGGACAAGGACAACGGCATAACGGCCGGTCATTTTATCAACCATTCCCATTCGTTTTTCACCGGTAGCAATATCGGTTGCCACCACCCCGGCATTCTGAATCTCTTTCCCCAGTTCATCGGTCAGATTTCCTTTGACAAGAATAACCTTTTCAGGTCTGGCATTTTCGGGAAGCTCGAAGCCAAAAATATCCCATCCTCCCTTTCCGTTGAGTGTATTGGACGAAAAATAAGCCCTTCCACCATGAGTACTGACAATGAAACCCAGGTCGTCATCGGGGGTATTGATAGGATAACCGATGTTTTCAGGTTTTAGCCATCCGGTCTGTGGAGAGAATTTTGAATAAAAAATATCAAAACCACCTAATCCCGGCCAACCGTCACTTGAAAAATAGAGGGTTTGTGAATCACTGTGGATAAAAGGTGATTTATCATCTTTAGGGGTATTGATAATTTTGCCAATGTTCACCACTTTGACCCAGTTGCCTGCTGTGTCTCTGAAAGCACGGTAAATATCAATACCACCAAAACCATCGGGCCTTGAACTGGCAAAAAATAAAACCTGACCATCGGATGTAACAGAAGGCTGACCTTCCCATGTATTGTTGCGGTTGACCGGTTCTCCAAGGTTTTTCAAGGGCATCCATTTTCCATTCATATTGACCGATGAATAAATATCGCAGTTTTTATAAGGTTTGCCGTTAAGGTCGACCCAGTCGCACAAAGTGATAAAAATCTCATTATTATCGATGGTAATACTCACACCGCCCTGGTTTCGGCCATCATTAAAAGGGAAAGGCATTTTTTCACCACTGCTGAATACTTCACAATTGCATGAATCAATGACCTCTGTTTTCCGACTGAAGACAAATTCCTCAATGGTGCGCGACACATAACTGTCGCGTGTAGGGCGGTTGTACCGGCGGGTATAAAATGCCAGTTCACCATCAGGGGAGATGAGTGGTAAAAATTCATCATCGGTAGTGGAAATACCTTCGATGACATAAGGTTTAAAATCGACAGGATGGTTGACCAGGTCAAGGTATTTGCCACAATAATCGGCCATTCTGCTGGCTTTTTCAAGGTTTGAAGCTTTTATTCCGGCTTTTACGAGGTATTCATTCAGGAAAAAGTGAGCCTGTTCGTATTTTTTATGCTGATAGTAAAACTCACCCAGGAAAAAAAATGACATAAACTGGTTATACGAAGGACATATTTCGATTACCCGTGTAAAATAAGTTTCTGCATTTTTAAAATACGATTCCTGCCTTCTTATTTCATCCAGGTTTTCATATGCATCGATGGCCTGCTGGTAATTGATCACCGCCATCAGGTAGCAGGCTTCTGTAAATTCGGGCGAAAGTTCTATGGCCTGTTTTAGCAGGTACCGTGCTTCGCGGGGATGGGCATCGAGGATGGAGATAGCATTATCGTATAAACTCAATGCTTTACGGTTGGTGATTTTTACACAGGTATTCTGTGCAGTTGATGTAATAACCACAAAAGAAAAAACGGACAAAAAAAACAGCCATGATTTTTTCATGCTTCATTTTTTTTTGTTCATCCTGTAAAAATAATGAATTTGAAACTATTTTGCTATGCAGGGAAATAAAATCAGTAAAATCCAACATTGTCAATATACATACCAAAAAGGTTCAAAAACCGGAATTATAAAAGCTTCAAAAAAAAAGTTTGTACCATGGGGATGCTGACAGGAATGGCATGAAAAACCAATATAATATTGAATACGTGGCACTTATCACGGTTTCATGAGGCTATACTATTTTCTTTTTCCAACGGCCCCTTCTGAAACTCAACCATGCCAGGAAAGTCATTAAAGTTTCGCTGATTACAATTGCCCAGTACACTCCCGATTCATTCAGATGAAAATAGACAGCCAGCACATAAGCCAGAGGAATTTCAACCAGGTAGTAGCTTATAAGGTTTATCCATGTTGGCGTATAGGTATCGCCGGCACCATTCAATGCATTAACCATGACCATACCCAGCCCGTATGCCATAAAACCGACACTGACAATCTGCAAAGAGATTGCACCCCTTTCAATAACAAGCGCATCATCGATAAAAAGCCCGATAAAAAAAGCCGGCCAGCAAACCATGACTACACCAATCATGCCCATTAAAATAAGGTTGATAATTCCGGTAATAGCCACTGCCCTTACTGCCCTTTCGGGTTTTCGGGCCCCGAGGTTCTGGCCTGTAAGGGTAGCTGCTGCATTGCTGATGCCATATGCCGGCAACAGGCTGAAAACAATAATTCTCAATGCAATGGTATATCCGGCAAGCACTTCGCTTCCAAATTGGGAAACAATGCGCATTAAAATTATCCAGCTTGTAGTTGCTATCAATGATTGGGCTGTTCCACCCGCTGATAATTTCATCAGGTTTCCGATGATATGAAATTGAATGACACAGTATTTCCATAACAGTTTTATCCTTCCTTTTCCACCAACAAGCTGGTAAACCTGGTAAACAACAGCTATTCCCCTTCCGGCAACCGTTGCAAGAGCTGCACCTTCAATACCCATGGCAGGAATAATGCCAAAACCAAATATCAGCAAGGGGTCGAGCAGTATATTCAATGCATTTCCGATAAAAAGCACTTTCATGGCAATCATGGCATCGCCGGCGCTTCTGAAAATGGCATTTAATACAAACAGCAGCATGATAACGCCATTGGTGCCCAGCATAATAGAAGTATAACCTCCATATTGACTGACCAGTTCAGGGGATGCTCCCATAAACCGTAGAATATCCGCTGCATAAAAAAATGCCGCTACTGATATAAAACCTGAAATAGCAAAAGATGTAATGATGGATTGGAAAGCAGTTATTCCCGCATGGGTTAAATCTTTTTCGCCAACCCTTCGCGAGACCATTGCTGTGGTGGCAGCGCTGATGCCTACAGCAAGTGCATACACCAGCGTAATAACCGATTCGGTGAGGCCTACTACAGCAACTGCACCGGCACCCAGTTTTGAAACAAAATAAATATCTACAATGGCAAAAACCGACTCCATGAACATTTCCAAAACCATAGGTAAAGCAAGCAGGAAAACAGCCTTGTTAATGCTTCCGCTGGTAAAATCGAATTCAGCACCCGATACAGCCAGCTTTGATGCCTTATAAATTCTGCCAATCTGGCTTATCCAGCCTGAAGGAATAAAATGAAAAAGAAATAATTTAACTGCATTCATAACCGATGAAACCATTAAAAAACATTAAACTGATTTGAAATAAACAGGGAAAGAAATTGAAAATGCTTGCCAGCAAGGCATAATCTGCATCAGGCAGGTGTATTAACCCACACGGACAATGCAGAAGCGAATGGTTAGAACAGGTTTCATCTTATTAATTCCAGATTCCAAAGATAGACAAATTGGTGAAAATTACAAAAATTTTGCATAGATTTTTTTATCCCTTCAGGAGTTTTACTGCAATCGATTACGAAACCAATATCAGAGGTCTTATTATATTATATATCAAAAATTTAAGTAGTATGTCGAAATGACCGGAAAAATGCCATAACAGAAAAATTAACGTACGATGCACATGTTTGCGATAAGATTTTTTTTACCTTTGTATGCCTTCAACAAAAACAGATGTTAAAATTTCAGAAAACCATAATATTATGACACAAAAGAAAAACTTTGTTACCTGTGATGGTAATTATGCTGCGGCTTATGTCGCTTATATGTTCAGCGAGGTTGCCGCAATTTACCCTATTACTCCGTCATCTACGATGGCCGAATATGTAGATGAATGGGCTGCCAATGGCAAAAAAAATATTTTCGGTGAAACGGTAAAAGTAGTCGAGATGCAATCAGAGGCCGGTGCTGCTGGAGCAGTTCATGGTTCGCTCCAGTCGGGTGCATTGACATCGACATTCACGGCTTCGCAGGGCTTATTGCTGATGATACCCAACATGTATAAAATTGCCGGAGAGCTATTACCCGGTGTTTTCCATGTAAGCGCACGTACAGTTGCTGCCCAGGCTTTATCAATATTCGGTGACCATGGCGATGTATATTCCACACGGCAGACCGGGTTTGCCCTTCTGGCAACAGGCAGTGTACAGGAAATTATGGATATGGCCGAAGTGGCTCACCTTGCTTCCATCAAATCGCGGATTCCTTTCCTTCATTTTTTTGATGGATTCCGCACTTCGCATGAAATTCAGAAAGTGGAAGCTCCGGCTTATGAAGATGTAGCTAAACTCATTGATTACAAGGCATTACAGGAATACCGCGACCGTGCCCTTAATCCCGAACACCCGGTAACCCGTGGTACAGCGCAAAATCCCGATATTTTCTTCCAGGCACGCGAGGCATGTAACCGTTTTTATGATGCTGTTCCGGATATTGTGGCCCATTACATGGATGAAATGGGAAAAATTACCGGCCGTAAATACCACCCCTTTGATTATTACGGACATCCACAAGCCGAGAACATCATTGTTGCCATGGGGTCGATCACCGAAACCACACGTGAAGTAATTGATTACCTGATGGAAAAAGGTGAAAAAGTTGGTCTTATTGCCGTTCATCTTTACCGTCCTTTCTCACCAAAATATTTTTTCAATGTATTGCCAAAATCGGTAAAACGAATTGCTGTTCTTGACCGCACCAAAGAACCGGGAGCAACCGGTGAACCGCTTTACCTGGATGTATGTGAAATGTTTTATGACAAAACCGAACGTCCGCTCATAGTTGGTGGCCGTTATGGCTTAAGCTCAAAAGACACCACCCCTTCACAGGTACTGGCTGTTTTTGAAAACCTGAAACTGAAAGAGCCAAAAAACGGCTTTACCATTGGCATTGTTGACGATGTTACCTTTAAATCGTTGCCTTACCTTCCTGAAATCAATGTTGCCGGGAAAGGCAATTTTGAAGCAAAATTTTATGGTATCGGATCAGATGGAACGGTTGGCGCCAATAAAAACTCCATTAAAATTATCGGTGAAACAACCGATAAATACTGTCAGGCTTATTTTGCATACGATTCAAAAAAATCGGGTGGTATCACCATTTCGCACCTGCGTTTCGGCGACCAGCCCATCCGTTCGCCTTACCTGGTGAATAACCCCGACTTTGTGGCATGCCATGTTACCCCATACATTTATAAATACGACATGCTCAAAGGCTTGAAAAAGAATGGATCGTTCCTGCTGAACAGTATCTGGGATGAGGAAGAAACAAAAAAACGCCTTCCCAATGCCATGAAGCGTTATATGGCTGAAAACAACGTAAATTTTTACATCATCGATGCTACTAAAATTGCTGAAGAAATAGGTCTTGGCGGCAGAACAAACACCATCATGCAGTCGGCTTTCTTCAAAATTGCCAATGTAATTCCTTATGAAAAAGCCGTAGATTATATGAAAAAGGCCATTTTAAAAGACTTTGGCAAAAAAGGCGAAGACATTGTACAGATGAATTATGCAGCAGTTGATGCAGGTACAGCCGTTAAAAAAGTTGAAATACCCGCCGACTGGAAAAACCTGAAAGATGAAGCTCCTGAAGTACGCCATGATATTCCTGAATTTATAACCAAAGTGATGGAACCCATCAATGCCTATAAAGGGGATGACCTGCCGGTAAGTGTTTTTGCAGGCCGCGAAGATGGCACTTTCCCATCAGGAACCACCGAATACGAAAAACGTGGCATAGCCGTGAATGTTCCGGAATGGATTGCCGACAAATGTATTCAGTGCAACCAATGTGCCTATGTTTGCCCCCATGCTGTGATACGTCCTTTCCTGCTCAATGCGGAAGAACTTGGAAAAGCACCCCAGGGAACCATTACCAGGAAAGCCAATGGAAAAGGCTATGAAAGCCTGAATTTCAGGATGCAGATCAGTGTTTTGGATTGTACAGGTTGCGGCAACTGTGTAGATGTTTGCCCGTCGAAAGAAAAAGCCCTTGTGATGAAGCCGCTCGGAACACAGGAAGCTGAAATTGAACGCTGGAACTGGATTTCGAAAAACGTATCGTATAAAGACAATATCTTACCCAAAGACACCAATGTCAAATCGAGCCAGTTTGCTCAACCCCTGTTTGAATTTTCCGGAGCCTGCGGCGGATGTGGCGAAACACCCTATATCAAACTTATAACCCAACTTTACGGCGAGCGCATGATTGTTGCCAATGCAACAGGATGTAGCTCTATTTACGGCGGTTCGGCACCTGCAACGCCTTACCGTGCCAATAATCTTTCGGGACATGGCGTTGCCTGGGCAAATTCATTATTTGAAGACAATGCCGAATATGGCTTTGGCATAGCTACCGGCGTACGTAAAATGCGCGATCGTATTGCATTGAAAATGCAACAGGCTATGGATTCAGTAAGTGGTGATATGAAAGCTGCTTTTACCGAATGGATTGCAACACGCGAAGACGGGCTGAAATCGAAATCTGCTTCAGAAAAAGTGATTGCCCTTTGCACCAAAGACAACAGCCCCTTATCGAAAGAACTGCTTGCCCTGAAACAATACCTGGTGAAAAAATCCATCTGGGTGTTTGGTGGCGACGGCTGGGCATACGATATTGGTTATGGCGGTCTTGATCATGTCATTGCCTCGGGTGAAGACATTAACCTGCTGGTGCTTGATACAGAAGTTTACAGCAATACAGGAGGACAGGCCTCAAAATCGACACCGGTTGCTGCGGTGGCAAAATTTGCCGCTGCCGGAAAACGGGTGCGTAAAAAAGACCTGGGGATGATGGCCATGAGCTACGGTTATGTATATGTAGCACAGGTAGCTATGGGTGCCAACCAGAACCAGTATTTCAAAGCCATTAAAGAAGCCGAAGCCTACCACGGTCCATCCCTCATTATTGCCTATGCACCTTGTATCAATCATGGTTTGCGCAATGGTATGGGAAAAACCCAGGCCGAATCGAAAAAAGCTGTTGAATGTGGCTACTGGAGCCTGTACAGGTATAACCCCATGCTTGAAGCTGAAGGCAAAAACCCATTCCAGCTTGATTCCGGGGATCCCAAATGGGAAGAATTCCAGGAATTCCTGAATAGCGAAGTACGTTATACCTCACTTAAAAAGGCATTCCCTGCCGAAGCCGGTGAGTTGTTTAAATCGGCCGAAGAAAATGCCAGGTGGCGTTTCAACAGCTACAAACGGATGGCTGCCCTTGATTTTGTCACTATAAAATAACTACTGAATGCCTGGTTAAAAAAGCCTCTGCTCATGTCAGCAGGGGCTTTTTTGATATATAAATGCCATCCATCAACCGGGTGATCAATGGCTAGGTGGCTGCAACAGCGGGTTTGTTTGCTGATATTCAACCCCTTCGGAGTTGGGAAACCGGTAAAACTCAGACCAATTGCTTAGGAGTCAGGAAACTGCAAAAAGTCAGGGCAGGGTAATTGGAGCAATAATGTATTGCCGGGCAGGGATTTAACCCTTTTTACCCAAATAAACTGTTTTTAAGGGCTGAAGCCCTCCAAACATTATTTTTCCATATCATTGCCACGCTCTGAAGGGCGTGGCAATAAAACCTATATAAATTTAATCCATCAACCGAATGATCAATGGCTAGGTGGCTGCAACAGCGGGTTTGTTTGCTGATATTCAACCCCTTCGGGGTTGCTGGAGTGCTAGGGTGCTTAGCCCCCTGATGCGCAGGTGGTTATCATGATTCAACCCCTTCAGGGTTGGGAAAACCAGTAAAGCCAAGGCCAATTGCTCCGGAGTCAGGAAACTGCAAAAAGTCTGGGCAGGGCTTTAGCCCTTTTTGCCCGAAAGTTTTAATATTCTTTTTAAAGGGCTGAAACAGCCCGATAGCAGGTTATTACTATATTGTAAAAAATTTCAGCTTAATCAATGATTGATCTGCAAAAATCCTTTATATGTAAATGATTAATTCCCTGATACGTAGTTTTCGAACTTAAATCCATTGATATAACGTACTTGGGGTAATTATTATTAATCTTTAAAAGGTTTCCGAATTCACGGCTTATGGTAGTATCATTATTCAATTGATAACATACCTGAATATAAATTATTTCGTTGTTTTTCTTAGCAACAAAGTCAATTTCTTTAGTTCTGTCTTCTCCGATTGTTATTTGGTAACCTGCAATTTTTAAATGATTAAATACAATATTTTCCATTAATTTACCTATATCAGCGGCATGATAACCTACCAGTGAATTTCGCAAGCCAATATCATTAAAATAATACTTCTCGTTTACTTCCAGTATTTTTTTTCCCTGCAAATCACTTCGTCTGACTTTAAATACAAAAAATGCTTCACAGAGGAATGAAAGGTACTCAATGATCATAGCCGGTGACATATTAATTTTTTGCGATTTCAGATAATCGCTTACTCTTTTTCCGCTAATCAATGAGCCTAAATTATCAGCAATGTATTCACACAGGTTTCTTAATAGCACTACATTTCTGATGTGATGTCGTTCAATTACATCGCGGACAACAATGGTATTAAAAATGTTTTTCAGATAATTGAATACAATTTCATCCTCAAGGGGTAAGTGTATAAGGTTGGGCATTCCCCCGTAAAGGAGATATTTTTCAAAACTTTCATAACCATCTTCAAGGTTATGAAACGCTATAAATTCAGGATAGCAAAGACCATAAACTTCTGTTTCAATAGTTCTGCCACTCAGCAGGGTGGCAATGTCGCCAGACAGAATTGTTGAATTGCTTCCGGTGCAGCAGATATCATAATCGGGGTAAAGCAGAAAATGCCTGAGAGCTTTCTCAAATTGGCTGATATCCTGAATTTCATCAATAAAAAGCGATATCCCTTTGTGAGTTTTAGATTTTTCGACATAATCTATAAGGTCTGAATAGGTTTTAATAGCATCAAAAGCATAATCCTCTTTATTAATATAAATAATTTGTCTGTCAGGATTTTGATGCTTTACCAAATCTATAACCTGATGAAGCATGAAGCTTTTTCCTGTTCTTCGTTGACCTACAATGACTTTTATCAGATTTTTACCAATGTATGGTTCAATTCTTTTTAAATATATGTCTCTTCTGATGTTTTGCATATAATTAAGGTATAGTTAAAGATTATGTAAATATATGAAATTATTTTAGATATACCTAAAATTATTGCTAATAAAATAGAGCTAATTAATGGGAAAACTTCTCTTTGCATTAAAAAAGGGGGTATTGAGGAATAAAATGTCTAGTCCTGAAATAAGTCTACAGGTTAAACAAATAAATTAAGCTACAATTTTAAACGCCATATTTGGCGTTTTATACCCTAAAGATAAGTGTAATCTTTTAGAATTATAAATATCGATTGCATTTTTAGTTGCCATCGTTGCATGGTCAGTGCTAAAGAAGCATTGATCTAAGTAGAATTCATCTTTCAGGATACCATTAACACGTTCAGCAACGGCGTTTTCGTAGCAATGATTTTCTTCGGTCATACTGATACTGATTTTATGTTTTTTAAGCATTTCTACATAATGATTGGAGCAATATTGTATTCCACGATCGGAGTGATGAATCAATCCGAGCGCTGGGCGGGCTGCCCGCTGAGCTCGTTTTAAGGCTCGCAAGCAGCCCGCCAGCTCCAGCGAGTCGCTTACATCGTACCCAACAATTTTACGAGAAAACAAGTCGGTAATCAAGGCCAGGTAGCAAAATCCTTTTACAGTTCGGATATATGTAATATCAGCAACCCACACCTGGTTTGGTCTAGCTACCACCAGATCCTTAATTAAGTTGCTGTATTTATGGAATCGGTGGTACGAATCGGTTGTTTTACAAGAAGCTTTTTTGCGTTTTACAAGCATTTCATGCTCCCTGAGTATATCAAATAGTTTGTCACGGCCTACCTTAAGTCCTTCTGACAAGAACATTTCATGTAATGCTTCATACATTTTTCTGGTGCCAACCCTAGGCTGGTCTTTCCTTTCTTCTTTAACCAATTCCACTACCTTTAGAGCAATAGTTTCTCGTTTCTTCTTACGTTTGAAGAATTTATAGTACCCATCGCGAGAGAGGTTAAAACAAGCACATACTTCACTTATACTTGCCTTGATTGATTTTGCTGCTGTAGGAACTGCTTTCATAAGGGCTTGATGTTTAAGTTTTTTTTTAGCTCAGCCACATTTTTATACCCATATTTTTCGGCCATAGCTTCAAGGTATGAGTCATTGACAAGCATTTCCAAGTCTTTTTTAAGCAGTAGTTTTTTCAGTTGCTCAATTTCTTTCTGAAGCGCCTTGATTCTGCTGATTTCATCTTGGTTTTCAATCATAATACGCGTGTTCATTAGGTCTTTACGATCGTACTTTTTAATCCATTCATTGATGGTAGTACGATTGATCCCATAAATAGTTCCGAGTTGCTTTTTGGAGTAATTTCCAGTACTAAGTTCGGCAAGAACTTTGAGTTTGAAACCTTCGCTGTAACGTCTGGTTACCATGTCGTTTTTATACATCTCTACATCATTTTGTGTAGACATTTTTTAGGACGAGTCAAAAGAGCAAGCAATGGCAGCATGGCTGCAACAGCGGGTTTGTCTGCAGATATTCAACCCCTTCGGGGTTGCTACGTTGCAGGGATGATTAACCACCTGCTGAGCAGATGGTTAATGCTATTCAACTCCTTAGGAGTTGATAATTAATTGGTTTATTGTTATTTTCTATCTCTAATCCCCCTTACCCACTTTACCTAAAGTGGGAAAATCATGCGCTTTTTTTGGTAAAGAGCTCTTTAGTAACCGTTGCAAAAAAAAGCCTGTCTTTCAGCCTTATAATATGGCAAATAATACCAAAAAGATAGTTTACAACAAATTTATTACTACTAACTGGTTACAGGGTTAACTATTTGTTAAGAAATTAGGTATCTAGGTTTGTATTTGATCTAAGGGACAAGAACTAAACGAAAACCAATAAAGTTACTGCGATAGTCGGGATTGTTGTAACTGCGATAGGCTATATTACAATAGTGCAAAGTGTTGCACCAACCACCACCACGAAGTACACGCGACGAACCCGATAAAGGTCCCTTCGGATTATTAGCAGGGCTGTTTATATAATAATCAGAACTATACCAGTCAGCACACCACTCCCACACGTTGCCTGTCATATCGTATATACCTTGCTGGTTGGACTTTTTCTGCCCCAGCGGGTGGGTTTGGTTACTACTGTTATCAAAATACCAAGCCACATTGTCAATATCGTTACTACCTGAATAAGTATAGTCCTGCCCTCCTTTGGCTGCATATTCCCACTCAGCTTCGGTTGGCAACCGCCAGGTTTTCCCTGATATCTGGCTTAACCACCTGGCATAGTCATTGGCGTCGTTCCAACTTACATTTATTACAGGTCTGTTCCATCTGCCCCAACCATTATCGGCCGGTTTTTGCTTACCTGTTGCATCGCAGTAAACATCGTACTGGGTAAAGGTAACCTCGTACTTCATTATGTTAAAACTGCCCACTTTTACGGTATGGGGGTATTCATCGTTTCCAATGTTTGGGCTGCCCATGGTAAAAGTGCCGCCGGTAATCATGGCTAGTGATTCGCTGTTAATACCTCCGCAAGGTGCAGGGTTTATTTTATATTTAAGTGTGTACTCATTTCCTTTTTCAATAGAGCTTTTTGGTAAGCCGTATTTTAGTAGTATGTTGTCCCATGCAGCCTGAGCCATATCTTGGCCAAACTCGCTGCCGGCAATTTGATTATACTTATTTATGTCTGCGTCTATCTGTGCATTTCGGTCGTCCCATGTTTTCTGCTTCAAATTTTCAAGTTCTTTTTCACGTGCAATACGGCTTTCTTCAGCCTGGCGTTGCAACTCTTCGAGTTCTTTTTTCTGTGCTTCTTTTTGTTTTACAAAAGCGAGCATCTGGTCAAGGTCGGTATCGGAGGTAACGGATGAGGAGCTTGTTTTGGCACGTAAAGCGGCAATCTGTTTATCAAGAGCGTCAATATCGGCCTGTTTTCTGGCCAGCATGGCATCATCTTCGGCTTTTCTGCGGGCCATTTCGGCTTCCTGTTTTTCGAGTTCGGCATTCATGGCCTGCAACCCGGTAAGCTGGCTTTGTTTCATGGCTTTCAGCTCGTCGGGAGTAAGCTCAGGCACAAAAGTAAAACTGCTTTTTAGCTGCATATAGGTGCCCGGTACCTGGTTGCCATTGGTAAGATCACCAACGGTTTGTGTAATTTTTGAAGGCAGCAGGTTAACATCCAGTCCCGGGGTTTGAATATGTTTAAGAAAAGCCGTTGTAAAAGGGCTGTTACGCGAATTTTGCCCATCGGCAGCCACCGATCCGGCTTTGGTGGCATACATTACCAGACTACCCACAGGGGCATTTACCGAGGCAAGCCCTGGTACTTTTCCACGACCGCTGCCTTTAAAAGGGTTGTTACGGCAGGCATCGAGCACCACCATATTGAAATTGACCTTAGCCTGTTCCATAGCGGCCAGTATTTCGCCGGCATTGATGGCACGGTAAGGCACCTGGTCTTCGGCAGTAATTTGTGTAGCCGGTGTATTGCCTATGGGAAGCAGGTAATTTTCGCCATTCACCTGCACACCATGGCCTGCATAATAAAATACGGCTGCCCTGGCATTTGGCAGTTTCTGTGAAAACCGTGCAATGGCCTGCGCCATCTGCTCTTTGTCGGCATCAATTACCTTATCGACAATAAAACCCATTTCGGTAAACACACGGGCAACATCAGTGGCATCGTTGGCGGGGTTTGCCAGCGGAGCATCGGGGTATGCACTGTTGCCAATCACAAGGGCTATGTGGTCTTTTGCTTCGCGGCGATTTACAATAAAGCCACGTTCCTGGGCATCGGCAGCCAACAAGGCAAGCATCAGTAAAACGGAAAAAATAACAGAGGTTTTCATAGGGTAGTTCTTAAGTACCACGTAAATATAGAAAAAAAAACAAGATGCTGATATTTAAATGTAAAAGTAATTAAAAAATCTGCAAGCTGCATCATGCAATGTTAAAGCAGGCCACAGACAGAAGATTTCCGGGATAAGGTGCATAGTAGCGGTAAATAGTTTTGAAAACTTTAAACCTGACAGGTTTTGAAAACTTTAAACCTGACAGGTTTTGAAAACCTGTCAGGTTTAAAACAAGTTTTAAAAAAGAGGCTGTCTCAAAAGCCAGACAGCCTCTTTTTTTTGTGCATATTGTTA
>CAZLJX010000051.1:0-13813 GCA_964559985.1 uncultured Bacteroidales bacterium
TTATATTTGAAATGAATGAAGAATTTTACCAGACAGAGTTCAATTTACACACCCCTTAGAAATGCCAAACGTTTCATGCACGCAACCGTCAGACTGTCTAAAAACCTATTTCCAAAGTAGGATTATGAACATTACATGTTGATAACAAACTATTAAAAATCAAACAATAAGATTCAATATATTTGATTATTATCTTGATTGATAGTAAATTGAATCTATAAAATATCTACAAAAATATTTCCTTCCAGCAACCTGGACTTCTTAAACCAATAGATATAAAATAATTACTCTCTGAATTCAAAAAAAATTTAATTTTGAACTGGATTTCAGACTTACCATGCTTATAAACAAATAGGGCTGTAAAACTGTTTTACTAACACGGGAAAAACAATATATTATTATAACATAAAACAATAAAACAGATGGATATAAAAACCATTTTTATATGCCTGTTTATAATAAACCTGTTTTTAGGTTTTTTTGTATTTGCCATTAAAAGAACACAAAAAACATTCCCGGGAATAGATTTCTGGATTATTGCAAGCTTTTTAATAGCCAGTGGTTATTTGTTTTTATCACTTCGAAATGTTATTGCTGATTTATTATCAATCGTGCTTGCTCAAAGCTTCTTTTTACTTGCCGGGCTGTTGAGGATTTATGGATTAAAACAATTTTTTAAGCTGAAATTTACATTAAGTGTCAATGTGTTATTCACAGCAACATTTTTTGCTTATGTGTTTTTAATGTTTTATTTTACTTATTATCAATATAATATATTCATCAGGACGATTATCAGTGGTTTATTCCTGTCGGCAATGGCAGCATATACAGGGTTACTGGTTTTAATAAACAGGCCGGATAGAAAGAACACCACCTATATTTTTACTGCCATTATATTTTTTACATTTTCATTCATTTTTATTTTTAGGATTGCTGGCTGGATATTGTTTCCCGACATCAGGGATTTATTTGCATCTGCTTTTATAAATACAATTCAGTTTACCTCAAGCATGTTAATAGATATTACATGGTCGGTCATGTTTTTTGTCATCCATAACCGGAAATTGACACATGAGTTGGCAGTCAGTGAAAGCCGTTTCAAAAATATTTTTGAAAAACATCATGCTGTAATGTTGCTCATTGAACCGGTAAGTGGAAAGATTATTGAGGCAAACAAAGCTGCGGAAAACTTTTATGGTTACAACCGCTCGCAACTTAGTAAATTAAACATGAGCGATTTAATAACTGAAAAATCAGCCGTTAATTTTCAAAATGATAATTTTGAAGCAATTGATTTTCAGATATTTTCACATATTTTAGCAAACCGTACGGAAAGAATTGTTGAAGTTCATTCAACCCCGATTGATTTGCAGGGACAAAATCTGCTTTTTTCAATCATTCACGACATTACTGAACGTAAAAAGGCTGAACATGCTTTAAAAGAAAGTGAAGAAGAATTCAGGGCAATATTTGAAAAAAATTCATCTGCAATTTTAATTCTGGATGAGCAAGCTACGGTAATAAATGCCAATCAGACATTTTTAAATATAACAGGTTATACAAGAGAAGAAATTATAGGAACAAGCTGGACAAAACTTATTACCGAAAATGACTTGCCACGTTTGTCAGGTTATCATGAAAAAAGATTATCCAGCCATCAGGATGTGCCAGAGAAATATGAATTTTCTTTTTATAACAAAAAACGTGAAATGAAATATGGTTTGATGACAGTTGCCTATTTACCTCAAAAACATAATATCATTGCATCTTTTACAGATATTACTGAAAGAAAGGAACACGAAATTCAACTTCAGGAATTTGCAAATGAACTGAACAAACTTAATTCCGATAAAGATAAATTTATATCCATTCTGGCACACGATTTAAGAAATCCATTTC
The DNA here is from genome assembly GCA_964559985.1 of uncultured Bacteroidales bacterium. GTDB lineage: Bacteria > Bacteroidota > Bacteroidia > Bacteroidales > CAZLJX01 > CAZLJX01. Next base: position 1,900 of record CAZLJX010000051.1, read on the forward strand.
ATTCATTATTAGGGTTTTCTGATTTGCTGATTTTAAACCTGCACAACTACGATCTACAAAAAATTGAATATCAGCTAAAAATGATAAACCAGACAACCCATCAAACCTATGAATTATTAGAACAGATTTTAATGTGGGCACGATCGCAGGCCGGTAAACTGGCCTTAGAACCGGAAAATTTCAGGTTTATTGAAATAACGGATGAAATTATTAAAACTTTTGAAAATCAGGCAAATGAAAAAGCAATAAAAATATCGTCATTTGAAACAGAAAATATCATTTTATACACAGATCTGAATATTTTCAGAACTGTTATGAGAAACTTGATTTCTAACGCTATTAAATTCACAAACAGAAACGGCCGGATAAATATCTTTGCAGAAAGAATACAGCAAAATGTAATCATCAATGTATCAGACAACGGCATTGGAATGGATAAAAATATAATATCCAAACTCTGGGAGCTATCAGAGCATTTTTCCAGAACCGGAACAAACAACGAAAAAGGAACAGGTTTCGGTTTGTTACTCTGCAAAGAATTGCTTGAAAAACAAGGCGGACAAATTTGGGTTGAAAGTGAGCCGGGAAAAGGCAGCACTTTTAAATTCTCCATTCCCTTATCCGAAAATTGGCAAGGCGGGTTATTATAACAAACTAACAATTAATTATATTATATTCACCTGTGAGCATTCGCCAAATGCAGCTCCTGTTAAAAAAAGATTAGGTAAATGATCATAAAAAAGCCGCCTGCAAGGCGGCTTTCCACTATTCTTTTCCGTCGTGCGTACCAATTCTGACTTTCAACATAAAAAAGTAATACTGGGTATCGTCGAGAGGCAGAAACTGGTATTCGAGTTTTTCGCCGGTTTTACGTGCAATATCGATAAGGCCGAGGCCTGCACCGCCTTTTTCGGAAAGTGTTCCTTCTTTGATCTGCTTTTTATATAAGGCATTCAATTCTTCTTTTGTCATGGCATTAAGCCTGTCGATGGTGTCTTTGAGGTCTTCAATTTTATCTTTCAGAATTTTATTGGCTGTAATAACATTCCAGAATCCTTCTTTTTTCCCAACAATAAACAAGCCATTGCCGACTGTTCCCATCCGGTAAGTTTCGTCACTGTGCTTGGTCATATTCTGAAGGCACTCCACCATTACATGAAATACTTTTTTCTTTACCGATTTTTCTTCGTTTATTTTATCCATGTCTTTTTCTGTCATGGAAGTAAACATTTTCATCACTTCATGACTGAATTCGCCCTCATAAACCAGCGAAAAACCATTCTGGTCCATTTCGTCGTGCAGCGATAATACCGACTTGATAAAAGCAAGGTTAGTAGCCATTATTTATTTATTTATATGGTAAAATATTTCAATAACTTATAAAATTTTCTAAAAATAAAAATTTTTCATCAATATTTATCAAAAACTATAAACTTTTTTACAGATAAGTTACAAATTCCTTATAATGAAATAAATTCACCTTCATTAAAAAACCGGAGGGTACTGACAATATGATCGTGCATAACACAGTCGGTATCGATAAAGGGAACAAAACGCCTGTATTGGTTCATAAAATCGCTGAGATAGGGGGAGGTCTTTACCGGGTGTCTGAATCCGAAGGCCTGTGCAGCATTGAATAATTCAATAGCCAGAACAGTTTCAACATTTCTGATGACTTTTACCATTTTTGTAGCTGCATTGGCACCCATGCTTACGTGGTCTTCCTGCCCGTTTGAAGAAGTAATGCTATCGACCGATGAAGGTGTGCAAAGCTGTTTATTCTGGCTGACGATTGAAGCAGCAGTGTACTGTGGAATCATAAAACCTGAATTCAGTCCGGGGTTGGCAACAAGAAATTCGGGCAATTCCCTCATACCAAGAACCAACTGGGCAATCCGGCGTTCGGAAATATTGGCCAGTTCGGCCATTGCAACAGCCATGAAATCAAGCACAAATGCCAGTGGTTGTCCATGGAAGTTGCCACCTGACAACACCTCATCATCTTCTGGAAAAATGGTAGGATTGTCGGTCACTGCATTAATTTCTGCCAGTACCACATTAGCGACATATTTTACGGTATCTTTTACAGCACCGTGTACCTGGGGAATGCAACGGAAAGAATAAGGGTCCTGCACATGTTTTTTAGGGCGTGATATCATTTCGCTGCCTTCAAGCAATTTCCTGATATTGAAAGCAGTTTCTATCTGCCCGGGATGTGGCCTTAACTGATGAAGACGTTCATCGAAAGGTTCAATGCGGCCGTCGTATGCTTCGAGCGACAATGCTCCGATAATATCGGCCAGTTTCAAAAGACGGAATGCCTTTAATAATCCAAAAACAGCATGTGCCGACATAAACTGTGTTCCGTTAAGCAAAGCCAGCCCTTCTTTTGATTGAAGATGCAGCGGTTCTGATTTCAGTTTTTTCAACATCTCAGAGGCATCGGTTATTTTTCCTTTATACCTGACTTTCCCTTTTCCTATCAGAGGTAAAAACAGGTGTGCCAGGGGTGACAAATCGCCCGAAGCGCCCAGTGATCCCTGCTCGTAAACCAAAGGTATCACTTCATGATTATAGAAAGTGATAATACGCTCAACGGTAAGTGCCTGCACTCCTGAATGACCCAATGACAAAGCATGAATCTTAAGCAGCATCATTAATTTTACAATCTGATCATCTACCAGTTCGCCTGTGCCGCATGCGTGCGACATTACCAGATTAGCCTGTAGCTTCTCAAGCTGATCGTGTGAAATGGTGCGGTTGCAAAGCGAACCAAAACCCGTGGTAATACCATAAACCGGGCTTTTTGATTTTTTCATTTTCTGATCAAGATAATGGCGGCAACCATCAATCTTAACGCGGGACTCCCCGGAAAGGGCAAGCTGAAAATTTCCAGCAAGTATTTCTTCAATACGCTGAAAAGTAAGCGGTTCGGGATTGATGTAATGAATATTTTTTTTTGAATTCATATTTTTTATGATTGAATATATTGTATTAATGCATCTTCGCTGATTGTCTCCTGCTGGCCTGTTTCCATATTTTTGACGGTAACTTTTTTAGTGGCAATTTCATCAGCACCGGCAACGACCACCCATTTGATTTTTTTTGCATCGGCATAGGCAAATTGTTTTTTCAGTTTTTCTACTCCAGGGTACAATTCGGCAGCAATGGCAGCATTACGAAGTTTATTGGCAATGATAATGGCAGCCATCTCTTCATCACCGCCGAAATTTACAACCAACACTTCCGTTGACCTGAGGACTGAGGCCGGAAAACGTTCAAGCTGCAACATCACATCGTAAATACGGTCGGCGCCGAAAGAAATTCCGACCCCCGATAGATTTTTCATACCAAAAATTCCGGTCAGGTCATCGTAGCGTCCACCTCCGCAGATACTACCTATGGCGGTTTCGGCCGATTTAACTTCAATAATGGTTCCGGTATAATAATTCAGTCCGCGGGCAAGGGTAAAATCCACTTCAACAGGAAACCGGAGCTGAAGTGTATTGACGTATTTTAAAAGGGTTTCCATTTCATCAATTCCCTTTAAACCTATTTCTGATGCAGATAAAATGTTTTTCAGGCTTTCAAGTTTATAAGTGTTTGTTCCACCAAGGTGAAAAAAAGGTTCCAGTTTTCCGAACTCCTCAGGTTTTAGCCCTTTTTCCATCAGTTCGGCTTTTACATTTTCAAAACCGGCTTTTTCGAGTTTATCGATGGCGGTAGTAATATCGGTGAGCATATCCATTCTTCCTACAAAAGCGGCTATGCCTGTAAGAATTTTACGGTTATTGAGTTTGGTAATCACTTTGAGTTGTAAACGCGAAAAAATCTCATCGATCAGTTGCATCAATTCGGCTTCGTTAAGCAAGGCGTTGCTGCCAACGATATCGGCATCGCACTGGTAAAACTCACGGTAGCGTCCTTTTTGCGGACGGTCGGCACGCCAGACAGGCTGCAGCTGGTATCGTTTAAAGGGAAAAACAATATCTCCGGCATTCATTACAACATAACGGGCAAAAGGCACGGTAAGGTCGTAACGAAGAGCTTTTTCACAAATCTGGTTGCTTATCTGCATGGCACTGCCATTGGCCCAGTCAACAGGGTTAATTCCGCTTTTAAAATCACCTGAATTCAGGATTCTGAAAATCAACCGGTCGCCTTCTTCACCATATTTTCCCATAAGGGTTTCGAGGGTTTCCATAGCCGGCGTTTCGATTTGCAAAAATCCATGTAGCCTGAATATATCTTCAATGGTGCGGAAAATAAAATTGCGCCTTGCCATTTCAACCGGACCAAAATCGCGTGTTCCTTTCGGGATAGAAGGTTTCATTTTCTGATGTTTAGTATTTCAGGTGGCAAAAATACAATTCCCTTCAATTATTCATGCATAATGCCCCTGGTTTTTTAACTGGTACAGGTAATTCCTTCGAATTCCGTTTATTTTGAATTAAAACCTGTATCACCCAGTTGCGACATTACCGAAATAATTTTACCATGCCTGCGCTTAAGATATGAAGTGGGCCTGCGTGGATCCCATTTACGTGGATTGGGAAGAATAGAAGCAATATATGCTGCTTCGGATTTTGTGAGCATGGATGCAGATTTCTGAAAATATTCATGCGCTGCTGCTTCAACGCCGTAAATTCCTTTCCCCGTTTCTATATTATTGAGATACATTTCCATAATCCGTTGCTTGCTCCATAATATTTCTATAAGTAAAGTAAAATAAACCTCAAGGCCTTTCCTCAAATAAGATCGCTGAGGCCACAGAAAAATATTTTTTGCTGTCTGCTGGCTGATAGTGCTGGCTCCGAAAACTTTTTTGCGCTTCTGGTTCATCTGCCTCGCTTTTTTAATCGCTTCGAAATCAAAACCATAATGTTCCATAAACCGGTTATCTTCTGAGGCAATAACCGCCTGAATCATATAAGGTGAAACGGATTCAACGGATATCCATTTTTTACTGAGTTTTAATGATTGATGGCTGGTAATCTGCTGCCAGCACCGGATCAACATTAACGGTGTTGCAACAGGTGAAACAAAACGATAACAAAATGCCAGCAAAACAGATGACCCAAAAAAGATAATAATTATACGAAGTGCTAAACGTTTTAATGTAGTGATCAGTTTTTTCATGGCTGACTTTGATCATTTACCGTATTTTTCAGCCAGGTGGCTTGCTGTAATATCAATAACACGTTTTACTTCGGCAGCCATAGCAATAATGGCAGGTTCGTTTTCCGATGCGCCATTATATTGCTCAAGCGTCTTCAACGGAAGTTTAAGACAACCGATATCCATAAAATCAACCGATGGTTTCAATTTATGTGCGGTCTGCTTGACCAGGGTGAAATCTTTTTTTTCCGAAGCTTCATATAGCTGTGAAGCCAGTTGCGGAGCAATCTCAATAAACAACTTTACCATTTTGACCAGCTCGTTCTGGTTACCAAGCAGCAAACTGCTCAGCTTATCCAGGCTGTAATAAATTGGTTCATGGTTGGTGGCAATACTTATATTCCGGGCATCTGTTTTTTCATCTTCCTGATGGGTCACTGGTACATTTTTATTTATCCCGGCCGCAGTTTGCCGGATGTTATCCATATATGCCATAAATTGCTTTACATCAAGGGGTTTTTGTAAAACATCATTCATACCAGCATGCAGGCATTTTTGTTTCAGCTGATTGATATTGCCCGCACTAAGGCCAATTATTATGATCTGATCACCATAATCGTTACGTATTTTTTTTGTGGTTTCCCATCCATCCATGCCCGGCATATTTAAATCGGTGAGAATGATATCGAATTTCTGCCGTTTCATTATTTTAAGTGCTTCATGACCACCTGAAGCCAATACAATATCAATATTTAGCGATTGCAGCACTGCTTTGGCCAGCATCCGGTTTACTTCTTCGTCATCAATAACCAGCACATGATGTTTTGTTTTGGCGATACTGCCTTTTCTAACCATGCCTCTCTTTTTCGCATTTACTGTCATAGCCTTTATTACGCTTGAACATTATAATGCAAAGATATCATTTCAATCCGGAATTAATACCTGATATCTTAAACCTCCGGAAAATCAGATTACCTTTCCCAGTTCGCGCTCCACCTGGTCTATTACCTTATCAAGGTATATATTTTCAACAGACAGATAACGTGAATTTGTTTTGCGAAGTGACAGATCATGAAAGTAAGAAATATAATTATCCGTCACCATTTCGATGGTTTCTTCATCGAGTAATGTATTGCGTTTGATGATTTCAGAAGGCGGGCTGTACAGAAAAATATTAAGTCTGGGTTTAAAAACAAAATGGTATGAAAACCGGGCCAGCCGGTTATTGATTTCAAAATCAAATAAACCAGGATCAGCTATCAGGTCGAAATAATACCGGTCGTATAATACAATATATCCTTTTAACCTGTATTTAAACCAGACCTTCCATTGAACGAATATAAAATGCAGAAAATATTTTGAAAACCGCATATACGATCTGAATTGACTTTTTTTCCTTTTGTCGGAAACTGGTAATTTTTCACGATTCCCCTCAGTGGTTTTTGAAAGGGTTGCTGCATTAAAAAATGATGAATATTTAAGTACCATCACTTTACGGTGATACTTATTGCTGATTAGGGTGGCCAGCATTTTTAAAACGGTTGATTTACCCGATCGGTCAATTCCACTGAAGGTGATTAAAAAACCATTGCAGGGATATTTTTTATGTATTTTATAGAAAAAATGAAATATTTTAAACTGCAGGTCAAATTTCTTTTTACCTGACGCAATAAGTTGTTTGACAGCCTGAATGTATATATCGCCGTTAAAAGTGTAAAGCGGATTTAACGAATTGATATTCAGATCATATTTTTTAATCATCTGGTAAGCTACATCTGCTTTCACATCAAGCGACTGATTTTCGAAATAGGCAGCCCATACAGGGTGTATGTTTTTTTTCCTGATCATTCGGGGAATAAAAATATATTCAAACATATCGGCCGGTGAGGCAACCATAACATTTTCGGCAGTGCGCTCGGCATTTTTCAATACCCATTCCGAATCCATAAAATTGAAGCCTTTTGTAAAAAAGTTAAAAATAAAAGTGATGCGCAGGTAGCTTCCATCGGTAAAAAATAGTTCAGTAATATTTTTATTGTATTTTTTTTCGATAATCAGTTTCCGGTAGCCGGCATATTTTTTTATAAATTCAATTACCCGTCCGAAATTTTTTTTACGAATCAGTATTTCAGGTTCAAAGCTCTCATTTATCCGGTAAATTGAATCGGCATTCAGGTTTAAAATAGCATATTCACGTAAAAACGGTTCACTCACCATATGCATGATAAACATTTGCCTGTGACTTATGGTGTCTTTTACCTCTCTGGAATCATTCAGGGCTTTGAGCCAGTTTTGCATCAAAAGTTCTGAAAAATCAGCACTCTGCATAATTTTATGCTGCCAGGCAAACAAAGTTTGGCTAATGGAATGCAGTAAATATAATTTATAATGAAGCTGGAAATCAATGCCAAGCAGTTGTATCAGCTCTTTAATGACTTTCTGGTTTTTCAGATGCGTAATTTCTTCTTTAATAAGATTGTGTGGCGATTTTCTGATTTTTGACTCAGCAATAAAAATAAAATGAAATGCATCGTAAAAAAGCGGGATTTCATTCCTGGCCGATTCCCAGTCAAAAAGGTGAACCCGCCCTGTTGACAGGTACATATTGAGTGGTGTAAAATCGCAATGGGCCAATGAAACCGGAATCGTGGTTTTTACATTTACCGATGATTTTAACTCGGTTAAGGCATTGTAAATATCAATCCATTGTTTTGTAATGTGATACGGATCAATGGCCGACAATTTTTCATTGATTTCGTTCCAGAAAAGGCTATCGGCTATACTTTTTACATGCGAGGTACATGCATATAGTTCTTTCAATGCCCTGAGATGGGTATATGTAAGCCGGGTATGCAAAAATGAACCTGTTGGTCTTATATTTTCAACAATGGCAAGCGTAGGGTCAGCACTTTCGCAACGGGGGATGGTAAAATACATCAGGTTGAATTTTTTAAGTAAAGCCAGGTTATCAACCTCATTTTTAAGCCCGTGAATTGCCCGGTCGTTCCATACTTTTTTGGCAAAATACAGGGTGGTTTTATCCCGGCTGAGTTCAACCACCGTTTTATGCCCGGTTTCGGGCGAACCGAAATAAACGGAATACCCGTTACAGGAAAAGCTTTCCATTAAACGGTCAAACAATAGCGTATCGCGGTAATAAATTGTAAACCGTCCGTCGGAAATAAGTTGCGGCAATTTCAGGGCTAAAATCGCGCGATGAAAGAAAAACCTTATTTTCCACTGCAAACCGGATGATTTATCAAAATTCAGATAATTGGGATATCGCAACCAGGACGGAAAAAATAACAGTAAAGAACCATTGTTGCGTAACTGAAAATAATAGGTAATATATCTGAAACCCTCCCTGTGTTTTGGACGGGCAAACAATATGGCATAGTCAATGCCTTTTTTGCAGATATTAAAACCTGTTTTATAACTGAGTAAAATCCTGGTCACATACCTGGCCGAAGAAAACTGTTCAACAGCATCATCAAGGTCGTCATAAATAATTTCAGGTTCATTTTTCAGTAAAATTCTGAAAATAAGCTGAATATCTTCATAAGTCAATGATGATCTCATAAACCCGGCTGTGCAAAACAATAAACCGAAAAATTACGGCACTAAAATGATTTCCGAATATACAATTTTTTATAAAACAATGATTCAACAAGATTTAAAATCATTGATCCTGATTAATTGCCGATCAACTTTTTCAAAATAATGATAAACGCATACATCCTGCCATAAAATATTCAATCAACCTTTGAACAAACCATCGCTGTTTTGTTATTTAAGGATTTGCATTTTATTAACTATCAATTCATTATTTTTTAATATGATTCATTTCGGGAATATTTGAAAATCGTTGAAATAACCATTAATTTTAAACGATTTTAAAACACACCTCCATCATGGCCGAAAAAGAAGGAAAAATTCTGGTTATTGACGATAATACCGATATTTTACATGCATTGAAACTGTTGTTGAAAAACCAGGTTGAAAAAATTGATACTTCCACTGATCCATATAAAATTCCTGAATTGATCAGGCATGAAAACTATGATGTCATTCTGCTCGACATGAATTTTACCAAAGACGCTATCAGCGGACAGGAAGGCTTTTTCTGGCTTGAAAAAATCTTGCAGGCCGATGCCGATGCCGTAGTGCTGTTTATTACTGCTTATGGCGATACAGAAAAAGCTGTTAAGGCAATAAAAGCCGGTGCTACAGATTTTATTCTTAAACCCTGGCAGAACGACAAACTCGTTGCCACCATTTCGTCGGCAATCAGGCTCAGGAAATCGAAACAGTCGGTTGAAGCCTACCGGTCGAAAAATATTGGTATGAGCGAAGCCATTGACAGACCTTTCCAGGATTTTATCGGTGAATCGCCAAAAATGCTGAAAGTTTTTGAAACCATCCGTAAAGTAGCTGCCACCGATGCATCGGTGCTTGTACTGGGCGAAAACGGTACTGGGAAAGAGGTGGTAGCACGGGCACTTCACCGTAGTTCATCGCGAAAAAACCAGGTTTTTATTGCGGTTGATCTGGGCTCTATTCCCGAAACCCTATTTGAAAGTGAACTTTTCGGACACGAAAAGGGAGCTTTTACCGATGCCCATAAAGATAAGCCCGGACGTTTTGAACTGGCCGATAGCGGCACCCTTTTTCTTGATGAAATAGGCAACCTTACCCTGCCTATGCAATCCAAGCTGCTTACTGCCATTGAGCGAAAAGAAATCATGCGGGTTGGAGGTACCAAACCACGAAAAATTGATATCCGCCTGATTTGCGCCACCAATGCCCCTGTACATGAATGGGTTACCCAGGCTAAATTCAGGCAGGATTTACTTTATCGTATCAATACGGTTGAAATACACCTGCCACCGCTTCGCGAACGTCTGGAAGACCTTCCATTGCTGGCTGAACATTTCCTGTTGCAGTATAGCAAAAAATATATGAAAAAAATAAAGGGTATCAATGCACCGGCAATGCGGAAACTCGAGCAATACGGATGGCCCGGCAACATCAGGGAATTACAGCATGCCATTGAAAGAGCTGTCATTATGAGCGATAGCGAAAAACTTAATCCTGAAGATTTTATGCTATCCAGCTCCATTGAAAGAAATGACATTGACATCGGAATTGATTCATTTAACCTCGATGATATTGAAAAAAATGTCATCAGCAAAGTGCTGGCACGCTACAGGGGCAACGTGAGCCAGGCGGCCAAAGAACTTGGACTTACACGAACATCGTTATACCGGAGACTGGAAAAACATGGTATTTAAAAATTTTAAAATCAATGTCATCATCAGGGTGTTGCTGCTTACCCTGACAATTTTCGTGTTTTTTTACCTTATCTTAAAAACGCAGTATTATACCACGGCATTTATAGCTGGTGTTCTTGTAATCATTCAGTTATCTCTGCTGTTTCATTATATCGACAAAACCAACCGTTATGTCAAAAGTTTTCTTGAAGCCATACGGTATTCAGAGTTTAACCGTTCGTTCGAATTTGAAGGGCTGGGTGCTTCGTTTGAAGATATGAAAGATGCATTTACCAATGTTATCAATGAATTTCAAAAGGTACGTAACGAAAAGGAAGAACAATTTCATTTTTTACAAAATGTCATTCAGCATATCGGCATCAGCATGATCGCTTTTGATGAAACCGGAAAAATTGAAATGTTCAACAATGCCACCAAAAAACTTTTTTGCTGCAGCAACCTGCGGAATATTCACGAACTTGATTCCCTTTCGCCCGAACTCACCACAACCCTTTACCAGTTAAAATCGGGCGAAAAAACACTCATTAAGGTCAACCTTGAAAACGATCTGCTTCAACTGGCAGTGTATGTGAAAGAATTTAAACTGAAAAACAAAATTATCAAACTCGTTTCGATACAAAATATACGGAGTGAACTTGAAGAACAGGAAATGGAAGCCTGGCAAAAGCTCATCAGGGTGCTGACCCACGAAATTATGAACAGTATCACGCCAATTTCATCCCTGTCATCAACCGTAAGCTCCCTGGTAAAAACGGCAAGGGACACTGAAAATATTCATCCCGAATTGCACGACTCGCTTGGCGATATTGAAGATGCACTGCTCATTATCAATAAACGCAGTACGGGATTACTCCATTTTGTTGAAACTTACCGCAACCTTACACGCATTCCAAAGCCCAGTTTCAAAGTTTTTGAAGTGAAAGCCCTTTTCGGCAATATCCGCCTGCTGATGGACGAAGAGCTGAAACAACACCACATCGGGTTTTCGGTTACTGTCAGCCCTGAAAACTTTGAACTCACAGCCGATGAAGAACTTATTGAGCAGGTGCTCATCAACCTGATTAAAAACGCTGTCCATGCCCTGGAGAATAAACAAAATGCACAGATTCAACTTAAAGCCTTTATCAATGAGCGGAGTGATAAAATGATACAGGTGATCGATAACGGACCGGGAATTTTACAGGATGTGCTTGATAAAATATTTATCCCGTTTTTTACTACCAAAAAGGAAGGTTCAGGCATCGGACTGGCACTTTCAAGGCAAATTCTAAGATTACACGGCGGAACAATTCTTGCCCAGTCAGAACCAGGCGTGCAGACTGTTTTTACCTTGAAATTCTGATCATTGTTCGTTTTCAAGTTCGATTGATGTTGGAACAGTCATGTTCAAGGAAACTTTATCAGGAAAATAAAAAAGAGCAGGTCACCCTGCCCTTTTTTTATTTATTCTTCCTTATTCCGTTACCGAGAGCCTTGCTTCGACAGCTTTGGCTGCGTTTACAAAT
>CAZLJX010000052.1:0-11528 GCA_964559985.1 uncultured Bacteroidales bacterium
TTAACAATATGCACAAAAAAAAGAGGCTGTCTGGCTTTTGAGACAGCCTCTTTTTAAGTAATACATAATTATTTATTGTGCGGTAACAGAACCAGCTAATGTTTTGAAATTCAAATCAATAGCATAAGTGCCTGCGGTAATGTTTACGCGATCCTGATCACCACCTGCACCACGGAATTCAATGACATTGTTAAGTACAATGAATTCTTCCTGCCACCAGTCAGCTGCCGGAGTTTGTACCGGGAACCATTTATGCCATGCATGCATTCTCAGTTCACCATCGGCAAGAGCACCGGTAAATGTCAGTTTTTCATTGGCATTATCAACGGTAAATAAACCTGCTGCAACAGGAGCGCTCCAGCTGCCAATACAATTACCAATCAAATATACTTTAGCATCAGCAATTGAAATCTGTTCGGTTTTGAGGTCAACAACCACCATGTAATAACCAGCGGTACCAGGCACAGGAATATTATCACTACCTTTTGCATAAACGGTATCGGCTGATGCATCACCGGTTTTTCCGAAATCATGTCCCCATGCTTTTTCAGGGGCGAATTTGAAGCCACCTGTTGCTTCCATCCACACTATTTTCCAGAACATATACGGATGGCTGTGTACCGGAATCATAGGAAGGTCAATTGTTGCCCAATCCCAACCACCAACGCCATCACCAATCATAAACAGTTCAGCAGGATACTCAGGAAGTGGCTCAATATAACCGGTTTTAGTAAAAGTTACGCTGTAACCACCATCGAGTTGCCATTTCACATTGATGGTATATTTACCATGTTTCGAAGTATCTGAAGGAAATGAATAATTAGATCCGCCAGGAACCAATGTCGGGACAAGGGTAGTAGGATTAAGAACACCGCCAAAATTGGTATTACATTTAACGCTGTCGCCTGATATTTCAACTTTCCAGCCACCAGAATGACGAAGTTTAAAATCGCCCGAACGAAGAACGATGTTGGTACCTTCAAATTCCATAGCAGTTTTTGAGAAAGCTCCTTTTACAGGAAGATCGGTATCACTCCATCCCATGTCGGTAGCACCACCAAGGATAGCCCATTTGGTGACAGGAATAATAACAATAGCCATATTAGCCTGATCAAGTGCAATATGATAAAGGCCACTGGTGGGAACAGTAAATTTTGCAGAATTGGCAGCATAGGTACCTTTCAGTATAGTAACACTGGGCTGGTCATTTCCGCTAATTTCAACCCATTCTGCGCTGGCAGGACCATAAACAGTTTCAGTGGAACCATCTTTTTTCACGATATTAAAACCTGCTGTTCCTGCTTCAATAGCAATGTACATTTCATACATGCCGGAGCGGGCTACCTGTCCGACTTCATTGATTCCGGCTGACATAAGGCCTTTCGGGTCGAGTGCCGGCAAACCAGTTACATCGCCTTTTACATACATACCATCTTCAACAAGAACCTGTGGTTCGTCTTCGTCATCATCTTTACATGATACGGCGAAAAACAAGGATGCAATAAGCAACCAAAGTAAATTTAAACTCATTAGTTTTTTCATACGCTTATAGATTTAGTGGATTAATAAAAAAAATTACTTATAAAATTTATTTTGCTAAGTTAGGATTTCCATCGATAGCCCATTGCGGAATGGGGAAAATTTTTCTGCTGGCATCCGAAGCGGGTTTTTCCCACCATGCATTATTGAATTTTCCGAAACGGATCAAATCCTGCCTGCGATGAGCTTCCCAGAACAATTCACGGCCACGTTCCTCGAGCAGTTGATCAAGGGTACATCCTGAAATATCATTCAGACCAGCACGGTCGCGGATCATATTTACCCAGGTGTCGCCATCCAGTCCCTGCCTTATCCTGGCTTCGGCTTTCATCAGCAGAATATCGGCGTAGCGGAATATCGGAAAATCATTGCTGAGATTAGCCTTAGCGCCATTCTTGATTTCAAATTTTACCACCCTTGCACCCGACATACGGATTTCGGCCGGTGTAAAACTGGCATCCATTACCAGGGCCGGGATATGCGGGTTAAAAATCAGGGGTAAATTGCCTGCAGCAGCATCGGTAATCATATTGCCTGCATAATCATATTGCTGGCCTACCAGGAAGTACGCTTTACGTTTGTCAGTAGTGCTATATGTGTTATAATGGTCTTCAGTTACAGCAAAACCATTCCACGGCCCTACGGTCATGTTGAAAGTCAGGTTATTGTTGTAATGTAATGTGCGCATATGGAGGTTAAAGCCCTGGAAACGTTCCTCATCGTAGGGAATGGTCCATATATTTTCAACAGAAGTTTCATTCTCAGTCACAAACGGAGCCAGTGGATTTGTTTCAAGGCTGTATCCCATAGCCATCACACTGTCGCAATATTTTTCGGCCAGTTCCCACTGCGGCGTACCTGTATACACTTCGGCATTGAGGTAAAGTTTTGCCATTAAAGCATAGGCGGTTGGCCTGGTAATAGAATATTTACTTCGCTGATCGGCCGGAATAATATGGATAATGTCTTTCAATTCCTGGGTTATTGCATTAAAAACAGAATCACGCGGAGCTTTATGCGGTTGTTCGGGAGCACCCTGAAAAATAGTAACATAAGGCACATCACCATAATTATCGATAAGCAGGTAATTAAAATAACCCCTTATGATTTTCAGTTTTGCAATGGCAATGCGTGATGCTTCTGTTTCAGGAAATCCCTGCAATTTTTCTATTGCTTTATTGGCATTCCGGACTCCGTTGGTAAAACGGCTCCACATGGCAGCTATGGCCTCGGTGGTATTATTCCATTCGTGGGTATGCAATACAACCCATTTACCACCGTCGGCCCAGTCGGTATGACGGGTTGGGCAAACCACCTCATCGCTGGAGAGTTCCTGTGCAAACCACCAGCCTCCCCAATCAAGGAAATCACGCATGGGCTCATAAGCCGGTGAGGGGATAATAGCCAATTGCATTTCATTTTCGGGGAAATTATTTTCATTGAGTGAATCATACAGGCTGTCATCAATTTTTGTGCAGGCTCCTGCAAGAATCAAACCGGTTAAAAATAAAACTTTATATGTTTTCATATTCAAAGAATTTTACAAGGTAAGGGTTAAACCAAACATAATTGAACGTGTTTTTGGATAAACATTATAATTGTCGATTCCAAAATCAAGCCCTGAGTAAGTCATTTCAGGATCGGCTCCTTTGTATTTGGTAATCAGGAAAAGGTTATTGGCAGTAACAGCTACCCTGAGTTTTTCAAAGGTATGAGCCGGGAATTTATTAAATGTATATCCCAGGCTAATGTTCTCAAGCCGGATAAAAGATCCGTCCTCGAGATACATATTGTTAATAACCGGCATACTGGTAACTCCCCGTCGTTTCTCAGACACGGCTTCCTGCAATGCGTTGAGGTTTGGCAACACATTCGGGTTTCCGAAATAAAGTCTAGTGGCATTCAGCACATCAGCTCCGTAAACAGCGCGGAAGGCAAAACTAAAATCGATATTTTTATATAAGGTAAAATAATTTGACCATCCCATTTCAAAAGCTGGCAATGCATGGCCCAATACCCTGCGTTCAGCTTTGTCAATTTCGCGTGTTACCCCACCTGCAGCGGTATGGAATAAATATTTTCCGTCAGAAGATAAACCTGCATATTCAGGCATATAAAAGGTCCCCAGTTCCCATCCTTCCTGGATATACTGTGACCAGTTTTCGCCACCAACCAAACCACGTCCGGTTATCCAGCCTTTTTTATTGTTATCTTCTTTCCATGATTCATTCAGGCTTACAATTTCCTGGCTGAAACTGGAAAATGAAAACTGCGTCTTCCAATCCATCATAGGAAGATTCAAAGCAAAGTATTGTACATAGGCTTCAAAACCACTTGATTTAAATTTGCCACCATTTATCCAGAGCCTGTCAAAGGCATATGCCGGATTTCCCTGCACATCGACATCGACAATCAGGTTATTGGTAGTACGTCTGTAAACCTCCAATGATCCGCTTATTTTATTATTAAGCAATCCAAAATCAAGACCTATATTCAATTCTCTGTTTTCTTCCCATTTCAGATCGGGGTTGGCCGAATAGGTTGCTGTATAACGGGGGACATATTCGCCCGATTCAAAATCGAAAGTTGTTCCGTTGGGGCCAATTTCGGGCATATAGGCATGATTGCTGCTGAGTTTATCATTCCCGGCAACGCCATAGCCAATACGCAGTTTTAATTGCTCAACAGGAACTATATTGTCCATAAAACTTTCTTTCTTGATATCCCAGGCTACCGAAGCGCTCGGAAACGATCCCCACCGGTTGTTTTTACCGAATTTTGATGAGCCATCGTGACGTAATGTAGCGGTTAAAATATACTTTGAATCGATGTTATAATTGATGCGTCCAAAAATGCCGATACGGTTGACGGTATTATAATATGCGCTGATATCACCTTGCTTTACAAGATTTAAAGTAGTCAGATTGTAAGCCCTTATTAAATTTGAAGTTGGCCCGCTGCCATGTGCTGAAATACCGGTATAAAGTTCTTCCTGATACGAATATCCGGCAATGACATTCAGATTTTGACCTGCCATTACTTCTTTATTAAAAGTGAATGTTGACTCAAGGGTTTTTACTTCTTTATTATTAAATGTGCGGCTGCCATATCCTTCGGGTGCACTCCAGCCACCTGCCGGTTCAAAATACCATGATTCGTCATCATCGCGGGCATAGCTGATGCTCAGCCAGTGTTTGAAACCTTTCACAATTTCCCAATCGCTTGAAATGTTTCCCATAAATCTTTTGGCTGATCTTTCATTCTGTAGCTCATCAATAACTGCCAGGGGGTTTGAATAATTAAATTCGCGGCGTGACTGATGATAATTCCCAAGGCTATCATATACCGGATCAGTAGGATTACGTTGAAGCATCTGGAAAATGATATCCTGGTTGCCCCAACCACTATATTTTATATACTTGTTTTTCTCTACTGTGCCTGAAGCAACAGCATTAATAATTAATCGGTTGTCGAAAAGCTGGTTGCGGTAATTTAATCTTCCGTTGGTGCGCTCTTTTGATGAGCCTTTTAAAACACCTTCGTTTACCGTATGGTTTAACGAGGCCCTGAAATTACTGAATTCATTGCCACCGGTAATGGAAGTATTGTACGACTGGGTAACACCGGTACGATATACTTCGTCCTGCCAGTCAGTGTTGGCGCCACCATCATAGGAAGCGTCATAGTTAAATTCCTGGATAAAAGCCCTCATATCACTTGCAGTGAGCAGGTCCATTCGTCTTGCCACTTTATCAAAAGACAATGTGCTTGAAAATTCCACATTGCTGCCAACCTTACCGGCTTTTCCCTTTTTGGTAGTGATTATTACTACTCCGTTGGCACCTGAAGCGCCATAGATAGCAGAAGAAGATGCATCTTTTAAAACATTAAACGATTCAATATCCTCGGGAGCAATGGTAGTAGGATCAACTCCCGGAACACCATCAACTACATACAAAGGTTCGGTGCTGGTAAATAAACTGGCCTGGCTTCGGATTTTAACAGAAAAACCACTGTTGGGGTCGCCTCCTTTTTTAGTAATCAGCACACCCGGTGTTTTTCCGACAAGGCTTTGAATGGCATCCTGCATAACCCCTTTATTCAGTTCGGCTGAGGTAACCATTGCCACTGCCCCGGTTTTATCGGTTTTCCTTTGTGTACCATAACCAATGACAATTACCTCATCAAGTTTTTTGGCTTCTTCTTCCATCACCACATCAATTTTGGTGCGGCCGGCCACTTTGATTTCAATTACCTGGTATCCGACAAATGAATATACCAGGATAGCCGTGGGTTCAGCTTCGAGGGTGTATTTTCCGTCAATATCGGTAATGGTGCCGATGGTTGTACCTTTTATCAGAATACTAACCCCGGGTATTGATGACCCGTCTTTTGAATCGGTTACCGTACCGCTAACTGTAATATTCTGGCTCACGGCAGTCATAACACTGAGTAACAACAGTGCAGCTACCGGCCAGATCCGATATTTTAGTTGCCTGGTAAAATTTAACATATTATTATATTTTAAATCATTAAAAATTAACATTGCAAGTTAAAAACTTTTTCTTTTTCAAAGTATCAAAATCTTATTTTTATGTTAAAAATCGCTGCAATCGTTTGCACAATCGTTTGAAAATTTTACCTTTATATACTTAACACTGAAACAGCACCGATAAAGTGAAACTGGTAATTTTTGCGTATTATGAGTATTTCATTACCTTTATGCCTCTTTTAAATCGATTGCGAAAAAAATTGCTTTTCTAAACCTATAAATTATGAAATCGCATATTATCACTATCAAAGATATTGCACGTGAACTGGGTGTATCGCCTTCAACGGTTTCGAGAGCATTGAAAGACCATCCCGATATCAGCATCGAAACGCGCAGGTCGGTACAGGCACTGGCCGAAAAACTCAAATACAAACCCAATGCCATTGCCCTGAGTCTGAAAAGCAAACGCAGTAACATTGTCGGTGTTGTTATTCCCGAAGTGGTGCATTATTTTTTCTCATCGGTCATCAGTGGCATTGAAGAAGTGGCCGGTAAAAATGGTTATAGTGTTATGATTGCCCAATCAAACGAGCATTATGAAAAAGAAGTGGAGGCCGTTGCAGCATTGGCCGACAGCCGCATAGACGGATTGCTGATCTCCATTTCAAAAGAAACAGCCGATTTCAGCCACCTTAAAATGATTAAGGATGAAGGACTTGAACTGGTATTTTTTGACCGTGTACCCGACGAAGAAATCAGCGACAGTATTGTTATTGACGATTTTAAAGGAGCCCTGAAAGCGGTAAACCACCTTATTGACACAGGCCGGAAAAAGATACTGCACCTCTCGGGCCCCCAGACACGCCTGATTGGACGCCGACGGTTGAAAGGTTATATGCAGGCTCTTTTCAACCGGCAACTACCGGTTACCGACGATCTTATTGTACCTTGTGATACATTTAATGAAGCTTTACGTACCATTCCCCGCCTGCTGGAACAACAACTCCAGTTCGATGCGGTATTTACTGTCAACGACTTTACAGCAGCAGGAGTCTTACAGGCTTTGAGAAGTGCCGGGAAAAAAGTTCCCGATGAAATAGCCATTGTCGGGTATGGCGATGACGACATTGCACGGATGACCTTCCCTACCCTTTCTTCGGTGAAACAACCCGGTAAGGAAATGGGAATTCTGGCTATGGAAATGCTGCTCAAAAGATTACGGTCAGAAACCATCAATCCTGTTATTGTTTCGGAAGTGTTGCAAACCGACCTGGTGATCCGGGAAAGTTCAGTTTAAAACCCGCTTTTTTATCCCATTTGTGTTGATATTGCATTATTGAAAAAGGTTTGAATTATTGATTAATTCATCTGAATACTAAAAGTTATACATCATCAGACCTATTATAATATTGATGAACGTCAAAAAAAGTTCATTAAATCATATTACATTAAATATCATTATATTATGAAATAATTTTGTATGCATCATTTTGTAATCAAACCTGCTTACAGAATAATTCGTGTAAAACCCGGATAATTTAACTATCTTTGAGCATTAATATTAAGCGGATAAAACCATCAGACCTCATTTGTTTACCTGCTCATCGCGGTCATTATATCTGATTCTTTTTTCTTCTTCAAAAAAAAATCATTTCATGAACAGTTATCATGCCCATACTTTTCATATACCTGTAATGGATATTGGATACACCATTGATACCCCGTTAAAAGTTGCACCATTTGGCATAAATTCGGTCATTTCGCTTGTCGACGATATGTTGATGGAGAAAATGAGGGAATTTCACAGTAAAAAATTTAACCTTCCGTTTCAGGCCATTACTGAAAAAATGGAAGATTTCAGGGCAAAACGCATCACGGCTTTTCTCAATATGATGGACACCCTGGTAAAAGAAAAATTTGAAGAACTGAAATCAGCCATTACTGAGAAAAAAAGTGCGATGAATAAATATTTCGATATGCTGCCCGATACTTCGGCCATAAAACAAAAATTTATTCAGATAAGGCAAAATGCCAGCATTGCTGAACTTAAAAAATGGATAAACCAGAACCTTAATCCCGGTGAAATTGATGTAAATATCATGACCAAACTCGATAAGGAAAACTTTTCGGCCAACGAAAAATTACCGGTCGAATTTAACGATGCTCATGCAGCACTCAGGGGATTTGCCAACAGCAATCTTCACTCATCCATTGTTTTATCGGCAGGGCTGAACCCTAAACTTTACAGTTACTTTGAACAATGGGATGATTTATACCCCGACAACCAGGGAGTTATAAAAAAGAAAGTCATTATTAAAGTGAGCGATTACCGCTCGGCTTTTGTGCAGGGAAAATTTCTTGCAGGTAAAGGGATATGGGTTTCAGAATTCCGGATTGAATCGGGGTTGAACTGTGGCGGGCATGCTTTTGCCACCCAGGGATACCTGATAGGTCCTATTCTCGAAGAATTTAAAAAAAACCGGAAAATATTATGCGACAACCTTTTTGAGGTTTTAACCAAAGCATTGAAAGCAAAAAACAGGGTTTGCCCTGACATTGCGCCTGAGTTAAAAATTACAGCACAGGGTGGTGTCGGCACTTCAGAAGAACATCGGTTTCTGCTGGATTATTATGGCCTTGACGCTGTAGGATGGGGCAGCCCGTTTCTGCTTGTTCCTGAAGCCGTCAATATCGACAAACACACCCGCAGGCTTTTGTCAAAAGCCAAAGAAAATGATCTGTATTTGAGCAATATATCGCCGTTGGGGGTACCATTCAACAGCCTAAAAGGAAACACAAAAGATATTGAAAAAGAAAAACTGATCAGACAGGGTAAACCTGGCAGTGCATGCATAAAACAATATTGCTCGCTCCAGGGTGAGTTAACTGAAAAACCCGTATGCGCTGCTTCGAGACAATACCAGAAAAAGAAAATAGATAACCTCAGATTGCATATCACCGACCCGGATTTACTGAAACTTGAAATAAGCAAAGTTACCGATAAATCATGCATTTGTGTAGGGCTGGGAACATCGGCCTTATTGGTCAACCATCTGGATACCCGTAAAGAAGGAGCAGGTGTTTCGGTATGCCCTGGTCCAAATATGGCTTACTTTTCAAAAACAGTATCGCTCAGAAAAATGATTGATCATATCTACGGACGTACAAACCTTATCAGGCGCAAAGATCGTCCCAACCTGTTTATCAAGGAGCTGGAACTTTATATCGACTACATTTCAGATAAAATTAAAAACAACAACCCTGCCACTGACCTGAAACAGAAAGATTATCTGAAAACATTTATACAAAACCTTGACGATGGCATCAATTATTATAAAACATTGTTTTCGGATGCTTATTCCTGGTTTGGAATTCAGAAAAACACCATTTCCCGTTCACTTGACCGTCATCAGTTACAACTTAAAAGCCTGTCAGATGAATTTCAGGGATAAATTCTTCCTTCTGAAATTTTGTTTGTAATAATATCTGGGGTTTTTTGAGGTGGTTATTTTACAGCAATCTCCTGAACCTGTTTAAAAACCCTCATGAAATTTCCACCCCAGATTTTTGCAATTTCCTTTTGGGTGTATCCCCGCTTTAATAATTCAGCAGTAATATTGGGCATTTCTGATACATCGTAACAACCCTGGACACCACCTCCACCATCAAAATCGGTACCAATACCAACATGTTCAATACCAATGGTTTTAACAATATGGTCAATATGGTCAACCACATCGCTGACGGTTGCCATTGCCGGAGGATAATCGATATCGAGCTGGAACCACTCCTTTAAAACCTCACGACGTTTTTCGTCGGAATAGGAGGAACGGTTTGCATGTCTTTGCCTGAAAGCAGCCACAGCACTATCACGTTGAGCCGATTGGTGTACTTTTTTGACATAATCGCTCAGGATACACATTTGTATCACCCCGCCATTTTTGGCCAAAGCCCTGAGCATTTCATCCGTAAGGTTGCGCGGGTTATCACAGATGGCCCTGGAACACGAATGCGAAGCAATTACCGGAGCTTTTGACAAACGCAATACATCATAAAAAGCACTGTCAGAGGCATGCGAAACGTCAATCATAATGCCCGTTTCATTCATGCGTTTAACTACTTCTTCGCCAAATGCAGAAAGTCCGTTGTGTTCAGGTCCGGCCGGATCGGTCGACGAATCGGCAATATCGTTGTTGCGGGTATGCACCAGGGTAATATAACGTATGCCGCGCTGGTAAAAATAATTGACATTATCTAATTTATTGCCAAGTGCATAACCATTTTCAATGCCCAGGTAAACAGCTATTTTATGTTCATTTTCAAGACGGTATCCATCTCCGGGTGATACAGCCAATGAGGCAACATCGGGAAAACGGTTTAGCTGCGTTGTTACTCCATCGATAATACGGTCAGCATCGGCAAAAGCCTTATTCAGTCCGGCTGTATCGCGAGGACCCTGATTGACAAAAACAGCAAAAAATGAAGCATCGAGGCCTCCCCTGAGCATGCGCGGAAAATCGACTTTACTGCCTGTTGCATGTGGGTCGTGGCTCTCGTTGATTTCGAAATTACCCCTGATAAGCCATAACGGTGTGTCGCAATGCGAATCAAGGGTAAAAATACGTTGATGGATTTTCAGCGGGTCATCGGCAGTGCATGAGATTAATACACCAAACAATACAAATAACCGAACAAGGAAAATATTTTTCATGGCTTTAAGGTGTTAAAAAAGCTAAAATTAATACTTTTTATCATTTACAAATTCATATACCGGCCCTTTTCAAAGTTAAATCAACATCAGGAAGCCGGTAACCCTGCATTGGTTGAGGCATTCGTATGCTACCCACCTGCTTGAACCGGGAACCAACCTGCGGTACATTCAGGAGCTTTTAGGGCATAAAAGTTCAAAAACTACCGAAATTTACACCCATGTAAGTCAAAATGGTTTACAGAAAATAAAAAGTCCGTTTGATGATTTGTAAATTTATTAGATTAGATTATTTTATATTTGTATAGTATATAAACCAAATTACCGTTTATAATTCAATATTAAACCCGTTATTGTGGCATTACTCATTATTTAATTTAAAACTGATAATTATGAAAAGCATTCAATTTTGTTTGATGTTTATTGTAAGTGTTTTATGCTCTCAGAGCTTTGCACAAAATAATCAATTTAATCTTTCGGATTATAAATTGCCAGAATTAAAAAGGCATGCATTAGTTACATCGCTTGATTTATCCGGTAATAATTTCCTTTACAAAATTCCTTCAACTCCCGGAAATGCAAATAAATTCAATAGTAACTCCTATAATTCTAATTTCTCAACATATTATCAGTCATACCTGAATAGCTTAACAAAACAAATGGAGGTAAATATTAGTGTTAGACTTAACTCTTATTACAATAATCAAAAAGAAGAAAAAAAATTAAAATATGAGTATTCTTTGTACACGACAAAAAATATATAAAATATTGATTGTTAATAACTTACAT
>CAZLJX010000053.1:0-11265 GCA_964559985.1 uncultured Bacteroidales bacterium
TTATACCAGATCATCTGTAAAAATTTTTAGGGTGTTGCAACGCTGAAAACAGGAGACAACAGGCAAAGGAGAAAAGAATTTTACATAAAAAATTTTTCTATCGCTCCGGAATATTAAAGAAGAGGCTTTTAAATGGTGAAGATTAATTTACAAACTTATCTTGACCTGTTTAAATCTCTCCATTAAAATTAAACGGAATTAGTTTTATCAGTAAAATTTATTTCTTCGGCGATTCCAGTATCTGATCAGAAAAAAGCCAAATAACATACCGCCCAGGTGGGCAAAATGGGCAACATTATCGCCTGGCTGCTGCATTACACCTCCATAAAGTTCAATCAAACCATAGCCAATAACAAAATATTTTGCTTTTATAGGAATGGGCGGGAAAAGCAGCCATAATTCGGTGTTTGGAAACAACATCCCAAATGCAAGCAGCACGCCAAACACAGCCCCCGATGCACCAACCGTTGGTATATCGGCTTTTATTTGCATAAGCTGGTTTAAAACGCTTTCGGCCTGGTCTTTATAAATCAGTGATTGGGGATTGGAGGCCCAGGCATTGATAAAATCGATGTAACTGCTTTTATATTCGGGAAAATAATGTGACAACACCGACAAAAAACCTTCGGCCGATGGAGTGTTGTTAAATGCAGTAACAGCCTCGTAAGCAGCGTGCATCCCGTACCAGTTGACAAGGGTATGAAGTGCTGCAGCACCAAGGCCTGTAACAAAATAATAAACCAGGAAACGCTTTGGTCCCCATACCGTTTCCAGGATTTTCCCAAACATCCAAAGGGCAAACATATTGAAAAAAATATGGGTAAGCCCGCCATGCATAAACATGTGGGTTACAAACTGCACCGGGTGGAAATACTGCGAGGTTGGGTAGTGAAGGCCGAGTAATTTTACCAGGTCAATATCAGCACCGGCCAGTATATAGGTTCCGATAAAAAGCAAAACATTAATGATAAGAAGGTTTTTTACAACCGGGGGCATACTGCCCATGATGGGGGGTCGGTATCCGTTCATAAATCAGGTTTTAAAACGTTTTTCAATGTCATCGTTTTCAATGATGGTGATAATGGTTTTTCCGTCAGGAGTGAAAGCTGGTGTGGTACAGGCAAATAAACGGTCAATAAGGTTGCGCATTTCGTCCAGTTTAAGTGACCGGCCATAATCGATAGCTGAAGCTTTTGTAATGGCTATCAATGTTTTATCATATGGATCGTCGATGCCTGTATGCTGGTTTTCTTTCATTTGCTGTATAATAACCGGCAATACATCGCTTATGTTCTGCTCAATAAAGGGAGGCATTCCGTTTACAGTAAACGTATTGTTTCCCAGGTGCCCCAGGTCAAATCCTGTCTGGGTGAGCAAATCCATATTTCCGGTGAGCCATGTAGCATCGGCAGGGCTGAGTTCGATACGCGCCGGATACAGGCATTTTTGGCTAATAACAGTATGATTTTTAACCTGTTGCTTCAGTTCTTCGTATAAAATTCTTTCATGGGCACGTTTCTGGTCAATAAACATTAGCCCCGACCTGACCTGAGTAACAATATATTTGTTTTTAAACTGAAACTGCAAAGCCTGACTTCCGGTCTGTGACTGTTGATAAGTATCATTATCTGAAGTTTTTGCTGCAGCATGGTAAGCCGGTATATCATTTCCAAAATCAGCCGGAATGTCTTGTCTGATATGGGTTGCTCCGGTTACGAACGGATTATATCCAGGTGTGGTTTTTATTTCAGGAGAAATCAATGTTTGGTTTTTATTAGTAAAAACCACCGAAGGTTCAACATTGAAATCAATGGAAGGCAAGAAATTGTATTTACCGATGCCTTCTTTTACCATAGCCAGCAGTATCTGCCAAAGCGGCAATTCGTTTTCAAATTTGATTTCGGTTTTGGTGGGATGTATGTTCACATCTATTTCAGACGGATCTACAATGAAATAGATAAAAAAGGCCGGTAAGGTATCGGCAGGAATCAGGTTATCGTAAGCTTTTAAAACCGCTTTGAAAAAATAGGGATGGCGCATAAACCGGTTGTTGACAAAGAAAAACTGTTCGCCATGTGTTTTTTTTGCTGTTTCGGGTTTGCCGATATACCCTTTTATTTCTGCAATGCTTGTTTTTACCGATACGGGTACCAATGACTGGTTAAGGCTTTTTCCAAGCAGGTTAACAATGCGTTGTTTTATGTTCGATGGCGGTAGCTGGAAAAGCTGTATATCGTTGTGAATAAATTCGATGGCAATTTCCGGGTTGGCAAGGGCAAGCCGTTGTACCTCGTCAATAATGTGACTGAGTTCGGTAGAGTTTGATTTCAGGAATTTACGTCGGGCAGGCACATTGAAAAAGAGATTTTTTACCGAGATATTCGAACCCGGGTTGCACTGGCATGGATCGTGGTTAAGAACCTGCGATGCTGATACAACCAGGTTTGAACCCAGTTCTGAATCGTGCAGCCTTGTTTTAAGTTCGACATGCGAAACGGCGGCAATTGAAGCAAGGGCTTCGCCGCGAAAACCCATGGTGCGTATGGCATACAAATCCTGCGCATGGCTTATTTTTGATGTTGCATGCCTTTCGAAAGCCATTCGGGCATCGGTCGATGACATACCACAACCGTTATCGATTACCTGGATAAGGGTTTTACCGGCATCTTTTACATTGATGGTAATAGAACCGGCACCTGCATCAACGGCATTTTCAGTCAGTTCTTTCACTACCGATGAAGGGCGCTGGACTACTTCGCCGGCCGCAATCTGGTTGGCTACCGCATCGGGTAAAAGGTGAATGATGTCGGGCATACAGACCAATCAGAAATACAGCCAGTAAATAAGCAGGAAAAGCAGCACCAGGAAAATGATCACCCTAATGGTTGATGTATGGCTTCGTTTTTCGTGCCTGAAATGATAGGCACTGCGCATTTTTCCCCTGATACGTGTTTCGGAGGTCGTTCCATCTGTTTCATTATCTTTCCCGGCATGCAGTTTGCGCCGGCGTTCTTCACGTTCTTCCTTTTCCGGGTCAAAATATCGCGGAATGTAATTAAACCCTTTTGGTTTAGGCAGATAAAAAAATGATCCGATACCCATATCTTTTATTTTTAAAGGGCAAAGGTATCGATTATTTTGCACCATAAAAATCCACTGGTCAACACGCTGATATTTTTTTCATGACGGATTTCACCGAACCTGAAAAAAGATTTTCGGGATTCGGGTTTTCTTTATCGCATCCGGTGATTATATCAGCAAAAATGGATGTTGCTGCATAAAAACATTTTTTTGATGATGGCTTAGGGTTTAATTATTATTAAATCCTGCAAATCAGAAAAAAACGATTTTGCAAAATTGCGGGGTGTATTAACTGGCATGATTTTATCCATGCATTATCCCATTGAAAAAAGTTTTTTCGTTATCAAAACTTCCCGGCGGAAAAAATTTTTCTATTCGTTCAATTTCACCTGATATTTGACGGGCAAAATTTCTGGCAGCCTGCGTTTGAGGTTGAAAAATGCTGTGTGCGGCAGCACTGACTATTTTTGCCGCGTAGCTACAGTTTTTTTTTGTTTCTTCATCAAAAAAGGCATCGCTGAAGTGCTGCCAGATATAATCAACAGCCACCTCAGACGGATGCACCATATCGGGTGCATAAAACCGATAATCGCGCAGGTCGTCCATCATGATTTCATACGAAGGAAAATAATAAACCTGTTTCCACGATTCGCAAAGCTGGTGAACAGCAAGAATGAGCGTTGATTTACTGAGCTGGTTTTGCACAAATCCATCTTTTACATGCCTCACAGGGCTAATTGTAAAAATAATTTTCAATTGCGGATATTTTTCCGAAAAAACTTTCAGCAAAACGTCAAACATGCTGGTTATATCGCACAAGGTCATCAGCCTGCGGTTGAACAGCGAAGCTGGTTGTTTGTGGCAGTTGGCCACTATCATACCATCATTTTTCAATTCGTAAACCCAGGCTGTGCCAAAAGTTATAAACAGGTATTTGGTTTCCGCAAGCCATTGTCGGGCTGCCTCAAGGGTTGTATTAATATTCCGAAGGCAGGTTTCTTTATGGGGGTGCGAAAACCGGCCGTGATGCTGAAAGCTGAAATATAACTCATGATTGAATCCAAGGTCGGCATCCGTAAATTTTTTTGCCGAAATAAGCATTTCAAGGGTCGATGCAACCGAAGCAGGGTTAAACACAATACCGGCCGGATTGATGAAAGCCTGAAATTTTAATGTTCGCAGTTTTTCACCAATACTTTCGGTAAAACATGAACCGGTTAGCATGATTTTTTCGTGATAATGAATTTTAAACGGAAAATCAGGTGTTTTTAAAATGGTTCTGAACATATCGGAACAAGCATAAATTTTTGCCAATTTAATCAAATTGTGCTTCAATAACATTCATTTTCAATCGTGAAACGTTTTTTATATATTAGTTTTGTAAAAAGGCATTAAAGTTGTGGTTAAACCGGTTTTAAAAAATTACAACCCTTCATGCAACCAAAATACACAATCACCTGTCAATATCACTGAACCGGATGCAATTATCGGAACAAATTATCGAAAAATGCAGGCACAACGACAGAAAAGCACAGAAAGTATTATACGACTGTTATGCTGCTGCTATGCTGGGAATTTGTATCAGGTATTGCAAAAATAAAAACGAGGCAGAAGACGTGTTGCAGGAAGCATTTTATAAAATATTCACCCATATAGACCAGTATCGTGGCGATGGCCCTTTTGAAGCATGGATGAAACGTATT
The DNA here is from genome assembly GCA_964559985.1 of uncultured Bacteroidales bacterium. Lineage (GTDB taxonomy): Bacteria > Bacteroidota > Bacteroidia > Bacteroidales > CAZLJX01 > CAZLJX01. The sequence continues at coordinate 4,785 of CAZLJX010000053.1, forward strand.
GTGGTAAACACCGCCATCAATCATTATCATGCTTTAAAAAGCCATATGGTTGAAGATGATATTACGCAGGTACATGAATATCTGCCTGAAATAGCCATTACCCCTTCGCAGGGCTACACGGCTGATGAGCTGCTTAAAGTGATCAACAGCCTGCCACAGGGATATAAAATGGTTTTTAACCTGTATGCCATTGAAGGATACAAACACAGTGAAATTGCGGCTATGCTCGGTATCGATGAGAACACCTCTAAATCGCAATATTCAAGGGCAAAAGCGCTTATCAGGCAAAAACTGGAAGTGATGGATGCCATTGCCAGACCAGAAACGAACCAAACGGAATGAACGGACAGGAAGAAAATATTGAAAATCTCTTTTCAGGTGCTTTTGAACAGTATCAGGTAGCTCCTTCGCCAAAAGTATGGAAAAAACTTGCGGTTAGGATTGGCTTCAGGCATTTTGTTACCTGGCAGGCCGGGCATTTCAATGTTTATTATCTTGGAGGCAGTGTTGCTGCAGCTTTGGTTACCACTGCATTATGGGTTATCCAGCCTTCAGGCAATGAACATAAAACAGACAATGACATCGTGGTTTCCCAATCCATCCTGACGGACAGTACACAGAAAACAGAAGGTAATACCATTGAAAATGAATTTGCCGTTACCACCTCCGGAAAAGAAATGGCAGTAACCCAAACCATCCATTCAGGGCAAATTACCAATGATATCAAAACAGTTCGACCTGAGCCTACTCATGTTTTACCCTTTAAAAAGCAGGAATTAAGCAATACAAGTGCAGATTCAAATCAATCAATACCTGTAATTGCTGCGCCTACTGATACGGCACATGCCATGCTGGTTGCTGATCACCATGAAGAAATGCAAAACCATTCTAATCAGGATATTGCAAATAGAGAAACACCAGAAACCGGTATTTCTTTTTTGAAATCGTTATCGTTACCATGGAAATTAAATCGGGTTTTGCCTCCCGATACCCTGCCATTGATATTTCTGAAAGAACCAGCTTCGGTCTGGGAGAATATTGTCCCGGCAAAAGAAGAGAAACCAAATCGTAAAACCACGGTACAATGGATGGCTGAACCTTATGCCGTTGCTTTGAACACAAGGCCATTAATAAAATCCAATGGTTCAGAAAATACCTTGTATGCCCGTAAACTTAAAAATCTTACCTCGCCCAATCTTTCATGGGGCAGCGGTGTGAATGCGGTTATTTCGTCCGGAAAATTCCAGGCTGTTTCCGGAATCATGCTGGCATCGCTTGATGAAACTTTTTCGAAGAACACCATGGCTGAGGAAGTGGATTCAATGGTACGGATGGAAGTGAATGTCACAAATTACGTTGATTATGATACCAGCTGGGTTTTGGGAGTCGATTCCGTTTATCATCCTGTTGTCGATTCGGTGTGGGCGATGAGTACCGATACCGTTTTTATCAGCGAGTACGATACGGTGTTTGACGTTTTAAAAAACCGTCTGACCAACAAAACCCGCTACTTTGAAATACCACTCCTTGCAGGCTATTCTTTTCAGAAAGGGCCTTTTACATTGACTCCCAGACTGGGTATTATACTGGGTATTTTACGATCGGCCAGCGGAACATCTGTTCAGCAAACCGATTCGCTTGCATTTTATACTTATTCCCAAAACAGCATGCCATTGCGGAAAGCCATTTTTTCGGGGTATGTTGGTCTGAACTGTGCCTACCTGCTTGAGAAAAAATGGGATTTCTTCGGAGAGTTTTATTACAGGCGGACATTTTCATCGATCTATGATGAAAGTTATGCCATCCATAAAAAACTGGAAGTATTTGGTGTAAAAATCGGGCTCAGGTACCATTTTTAGATGTGATGCAACCTTTCTTAAAAAATATTGTCAATATAAACAGTAAAACAAATATTATTTTAAAATCAACGATTATGAAAAAAACTACCTGCGCTTTAGCCCTGTTGCTGCTTGTGATGCCTTTATTTACTTTGGCATATACCTTCAGCATATCCGGTCATGTGGCCGGAATTAACGACGGAGTACCGGTTCCCGGTCATGCTGTTTACCTCAGTTCAATGGATTCGACCAATGGCTCAGCAGTATTTTACATGGCCTATACCGATTCAAACGGGTATTATTCAACCTCCATTGAGATTACAAACGGACTGGTTATTCCGATTCTGGTTTATACCCAGGAAAACTGCCCGCCATTTGATTACGTGATGAAATCTGTTACATCATCCACCACTCCGGCGGTTGTTGATTTTTTAATTTGCACGGGCGGTGAAAATCCTGATTATTGTTTTGCCATGTTTGATTATTATTTCAGCGATACCATGGCCACCATACCTGAAAATATTGCCGTGCAATTCAACGATTACTCTTACCCTCAGGCTGTTAGCTGGCTATGGAATTTCGGCGATGGTCAGACCTCGGCAGAGCAAAACCCGGTGCATGTTTTCCCGGTATGGGGTGTTTACGAAGTTTGCCTGAGCATCACTACCGGTGAAGGATGTACCAACTCGCTCTGCATGCCGGTTTATACCTATATCGATACTTTCCCCGATCCGGATTGTTACACCTATTTCGGGTACAACAATTACGCCGATCCTACGGCTGATCCAAATACAGTTGAGTTTTACGATTATTCATATCCTTCGCCTGTTTCCTGGGTCTGGGAATTTGGAGACGGAACCACCGGTAATGAACAAAACCCTGTACATACTTATCAGGAACAAGGGTTGTACTATGTTACCCTTTCAGCCACCATGGCCGATAGTTGCAGCTCAACTTATTCCCAACCGGTTTATGTTGGTTATAATGATTCAATTTTCTGGCCCGAATGCCAGGCTATGTTTTACAGTTATCCGAACGACAGTATTTATACCTTTGCTGAAGGCTATCCCACTTCGTTTGTCGATGTTTCGTATGGCGATCCAATAGTGTGGAACTGGGATTTTGGTGATGGATTTACTTCACATGAACGTAACCCCATGCATATTTATGCCAGACCGGGTGTATATGATGTTTCGCTGGGCATTGAAACGGCAACGGGCTGTACCAGCGAAATCAATATGCCTGTATGGATCTGGAATTACTACAACGACAGTACTGATTACTGGTGGTGTATGGCAAATTTTTATGCCCTGCGCGACAGCATGAGTGGTGCCCCCGCGTTTCACTTTTACGATCAGTCGTTTGGAAATATTGTTACATGGAACTGGGATTTTGGCGATGGAACAAGCAGTTCAATCCAGAACCCTGCCCACACATTTTCGTATGAGGCCGACATTTACTGGGTAACCCTGACGGTAAGCAGCTCCGATGGTTGTGCCAGTACCATTACCAATCCTGTTTTTGCAAACGATTCAATCTGGATCATATTTAACGGCGAATCAACCGGATATTCCAATTATTTCTGGTTACCGGTCGATACCTGCCTGAATGGTTTTAATATGAACCTTCGCCCCGACAGTACGGCAATCAGTTATTACTACCTGATTGACAGCAGCCATGTTTCTGTAACATGGAAATTGTGGCAGGCAGGCATACCTTATGTGGTGATCAGCACTTACCCGGTGCCAGGCGAAGGGAATATGATGTTGTACTTAACATTACGCTGCAACCAGGATAAATCATCGAATATCATCACCATTTCCGGTACGATTAAAGTGGATTACAGCACATTAAATGTGAAACCTGCTGCCGGGGATTCATTTATGGTAAGAATTTATCCGAATCCTGTTGAAAAAGAATTGAATGTCAATATTTTAAATTGCAAATCGCCGGAAGTGAATATTGAGGTTTTTGATGCAATAGGTAAATTGAGGGTGTCGCAAACCTGTCACAGGCCACAAGGAGGTTCAATCCTTATTTCAACCGAAGATTTGCCGCATGGAATTTATTTTGTAAGGGTATCTGCCGGCAATGATATGAAAATAATAAAATTTTCAAAGTAGAAATTCAGGGCTAAAGCCAGTTACCAACCGCCACCTTGTTTCAAAAAGCGTGGCGGTTTTTTTTGCGTTGTTTTTATACTGCAATCAAAACCATCTGGCCTGGAATTATTCTCAGTATGATACCTGACAGGTTCATTGATGCAAACAGGATAATAATATTTGATTGGCCAGGTTTGGGAAATTACGCACTTCGTTCAATTTCTCAGAAGCGGAATATGGCAAGACCAGAGTATTCTTTTTCTGCTGTTCACCCTGACGAATCACAAGTGTTATTATGTATATTTCAATATTTTAAAAATTGCCGCAAAGCAGATTTACCCCATAAGCTTTTTAAATAATAATCCTTCACCAACCTTTTAATCTTTCAAAAATTATTTTACCTTTATAATTCCAAACCCTAAACCATTTAAACAGAAAGGAGGTGAATATGGCTTGAAAAAACAGGGGTTTTGAAAGATGAAACAAGATTTTTTATAAACTAAAAACTATTAATGTATAAAAACAAAACTCTTATAAACCCTTAACATACCACGAAAGGAGGTGAATAGAAATGGATAAAATAATTTTTAAATGGTTAAGGGCCATATAAATACTCATTACTAACTTTAAAATGTCATGTTATGAAACAAATTTTAATGCTATTCTTAGTGCTTGGGGTATTAAAAATACCACTTAAAGCACAAAATGAATTTCCACCGGGAAGATTACCTGCTTTTACTGACAAAGCCAATACTTTTGATATGGGGCATGACCAATGCTCACCAATAAGATATGGCGGTAATTTTTGCAATTTGCAAAATTATCAAACCTTTGATTTATTGCCTTTCTCACCGGTTTTTAATGAAAATCAGACAAGTATTTCCGATACACGGTTTATTGTCTATCTGGGTGAATATCGTGCTGAACACATGGTAAAAACCCATGATAATTGTTATATGGTTGCTGCAAATGGACCCGGAACAGACATTCATCTTTTTAAAATTTCAAACGCTGGTAGTCTTATCTGGCACAAAACAGTTCGGGCAGGAAATATAAGAGATTCATATGTTCTTGATTTAATTGAATCATCAGATTGTCATTTCTTTATTACCGGTTTTAGCTGGTTATTTAATTATAATAATGATCCGGAATATAATGCATTCATCATAAAAACAGATTCTGCCGGAATGATGATAGATACCTTACTTTATCCGCAGGCATATTATTTTGTAAAAATTTACCAGTGTTCAGATTCGCTGTTTCTTATGGGAGGCCTCAACTCCATTGGAAGTTCAACAGGCAATTTGTTTTATTTTTATACCATGCAAAAAAGGGTTGAACCAATAAATTTTACTTGTTCGTTAGCAAATCGTTTTGATTATATAGGTAGTTTTGGGAAATCGAACATTATTATTGGAAATGATATCAAAATAGTAATATGTGATTCAAGTTTGAATGTGTTGAAAGTTCAAACAGATTATGTTACTTTTCCATCTGCTGTGATAAATGAAAATATGTTTTTCACAGAATATTATGGTTTGTTACTGTTAAACGAGAACCTTGATACCATCTGGTTTATACCTAAAGAAACCTATGATATGTATTATCAATCAGGTTTTTACTGCGTTGGACAATGCAGCAACGGAGATATTATACTTTCGGGCAGTTGGTCATTTATGGAAATGTGGTATCCATGTTTTATGCGTGTTGGTTTGGATGGAACAATCATTGATTTCAGGGCATATTATGGGGCTAATCCGTTTTTTTCTTTAGCAATAGACGAAGCGGATGATGGAGGGATAGTGATGCTGCAAACCAATAATGAAAGATCATGGATAATAAAAACAAGCCCCCACGGGTGGATTGTGTCTGCCCCAGTACTTGAGAATCTACCGGCTGAAATTCAGATAACACCTATTTCTGCTTCACGGCAGATTAAGATTGAAAATCCCGGACTTATTGCCTGTCGTTTTGAAATATTCAACCTGTTCGGAAATATGATAAGCTGTGGTGAAACAGGTATATCAGGAAGCTGCCTTATCAATATGCCTGCAGGAAACGGTATTTATATTGTCCGGCTCTTAAATAAATACAGAGAAATAATAAAAACACAAAAAATTGTTTTTTACTAACCTTAAAACTTATAAATATGAAAAATAAAATATTCTTTTTGATGACAATTATGGCCATTACTATTACCCCCCTCATTTAACATATTCACAATCAAGTAATTATAGTGAATATTTTGATTTTACAGATACTTCAATAATTTTACCCAAAACCGATAGCACTTACATTCCTTATGGTCTTGTTTTTACCCCAAAAGGGAGTGTGCGGGTTTTATTAATTTTTGCTAAAATTGAAGAACTACAAGATACCATATCTAATTGGGATTTCAATAAGGCTGCTCCAAATTTTGTAAATCCCGTCAACGGCTGCGCTCCTGGTGTCATTTTCCACGATTCAACCGATTTTGATACCTATGCTGGATAATCCGGAGCATACTGACCCCACTTTAGAAAGATTAACAATATTGCCCTA
>CAZLJX010000054.1:0-10565 GCA_964559985.1 uncultured Bacteroidales bacterium
CCCAACCACAACCATAGATTTTGAGTTTCTGGCGGGTAAGCCATGGCAAAACGGCTGGCCGGCGTCAGCGTGAATGGCGGATAGTTATCCCTGCGTGCAAGGGCGCTTGCGTTCCGGAACGGAACAACAACATTTTGCCAATCATTCCCGGAAAAGCAAAAAAGTACTAATAAGCTTCATCCTGTTCCGTTTCGGCTTACCTTGCCGCAGGGGTTAGTGTCCTGCAGAGCGGGCAGAAGCATCGTTTTGCCTTGATTTTTTGGTACTTTTTCATCAAGGAAAAAGTACATAAAACATAAATTACTTTTCCTTTCTTTGTCTGCTATACAAAGATTCATCACAACAATTTCACTATTTTTACTCCAGGTTTCTTGCTGACCATAAACCCTGAAAACTACCAGATTTTACCCGACCACCTTATACAGAACCTTGCTCTGGCGGGCGGTTACAACCGTTATGCTTATTGCATAAACAACCCTGTTCAGCCAAGGCTGTTGCGATCGGGGTTGGCACTGCTTCTGCCATAGACAGGGATATCAACGAAGGCGATGGTGCTAATTCAAAAGCAACCTTAAACCGCACTTTACGCTGTAACCGGGCGCAAACACCCTGACCACCGGAAAAATACAATCAGGGACAGGAATTTTCAATGTCACTGTATTTGTAAACGCAACCAAAGCTGCCGAAGCAAGGCTTTCGGTAACGGAATAAACCATCTGCTAACAGAAAAAGGGCAGGATGACCTGCTCTTTTTATTTTAAAACCTTGTTATTTCTGCAAAAAGTCTTAAAATGTACTGGTCGGTGGTGGATGACAGATAATGAATAACAGACCGGATATAATCTTTTTGTGAATCAAGATTGTAAACTTTTGTTCCGGGTTGATCGTACATTCTGGTCTGGCTGCTGTCGGTTTCAAAATATGTATGCACCCAGTCGGTAAATGAATCTATCAGTTCGGGATAGGCATACCGCATATTTTTAAGGTTTTCAATGGTTGAATATCCTTTATATGCCGAAATAAGCAGGTCGAAAACCGAATGAATGATAACCTCGGCAAAACGATGAAAATATTTCAGCCGGGGATGGAAATAGATATGCTGGTAGTTAAAATCTTTAATTTCCTGCATATACCTGAAATAACCCGGGCTGAAAGCTATTCCTTTTTCGGGCGAGCTGTTGCGGCAAAGGTCAATAATCAGGCCGTGCATCAGGGAGGTATTGTTGATGGCCGTAACGTTGAGTCCGGTAACATTTTCGATGATGGTTTTCAGCAGTTTCAACTGGTTTTTATCGAGTATTTTCAAAGTGATGGCATCTTCGATATCGCGGCCGAGGTAAGCAATTTTATCAGAGATTTTTACAACACAACCTTCCCATGTATAGGGCGAGACCTGGCTGGGGTCGGCAATCTGGTATAAATCAATAGCCTGGTCGCGCGGAAAAAGGCCATTTTCATCCACTTCGCCACAATGGCAAATAATTCCGTCGCGCACAGCGTAGGTCAGGTTCAGGTTTTGTTTTGCCCCGGTTGAATCGGGCAATAATTCAAGATGGTCGATAAAAAAAAGGCTGTTTTTTTCGTGCCAGAATTTTTCATCAAGGTGTTTTGCAGCAAGCCCGGCCAGTATTTTTTCGCCTTTATGCCCGAAAGGGGCATGTCCCAGGTCGTGGCCCGAGGCTATAGCTCTAACCAGTTCGGTATTGAGCCCAAGAAAAGAAGCAATATTTTCACTTACCGATGCCACATGAGTTACATGTTCCATGCGGGTGCAGATGTGGTCGTTGGTGGTGGCAAAAAACACCTGTGTTTTGTGTTTCAGCCTCCGGTATGCTTTTGAATGGATAATGCGGTTGTAATCGCGGAGAAAATCAGAGCGGATTTCTTCTTTTCTGCTTTCGAGTGAATGATATCGTTCAATGGATTTTTCCCACCTGTTGCCGGCTGGCCTGATGGCATATGCAGTAAATTGTCCTGAAACCGGTTCTGTCATTTATTTTCGGGTTTCAAAAAGGCTGTCAATCCATGTAAGGTCTTCTTTCATTTTCGAAACGGTTTGTGTATTGTACCGTTTGCTGAATTTACTATCCCAAAACCATTTTTCAAGTATTTTGGTTTGTCCGTCACTGACAGCCAGTTTTTCGGCTTTATGAAAATAATACTGCAAGACAGGAACAAAAACTTCGTACAGGGCAAGGTCGTTATGAATACGGAGCGATTTGAAAAAATCCATGGTTTTTGAAAGCGATAGTTTTGTCGAAGGCCAGAGTTTCTGACAAATATTGGGCGAGAGTTTGAGTTGTGAGGCATTTTTGCAATCGCCAAAAGCATTAATCGCCAATGATTGGGTGAAAATCCGGTTGCTGAGTCCTCCGAGCCTTTTTACATAAGGATGTGAATTAAACTCGGCAATACGCTGGTTGAGGTCAAATTTTTCGCTCCATGTCGATGCCTGGATCAGGTCGTAGATGGTCAGCCTTTTGCCTCCCTGGTTGATACGTTCGAAAATTTCAACCACATCGTCAATGTCTTTATGCAGGTTTTTGACAATACTGAGCGGGTAATTGTTAAAAACATCGCGGCAATGTGCCCAGGTGGCTGCAAAGCGGGTTTTATCGCTGCGATCTGACATCAGCAGTTCGGCATAAGTTTCGTTGTATTCAATATCGTCGAAGATTTTCCATGCTTCGATATTGAGTTTTAAACCTTGTTTGCGGGGGTAAACAAATTGTTTTTTTTCAAGATTGAAGCAAAGCTTTGAATAATCAGTATTCTCAAATTTTTTTCCTTTCAGGCAAAGATAAAGCGATAAAATGCGCTGCTGGCCATCGAGGATAAAAACATAATGGCTGTGATCGGTATTTTGCACAATACCCAGTTCTTCATGATTACGTATAAAGTTTTTAAATTCCTTGGGAGCAATCCATAAAAAAAACGAACCGATGGGATATTGTGAATAGATGCTGTTGAGCAGGCTTACGACTTTTGACATTTCCCACGAATATTCACGCTGAAAACGAGGAATGAGGATATTTCCGTTTTCGAGCTCCGACATCATTTTCCTCAGGTTCCAGTTATTGACAATTTCAATGGTTTGTTCCATGTTGCAATAATTTTAAAAATCTTACGGCTATTTATTTTTTCATCATTTCTTCAATTTCGGCTGTTGTCGCCGGTATTCTCTTTCCGATAATACGGCATCCGTTGTCGGTAATGAGGATATCATCTTCAATTCTTATTCCTCCGAATTCAAGATATTGGTCAACCTTTTCGAAATTGATAAATTCGTGGTTGATATTTTCTTTTTTCCATTTTTCAATCAGGGCCGGAATAAAATAAATACCAGGTTCGACAGTTACTACGTATCCTTTTTGCAGCGTACGCGCAAAGCGCAGATAACCTGTACCAAACTGGTCGCTTCGTTTTACATTTTCGTCGTAGCCGACATAATTTTCACCCAGGTCTTCCATGTCGTGCACATCAAGCCCCATCATGTGGCCAAGGCCATGCGGGAAAAAGAGGGTATGGGCGCCTTTCGAAACAGCTGTATCGGTATCGCCTTTCATCAGGCCAAGTTCTTTAAGTCGGCGGGTAATTATTCCGGCAGCATTCAGGTGCATTTCGAGGTAGGTAACACCGGGCCGGGCTTTTTCAATCACCGAATTATTGGCTTCGAGCACAATGTCGTAAATTTCTTTCTGTTTTGCAGTGAATTTGCCCGAAACCGGCACAGTTCGTGTAAAGTCTGAGGCATAGCCTCTTTCGGTTTCGGCTCCGGCATCGGTAAGCATCAGCCGGCCATCCTGCAGCATATTGCCATGATAATGATTGTGTAGGGTTTCACCATTTTGTGAAAGAATGACCGGAAAAGAAACTGTACCCCCGTTCGATAAGGCAATCCCTTCGATCAATCCGGCAATTTCACGTTCAAAAATACCGTGGCTGGCCATGCGCATGGCAGTGGTGTGCATCTGGTAACCCATGGCACAGGCTTTGTCAATTTCTTCAATTTCGTATGAATCTTTGATGCTGCGCAGGGCAACCACTGCCCTGATCAGTTTTTCAGAGGCGTATGATTTTATAAATACCGGTTCAATGCCGGTTAACGATTTCATTAATTCTTTATTTTCGGAGCGGTAGGGTGGAAGAAAATGCAGGACACGGTGAGTATCAACCACTTTTTTGATGAATTCCGACAGGTCGTGAAAAGGTTTTACCTGTTCAACACCTGCATCGTAAGCCAACTGTTTCATCGATGGTTGAGGGCCCATCCATATAATATCTTCAATATCAATATCGTTGCCGAATATAAATTCTTCGCCACTGTCGCAGTCTATTACACCGGCAAGCTGTGGCAGGTTTAAACCAAAAAAATACAGGAAACTGCTGTCCTGCCTGAAACGGTAAGTGTTAGACGGATAATTCATGGGCGTGTCGTTATTTCCCAAAATCAGAATTACACCTTGCCCAACTTTGTTTTTCAAAGCATTACGTCGGTTTATATAAACATTTCGTGAGAACATAGGATAAGATTTTTAAGTTTGTGGCTAAGGTAGTGATTTTTTTATTTTTAGCGAAAGCATGAATCAGCAATTATATCCGGACTACTACAAAAAAATGTGGTAGCCATTGGAATTATGATACCGATAGAAGGTTATAAAATCGAAATCAGGTAAGCCATTCGTTTTCCTGTTTTTTCATTATTGTGATTTATAATTCAAGGTTTTTATGGATAAATTCTCTGTGGTTTTGACGTTAATAAGTCAAAAATATTACGAATAGATTTGATTTTAAACAAATAGGATATATATTCGCATATAAAAAAACTAAATATTTTTATATATGCCTTACCGGCGATTACCCAATACCGATTCAGCAAGGTTAAAAGCGCTTGAAACCCTTATGAAGTGCAGCCAGTCGGTATCGATGTTTGAACTTGCCTGCACACAAGCCACCATTCAGAAAGTCCGTTATTTTTTACCGGTTTTTAAGCAAGCCCTTGTTTTATATGAGCAAAGCTATCATCAACAGGTAAAAAGCAGCCGCGATTATAACGAAATCATGAAAAAAGCAAGACTTTATATATCGCACTTTATCCAGGTTTTAAATATGGCCATTGCCAGGGGTGAACTTAAAACCGAAGTCAGAACTTACTATCAGTTAAAAGCAGACGAAAAAAATGTACCCCGTTTAAGTACAGAAAAAGAAATCATCACCTGGGGCGAAAATATTATTAAAGGCGAGGCTGCACGCCTGCTCAAAGGCGGACACCCGATGACCAATCCGACAATCGCGGTGGTAAAGGTGCGATACGAAGAATTTATCAGGCTTTACCGTACACAGAAACAATTACAGGAAAACAGCACCCGGGCACTCAACCGCATTGCTGAACTGCGCAATGAAGCGGATACCATTATTTTAAATGCATGGAATGAGGTAGAAGACAAATTTAAAGACCTTGAACCGGAGCTGAAGCGTGAAAATGCCACATCATACGGCCTGGTTTATGTTTACAGGCGCAACGAGAACCTGAATTTTAAGAATGTGAATTATCAGGTTTTACGGTAGTTTTACAATGCATTTGCATTACCTGGTGTAACAGAAATAACAGTACACTAATTCCCATGACACTCAAAACAATATAAATCCATGTATCGTGCGTGGTGCCTACCTTATCATAATAGCTTTCGTTCAATGGCATACCAGAGAACATGGCAATACAGATGGCAAGGGAATTGTTTATCAGATGTACAATGATTGGCACCCAGAGTGATTTTGTAATCACAAATAAATATCCCAGCAGAAAACCTAATGCAAGCCTGGGTAAAAATGTAAAGAATTGAAGATGTAATGCACTGAAAAGTAGTGATGTAATAAAAATTCCCCAGAAAATGTTTTTTGTCCATTGGATGAAAATTTTCTGAAATATTCCCCTGAATAGCATTTCTTCACCAAAAGCCGGAATGATTGCCATTATTATAAAGTTTGAAATTACCGCATATATATTGCCGGGTTGCAGAAAAGCCAATACGATATCGTTGGCGGTTTTTTCGGTCTTAGCCATCCATTGCTCAATAAAACTGAGGCTTTGAGGCAGTTCAAGCCATGAATTGACCACCCCAAGTGCATTAACCAGTGGAATGCTGACAAGAATAATGGCAACCGAAAGTAAAACTGCCCTGAATACAGGTAATTTTTCCATTCCGAGGAAGGTAAAAGTTTTTTTCCCACCAAGAATCCAGGCAATGATGAGTGGTGCAAGAATAAAAACCGAAAATGCCTGTACCAGCTGCATAAATTTTAAACCGGCAATATCTTCGGGAGTTTTAAGGCTTATTTCGGGGTTGAGCAGATTGAAAGGCAGGTGAGGAAATAAAACAGAAACAAGTATCAAGCTTATAGCAGTGAACAATAAAAGAGAGCATAATATAACAAAAAGGCTAAGGATAATCTGCCGGAAAGGATTTGAAGAGAAATCATTTTTCATGATGAAATGGAATATTAATTTTGGGACAAAATAACTAAAAATTTACGAATGCATCTGGTAAACCAAATTTTTACAGTTGATAAACCTCTGTTTCTTGCCCCTATGGAAGACATTACCGATCCGCCTTTCCGGAAATTGTGCCGGAGGTTTGGAGCCGATGTTGTTGTTACTGAGTTTATTGCTTCAGAGGCTTTGGTTCGCAATATTGATAAAAGTATCCGTAAAATGCATTTTGACCAGGATGAACGTCCTGCAGGCATTCAGATTTTTGGTACCGAAGTTGCTGCAATGGTAATGGCAGCGCAGATGGCTGAAAATAAAAACCCTGATTTTATTGATATTAACTTTGGCTGCCCGGTAAGAAAAATTGCCGGAAAGGGATGTGGTGCAGGTATGCTGAGAGACATCCCTAAAATGCTTGAAATAACCAGCCAGGTAGTTAAAAATGTCAACATTCCGGTAAGTGTAAAAACCAGGCTGGGCTGGGACGAAAAGTCAAAAGTCATTGAAACCCTCGCTGAAATGTTGCAGGATTGCGGTATCAGCTTCCTCACCATTCACGGGCGTACCCGTTCGCAGATGTACAGCGGCAAGGCCGACTGGACCATGATTGGTAATGTTAAAAACAACCCCCGCATTCAAATCCCTGTCGTTGGTAATGGCGATATTATTGATGAATATTCCGCTTACGAAGCATTTGAAAAATATGGCGTCGATGGTATCATGATCGGTCGCGGAGCAGTAGGAAGGCCGTGGGTATTTCAACAGATAAAGCATTACCTGAAAACAGGTGAAAAGCTTACATGCCCGGGCATTGCCGAAATTATTTCTATAGTAAAGGAACATCTGCAGCAAACCGTAGCATGGAAAGGCCCGGTTACCGGTTTGTATGAATTCAGACAACATTTAGGTCAATATTTTAAAGGGCTTCCGGATATTAAACATTTTCGTAAGCAATTACTGGTAGCATCAGATACCGGTGAAATTGACAGAATCCTGAATGAAATAGGCAGGATTTATGCATAATAGGATGAAAACATTTGTAAAACAGCTATGTTTGTAATAAGTTAAACCTTATTCTTATGATAAAATCTAAAAAAAATCAGCCGGTCAAACCTCTAACAAAGCAACAACTGGATATTTCAACCAATCGGCTTATTGAATATGTTCAAGGTCAGAATTTTGGCAGTATTGAAGAAATGAATGCTTTTATTGAAAAAAATGTACTGGGAAAGCGGATAGATAAAATTGTACCCCCTGACAGTCAGGAAAAAACAAATAAACAAAAATCGGAGGACCTGATCTATGAGGCATACGAATGTGAGCCAGCTAAAGGTATAAGGCTGGCAAAGAAAGCTTTAAAGTTAGATCCTGAAAACATCAGAGCCATGACTTACATTGGCCATTTAGAAGAGGATGATGATAAAGCCATTGGTTGGTTAAAAAAGTCTGTGGATGTAGGTTATAAGCAATTGGGTGAGCAATTTTTTAAAAAGAACATAGGCTATTTCTGGTTAATGCACGAAACAAGACCATATATGGAAGCCAGATTTGAATATGCGCAAATACTGGCCCATACAGGACAAAATACTGAAGCTTTATCTCATTTGAATGATTTGATAAAGCTTAACCCAAACGATAATCAGGGGGTCCGTTATCAGCTATCTTCTTTGTTGCTGATTGAAAAAAAATGGACGGAATATGAAAAATTGTTTAAAAAATATAAAGATGAAGAATCAGCTTTCTGGTTATTCAATTATGCCTTTTATATTTTCCTGACAAAGGGAAAATGTATTGAATCTGAAAATGCCCTGAAAAAGGCTCATTTTACTAACCGGCATGTTAATACTTTTATCAGCTCGAGGAAATTGCCTGAATTTGAATTAGATGGGGCCTATTCGCCTGGTGATGAAAAAGAAGCATTTTATTTTATGAACGATAATATGTATTTGTTCCTGACATATCCGGAATTGATTGAATGGATTATGATTGAATCAAAAAAACTACCATTCCTGACAATTAAAAGAAGTAAAAAATAGGTTTCATTATCTTTTAATCATGCATTTATTGATAAAAAGCTGATTGGTTTTAACCGAAATCAAATATACCCCCTGTTCAAACCGTGATGCATCAATACTGGTATTGCCTGAAAAATAATGCTGAAACAGTATCTGGCCGGTAACAGAGCGGATGGTGATAACCCCGGCCTGCTTTTCCGAAACAATGTTGATTGAATTGCTGAAAGGATTTGGAAAAACCTGGACCTTGCTGCCTTGATTTGCGGGAATTCCAACATAATGCTCCACATGAATCATCACCTCGGCTGTATCGGGAGGGCAGGAATTAATATCCACCAGATGATAAAAAGTATATTGCCCTTCTCCGGAAGCAGAGGGTGAAAAAAATGGGTTTGGTATTACATTAAAATTTATGTCTGTCCATACTCCGGCAAAGGTTGCTCCCGGAGTCAGCAGGGTATTCAGGTTGATTGATTCAAGGGTATCCATTACCGATATAGTGGTATCATTGCCGGCAAAAGGTTGGTTTTCAACACTCAGATGTGCAAGCGCTGAATTAAGCGTCATAAAGTTGTCCTGAACAGCGCAATAATAGTTGCCCTGGTTCGTGGACGAACAATTATTCACCTGCAATAGATTTGATGTTTCATTTGCGAGGGGATTATTTTCGAAAAACCATTGGTAAGCAAGGGTGCCTTCTCCCTGTGCTATAACGGAAAAAACAGCCGATGTTCCTTCACAGGTTGTCATATTTTGAGGTTGTTGAGTAACGGAAATGCTGGGACTGGTTGTGGTACTGTTCTGATAACCGGGTTTAAGGTAGCAGAAACCCGTATTATTAAATTCATATAAAGTAAAATAAACAGAGGTATAAGGTTGAAGGCCAGTAATAGTAGTGGAATTTCCATTGCCCGAATAAACGGCAAAAAGGCCGGAAGCAAGTTGCTGACCGCTTCCAAAAACAGGATTGGCTGTATATTGCGTTCCGTTTACGGGTTCAGCAGCAACAAAGGTATGCTGGCTTGCGACCACTAAAACTGCATCACCGTTTCCGCGTGTCCAGGAAATAGTACAACTGTTGGTCGTTAAACTCACAACCTGGAAATTGACAGCCTGCTGGGTTGGGGTTGTACACGAGCCGGGGTTCCATACCTGGTTTGCATATTCAGGGTGATCGATATATGGATTGCGGTTGTGCTGTAAAACATACACTGCATTATTGCGTGCAATTTCTTTGGCACTGACAGGATCCTGCTGGTGCCATGCGAGCAAAAGGTTTACAGCCCATGGTTCGTATGCAGGGTAGCTTGTGCCATCGAGCATGGCATTTCCGTTCTGGTCGTAATTTTCCCATGAAGCAATAACGTTTTCGTAACGGGTTGCCATGTAGAGATATCCACGGGCAAAGTCACCTTTATAATCATCAACAGGTTCAAATACAACACCTGTATAGCCCGGGAAACTACAGGGACCCAATTTGCTGCCATTTCCTGAAGTATATGTCGGATTGGTAACCTCACCAAACGGGTAGTTGCTTCTCCGGCCGTTAACATAACCATCGGTTGGTACCAGGTGAAAAAGATCGGAATACATGGGTGTACCTTCATTGAACCAGCTTTTGGGCATGGAATGTTCGCGGTTGTAGCAGTCGCATTCGCCGGAGTAGTTTCCACACTGGTCGCTGCCAAAAGTAAAAACACAATTTGAATACATATCCCATACTTTACCGTCGGGCCTTTTATCGGTAGTCTGAAAAGCTGTCCATAAGCCAGTGTAGCTTATAGCTGTGTGCCCTTTAATAATGTTATAAAGTGCAGTTTTGAGTTCAGCTCCTGTTTTACCGATTGCTGCATCGTAATAACCCTGCGGGATATCGCGATTTATGAGGGTTTCATTACAACTATCGGTATGTTCCTGTCCCGAAGCCACTAATACATTTAAAACAATGTAAATGACGGCAAATGTTGAATACGTTTTCATAGCAGGTTTTTATTAAATCATATAAATAAGAGGCTGTCTCAAAAGGACAGCTTTTTTTATTATCAATTATGCGGCAATTT
>CAZLJX010000055.1:0-9444 GCA_964559985.1 uncultured Bacteroidales bacterium
GTCATCTTATCGGTTTCTGTAATGGTTTTAACAGCCATGCCTTGCAATGATGTACATGCTGATACAAATTCTGCTTCCCTGGAATTGTTGGTACAAAACCAAAATCACACAATTGATGTTGATTTATGTTCCCCTTTTTGTTTTTGTAATTGTTGCCAAACACTTTCTTTTCCATCATATTATGATGGTTTTTTGTCCGAAATTAAAGTTCTTACTTTAAATATTCCTTTCAAAGAATCAAGATTTTCTAGTCCTATTTCTTTCTTCTGGCATCCTCCAAAAATATAGTCGTTTTACCTTAACACATTGCCCGTTTCAAATTTTTGATGTGATGCATTGTACATAAAAGGTCGTTCACGAGTAGCCTCATGAATTGAAAACACCTTGAAATTGATTTATATTCTTTAATAATAATTTATAGACTTCAAATGATTAACAAAATAATTTCTTTTTCGATAAAGAATAAATTTATTGTAAGCCTGATGCTTTTTGCCCTGATTGGGGGAGGTATTTATTCTTTAAAAACAGTCAACCTTGATTCGGTTCCCGATATTACCAATAATCAGGTGCAGGTAATTACCGTTTCACAGAATTTATCCACGGTCGACATCGAACAATTTGTTACCTATCCGGTAGAGCTGGCCATGGCCAATTTACCGGGGGTTATTGAATTACGTTCAGTGTCCCGGTTTGGCTTGTCGGTAGTTACAATTGTATTTAAAGACAACATGGGTACCTATCTGCCCAGGCAGGTTGTTCAGGAAAAACTTAATGCTGTAAAAGACGAGATACCTGCTCAGTTTGGCGAACCGTTTATGGGGCCTATTACAACAGGTTTGGGTGAGATTTTTCAATACACGATAAAGCCTAAAGCCGGTTATGATACCACATATACACCAACCGAATTACGGACCATCCAGGATTGGATTGTAAAACGGCAAATGGCTTTAATCCCGGGTGTTGTTGAAGTAAATTCATTCGGGGGGAATATAAAACAATATGAAATAGCCCTGAATCCCGATAAATTAAATGCCATGGGTGTTTCAATTACCGAGGTTTTTGAAGCATTGGAAAACAACAATGTAAATACCGGTGGGGCTTATATCGAAAAAGACCACATGGCAAATTTTATACGGGGCGAAGGCTTGGTCAGGTCGTTGGACGATATAAAAAATATCGTGGTAAAAAACGAAAATGGGATACCTATATTAATTAGCGATGTGGCTGAACAGGTTCATTTTGGTAGCCAGGTCCGCTATGGCGCATTCACGCAGGAAGGGCATGAAGCCGTTGGGGGCATGGTTTTGCTGCTGAAAGGCGAAAACTCGAATAAAGTGATACAAAGCGTAAAAGCCCGTATTGCCAAAGTACAGAAGACTTTACCAAAAGGCCTGGAAATAGTTCCTTTTCTTGACCGTTCCGATTTAATTCAAAGAACGACAAGTACTGTCAGTGAAAACCTGATGGAAGGCGCCCTTATCGTCATATTTGTATTGGTTATTTTGCTGGGAAGTTTGCGCGGGGGTCTGGTTACCGCTTCGGTTATCCCCCTTTCGCTGCTGTTTGCTTTTATTTTAATGAAGGTATTTAACGTTTGGGCAAACCTGATGAGCCTTGGGGCAATTGACTTTGGTATTATCGTAGATGGCGCTGTGATAATCGTCGAGGGGACTGTCCATGAAATCGAGAAAAGGATAAAAGCGGGGAAAGAAAAATTTGGCCAGGCACAAATGGATGAACTAACTTATCATGCCTCCAGTACCATGATGAATTCCGCATTTTTCGGACAACTAATTATCCTGATTGTTTTTGCACCGATACTTTTTCTTACCGGGGTTGAAGGCAAAATGTTCCAGCCAATGG
The DNA here is from genome assembly GCA_964559985.1 of uncultured Bacteroidales bacterium. Taxonomy (GTDB): domain Bacteria; phylum Bacteroidota; class Bacteroidia; order Bacteroidales; family CAZLJX01; genus CAZLJX01. The sequence continues at coordinate 1,864 of CAZLJX010000055.1, forward strand.
CATTCACATTCGGTTTTGCCGTACTCGGGGCAATATTGTTATGTCTTACATACGTTCCAATGATTTCGTCTATCGTGATGAAACCAACGAAAAGCAAAACCAGTTGGTTCTCCCGTTTCGAGAATTTACTTGAAAGATTCAGCAGCAAGTTATTAAACTGGATTCATGCTGCATATAAACCTATTCTTCTTTTGGCCTTAAAACGTAAAGCTGTTACCCTCGTTATTGCCATATCAATATTAGTGAGCGCAGTTTTTGTATTTACCCGTATGGGTGGTGAATTTATCCCAAGCCTTGATGAAGGGGATATAGCCATGCAAACGTTCCTTCGTCCCGGGAGTTCTTTGTCGGAAACAATTGACCGGGAAAAAGAAATTGAAAAAATTATTATGACAAATTTCCCGGAAGTAAAAACTATGGCTGCCAGGATTGGTGTTGCCGATATCCCAACCGACCCGATGGGATTTGACTTTACCGATAGCTTTATTATTCTTGAAAAAGATAAAAGCAAATGGGTTTCTGCAACAACAAAAGAAGAGCTGATAGAAAAAATCAGGGAAAAACTGGCTCATCTGCCTGGCCTTAATTTTACATTTAGCCAACCTGTTGAGTTGCGTTTCAATGAACTTTTAACGGGAGTAAGGGAAGATGTCGCAGTTAAATTATTTGGCGAAGATTTGGATGTGCTCTCTGAAAAGGGGGAGAAAATAGAGGAGATAATAAAAACAGTACCTGGTGCGGAAGATGTTACCCTTGAAAGGACTGCCGGATTACCGCAAATGACGGTACAATATGACCGGAGAAAAATAGCCCAGTACGGATTGGATATTGCCAAACTTAACAGGTATGTCAGCGCGGCTTTTGCTGGAAGTAGTGCAGGGGTAATCTTTGAAGGGGAAAGGCGTTTCGACATGGTTATCCGGCTTGATAAAGAACACAGGAAAAGCATTGAGGATTTGCGGAATTTATATGTTGACCTGCCTAACGGAAAGCAAATCCCTATTAAAGAAGTTGCCGAGATAAATTTCCAGCCCGGGGCAATGCAAATTTCAAGGGAAGGCACTTTTCGGAGAATTTATGTTGGAGTAAATGTCAGGGGAAGGGATGTTGAATCGGTAGTAAATGAAATCCAACAAAAACTGGATAAACAACTCGAATTACCTGCCGGTTATTATATCACTTATGGTGGTGAGTTTGAAAACCTGCAACGCGCTAAAGACAGACTGTCAATCGTATTACCTATCGCGTTGGCACTGATTTTTATCCTTTTGTACTTTGCATTACATTCGTTGCCCCAAACAGTGATGATATACATGGCTGTGCCTTTGGCTGCCATTGGAGGCATATTTTCCCTGTGGATTAGAGGAATGCCCTTTAGCATATCTGCGGGCGTTGGTTTTATCGTGCTTTTCGGGGTTGCTGTTTTAAATGGCTTAGTCCTCATCAGTCGTTTTAATTCGCTTAAAATTGAGGGCGTCACTGATATCATAGACCGGATTTCCATTGGGACACAAGAAAGGATACGACCAATATTACTTACGGCTACCGCTGCAATGTTAGGGTTTCTGCCTATGGCAATTTCAGCTTCAGCAGGTGCAGAAGTACAGCGTCCACTGGCAACTGTGGTAATCGGTGGATTATTTAGCGCTACTTTTCTTACGTTGGTTGTAATTCCTGTTTTGTATGCTTTGGTTGAAGCGTTTACACAAAAAAGGAAACAAAGACGCTTTTCTGCGCCTAATGCTCCGCTAATTATCCTGTTGTTTTTGGGCCTAGGCTTATCGCTCATTCCTGCAAAAACACAGGCACAGGAAACGGATTCCCTGCCTCAGATTACAATTAATGAGGCAGTAAACAAGGCAAAAAACAATTTTCCGCTGATAAAAGCTGCCCAACTTGAGATTAAGAACCAGGAAGCTTTGAAAAAAACTGCCTGGGATATTGGAAATACCGAGTTTTCAACAGGCGCTGAGGAAGTTGGTAACAACACGGATAATGGTATCTACAATACCATTTTGGTGAGACAGGAATTTGATGTTTTAAGTATCGGGGCTAAATCAAAGTTGCAGGACAAGCAGGTAGCTATTTCCCAAACTGCCCTTAACCTGACAGAATTAGAACTTGTGCGCGAAGTTAGTATTGCCTGGGGTGAAGTGTACAGTGCAAAAAACCGGTACAGGCTTTATTTACAACTCGATTCTGTTTTCAGGAATTTTGAACGGGCTGCACAGCTGCGCTATGAGACCCAGGCCACGTCAAAACTTGAATACCTGTCAGCATCAAACCAGGCCAAACAAATCACCGTCCAAAAGGAAAAATCAAAAATGGACTACCAAATTGCCCTGCAAAAATTAAATCTTTGGCTTGTTAGTGATACCGTCTTTACGGTCGATGACAATTCTATTAAAGATGCGGGCGTTCCGGGATATTTACCTTTGGATTCGATTTATCAACACCCTCAATTGCAACTTTATGAACAAAGGGTGCAATTGGCCGATGCAAGGATTAAATTGGCAAGGTCAGGATACCTGCCAAAATTTATCGCCGAATATGGGAGCCAGAAAATCGGCACCAAAACCGGGTTTTATAAATACCAGTTCGGGTTAAGTATTCCGCTTGTTTTCGCTTCACAATCAGGCAAAACACAATCGGCAAAAATTGAAAGTAGTATTGCGAGGGAGAATTTTTACCAAAAAAAATTGGAGATCAATGCTACGTTTAAAAGCATGTTTGAGGAATATCAAAAATGGCTGACCACAACGGAATATTACCGTAACGTGGCATTGCCCGTTGCCAAAGAACAAAAGCTGGGGGCAATCACAGCCTATAGGGAGGGTGCAATTGATTATGTTACTTTCCTCCAAAACATGAGGGATGCCATGCAAATTGAATTCGATTACTGGGATGCGAATGCCAACTATCTCGATTCAAGGTTCAAGGTTGAATATTTTATAAATGCTTCAAAATAAAAAAAATGAAAATAGAAATAATAAAAAAAATGCTCATAACTATGAAAACAGTAATCATAGCAGGAATTCTCATCTTTGCCTTTTCGGCTTGCAGCCAAAAACCTGAAACAGCCGAGGAGAGCGGAAGTCAGGAAGAAAATGCCGAAGGCGGTTTAACAACTGTTGTGTTAACAGCACAACAATTTAACGCCTTAGGGATGAAAGTGGATACCTTGTCGAAACGTAATTTTTCAAGTGTGGTTGTGGCCAATGGGCAGCTTGAGGTATTGCCCCAGAATGAGGCTTCAGTAACAGCAATCATTGGTGCAAATATCATTTCAATTGATGTTTTTGAAGGCAAAAAGGTTAACAAAGGGCAGGTACTGGCCTATCTGAGTCATCCCGATTTACTGAATTTACAAACCAGGTATTTAAATGCGTGGAACCAGTTACAATATGCAGACAAAGAATACCAAAGGCAAAAAAGGTTATACGAGGAACAGGTTGGTTCAGGCAAGGATTTTCAAAAAATACAATCTGATTTCCTCTCACTTACTGGTGAAGTGAAAAACCTAGAAGCCCAGTTGAAATTACTTAAACTCGACCCGGAGAAAATTAAACAGGGAAATATTGTTGAACAAGTTCCGGTAATTAGTCCAATCAATGGCTTCATCGAAAAAGTGAACGTAAAGACCGGGCAATATGTTGACCCCCAGATGCAAATGTTTGAGGTAATCAACAACGACCATATCCATGCAGATTTAATGGTTTTCGAAAAAGACGTTCACAAGGTGAAAGAAGGTCAAAACGTAACTTTCTCAATTGAATCGGTTCCCGGTGAAACCTTGTCAGCTAAAATTTTTGCCGTGGGCAAATCCTTTGAACAAAACCCCAAGGCAGTGCATGTTCATGCCGAAATTGAAAATAAAAAAGGCCTATTGATATCGGGTATGTATATCACCGGAAGAATTTCTACGGGTGAAGATTATGCCTATGCACTTCCCGAAGGAGCTATTGTTAATGAGGACGGAAAATCAGTAATATTTATTTCAGAGCAGGATAAGGACGGTTGGAAATTTGAACCGGTAGAAATTATCAGTGGTCAGCAGGAAGATGGTTTTGTAGAGATAAAACTGTCTTCACCCTTGAAAAAAGGTTCGTTGGTGGCCATGAACAATGCCTATTACCTGCTATCGGAAATGAAAAAAGGCGAAACGGGCGAAGAATAGCAAACAAAGAGAATATCAATTATCAAATTTTCCAACATAAAAAATATAATATCATGAAAGAAATAAAAGCATTTGTAAAGCCATTTAAAGTGAATGACATTTTTCATCACTTACTCGAAGCCGGTTTCTCTAATCTGACGGTTTCAATGGCAGAAGGGACAGGGAACCTTGAAACCGAAGACCCATCAGTTTCGACCCACTTTTCAATTACCGACAGCCAGGTGGCCAAAATTGAAATTGTGTGCAACAAAAACGATGTGGATAAAATTGTCGCCATCATATCAGAACACGGACGCACGGGAAATCCGGGCGATGGGCTAATTTATGTTTCCAATGTTGAAAAGGTGTACCGGGTAAAAACAGGGCTGGAAAATGGTAAAGATTAATTTTCGTGTAACGACTGTTCTGGTTAGTTGGGTTGTCTTTAAGTATATTAATTGATTCATACTATATAAAATGAAAAAATATAAATTGAAAAACATGGATTGCGCGTCCTGCGCTGCAAAAATTGAAGACAACCTGGCCAAACTGGATGATGTAAAATTCGTGAGTGTCAATTTCGCGAACTCTTCGATGACAATTGATACAGATAATCTTGAAAAGGTTAAAGCCTGTATCAAGGAGATAGAACCGGAGGTTGAAGTGGAAGACAATGATAAAGGGAAAACATTGGTTTCAACAAGTGAACTTGCCGAAAACAAATGGACAATAATTAAAGCGGCATCAGGCATTCTTCTTTTAATTATCGGTCTGATATTCGAAGAAGATCTTCACGATACACCTTTTCACCTCGCTGAATATGCGGTATTTGTCACAGCTTATTTGATTGTGGGATGGAAAGTCCTTGCAGCAGCAATAAAAAACATCATCAGGGGCCAGGTTTTTAACGAACATTTTTTAATGACTATTGCAACTCTGGGGGCTTTTGCAATAGACGAAATGCCCGAAGCGGTAGCGGTAATGTTATTTTATGTTGTTGGAGAACTGTTTCAGGATTTAGCTGTAAACCGGTCTCGAAGGTCGATAAAATCGCTACTTGAAATTAAACCTGATTATGCGAACCTTAAAAATAACGGGGATATAATAAAGGTTTCGCCAGAAGATGTGAATATTGGTGACGAGATAGTAGTAAAAGCAGGCGAAAAAATTCCTTTGGATGGATTGGTTACTGATGGCAGTTCATTTGTTGATACTTCCGCACTCACAGGGGAAAGTGTCCCGCGAAAAATAAAATCAAACGATGAAGTATTGGCGGGCATGATAAATCAATCCGGATTAATCACAGTTAAAGTCTCACGCCTTTTTGGTGAATCTTCTATTTCTAAAATCCTTGAGATGGTAGAGAATGCTACATCAAAAAAAGCAGAAACTGAAAAGTTCATTACCACTTTCGCTAAGTATTATACACCCGTTGTAGTATTTGGCGCACTACTGCTTGCCGTTTTGCCCCCGATTTTAATAAGTGGCGCAACTTTTAGCGATTGGATTTACAGGGCATTGGTCGTTCTGGTAATTTCTTGTCCCTGCGCTCTTGTCATTAGCATCCCGTTGGGTTATTTTGGTGGAATTGGTGGGGCTTCCCGAAGGGGTATTTTGGTTAAGGGCTCCAACTTTTTGGATGCGCTAACACAAGTAAAGACGGTGGTATTTGATAAAACAGGCACATTGACCAAAGGCGAATTCAAGGTTTCCGAAATTGTGACTTCAAACGGCTTTTCAAAGGAAGAAATATCAGAATACGCAGCGTATGCTGAATATAATTCTAACCACCCGATTGCAAAATCCATACTCGAATCACATAAGTTGGATATTGACAATTCGAGAATCGGGAACGTGGAAGAAATATCAGGACACGGAGTTAAAGCATACATCGATAATAAAGAAATATTTGTTGGGAATGATAAGCTTCTTCATAAAGAAAATATAGAACATGACAAATGTGAAATTGAAGGTACGGTTGTGCATGTTGTGATTGATAGAAAGTACGCTGGCTATATTGTTATATCAGATAGTTTGAAAGAGGATTCCATAGAATCTATCGGACGTTTAAATAAAAAAGGCATTAAGACAGTAATGCTTACAGGCGACAGCAAGTATGCCGCGGATATTTTCGCCAGGAAGCTGGGTATTAAAGAATATTATGCCGAATTATTACCTGAAAACAAAGTTGAGCATATCGAAAAAATGCTGAACAAAAACAGCAAAGTTGCTTTTGTGGGCGATGGTATAAACGATGCCCCTGTACTTGCCCGTGCCGATGTGGGAATTGCCATGGGCGCACTCGGTTCCGATGCGGCTATCGAAACTGCCGATGTGGTGCTGATGACCGATTCTCCATCAAAAGTAATTGATGCCATTGATGTAGCTAAGAAAACAAGAACTATCGTATGGCAGAATATTATTTTTGCAATGAGTGTAAAGCTGTTTTTTATAGTTCTTGGCGTATTCGGCATTGCCACAATGTGGGAAGCTGTTTTCGGGGATATGGGAGTGGCTTTGATAGCTATACTAAACGCTTCACGCGTTCTAAAAGGGAAGTAGGTTCGGCAGATACTAAAATAATTTGTAAATTTATAACCACTTAAAACATAAAATATTATGAACTATTATTTCAGCAAAAAACTTGAAAATGTATCTTTCGATAAAGTCATCGAAAGAGTAACAGAAGAATTGAAAAAAGAAGGTTTCGGGGTGTTGACTGATATTGATGTGCAGGCCACATTGAAAAAGAAACTGGATGTCAATTTCAGAAAATACCGGATTTTGGGTGCTTGCAATCCTCCTTTTGCATATAAAGCACTCCAAGCCGAAAACAAAATCGGAACCATGCTCCCCTGCAATGTGATTGTGCAGGAGTTGGATGATGGCAAAACAGAAGTAGCTGCCGTTGACCCCGTGGCTTCCATGCAGGCAGTTGAAAATGAAAAGTTGGGGGAAATCGCTTACGAAATTAGGGCGAAACTGGAGAAGGTCATTAAAAACATATAATAATGCCCTCCCAATTTGCAAACACATTGGCAAGCTGCACGAGCCAACGCACGACCAAAGCTTGCCAAAGAGCTTGCAAAGCCAGCCCAAGTAACCACCTTTAAGGGCGGTTTTAGGGTTGCCCTCCCACAAAAAAACAAAATAAATTTGTGCTTCGTGGTTAGGTTAGTGCAGATTGATGATGACTTGAAAATTAAAGCTAAATAAATGACAAACAGACGGATATGAATAAACACCAGTTGCCAACAAGCGGTATAGTTAATTGCCGGTGCAGTGCGTATTCGAGCGTTTCAGCTCGTATCAAAAGTAGTTGTATCTTGATAGGAAAGTGCATCGAAATCAGCAACTAACCATACCGCCAACCGTTAAAGGTAATTGCGCAAAAAAAATTGGGTAACAAGACTTCAAACCTGACT
>CAZLJX010000056.1:0-9226 GCA_964559985.1 uncultured Bacteroidales bacterium
GTGTTGTAATACAAGACATTGACGTTATTATTAAAATTTTGTCATGTACTTAGATGCATATTTATAAAAAAGTCAATTAGTTTAGCACTTTTTACTGGTTTTGGTTTTCTTTTTTATACATTTTAAAGGATGCCGGTGACAAAAGATTTAACGTTAATAGATAAATTGAAAAAAATAAATCGTATTTTTAGCAGTTGTTTTTATCGGTTTTGAAATAAAAACAATCAGAATTAAAAATTATTGTATAACTATAAATCAGTAAATTATGAGAATAGAAAATGTTGAAGCAATGGAAATCCTCGATTCAAGGGGAAATCCGACTGTTGAAGTAAATCTTGAACTTGAAGATGGTACCGTAGCACGCGCCATGGTTCCGAGTGGTGCATCAACCGGCGAACGTGAAGCCTGTGAGCTGCGTGATGGCGATAAAAAACGTTACGCTGGTAAAGGCGTGCTTCAGGCTGTAAAGAATGTAAATGATATTATAGCCCGTGAAATTGAGGATAAAAACTTTTATAGCCAGCGTGACCTCGATTATTACCTGATTGATCTTGACAATACACCCAATAAGTCAAAACTTGGAGCCAATGCTATCCTTGGTGTTTCAATGGCTTATGCCCGTGCCGAAGCCATGAGTGCAGGTATCCCGCTTTACCAATACCTTGGAGGAAGCAATGCCTATCTTATGCCTGTCCCATGTATGAATATCATCAACGGTGGTAAACATGCCGATAATAATGTTGATTTTCAGGAATTTATGATTGCACCTCATGGTGCATCTTCCTTTACCGAATCTATCCGCATGGGAATTGAAGTGTTTCATACCTTAAAAGGAGTGCTTAAAGCCAAAGGTTATAGCACCGGTGTTGGTGATGAAGGTGGTTTTGCTCCAAACTTGAAATCAAACGACGAAGCCGTTGAAGTAATCCTCGAAGCTATTACCAAAGCTGGATACAAACCAGGCGATGATGTTAGCATCTGCCTCGACCCTGCAGCCAGCGAAATGTGGGAGGACGGAAAATATAAACTGTTTAAAAGTACCGGAGAATTTATCTCAAGCGATGATATGGTTAAGTTGTGGGAAAAATGGGTCAACCAATATCCTATTGTGCTAATTGAAGATGGATTGGCAGAAAATGACTGGAACGGCTGGCAAAACCTTACTAAGTTGCTGGGCAACAGAATTGAACTGGTTGGAGATGATATTTTCTGCACCAATAAGCAGATTCTTGCCGAAGGAATTGCCAAAGGCGTTGCCAACTCTGTGCTGATTAAACTGAACCAGATTGGTACAGTTTCCGAAACTTTAGAAACCATTGAACTGGCTTACAGAAATAAATACAATGCTTTTGTCTCGCACCGCAGTGGAGAAACCATCGATAGTTTCCTTGCCGACCTTACCGTAGCCGTAAATGCCGGACATCTTAAAACCGGAAGTGGTTGTCGTGGCGAACGCATTGAAAAATTCAACCAACTGATGCGTATTGAAAATGAACTGGGAAGTACTTCAAAATTTGCTGGTAAAAAAGCATTTTTGAATGCTTAAAAATTTCAAAATACTGAGGGGGGAAACCCCCTTTTATTTTTAACCTTGTTCGATAAAAGATTGGTTTTATCATGATACCGGCCTGATATGATTGATTATTCTAAAATTAATGCAGAATTATCAGAAATATGCCTCACTATTGGCGCACCCAAACTGACCAGTCCGTTAACCGATTTGCTTCATAATCCCGATCAATCCATTTTTGTGGCTGTTTTAGGACAGTTTAAATCGGGGAAAAGTTCATTCATTAATAGCCTGCTTGGTAAGGATTTACTGCCCTCAGGGGTAGTTCCGGTAACTGCCATTGTTACACGTATCCGCTACGGTGATACAAATATGCTGACGGTTTTATTTGAAGATGACACTCAAATTACTACCGATATTGCAGCTTTGCCTTTATATGTCACCGAAAAACATAATCCTGAAAATATTAAGAAAGTAAAACAGGCGGTTATCGATTATCCCGGACTTGAACCTTTTCATAATATCAACCTGATTGATACCCCTGGTTTGGGAAGCCTTTACCGTCATAATACCATAGAAACACTTCAGTGGATCCCGTTTACCGGTTATGCCATCATTTGTATAAGTACAGAAAGACCTTTGTCTGATGAAGATATAAGTTTAATGAAAGGCATACGTCATTATTGCCCCGAAATCGCTATCGTTTTAACCAAAACCGATCTGTTCGATCATGCTCAACTGGACGAAATTACTTCGTATATAAATACATCACTCAGTAAAAACCTACCGGCTGACATTCCGGTTTTTCCATTCTCAGTTTTTTACAATTCTGAAAACCACCGGAATACCATTTTTCAAAATATTCTGGTTCCATTGCAGCAAAATACAAAACAAAAGCTGGAGAAACTGAAACTGTTTAAAACACATTATGCCGTTGAGCAGAGTTTGATGTACGCTAATCTCTCACTTCAAACGGCCATAAAACGTAAAACCGGGAAAGATGCTGTAGCCAGCGTATTGAATGATATTACCTCAAACCGGCGGCATATCGAAAGAGAAATGCTGACATCGGGCTCGTCATTTAAAAATGAAATACGCGATAAACTTGAAAAAATCATCATGCCTCATCGTGTGGAAATCTCAGGTAAACTGTCCATACAATTCAAAAATGATTATTTTTTGTGGAAAGGTTCATTGTTTGGTATTTCACGTCAGTTTGAATCCTGGCTGCAAAATATGCTGCACAAAGAAATTGCTGCCATAGATCAGATTTGTTTCGATCCTTCGAATAAAATTATCAAAGAAACAGCGGGATATTACCATTTTTCGGCATTACGATTCCGTCAGCAAATTGACGATAAACTGTTCCATGCTTTCGGGATACATTTGCCCGAAGCTGTCTGGCAAATCGATTTTGCAGGCATCGATATCCCTGATATTTCAATTTACAGGGCGTTTGATTCGCATATTGATATTTTGTTGTTTTTCCTGCCCGTAAGGATGTTCAGAAAACTAATTTTCAGACATTTTAGCAGGCAGATTCCGTTTGAAACCGAAAAAAACCTGCAGCGGTATATTTCCGATCTGAATGAAAAAATGATTAAAACCATTGACCGAATTCACCGGCAGGCTTTACAATATATGGCAAATGAAATTGCTACCGTTGAAAATATTCTGAACCAATCGCCTGAAGATATAGGTAAAATTCAAACCATCATTGAAAAACTTGAAGCCATTAAAAAGTCATTGAATTAAGAGTCTTATAGTTTAAATATTTTGTGTACAAGTTTTAATTATTTAACTGATGATGTATTTTCTGGCTTTCTTCACGTTTCTGAATTATAAAAAGTTATTACCAAATAATAATATCTGATCATGTTAATAATTGATATTCCTGGTTTTAAAACCATTGAAGCTGAGCATCTTGTTCTCGATTATAACGGCACCCTGGCCATAGATGGCAATATGATCGGGGGTGTAAGAACTTTGCTCGAGAGATTAAGCGAAAGCCTTACCATTCACATTATTACAGCCGACACCTTTGGTAAGCTGAAAAGCAGTGTTACTGACATCCCGTGTCATTGGAAAATTTTACCCCAACTTCATCAGGATATTGGGAAAGAGCAATATGTCAAAATGCTGGGCAACGAAAATGTCATTGCCATCGGCAACGGTTCAAACGATGCTTTAATGCTCAAAAGTGCTGCGCTGGCTATTGCACTTGTTCAGACCGAAGGTGCTTCTGTAAGAACCATTTTCAATGCCCATATCGTCTGTCATTCGGTAATTGATGCACTGGAACTATTGCTGAATCCCTTACGTTTAATTGCAACATTAAGGAGCTAATCATGAAAAAGGTAACTTTGCCCGAAAACCACCTTCGTTCTGTTTCAGCATCGGTTTATTCGGTTGAAAAATTACTGACTGAGCTTAGCCAGGCGCTACAACCACCATCAGAAACTGTGATGTTTAAAACTGACAATAATCTTAAAACTGAGCAGTTAGAAACGATGAAACTGGCCATTGAGAAAACCCGGGCACATATACGGTTTCTGGCAGCAAAATACCAGCTCCAGCCTGTCGAAGTTAAACTCAGTCAGATTGTTAATGCCCGTAAATCGGGAATGTGGGAAATATTGTGCAATACAGTTTCAAAACGACTTGGTGGGTATGGTAAATTCCCTGAAGAACTGTCGGCCGAGTTTGACAACGACATTGCCCGGTTGCAAAAACTTATTGATGCTATTTAATGTTTTTTACCGGTTTTGAAATTTTGTTGAAATTTTGTTTGGAGCAGAAGAGAAAAAAAATTATATTCAACCTTGATTTTACAAGAAGTAACCAGTTCAGATTAATTCGAATAATATCATTAATATGAAGCAAAAGCATAAACTGTTCCATGGCAAAACACTTGCCATTCTTACCGGTGGTGGCGATACCCCTGCACTGAATTCAAGCATTGAAGCCATTCGCAACAGGGCTTCTTTTCTCGGTTACAAGGTCTATGGTATCAGGCATGGATGGAAAGGTTTGCTGGGCGATGGCGATATCCTCGATCTTACCAACCAGCCTTACGATGGTATTTATGGAGGCACTGCACTCAGATCGAGCAGAACAAATCCTTTTCCATCGAAAAAAAATCCTGAAAACCGTGTTCCGCAGATTTTGCGAAATCTCGAAAGGTACGGCATCGATGTGCTGGTATCTATTGGCGGTGACGATACCAACGGAGCTGCAAAACGCCTCTACGAGACCGAAGGAGTACCTGTAATCGGATTTCCAAAAACTATTGATAACGATTTAAAAACTAATACTATACATACTTTTCAGGGAGAGGAAATCGAAGCGGTTTTATGCCCTGGATTTCCTTCGGCTATAAAAGGCATTATGGAGTTTGCCGCCCGCATACGCACTACGGCCGAATCGCACTCACGCATCATCGTTCTTGAACTGATGGGGCGTGACGCCGGTTGGCTTGCTGGTGGAGCGCTCTTTGGTGGTGCCGAGATGGCTTTGGTTCCTGAACTTGAAATGACCCGTGAACGCAAGGATTTCTTTATGGAAGTGGTAAAGGAAAGGTACCTCAGCTCGCCTAAAAAAGCCTTGATAATTGCAGTTTCTGAAGGTGTACGGTGGTATAACGATCAAACCGGCAAAACCGATGTGATCTATGCAAGTTCTGAACTTGATGAATATGGCCACCCCAGGCTTGGTGGGATAAGCGGCATTATTGCCGGTGAAATTTCAGCAAAACTCGGTATCGATGCCCGAGCACAGGTTGTGGGGTATTATGCCCGCTCTGGCGAATGTCGTCTGTACGACCGCCGTCTTACAACTACCCTTGCTGACAAAGTGGTTGATCTGCTGCTTCGTGAGGATTACGGCCAAATGCCGGTACTGAGCAAGGTGGTGCGTTACCAGGAACTTGAGGAGTTCAACACCAAATCTATTGATATGGGCGAACTTGGCAACCAACCTTTACCAAGGGTATATTACAATGTCGATAAATTCCAGTTTTCGGAAGTATATTTCGATTTTCTGTCATATATTTTAGGTAAACCGCATTTTCTGGAATTTATTTACGATTTCCCGGTAGTTATCCCCAAAAACCATTAATTCATTAATATTAATAGTTCCAGGGTTTTTCGTATTAAAATATTTAACTGCAATATGCTCAAATTGACCTGTCATTCTGGCATAAAATATCTGGCATTAAATTTGTATAAACATATATAAATATTTAAATAATTTAATACTTAAACTTATGATTGAACATTTAACTGCCACAAGTTTTAAAGAGAAAATCTTTAATTATGAAATAAATAAAGAGTGGAAATTTGAAGGAAAAAAACCTGCCGTGATTGATTTTTATGCCGATTGGTGTGGCCCATGCAAGATGGTTGCTCCCGTTCTTGAAGAGCTGGCCTCAGAATATACAGGTAAAATTGACATATATAAGGTTGATACTGAAAAGGAACGTGAACTGGCCTCGGTTTTTGGAATTCAGAGTATTCCGTCACTATTATTTATACCGCTGAACGGGCAACCACAGATGGCAATGGGTGCCATGCCTAAAAAAAGTTTTGAGCAGGCCTTTGACGAAGTGTTGCAGGTTAAAAAAAATATTATCATTAGCTGAAAAAAAGTTTTTCAATTATTTATAAAACCGGAGAAAATCCGGTTTTTTTTTGAAAAATTGTTTATTTTTGTTGTGTTATCGCACAATGGGGTGCCTTAAAAATAAGGGCTGAGATCATACCCAATGAACCTGATACGGGTAATTCCGGCGAAGGGAATTTGTAATCAAGACCTCCATTGCGGATTGTTTTTTTATGTGAAAGTCTAAAAACTTATCTGCATTATGAAAAAAAATCTTTTTCTATTCAGTTTATGGCTAATGGCTGTTGTTTCGGATGCACAGTATCATATTTCCGGAATTGTCAGGGATGAGAAAAACAAATCGTTAGCAGCTGCAAATGTAGTACTTGCATCAACCGGGAAAGGCACAGTAACCGATGCCAGGGGCTTTTTTCAGCTCGGCCAGATGCAGGCTGGCGAATATGAAATACAGGTGAGTTATGTTGGTTATAAATTATTTGTACGTAAAGTCCAGGTATTAAATGACCTGTATATTGAAGTATCAATGGTTCCTGATATTACTACCACGGAAGAAATTATCATTTCGGCCACACGGGCCGGAGCTTTTACGCCAGTAACTTATACCAATCTCAGTCGCGAGGATCTGAAAAAGGAAAACCCCGTTAAAGATATGCCATACCTGGTAACTTCGGTTCCTTCGGTCGTGGTAAGCAGCGATGCAGGGAATGGTGTTGGTTATACTTCAATCCGTATAAGGGGTTCGGATATGAATCGCATAAATGTTACCCTTAACGGTGTTCCGGTTAATGATGCAGAATCGCATGCGGTGTACTGGGTCGATATTCCCGATCTTGCTTCGAGTATTGGTCAGATGCAGATTCAGCGCGGGGCAGGTACGTCAACCAATGGGGCAGGAGCTTTTGGGGCAAGCATCAATATGGGTACCACAATGCTGAATAAAGAACCTTATGGTGAATTAAACACTTTTTATGGCAGCTTTAATACCTTAAAAACAGCGGTCAGAGCGGGTACAGGGCTTATAAATGAACATTTTGTCATTAATACCCGTTTTTCAGCAATCCGTTCCGATGGCTATATCGACCGATCCGCCTCTGATCTAAAATCATTTTATTTATCAGGAGGTTATCATACAGATAAAGCTTTTATAAAACTGAATTTTTTTTCAGGGCATGAAATTACACAACAGGCATGGAACGGTATACCCAAATGCAAGTTAAAAAACGACACGGCATTAATGCAAAAGCTGGTCGCTGACGATGAATGGAGCCCTGCCGAAATTCAAAACCTTCGCCGGTCGGAGGCACGTACCTTCAATCGTTACCTGTATAAAAACCAGGTGGATGATTATTTGCAAAATAACTTTCAGGCTTTGGCTTCCGTTTCATTAGCCGATAGTTCAATCCTGCATTTTACATTGCATTATACCAAAGGGAAAGGATTTTATGAATCGTACCGTTTTAACCGGAAATTTTCGAAATACGGATTGCAGCCAGTGGTGATTGGTGCGAATATTTTTACCCGTTCTGATTTTATTGACCGGAAATGGCTTGATAATGATTTTTACGGATTTGTTACGGACTTTACCCATCATAATGCCAATATGGAGTTTATAGCCGGATTGAGTTGTAATCAATACATTGGCCGTCATTTTGGCCGTATTTTATGGGCGGGAATAAATAATAGTACCATTCAACCTGACTTTGAATGGTACAGAAGCAGAAGTGTTAAAACCGATATCAGCAGTTTTGTACGCATCAACAGGGATATCAATCATTTCATTTCGCTTTTCGGCGATTTTCAATTCAGGGCAATTTTGTACAGCCTGGAAGGATTGGATGATAAACCGGCAGCAGAAGGTGGATTAAGGAATCTGAATTATGACCTGAGTTATACTTTTTTAAATCCCAAAATGGGAATGATGATCAGGATGAATGAAAATACTGCTGCTTATTTTTCTGCAGCTATTGCTCAACGCGAACCAAACCGCAACAATATTGTAGATGCCGACCCGACCAAACCACTTCCGAAGCCCGAACAAATGATAGATTATGAATTGGGTTTCAGAATGAACAAAAGCCGGCAATTTGCTTCAGTGAATATCTATTATATGTATTATATTGATCAACTGGTGCTTACAGGCGAAATAAATGATGTAGGTGATCCTGTCATGACCAATGTGCCCGAATCGTATCGTTTAGGGCTTGAAATGGCTGGCGGATATACGTTTTCAGATTATTTTGGACTGAAGGGGCATCTAACATTGAGTCAGAATAAAATAACGTCCTTTACTCAATTTATCGATAATTGGGATACATGGAGTCAGGATACCGTGAATTATAAAAATTCCGATTTATCATTCTCACCTGCTATAACCGGGGGTATTGAATTTATATCGCATCCGGTCAGGAATTTTTCAGCCGCTTTGATTTTTAATTATACGGGAGCGCAATTTATTGATAATACATCGAACCATGAGCGTATGCTCGATGCTTATCTTGAAGGTACGCTCAGGCTGGGTTATGATTTTACATTGAAGAAAAACCGTATATCGTGTTATTTTATCATCAATAACCTGATGAATGCTGAATACGAAACCAATGCCTGGGTTTATCCCTATCGGTATGAAGGTGAGGATCGTGTGATGGATGGATATTTTCCGCAGGCGCCAAGACATTACCTGGGGGGAATAAGCATCCGTTTTTAGAAATTTGCAACAACAAAAAAGCTGCAGGATTTTCACCCATGCAGCTTTTATAAATTAAGTTACAAAGCATTAAAAATCATCAACATTAAAGGTAATATTCTTTTTGCTATCGTTTGATTTGGTAACACTGCCCGATCCTGATGAATATACATAGGTGTTCAGGGTGGTTATACTATAAGATGTACCGCTGACATTGACTTCGCAAACCTGCCATGTATTTCCGTCGTTTCCAAGTGGTGCGTTTGGGGAAAAGGTACGTACCAGGCCGGTGTGATCCCAAAGTTCAACAACAGCAGGGCTGTTATAAATACCAAAACAACCATCGTAATATGAATTGGAATAATTAATCTAAGTTGCTAGTTATGTGTTATGATTAAATTATTCATTGTATT
>CAZLJX010000057.1:0-7334 GCA_964559985.1 uncultured Bacteroidales bacterium
AGGTTTACAATCTGGTTGGCAGCGAGTTGCGCAGTGTTGAGATGAATGGTACATTGCAGGCCATTGAAATGGAAACCCAGGGCACGTACATTGTGAAAGTAGTATCGGCCCAGGGCATCATGGTACAGAAAGTGAATGTTGATTAAATAACAGGAATAACCGGGCACTGAGCTTGTCGAGGTGTCCGGTTTATAAATACAAAAAAGTATGAAAACACAGAAAAGAAATAAAAAGGCCTACACCCGTCCGCGGGTAGAGAAGGTAAAGATAGACAAAGGGATATCGATGGTCATGCAGAGCGATCCTCCGGGTGACCCGGGCATGAAGCTGGGAAATCCGTTCAGGTAGGATAAAATTTCAGTTCTTAAAAAATCATGAAATAATTCAGGAGAAAGGCAGGGGTACCTGCCGTTCCTGTTTGTAATCCGGTTTGAGATAATTGCTTGTCTGAGCTATTTCTAATTTTTAGCAATTGTGGCTATAAAACAATATTTCCGTGTTTTCTGGGTGGGTTCTGATGGCTTTTTCCACGCGAGATTTCGAGCGCCTGTATGAGTTTTGAACGGGTCTGCATCGGATAAATAATTTCGTCAATATACCCAAGTTCGGCAGCTTTATAAGGATTGGCAAAAGTCTGACGGTAATCGTCAATTTTGTGTTGAAGTTCTGTAGTCTCTGAAATTTTGCCTCGATACAGAATATTAACAGCACCTTCGGGACCCATCACAGCAATTTCGGCAGTGGGGTAGGCAAAGTTGAAATCAGCACCCAGGTGCTTGCTGGCCATCACACAATAAGCCCCTCCGTATGCTTTGCGTGTAATTACAGTAATTTTCGGCACTCCTGCTTCGGAATAAGCATAAAGCAGTTTGGCCCCATGCCTGATAATGCCGTTCGATTCCTGTGCTGTACCGGGTAAAAATCCCGGCACATCAACAAAAGTGATGATGGGAATATTAAAAGCATCGCAGAATCTGACAAAGCGTGCCGCTTTTACCGAGGCATCAATATCGAGTGCTCCGGCAAGATGCAAGGGCTGGTTTGCCACTATACCTACTGTATTGCCAGCCAGTCTTCCAAAACCAATAACAATGTTTTTAGCAAAAAACGACTGAATTTCAAGGAAATTATTGTCGTCAACAACGGTCTCAATCAGTTCTTTGATATCATAAGGTTTATTGGCATCAGCCGGGACCATGTCCTGCAGTTTCTCGTCCTGTCTGGCAGGACTGTCGGTTGTTGTAACTATAGGTACATCCTCCATATTGTTCGAAGGTAAAAAACTCATCAGTTCCCTGATCAGCATTAATGCCTGTTCGTCGTTTTCAGCCATGAAATGGGCAACACCACTGTGTGCATTGTGCATCATGGCACCCCCAAGTTCATCCTTACTGACTTCTTCATGGGTTACTGCTTTGATAACATCCGGACCCGTAACAAACATGTAGCTGGTATCTTTTACCATGATGATAAAATCTGTCAGTGCCGGCGAATAAACTGCTCCGCCTGCACATGGCCCCATGATGCAGGTAATCTGAGGTACAACTCCGGAACTTCTGACATTGTTGTAAAAAATATCTGCATATCCTGCAAGACTTTGCACGCCTTCCTGTATTCTTGCTCCACCCGAATCATTCAGCCCTATGACTGGAATTCCCATTTTCAATGACAACTGCTGAATTTTAACAATTTTATCGGCATTGGCACGGCTCAGTGTTCCTCCGAAAACAGTAAAATCATAGGCATAAACACAAACCAGCCTGCCGTCAATCTTTCCGAAACCACTTACTACACCGTCACCGGCAATCTTATCGAGTCCGAAATCGGTATTGCGGTGGGTTACCAGTTTGTCGGTTTCGCTGAATGAGCCCGGATCAAGCAGTTCATTGATCCTCTCACGGGCAGTTTTTTTGCCTGCCTGGTGTTGTTTTAAAATCTTTTCGTCACCACCGCCATTTTCAGCACTGGTATTGTTTTTTTCAAACAAATTGTATTTCTCTTCCAGATTTTGCATAAAATATTTCTTTAATCCATTTCAACCAATGGCTGATTGCCCATAACTGTATCGCCTTCAGATACATATACTTTTTTTACGACACCGTCGAACGATGCCTTGTATTCACTTTCCATTTTCATGGCCGAAATTACAATCAACAGGCTTCCCTGCTGTACTGCATCGCCTTCTTTTACTGCTACCCTGACCACTTTACCGGGCATAGGTGAAGCTATCATTTTTTCGGCTGACTGTCCTGCATTTTTGTTGCGGTTCTGAAGATAACGGCTCTGGGCATCTATGATCTCTATTTCGTGCGAGGCATAAGCTGTATTTGCAAAATATTGCTTTGGGCCATCGGTTGGTATCAGTTCAATATTAAACGATTTTCCGTTATGAATAATCGAATAGACTCCTTCTTCAACCATTTCGATATCAATAAGGTAGTTCTTTCCGTCAATTTCAACTTCAGCTTTGTTGCCTTCTTTACTGATGAGTTTGATACCCATCACCTGGTTATCAATTTTTATTTCGAGCGACATAATCAGTACCAGATTAAATTATTTCTTAAACTGTAATGTTTCCACCGTTGTTCCGACCGGGTGATGGTAAAATCGCCCATGGCATTGTTGTTCATCTTGTTCAGGTAGTCAAAATAGGCGGCTATGATAGCCATGTCGCGGTCTATTTGTGGTTCTTCTTCCACAGGGGATTGAAGTTCGTTTTTGTGTTGATCGATGAAAAAAGTATTGTAGTTTCCCGAAACAAAATCAGAATGGTTCATTATTTTTTCAAGGTATTTGATCCCCGTTTTAATGCCGGTAATTTTATATTCCGTCAATGCCCTTTTCATCCTGCTGATAGCTTCGTCGCGGTTGCGTCCCCAGGCTATCAATTTGCTTATCATAGGGTCGTAAAATACCGGTACTTCATAGCCTTCATAGGCATACCCGTCAATTCTTACACCCAGTCCGTTCGGTTCGGTAATATGCATGATTCTTCCGGGCGATGGCATGAAATTATGGTCCGGGTCTTCGGCCGAGATACGGCATTCAATGGCATGGCCAAACTGAATCAGTTCATCCTGCCTGAACGACAATGGCTTACCCGAAGCAATACTGATTTGCTCTTTCACCAGGTCAATACCTGTTGTGCGCTCGGTGATAGGATGTTCAACCTGCAGGCGGGTATTCATTTCGAGAAAATAAAAATTACGGTCGCCATCAACAAGAAATTCAATGGTTCCGGCACCGGTATAGTTGACAGCTTTGGCAGCCATAACAGCTGTTTCGCCCATTTTCTGCCGTAATTCAGCAGTCATAAATGGCGAAGGGGTTTCTTCAATCATTTTCTGATGCCTTCGTTGAATACTGCACTCGCGTTCAAACAAATGGGCAACATTGCCGTGTTTATCTCCGATGACCTGAAATTCGATATGGTGTGGCGAATCAATATATTTTTCGATATATACGGTATCGTCGCCAAACGACGACATTGCTTCGGAGCTTGCCAGCTGCAGGTTCCCGGCAAGTTCATCCAGGTTCCTGACAATTCTCATGCCTTTGCCACCGCCACCCGCAGCAGCTTTTATCATGACAGGGAAGCCTATTTTTTTCACCTCTTCTGCAATATCTTCCAGATTTCCGGCTTTCTGAAGTGTCCCCGGAACAACAGGAACGCCGGCTTGAATCATCTGCCGGCGTGCCGAAATTTTATTTCCCATCAGTGATATGGTCTCCCAGTTAGGGCCTATAAAAATAATTCCGTTATCGCTACAAAGCTTTGCAAATGATGCATTCTCAGATAAAAATCCATATCCAGGATGAATAGCATCGGCACCGCTTTTGAGGGCAGTTTCAACCAGTTTTTCCCCGTTCAGATAGCTTTGTTTTGAGTCAGGTTGTCCTATGCAGTAAGCTTCGTCGGCATAACGTACATGCAGGGCTTTGCGGTCGGCTTCGGAATATACGGCCACTGTTTTAATTCCCAGTTCACGGCACGAACGTATGATTCTGACTGCTATTTCGCCACGATTGGCAATGAGTATTTTTTGTATCATAACAAATTAATTTGCTGACAAAAATAGAATTTTTATGTTTTATAACATTTTTTTCGTCAAAAAAATATGTTATAAAACATATAAGACAACATAATGTTTTGAAAATTAATGAAAAATGTTTTCATTTTTTTTCAACAGAAAGCAATTTTTTATGTTGATTGTACATATTCCGGTGTTGATATCTTCCTTTCAGTGCTAAAGTCAAATTATTGAATCAAGGTTTCGGGGAAATATTGCTGGTACAAAAATTATCTCATTTATATTTATATTGCAGTTTTCCAAAAAAAAATCGTCTTTTCCCAAGTATTAACAATTCTCAGGTCAACAATGCTGCATCGAAAACAATAAATCGCTGTAATTCATAAAATCATCTGTTGGTTTCATGTTGGTTGATTGATTTCTCATTTATTTTTCCTATATTGAGTAGTTAAAAATTCATCTGAAAAACCGCAAAAAATATGAAAACAACTGTACAAATCTGCTTGGCATTTATTGCAGTTTTCTGTTTATTGTCAGTCACACCCGCTTATCCCCAGCAAATCATGATGCAGGGCTGGTACTGGGATTACCCCAAGACCGCCGGAGGTCATGGATGGGCCGATACACTTTCGTTGAAGGCAAAAATGCTTTCCGATGCGGGTATCAATTATGTATGGCTCCCTCCTTTGCCAAGGGCAAGCTCCGGCAACAACAGCAATGGTTACGATCCGAAAGACCTTTTTGATTATGGCATTGCCAGTCAGGGACCTGTAAGTTTTGGTACCCGTAAACAACTCGATACTGTTATTGCCACTTTTAACCGTTACAACATAAAAGCGGTTGCCGATATGGTTTATAACCACCGCGACGGCGGAAAAGCCGAAGATAACCCTGGCTTAAAAAATTATATCGCCAACTATACATGGGCTAAAGCCAATGCCGGTGATAACCCTTTTCCGTCCGACAGGTTCAGATGCATAATTCCGCTGGGCGGTGCTTCGCCCAATGGTGCCGGCGATTATTATATCAAAATCCGTTCGGTATCGCAGCATGATAAATTTTTAGGAAAGAATTATAAATTTTACGTTCAGACAAATCGTGTGGGCTGGAAAAACCTTCCCGATACCACCGAGAACGAACCCAACGGTGGAGGTGATTGCAGCCAGGCATTCAATGTGATTTCACTGGGACGTAATTTTCTAGCTACAACCTGGGATTACAGCGGCTGCCTTACCGATGAATTTAAGCTGACACTGACAGCCTCTGATTTTTATGCTACGGGCGATTCGTTGTTTATCTACATGGAGAATACAGGCAGTGGCGGCTATTCCGACCATCGGATTTATGGAATCTGGAGTATATCCCGATCCATGGATATTATTAATGACCTTGTTTATCAAACCTACACCAATTATGCCAACCTTCCATCTGGGAGGGGAGAAATGCACTGGGATTATTTCAAGCCCAACAACGACAGGGCAACCAATCTTGGCGGCGACTGGGATGCCATGTATTTCTTTTATGATTACGACCAGTTTCAGAGCAAAACGAAAGATACACTGATAGCATGGACAATATGGAACTGGGAAAATGTTGGAATACGCGGTATCCGGATGGATGCTGTAAAACACTTTACGCCTGAATTTGTTGGCGATATGCTCGATGCCATGCACAATGCCGGTCATGACCTGCCGCTGGTGGTAGGCGAGTGGTACAGTACCAATACAGCTGAATTGTCGGGCTGGGTGAACAGTGTTAAAAGCTATATGGATGCAGGTACACAGGCTGCCATTTCGCCCAAAATTTTCGACTTTACTTTACGCGAAAGCCTTCGCAAAGCCTGCGACGACAATACATTCTTCGATACCCGCGATATTTTTGCAGGCGGCAGCCTTCAGGGATCAGGGGCAAGTGGATTTAATATAGTTACTTTTATTAATAATCACGATTTCAGGGATGACGCGGGTTTTGCATCGCTCATTCATTACAACCCGATTCTCGCTTATGCCTATATTCTGACAAATAATCAAGCTGGTGTACCAACTATTTATTACCCCGATTATTTCGGCTATCCCGATAACAGTACCAGTTATTACCCCCCAGATAAAAATCCATTGAAAGAAAAAATTGACCAACTGATAAATATTCATCAGAAATATATCCTGAATGCCTCAGGTTTCGATGCCCTGAACAGATATGGGACACCTTACACGGCAAACTATATTTCGGGCAGTGCATCAAAATCGCTTATTTATCAGCTTTCAGGCGGAACGGGGGGAAAAGAGGTGATTGTTGCCATCAATTTTGACAGCAGTCCTTTAAAAGTGGATATTGGTGTAAATATGACAAACCTTTCTGTTGGCGATAAACTTACAGATATGATTGGAAATTCCGATTTTGATTTTGCTACCGTGAGCGGAAGTAACCAGATATATATTCAGCTGCCTGCCCGTTCGTATTCGGTTTGGGTTAAAGGTGCTCCTGAAGAAATTGTACCTCTTAAACCATCAAATCTTCTGATTACTGCTTCTACATATGCTTCAGTCAGCCTTGTATGGGATGACAACTCGGCCAATGAAACAGGTTTTATTTTGCAGCGGAAAACGGGCTCAGCAGGAACTTATGAATTGCTTGGCGACACACTTCCGGCCAATACAACCAGCTTTTCCGACAATACCATTCAACAAGGATATGAATATTTTTACAGGATTTTAGCTTTTAACAGTGCCGGTAACAGTGATTACAGCAATGAAGTCAATAAACTTATCCCGGTCAACCTGGCCGGAGTGGGAGTCAATGTGGCTGCTGGTATGATCACTGCTACCAGTTCGTTGATGGAATATGCCATTACCAGTGCAAAGGGACATAGCATCTGGTATACCTGCGATGATGGTAACACCACCGGTGTAAATTTCGGGATCGGTAGTGTCGATGTTACTGTCCGCCAGATTCTTATGCCAGAAAATCAGCGTCTTGTTGCTACTATTGCTGCCCAATCATTGGCTCCTTTAGTGTCTGTAAGCAGTACCAGCAGCCCTGCAGCAACCTTAATTGATGTAAGTACTGATATGGAATACCAGTACGACGGAGGAGACTGGTCACCTGTTACTCCTGATATTATAAATGGAACCAATACATTGAATCTGTTAGGGGTTCATTCTTTGATAGTCAGGTTTAAAGCAACTGCATCAACAGTGGCTTCGGCTGCGACCGCCGACCTGGATATAACCGATGAATATATACCCAATGCATCCGGCGACTGGACCAATCCAGCCCTCTGGGGTGGTGTAGTTCCCGGCCCGG